>JBNJFB010000041.1:0-21283 GCA_051746405.1 Campylobacterota bacterium
GAGGACAAAAACTAAAAATATTTACGCTATAATTTTAATCTGCAGGTGGGTCATTTTTATTCAAAAAAGTGGGTCAAATTTCAATCAAAATTTTCAAATCTAAATCATTTGCTACTTTTTTTACATTCTCATTGTTGTTTATTATTAACTGTACGGTTGAGTCTTTGAACTCTTTACTATATTTTTTCATGATAACCCTTATTCATTTATTTTAACGTAGAATTATTTAATTTCTATGTCTGAAATAATGTTACCACTCCAATAGTTCCATCTTTAATGGCCTATTATTACAATCACTATATACCTTATATGTAATTTTAAACTATCCGAAATAAAAATTGGAAAAAATAAAAATTTTCATTGATTACTTATATTGATGAAAATAAATTAGATCAAAACTGTGAATACAAAACTTGAACATATAATTAACAGTGACTAGAGTATAAATTATAGATAATTGTTAGTATCTTCATTACTATATATAGCACTATAAATATTATGTTAACTCTAAATCTTATCTATTTTCATTACTACTCAAAAAAGGAAATAACATGGTAAAAAATATAACAAGTATAGATACAGTTGCTATACAATTGGATAATTGTTCTGATAAAGAACAAAGATATAAATTTGATTTGATATGGGGTTATATATTTAAAAAACAATTAGGTAACCTAAATAAGGATAAAGAAAGATCAACTAAAAATGTACATATATATAATCTATTATATGGTAATAGTAAATTGGCAACACTTCATACAGGATTTGCACCAACTACAAAATCATACTACATACGCATTAGATGGTGTGGACTTAAAAGCTTTAATTATAAGCAAGATAAAGCTTCTTATAAAGCACTTATTACAATTATTGCATTACTTAACACTAATTGTTTCTCTTACAGATTTGTAGAGCTAGATATCGCTATAGATATGTTTTGTGATTTTAGTAATGTGATAGGTACTAAGTATCTTGAACATAGACCCAATAATGTGAAATATAACCCTTTAGGATATGTACAATATTTTAATGGAATACCGACAAGTTATATAGAAAACTATAGTAATAAAGTCAAAAAAAAAGCTGCAATGATGCGATTTTATATTTATAATAAATCTGCAAAAGAAAAAATAAATAATAAGAAGATAACAAGAGCAGAGCTTAAGCTACAAAATCGTTTCTTCGTAAAAAAAGGTTTTAACTTAGCTTCTATACAAAAAGCTTTAGACAAATACACCATTATTTATTTTAAAGATACTTCCTATAAACAACGCATTGTAAATTTACTTAATGCACCTAATACATTAAATGATTTAAATCTGTTTATGCTGGAGTCTTCTTATAATGATAATCATAGAATCAATGCTGATTTAGATGTTGTAAAAAAGTTCATAAGTCAAATGATTACAGCATATATAGACTTATTAGGAAATGTGGTTATTTCTAAAAAGAAAATATTAGATATTTGAGTAGTAACATGAATTCATACGCTAAGTTCCAAAATTAAATTTCAATTTTGTATTGGACTATATAAAGAATTTTTTCAATAGAAAAAATATTTTTTTTAAACCAAATATATAAATGATAGAAATATCAAAACCATAAAAATTATATAAGGAGAACAAAGATGAAAACCGATTTCAACACACTTATTCCAGAGGGGATTTTATTTAGTATCAAGCAGATTGATGAGATGCACTTGATTAAAAGCGACTTGCTCAAAAAGCTTATTTATAGTAATAAGATAGAGGTTACAAAACTAAACTCAAAGAACTTTATAAGTAGAACAGCTTTAATTTCATATCTTGAATCGCAAACTATACCTGTAGTCTAAAATAAACTTAAATCAAAAATTAAAAAAAACAACTAAAAATAAACAACCGTTAATTAGCTCTTGAATTGTACTGTTCCAAATACTTAACTGGGCTTAATTTATCTAAAGCTATAAATTTTTGTCGCTTAAAAGCAACCTACAAGAGGTACATTTAGATTACTAGTTTAAATAAAAATATTATTTATAAGAAATAGGAATTATCCTATTTCTATACAGGAAAGGATTTCTTTATTTTAGGGATTATAAAGAACAATAAAATCACAAGGTGTACTTTTAGGTGTACTTATTATTAAATCGTATTGATTTTAATAACTATTGAATATTCTTCTTTTTAATTGAACCTTTATCTAAACTTTTATAAATGATTGGTTTATTAATCTCATAAGAGCCTTGATTATGCACTTCTACGATACATTCATCCATAAACCTAATTAAGGAGTCAGTAATATTTGGATTTTCTTTTTCGATTTCTTCTAAATAAACACTTTTAGCTTGTTCTTCAAAACTATTTTTCATACCTAAAACAGCAATATCTCTATTATCTAGTTTTTCTTTTTCTGTAAATACTTCAAAAATACCATCTTCAAGTTTACTTTTCATTCTGTAAATATATATTTGATGTTCACCTAGCACTGGACAATAAAATCCACAAAACATATCAGTATACATTTGTTCAAACTCTTCTTGACTTAACCTATGTTTTCGAGCTGACTTTAGTGCATGATTAATTGAATGTTCAATAGCATCTGATATATACTCACCAGATAATAAATTTGCAAAATCTCTATCTAAAAATGTATCATCATCCCATATCGTCACAATAGGAGGATTAGCTACCAAATTATTTTCACAAGGTAGATTTATTATGTATTTAATTGATTCACCTTGTTCTTTTTCATCACAGCTTATTTTTAGATGTTAATATGTCCGCTAATTGAATTCATTATATGTTGTGCAACTAAAGTATTTCCAGCAAAACCTACGATAATTGGAACTTTCTGATAAATTGTAAAATAGTCATTGAAACTTCCATTAGGATAAAAACTAGGTTTCCATAGCTTTACTTCTATATCGTAAACTTTTCTAAACCCTGTTAATAGTGTTTTAGCTCCTCCAAATGATGTGATTGCACTATCTGCTATTGAAAATATACCCTTATCATGTAAGCTAATATCTTCTTTTTCATCTACTTCTTTACCTTCTTTTTTACCAATTTTTTTAATTTCTTTCCAATTGATTTTTTCAAAATCATAACCAACAAATAATAATGACATTACAGTTCCTCTTCTATTCTCTTGTTGTACTCAATGCTCTCTCAAAACTATCGAGCATTCCCGTTCTAAAAGCTTCATCACCTGCAAATAGTTTATAAAGATCTAGTTCTTTTCTTCTCTCACGGTTCATAATCTCAGCAACCATTTTCTCTAATGCTAATCTTCTAGTATGTTCATCTTTATTTTCTGCATACTTAGACTTATAATCATCATGTGTTTTTACTTTGTTCATTAAGTGGATAAACTTAACTCTTTGATCTTCAGGTGTTGCTTCCCAACCATGAAACCATCTTTCGTTAAATGTTTTAATAATATCATCTAGTGGATCCTTCTCTTCTTCTGATCCATATGAACCTCTAGGATTAGGATTTTGAGGGTCTACTTCTGTGTCACTATCATCAAGTCCTATTTTTGCTCCAAGTTTTACTCTTTCTAATCCATAAGTTGATAAATCTACAGAATTTAAAAGTTCATCTAGTGCATCTTTATCTTTATCTTTGATAATTAGTTTTGGTATTAAAAACTTTAAGAACCAAAATAGTTTTTCCCAAGCTACTATTTCATAAGGCATAATGGAACTCATTTGACCATAAATTTTTACGAACTGTTTAGCTTTAATTTTATAATCAGGTTTTTCATCATCATCTAGTTCAAGTTCATTATTAAATCTTGCAGCAGCTGTGTCAATTATCGGTGACAGTTCACTTGCATCTACACCTTTAAAGTATTTTTCAAAAAACTCATCCACTTCATTTTGTTCATATACACCTAAATCATCAAGATTATCTTTTAGTTCATGTAGTACATTTATATCAGTCTCTTCACTAAGTGTTGTAGAAGTATAGAATGGATCAAACGAAGTTTTTATATCTTCTACTTTATTATAAAAATCTAATATAAATAAATCTTCTGTTTTCTTACCATATTTTGGAGCAGAACGATTTAGTCTTGATAATGCTTGTACTGCTAAGACTCCTTGCAGTTTCTTATCTATATACATAGCACAAAGTTTTGGTTGATCGAATCCTGTTAAGAACTTATTTGCAACAACTAATAATCTATATTCATCACTATCAAATTTTTCAGCTATATCTTTTGATGCAAAGTTATTGATACTATCTTCTGTATATTCAATTCCTTTTACTTCTTTTTTTCCAGAAAAAGCAATAACAGCTTTAAAAGGATTTCCAAGTTCTTCTAGCTTTTTAACTATAGCTTGATGATAGAAAATAGCTGTTTCAATATTCGATGTTACAACCATACCTTTAGCTTTTGATTTTAGTTTTTTGGTTTTGTACACATTGTTAATAAAATGGTCTAACATAATATCAACTTTTGTAGCTATTGTAGATGGGTCTTTTTCTACTTTACTTCTCAATGCTTTTTGTGCTTTTTTTGTATCAAATAGTGGACTCTCTTCTATAGTTTTTTCTATTTCATAGTAGCTTTTATATGTTGTATAGTTTGATAATACATCTAGGATAAATCCTTCTTCAATTGCTTGTTTCATAGAGTATAGATGAAATGGTTTATAAGTTCCATCATCTTGTTTTGTTCCAAACTTTTCAAGTGTATTATTTTTAGGAGTTGCAGTAAAAGCTAAGTATGAAGCATTTCCTTTCATTTTCCTACTCTTCATAATCTCTAAGACCATACCTTGAGCATCCATCTCTTCATCAAAATCTTTTTTTCCCATTGCTTCATTCATTTTTCCATGGGCTGAACCACTCTGGCTTGAGTGAGCTTCATCAATAATTACTGCAAATCTTTTCTCACTAAGATCAGCTATACCATCAACTATAAAAGGAAACTTTTGAATAGTAGTAATGATGATTTTCTTACCATTTTCAAGACTTGTTTTTAGTTCACTTGAACTGTAAGCAGGTGCTACTATATTTTTTATCTCGCTAAAGCTTTTGATATTTTCCCTTAGCTGTTTATCAAGTATTTTTCTATCTGTTACTACAATTACACTATCAAATAGTGGATAGTCAATCCCTTTACTTCCATTTATTTTTTCTCTATTTGGATAAGCTTCTATCAGTTGATATGCACTCCATGTAATTGAATTTGATTTACCACTACCTGCACTATGCTGTATTAGATATGTTTTACCAACTCCATTTTCACTTACATCATCAATCAGTTTTCTTACCACATCAAGCTGATGGTATCTTGGGAAAAATAGTGTTCTAGAATTTAACTTATCACTCTCTTTACCATCTAATCTTACAAAGTGTTGTATGATATTAGCAAGGGAGTGTTTGGTAAATATCTCTTCCCATATATAAGCTGTCTTATATCCATTTGGATTTACTGGGTTTCCTGCTCCGTGATTGTTCCCTTTATTAAACGGTAAAAAGAAAGTTTTAGCACCATCAAGTTTAGTAGTCATATAGGCTTCATCTGTATCTACTGCAAAGTGAACAATACATCTAGCAAAATTTAATAGAGGCTCTTTTGGATCTCTATCTTCTTTATATTGCTTAATACCATGAAATCTAGCATTTTGACCTGTCCAAGGATTTTTTAGCTCCATTGTAATGATTGGAAGACCATTGATAAATATAACCAAATCCATCTCTAAAAGAGGATTCGTAGTAGAGTGAGTTACTTGTCTAGTTACACTAAACTGGTTTGAGTTAAACCTTTTTTTAATCTCTGCACCGCTTGAATTTAGTGGAGTAACATAAAAGAGAGTAAAGTGAGCATCTTCAACACTAAGACCTTTTTTAAGAATCTTTAGTATTCCATACTTTTTTATCATCTTGTCAAGTCTTTGGATGATCTTTAGCTTGTACTGAGGATCTCTTTTTAGCTTTTCTAGCTCCTCTTCTTGAGTGGACTCTAAAAAGTTCCAAAATCTTTTTTCGTCAATGGCATACTCTTTATTAAAATCACTATTATGACCTATGTAAAACTTGTTATGAGTGCCATAAGTGGGTGTTGGTTCACTTACTCCTGCTTTAAGTTCCTCTTGGCAAGTTCCAGTTAAAAACTTTTCTATACTACTTTCTAGTGCTTGTTCATTTGTTTGACTGCTCATTGTAACCTCTTTATATCTTCTTCTAGCTCTTTTATACTTTGTGCTTTTTGTTCCTTTTTTTGTATCTCTTTGTATCTTTGATACTCCAGTTCACTTCGCTCTTTTGCTATCTGGTGACTTATCTTTCCTGCATGGGTGAGAAGCTCACTGCCATTCATTGAGAGTATCATATCTAATCTTGCAATCCAGTCTTTCATATACATTGGTGTCTTTTGCGATGCCATCGTCTCTGCAAATGCCAAATACTGTTCTACTAAAAGCCCTAAGAGTTTTATCTCTTCTTCATTGAGATAATTTTTAGCAATGCTTACATCTTTTTTGGTGATATTTTTACCCTCTTTATCAAATGAACTCATCCCTAAGAGTGGTTTTGAAATATCTACACGATTATGCACAAGCTCTGCTGCTGTTTGCTGTGAGACTGCCCAAAGGAGTTTGTTTTGAACTACTTTAAAAAATTCTATTGTTTTTTCATCTTTCGGGTCATAGTCGATACTTGTCATATAGATATCTTTGATTTTTTGGTAAAAAAACTTCTCACTAAGACGTATATCTCTTAGGCGTTGTTGAAGTTCATCAAAGTAGCTCATGGAGTTACCGTTTTTAAACTTTTCATCATTAAGCACAAAACCTTTTGTGATGTACTCTTTGAGCTTCTCATTTGCCCAAATTCTAAACTTCGTACCAGTAGAAGAGCGAACTCTAAAACCAATGGCGATTATCATATCGAGGTTGTAAAAATCAACATCTCTAGCAACTTCTCTTTTCCCTTCCATTTGAACTGTTCGGTAATTCCGAACAGTTGAAGATGAACTTAACTCACCCTCTTCAAATATCGCTTTGATATGTTCACTTATGGTTGATTTTGCTTTACCAAACACTTTACATATTTGAGCTTGTGAAAGCCACACTGAGCCGTCTTCAAACATCACATCGACTTTGATATTGCCGTTTTCGTTTTGGTAGATTAGAATATTACTCATATTTAAATACCAGCAACTTGTTTTATATACTCATATCTTGTATCTTCATCATAGTATGCAATTGATTCAATGTGACTTTTATGCAAAATATTGTTAGCTACTTGCACATCATCATGTGGATTTTTTATGTTTAGTAGTTCAAATTTAGCATTTGATACATTTGCATTGTAAAGGGAAAAACTCTCAACATCCCAAATCATATCCTTAACATTATCTTTATTAGAAATACTTCCTAAATTTGAATAGTGATGAAGATTATGCTTTTTATCAACAATATCAAAATCAAATATTGTATTTTCATTTACCTCTACATAATTTGTAAATTCTCTAAAAATTATATCTCTTGTATTTTGTTTGATAATTTCAATTGAATCTTTTTTTTCTTTAAAATGAAATTTATATCCTATGTAGTCTTCATAAAGTATTTCCAAAACCTCTTCAAAGGTTTGTGAGCTTCTAAAAGCTTTTGTATTACTAAATTTAAGATTATTTCCATACCAGTGTGATATATTGATCTCTTTATCTAGCATTTTTATAAAAGTTGTAATATTTCCTTTCTCTATCGATGGAAATGAAATCAGTTTTGTTAAATGTTCATCTTTTATAAAATGTAGTTCATTTTTTATATCATTTGCTAGATGGATCCCAACATTAAAAAACTCATCACTATTGACATTTGGAAAGTATCTTATCACTTGATAGTTATATAGCTTTCTCATTGTTTGAATATCTCCTTATTTCCAACTCTTTGAGATATGATATATGCAATCTCATCTTTTAGTTTATGAGGTTCCCACTCTCTTGGGAGTTCATCTATAAGTTCATCTATTTCATCTTTTGTGATTTTATTTTTTATAGTTGTCACTCCATCTACTTCATCTAACAATAAATAATCATTATCAAAGCAAAACTTATTATAAAATTTTGGTATTTCAAACAAAGCTGTATCACTTTCCATAATATAAAAAGCCATTAGCATCTCAAAAGCCCCGCCAAAATCTATCAAATATTTTTTTCTATCATCTTTACAATATAAAATATTTGGATTGCTTTTATTTCTATCAGAGTTCATTATATAGCCATCATAATTGATAGTCTCTTTTTTAAAATCTCGACTTAAATCTTCATCAATAAATTTTTCACTATTTTCAATCCATTTTACACCAAGATTTAAACCTTTAGAGGCTTTGATATTGGCCAAAGCCACCTGCTCCCGCTCATTTTTTGAATCACCAAACAAAAACTCAGCATCTTGTAAAAAATCATCGTCTATTATCAAATATTCAATTACGGGAATATTTTTAAATCCAAACTTTTGCAAAAGTTTATAAGAGAGTGTTTCTATGAAGATACCAAAATCGACTTTATCAGCCAAAGTCCCATCAGCTCTTGTTTTTAATACATAAGTATTGTTATCCTCAGCTTTTACAATAATTGGATGGCTATTACCATAACTCGTAACCCCTTTTATCTCATTAATATAAAGCTCTCTCATTATGACACCTTTACTTTTCCAGTTACTACACTATCAATAAGGGAAGCTTTATACTCTTTGAGTTTTGCTATATAGTTTTGTTGTAGCTCTATGGCTTTATCGATTTTTGCTGTTTGGGTTTCGATATATTCTACAATTTTTGTTTGTTCAAGTTTTGGGGGAAATATAATTGTGGCATTTTTTATCAAGTCCTGATTTAAAAGATAAGCTCCATATATATTTTTATTTGCATTTCTAATTACATACACAGGTAAAACATAATACCAAAAGTTCAAGTCAATATTATTTGCAGGATAAAAGCTTGCAATTGCTTCATTTGTATAAGTATTTTGTGTTGTAAATGCAACTTGTCCTACAGATAATTTAAAACTATAAAGTAGTGAATCTTTTGGAATAATCTGCATGTTACATTCTCTGATGGCTTTTTTTGAAATAAAGTGACTTTTTTCAATATATCTACCAGTCATATCTGAAATTGTAACCCAAGGTTCTTCGCCATTATAATAATCTTCAACTCCAGAAGACGGAGTTCCACCAGTTGTAAATTTTAAAGCATGTTTCAACTTTTTAACTTCCCAATGCTTCGGAATCTCTCCCAACCACTCAACACCACTATCTTTAAACTCTACGGCTTTATCTAAGCCTTTTGTTACCGCTTCATTGATAGTTATCTGACGACGCTCTTTTAGTAGCTCTATAAGCTTTTCTTTTTGGCTGATGGCTTTGTCTATTTGAGATGTTTTTTCATCAAGATATGAGGCTATTTTTGTTTGTTCTTCTTTTGGTGGTAACAATGAAATAAAATTTAAAATCTTATTTTCTGAGATAGTAGGAATTGTACTTCCAATAACTTGTTTATTAACTTGTGTTTGAATAATAGTTGATGTTAATGTGTAATAAAAAAATCTTTTTTCAATCTCTATATTTTTTAGAACTAGTAATTGAGGATTTATTGTTGCTTTTTCAGGTAAATTTTTAACCATTCCAACCTTACCAAAAGTTGAACCAGTTTTCACAATTAAAATATCATTTTCATTTATTTGAATCTCAGGTGATTCATAATACTTTTTCCAACTCAAAAAACTACATTTTTCAAACATCATTGAGTATTCAAAAATATTTGAAGGACTTATTGTAATTGCACCTTCATTTTCATCTACAAGATCAGAAGTAGTATATCCTCTAAAACCAATTCTGCCATAAGCTTTACAGTAGTTTTTCAGTTTTTCTATATTCCAATGTTCAGGAATCTCCCCCAACCACTCCACACCACTATCTTTATAAGAACTGTATTTTTCAAGCTTACTCATTTTCCACCCCTTGCGTGAGTAGGTTCCGCTCTCTTTGTAACTCTCTTTGCAGCTCCTCTTCTGTAGGCAAATACGGCAAGTATTTAGAAGCAAAGAGCTGTTTGCTGTCACTTAGCACGGAGTATTTCGCCACGGCTTTAGAGTGTTCGCTACAGAGTATCAGCCCGATGGTTGGGTTGTCGTCTTCGCTTTTGTGGTGTTGGTCATAGACCCTTACATAAGTATCCATCTGCCCCACATCTTGGTGGGTGAGTTTGCCTAGTTTTAGGTCTATGAGCAAAAAGCATTTGAGCTTGAAGTTGTAAAAAACAAGGTCTATATAAAAGTCCTGCTCCTCTACACTAAGCCTCTGCTGTCTTGACACAAAGGCAAAGCCACGACCAAGTTCAAGTAAAAAGTGTTGAAGATTGTCTATCAAAGATTGTTCTATGTCGGTTTCAAAAAGAGTTTTATCTGTTATGTTTAAAAAATCAAAAATATATGGGTCTCGTAACATATCTTTTGCATCTAGTTGGAGAGGTTTAGTTTTTTCTTCTGCCTCTTGCTTCAATGGTAATTTTTCTTTGCTTGAGAGAAGTCGTTCATAATACAGCACACTTATTTGTCTGTCCAAAGCCCTCGCACTCCAGTTGTTGGCGATAGCTTCTTGTATATACCACTCTCTTGCATTTGGGTTTTCGATTCGCATAAGTGTTCGGTAATGTGTCCAGCTCAATTTGGTACTCACTGCGTTCCATTTTGGAAAAGTGAGATAAAATTGTCTCATATTTCTAAGATTTCTACTATCAAACCCTTTGCCAAACTCTTTGGTGAGCTCCTTGGAAATTTGTTTGAGTTGCTCTTTGCCATACTCAGCTCTTGTTTGTCCTTTTTGTTCATCTTCTACTATGGTTTTGCCTATCTGCCAATAGGTTTGCACCATAATCGTATTGACCGACTGGACAACTTGCACTTTAGAAGCGTGAATGAGCACTTTTAGCTCTTCAACTATTTTAAGATTTGCTATTTCACCCACCCTATACTCCTAATATCTCTTTGATAAGACCCTCAGAAGCCTCTTCAAGCTCAAGTATATCTTTCGCTACTTTATCCAGAGTTCTTAGTGGTTTATGAGTATAGAAGTATTTGTTAAAGCTTATCTCATAGCCTATTTTTGTACTGTCCAGATTTATCCACGCTTCTTCTACATGGGGTTTTACCTCTTTTAGGAAGTATTTGTGGATGTTATCTTTTAAAGGGATATTTTCACTATCTCGCAAGTCGGTGTTGCTCTCGTATTCTATGTACTCATCTTTATGTGGGACTGAAGTCCCACTTCCAGGAGGTGTGGCTTTAGCCTCACTATACTTATAGTAACCAAAGTCTGCAAGCTGCTCTTTTTGGCAACCTAAATGATCAAGCAGTTTCTCAAGTTTTTCACCACTTATTTTGGTAACTTTTTTGATAACCTTAGCTGCATTTTCATCATACCAGCTCACAGCATTTAAAATCATATTTTTTTCAGATGCAGAGAGTTTTATTTTCTCTTTTTTCATCACTTCATCAACATCAGCTTTAAAGATGTTAAAATCGGTGTATTCATCAGTTCCTATTGCATTTTTTAAAACATTTGCAGTATCTTCTAACATTTTATGCTTAGTCCATAAAGTTTGAGTTGTTAGAGCTTTTTTATTTTTAGTAGTTAAACTAATATCCTCTTTATCAAGGTACTCTTCTATAGTTTTTTTGTGTTTACTTATGTCTATGTAGCACTCATCACCAAACTCTTGCAAACACCATCTCATAGGCTCTTCCAAAGTTTTATCAAACCTTAGTGTTTCTATCAGCTCATCTCTAAATTGTGCTTTTAATCTCTTTGGTCGTTCAATATTTACTTTGTAGTACCCAAAGTCGCTATTGTCAAAGATCTTAGAGACAATTTTTCTGCCGTCCACTTCATCATCACAATTTTCAAATTTTGCATAAACTTCCATAATTTTTGAGATATGTTTAGCTTCAAGTTCGCAGTTTTTATCCCCTAGGTTTTTTCTAAGTTTACTATAGAGGTCATTTGCATCTATAAGCTGTACTTTGCCTCTTCTATGCTCAGCTTTATTGTTTGAAAGCAGCCATATGTAAGTCGTGATACCTGTATTATAAAAAAGGTTATTTGGTAGCTGGATAATGGCATCTAACAAGTCATTTTCGATGATATAGCGTCTTATGTTGCTCTCTCCACTGCCTGCATCACCAGTAAAAAGTGAGCTACCATTGTGAACAGAAGCTATACGGCTTCCTATGGCACTTGAAGATATCGGTTTCATCTTGTTTGCCATCTCCATTAAAAACAGTAGCTGCCCGTCACTGCTTCTTGGAGTAGCATCACATTCACTTGTCTCTCCCCAGTAGTCTTTAAGTCTTACTATAAAACGAGGATCGATAATCTCTTTGCCGTCTTTGATATATTTTTGATCACTTGACCATGATTTTCCATAAGGGGGATTTGAGAGCATAAAGTCAAACTTTACATGACTAAAATCATCAACTGCAAGGGTTGAGCCGTTTTTGATGTTTTCAGGGTTGTTACCTTTGATCATCATATCTGATTTACAGATGGCATAAGTTTCGTCATTTATCTCTTTTCCATAAAGATATACATCTCCCATAGCTTTAATCTTACCCTCTACATCTTTTATAAAATTTTGAGACTCTGTAAGCATACCACCACTTCCACATGCTGGATCGTAGATAGTTATAACTGGTGGAAGATTGTCTTTTAATGGATCAAAAACAATGTGTGTCATAAGATCTATTACTTCTCTAGGTGTAAAGTGTTCTCCCGCTTCTTCGTTGTTATCTTCATTAAACTTTCGTATAAGCTCCTCAAACACATACCCCATACCAAGATTTGTAAGGGATGGAAGTTTTTTACCATCTGGATCAAGTGCTTCTTTGTCGGTTAGGTTTATGTATGGTGAAGTGAACTTCTCTAAAACATTAAGAAGGACATCTTTTGAAGCCATATGTTTTATTTGTGTTTTAAGATTAAATTTTTCTACGATTTCAAGTACATTTGGACTAAAACCATTTAGATACTCTGTAAAATTTGCTTCTAATATTTGAGATGAATTTGTTGCTGTGTTATATAATTTTTGAAGTGTCCATTTACTTGTGTTGTAAAATACATATCCGCTGGCATCTTTTAGTCCCATATCCATATCTAATATATCAGTTACACCTAAATCTTCTGTTTGAAATCTAAGTTCTTCAAGCACCACTTCTTTTGTAGGCTCTAAAAGTGCATCAAGTCTTCTTAGCACCACCATAGGGAGAATAACATCTCTATATTTACCTCTAACATAAACATCTCTTAGACAATCATCTGCGATTGACCATATAAAACTTACTAATTTGTTATGTACTGCCTGATTCATCTATTTGTCTCCTAAAAACTGACTGTGAATTGATTGAATATCTGTATGAATTTTATCTATTTCATTATACATTTTTATCTCACTATTGAAGTTTAAAACCGTTTGTTTTTCTTGCTCTTTTGTTAAAATGGGAACACCTAGTTTTTTTATCTCTGCTGTTGCTATTTGGGGCATAGCTACGCCTGACTGTAAAGTTGAAAGTATCGTTTGCCCTAAAGTAGATTTTAAAAACATATATAAAGCTATTGCTTTATTTTTTTTATCGCTATCTTTTAGCCTTATAACCTGTACTGCTTGAGAAGCAATGATTGTTCTGGTAGTTTCACCAACAATAGCTACTTTTCCAATAGTTCCTTTTGTACTTAGTAATAAATCGTAATGCTCTAATTTATAGGTTTGAAGTCTTTTGTCCTGTGAACCAATTTGTTTGATTTTCCCACACTCTAAAAGAAATCCAGCTTTATTAAAGTCTGATGGCGTTACTTCATATACTTCTTTGCCTTCACCTTCATCTTTAAATTGTTGTGATCTTCTAATATCTGCTATATCTTCTAACTTAACCAACACAAAATTATTTAGCTGTTTTTGTGCATATTTAATCTCTTTTGAAATTATATATCTATCAATGGCAAACGAGTAATTGTTATTTACTATCTCATTTGTATTTACAAGTCTTGAAATATTTTCTAACTCTTCTTTATTTTCATAAATTGATACTATCTTATCAACACCATTAAGTGTGAGTCTTCTTCCAATCCTATGTATAAAGCTTTCATGTTTTAAATTTAAGAAGTAAACATTTTTATCTTTTTTATGCTTGTTGATAATGATAAATGTAGTTTCTATTGAAGTTGCATTATGTAAATTTGGTGGTAATTGTATTACGGCTTCTAAAAGATTGTTTTCAATAAGGTATTTTCTAAACTCTTCATCTTGGTTACCTCTATAAGTTAATCCTACAGGCATCAAAACAACTGCTTTTCCACTACATTGAGCTAAGATATGTTCAAAATGTGCTACATCTTGATTTGATTTAATTTTATGAAATTTAAACCTATTAAACTTATCTGTATGTAAAAACTCATTGTTTGTAGATAACCCCATAGGAGGAAAAGATAAAACACAATCAAACTGTTTTAGTAAGTGTGGAGCACCTGGATTTGTATAAGTTGGGTTTTCTAATGGGTCTGTAAAATTAAAATCTATAGATACATCATCTATTATCTTCATAAGTTTGATGATAAATTCATCTGCAAAAGACTCTGCAAATATCTTTTTATTTGTGTAATATGCTATATTGTAACCATTACTAAAAGGTGAGTATATATCATTACATTTACCATTTAATAACTTTACTCCAAAATCTGCTATTTGATTGGCAACTGAAAAATCCATATATCCATCAAACATAGAATAAAAAACATCAAAAACATTTGGTACAGCCAACTCTTCGTTAGCTATACTAAAAAGTTTGATTAATTGGTCGTTTTCTAATTTCTCAAGTCTAATGTTTTGATTTAAAAATAGTTCGAATAGTTTTATAGATTTTGATAAAGCTTTTATAACAGATTGAAATCTCTTTGTATCTATCTTTTGATTATAAAAGTATTCAAAAGTAAGTTCTTCTTTTTCTATCTGTGAAGATAGCTTTTTCCAAGCCACTAAAAGATAGATAAGCTTTGCAAACTGTTCTACTTTTAGCCCACCTTTTAGCTCTCTAAGTAAAAGGTTAAATTGTTTATCATCCATGTATCACTCCAATATTAATATACTAACATATACAAACTAAAAATTAGTACAGTCTTTACTAGTTATGCTGGAATTTTACCATTAATTCTAAGCTTTGTCAAGTAGTCTAATATTTACTAATTAATATAACTTAGATATTCTTTCAACACATTATCCAACTTCTCTTTTAAATATTGTGGCTTAACAATCTTAATATAAGGTATCCAATACTTAACAAACTTTAATATCTCATCATCATAAGATACCTTTGTAGAAATGAGAAAATAATTTTCATTTTGGTCTATAAATTTTTGATTGGGTAACATCTCTTTTCTAGTAAAATATTCTTTAGCCGTATTGTCAATTTGAAGTGTTACTTCAATAAGTTCATCACTTGTAAACCAGTTAAGTGTATTGTTTTCAATCTGTGTTAAAAACTCTTTTTTAGGTATAAATGTTGTAGCATCATCTTCACCTTTAAACTCTTCTATCTTTGAAAAAGTAAAAGTTTTTAGTTTATTGTCTTCATCTGCTAATAAATACCAAATACCATGATTGTTTATAAGTTTGTAGGGGTTTACAGTCCTATGTTTACTTTTATAGTTAAACTGTACTGGACTATTTTTTACAATAGCTGCACTTATAAGTTCAAAGTTTTCTTTGTTGTTACTTATATCTTCAAAACCTTGATTCTTTATAAGGTAAGCACTATTTATTTTCTCATTTAAAATATCTGTAATAAACTTATTTGATAGTGATGGATATAAGTTTTTTATACCACTTAAAGTAGCAAAGCTTTTTATATCTTCAAAGCTTAGTTTTCCAAGAGCATATCTCTTCATACTATAGTAGTCAAGATCTTTTTGTATAGGAATGTAAGAGAGTCGCTCGTTAATGTCTCTTTGAATAGTTCTAGCATTTACATTAAACTCTTGTGCTAACTCTTTTACTGTGAAACTTTCACCATTATTAAGTTTTGTTAAAATCAAAGATAATCTTTGAGCTAGTGTATCGTGTGATTTTGTCATAAACTATATCTGCTTTCTTATAAACTGTATCCATTTTGATTGGTTTTTATTGTACTTTATGTAGAAAACAAGTAAAAAATATTATTGTTTTCAAAACAATTAGTACATTTAGTTATTTTAACATTCTTTTTAAATCATTATTGATATATTCATCAACTGCATCAGCATCAATATGTCCACTATTATACCAAGCATACACTTCTTTTAATGCAAGTTGCCCAAATCTAGTCCAGGCTATTAAATTTGTTCTTGATAAAAAAGCAACCATATCAGCACCTGAACCAGAACGGATATATGCGTCTGCTCCATCTATTAAACATAAGACACCATGACCTACCAATAACATACTTCTTACTTCAGGAACACTATCTTTAGGAATACAATCTTTCCAATCTTTTTGATGGTAAAATCTTAATTTCATAGTATACATAAATCTAATAAGTAGCTCATTTATTAAAACAGGAACAGCCATAGCCATTGCATGTCTTGCATCGTAACCTTCTTCAAAAACTTTTGTTGTTATTGTTGCAAAGCTTTGTTTATGTTGTCCAAATTCACCAATATTAATCATTTGAAAAAGATTGTAAAAAGGTATTGGAACTCCTGTTCCTCTTCCGCCTTGTCCTACAGTTCCAGATGATCCTGTCCAGTCTGACATAATATGACCAAACCAATTGGCAACACCACAAAATATTTTAGCAATAAAATTATGTCCTTGTAATTCAAATTCTTCTGTTTCAATAGTTATAATTTGACCATTACTTATAAAAGATGAAGTATTTGTAAATTGGTTCAGTACCGAAAAAAATAATCCTATAATATCAGGAGAGTGTCCTAATCCTTTTAAGTGGTGGTTTTTTAAAGATAAGTTTTTAACTGTTTCACCTGTGGCATGAGTTGTAGCATGATCATAGTTTATTTTGAATTTCTTTTCTAAAAACCCAATTGCACTTGCCGTTGTGTTACTACCTTTCTCAATTGCTTTATCTTTATCCCATCCTAAGAATCCTGCAAAATTTTCTGTAATTATATTTGCTTGTTCATCTGCTATATCACCAAGTTTACTATCTCCAGGAGCACCAACAAATAAAACATCTATTAATCCTGTTATTACTCCACATGTTCCTGCAATCATATAGTCATATTTATCACATTGTGCATTTTTTAAAGCAAATTCGTCTTTAATTTTCTTTTGAAGGTTTACTTGTTGAGATTTTGTCATTAATGATTTAAAAGGATCTTCTATCAAATCAAGATTATGCTTAAAACTATATTCTTCTATAGAATTTAAATACTCTTCCCAAGACATATTGTTATCAATCTTAATATTATCTATTTGCTCAATAACTGTTAGATCTTTTTTTTCTTTTTTTGACATTTGCGATAAAATAGCATCAATTTCATTTTTACTATCTATATATTCAGTTTCCGACAGATTAAATACTTTATTATTGTATTCATCATTATTTATATAGTTTTGATTATTCTCTTTTACAGCATCAGCACTTCTTGACATTTGAGATAAAATAGCATCAACTTCAGATAATTTATTTATTGAATTATTTAACTGATGTTTTTGTACTCTTAATGTATTTGCTTCATCTTTTAGATAGTCTTTTTTCATCCAATGACACCTTTTTTAAAATTTGCAATTCCTTCTAAAGTTTTACCTGTGATAATATTTTCCATGTTAAAATATCCAATTGATTTAAATATTTCTCCCATTTTATCAAGAACTTCAGTATCAATATTCTCTTTTAACATTACAGATTTTCTTTCTTTTCCTTTTATTTCAGTTGTTTTTTCTTCATAGTTATTTATGATAAAATCAAATAACGGCTTTTTCATTGGCTCTGATGTTAATGATTTTAATCGTGATACATCAAGTTCTCTAGGACATTGTAATTGATTTAATGAATTTTGATATTTATCAACTTTATAAACAACAATATTTGAAGCATTTTGAAATGATTTTATAATTTGAAATGATTTTATAATTTTCTTAAGCCTGTTGTTTTCTGCATTTTTTTGAATTAATAGATTTTTTATATTTTCATTATCTACTTCTAAATCATTTTGTGTTAACTGTAAGTCATTTAATTTTTGAACAACAAAGTTAATATCATTATTGATTAGTGATATGGTTTTTTGTGTTTGCTTAATAACTTCATGAAGCATTAATTCTCTAGTTTTATATTTATCTAGTTCATTTGCACCTGTAAGATGTTTCAACCCTTTATATGTCATTATTCCAATTAATCCTACCACAACCAAACCACCAGTCATACCCATACCCATTCCTAAAGTGGCTAATCCTGATGTAATACCAGCTGCTGACATACCTACTACAGAACCTGAAATATAAACTGCTGCTAGTGGAGCACCTGCAGCAGTTGCTTTTCTTGCTAAATCTTCTGCATTTTTTTTGATGGCATTATCGTCTAGGTCTTCATTTAACATTTTATAATCGTTTTCAACTACACTAAATGCTAAATCAATTTCTTTATCTGATAAGTTAAATAAACTTTGGTTTTCAGTCAAAAATTTAAAATCTCTACTCATCGAATCATTAGTACTAAAATGTACATTTATCATATCTTTAATAAGAGAAATCATTATTGATTGAAAATGACTTGATTCAGAGTGTTCTTTGATTGTTGAAATTAAATCTTCCATGCTAAATAAATTTTTATGAGATATTTCAGTAATGTATGCTCTTATATCAAATCTAGAATCTTTACTTAATTCCAGTCTTGTCATAAGAAGTAAAATTTCGGCAAGTTCTTTCTCATCAATTTCTTCATCATCTACATATGTCATATTTACTATAATTCTTAAATATGCTTTTTTAAATTCTTCTGACATTTCTGAAATTGTAGTAAGTTGATTTTCTTCTTTAAAGTCAGAAAAGTCTGTGATTATTGTATTCAAAAAATTTACTAGATTTTTCATATTTGCAAAAGTCAAATCGCTTTTTATTTTATGTTTTTTACCATCTTTTGTTTTGATAACTATAAATTCATCCTTATCCTTTTTGCCTTTATCATTTACTGTAATATTTACAATATGTTCAACAGATTCCAAATCAGCATAAACAAAAGTGCCACAAGAAATATGAATAAATTTTTCACCTGTAAATACTAAGCCGCATTTAGCATTATTAAACATACTATTATCATAAATTGCTAAGATAGATTCATAAAATTCTTCACATTTAAATGCTTTCACGGCATTGTTTAATTTATTTTCTGGGATGTCTGGAGTAACTAATACGTTTTTTTCTTTTTTTGCAATTTGTTTCACATTTTCTTTTATATAAACATTTACACTTGACATAAGATTCCTTAATTAAAAATATCTATTATCCACATATTAAAATATATTACTATCTTACTAATTAAAATTGAATAGTATAAAATACAATAAACTTTTTTTATTTTTCAATTCTAATATAACAAGTATATAAACTTTAAAATAATTAATATCCTATATAAAACTACCTTAATATTTGATTAATTATTTTATTTTACATTTGTAGAAATAATAACATATTTAAAAGACAGGTAGTGTCGTTTTATGACTATTTCAATTTTCAAAATTTTTCATTCATATATCATTAGTTTGAATCAAAGGCTAAATATTTTTGCAGTCTTTGAAAACCTATAAAAGGAGCAATCATGCTAAGAGATAATGAAATGGAATACTACACAATTCCACAATCAATCATTCAAAGGCTTATTCATCCTAAATCTAAAAAAAGAAAAATACAAGATAAAGGATTGGAAATATGAAAGTTAAAGAGCAACTAGAAAAAAACAAAGAAAAAGAGGAAGCTTTAGATTGGTCATTTCAAGAGTGGCTAAATCACTTTAGTAATGAGCCAACAAGTAAAGAGATAGATAATATGGAAAAAGAATCAAAAACTACTTCCATAAATAACTCATACTATCAACCACTACAAGGAGCATAATAAGATGATACCACCATCAGTAATTCTTGCAGTTATTATTGCAAGTGCAACAATAATCAAAGAAACACTAGAAGATGAAAAAGATTAGTCTTAGCTAAAAAGCTTTTAACCATAAAGATAAAAAAGGAAATAAAAATGTCAATTAATCCATTAAAAAACCAAGAGCTACAAGAGTTAGCACCAACGCTATTTACAAGTGAACCTCACTTTGATGTAAGCCAGAAGTATCACTTTATTCCAACAATTGATGTAATAGAAGAGATTAAAGCTAATCATTGGTATCCAGTAAGTGTAAGCCAAGCTGATGTAAGGGATAAAAATAAACAAGGATACCAACAACACTGTGTAAGATTTAGGCACTTTGAAGACTTATTAAACCCTAGTGAAAATGCAGTTGAACTGTTATTGTTTAATAGTCACGATAGAACTAAAAGTTTTTCTATTAGTGCTGGTATATATAGATTTGTGTGTGCCAATGGCTTAGTGTTATCTGATAGTGTATTTGAAAGCTATAAGATAAAACACTTAGGAGATAGAGATAATGATGTAGCAAATGCAGTATCTAAGATAACTGCTGTAAAAGAGAAACTACTTGATAAAATAAAAACCCTATCATCCATTAAACTATCAAACTTAGAAAAACAAACTTTTGCAAAGTTATCTATACCACTTAGATTTGAAGAACATTTAGAAATTAATCCAAATGACCTTTTAATCCCTCATAGAGTTGAAGATGAAAAAGATGACCTTTACACAACACTAAACACTATTCAAGAACATTTAATAAGAGGGAATATAAGTGGAGTAAATAAACAAAGTGATAGACGCTTTACAAGTAAAGAGATAAAAAGTATCACAACAGATACACAAGTAAATAAAGGTTTGTGGGATATTGCAGAAAAAATTGCATCTATTAAAGAGCCACATTACAAAATAGCAGCATAAGGAGATAGCTATGAAAAGTACAGACTATAGATTACAAAAGGAAATTCAAAACATCAAAGCAGATAATCAAGATTGGTTTAAAAACTACGTAAGAGAAGTTCTTGAAAGCGATAAACCATACTATGTAAAAGCTGACTATATAGGTCTTTCTATACAAGTGAAAATTTTGATTGAAATTTGACCCACTTTTTTGAATAAAAATGACCCACCTGCAGATTAAAATTATAGCGTAAATATTTTTAGTTTTTGTCCTCCTT
>JBNJFB010000042.1:0-20461 GCA_051746405.1 Campylobacterota bacterium
TGAGTGTGAATCAATAAATAGTGTAGCAGGATGCTTTAGAGAACTTATACTAAAAGCAAATGAGAAGTATAACCAAAAAGTAGTAGTACTAATAGATGACTATTGATAAACAAATAGAAAAAAGAAGAGGTGGCTTTGAATATCATCTAAAAATACCAAACCTTGAAGTAAAAATGTCATTGTCAGATTATATTATAGATTATATCGCTACAACTGAACCTACAAAGAAAATATCTATGTGAGAAGGTAGATGGAAAAGAGGATGAAGCACTAACTCAAATAAAAGATAAAAAATACTATGAGAAATATTTAGATGAGAAAAAAGATATATATCTTGTGGGAATAGAGTTTGATAGCAATGAGAAAAATATAAGCAGTATGGAGTGGGAGAGGTATTAAAATATACTCTAACTAAACTTCTGTGCTGTCATAATACATTTCGCTACTCAACAATTTTATGATATAATAACAAAAACATAAGCAAAGGCTCTAAAATGTCAGAAGAGAAAGAAGACAGAGGCTTAAAACTAAATCAAGAGTATATGGATGTATTAGTAGCAAATGTAATACCTACAACAAAGTATTTTGAAAGTAGGTTTGACCATATGCAGTATCAAATAGATGAAATCAAAAATAGTCAAGTAGCTATGCAAAGTAGTATGGATAGACGCTTTGAAAAAGTTGATGAAAGATTTGATTCAATGCAAAGCGAAATGGATAAACGCTTTGAAAAAGTTGATGAAAGATTTGATTCAATGCAAAGCGAAATGGACAAACGCTTTGAAAAAGTTGATGAAAGATTTGATTCAATGCAAAGTGATATGGACAAACGCTTTGATTCAATGCAAAGTGATATGGACAAACGCTTTGAAAAAGTTGATGAAAGATTTAAGCAAGTAGATAAAAGATTTGAACAAGTTGAAAACTCTATAAATAACTTAGCTTTAAAAATAGAGAAGTTAACAAATGCTCAAGAGACAACCATAAGAGACTATATTATAGAAAGAGATAGGTTTTATGATAAAAAATTTACAAACCTAAGAATGTATAATATAGCTATAATAGCACTTGTAAGTGGTGTTATCTTAAAAATGGCAGGTATTATACAGATATAGTATAGTCGTTATAATGCAGGTGATTTTATAGTATAAAACTTTATGATATAATAATAAAAATAAGCAGGAGAAGATATGAAATTTGCAGATCCAAAAAATGACTTGGCATTTAAAAAGATATTTGGGGATTTACGACATAAGAATATTTTAATATCCTTTTTAAACTCTGTACTGAACTTCAAAGATGAAAAGGCTATTGTAGATGTAACAATGGCAAATCCATATCAAATACCAAAAATTCCTGAACTAAAAGAGACTATTTTAGATATAAAAGCTACAAATAAAAACAATGAGAATTTTTTGGTTGAAATGCAAAGAAAAGATTTGGGTGATTTTACTAAAAGAAGCTTGTACTATACTTCAAAAGCATATACCCAACAGTTACCAAAGAGTTCTGACTATTCACAACTAAAAAAAGTATATTTTATAGGAATATTAAACTTCAATATATTTCAAAACAAAAGCTATATCTCAAGACACTTGATAATAAACCAAGAAACAAATACTCAAGATTTAGAAGATTTTGAGTTTAGTTTTATAGAGTTACCTAAGTTTGATAAGCCATTAGAAGATTTAGAGACTATACTTGACAAATGGATATACTTCATAAAAAATGCATCTAATTTAGATGTAGTACCAAGTCAATATGAAAACCTAAAAGATTTCAAAGAGGCTTTTAGTATAGCAACACAAACGCAGTGGAATAAAAAAGAGTTAGAGGTTTATGACTATATGAGCATAAAAGAGTTTGATGAAATAAATGCTTTGAGAACAGCTGAAAAAAAAGGCATAGAAAAAGGCATAGAAAAAGGTATAGAAAAAGGCATGGAAAAAGGCATGGAAAAAGGCATGGAAAAAGGCATGGAAAAAGGCATGGAAAAAGGCATGGAGAAAGGCATGGAGAAAGGCATGGAGAAAGGCATTAAAGAAGAGAAAATAAGTATAGCAAAAAACCTACTAGATATTCTTGATAATGAAACAATTGCTTTAAAAACAGGGCTTGAAAAAGATACTATAGAAAACTTAAGAAAATAAATAAGGTTAAAAATGGATATAGCTTTAACTACTCCTGCTTTACTTTTTCCTGCTATTTCTTTGCTTTTGCTTGCATATACTAGTAGGTTTCTAACAACAGCTCAGCTTATTAGAGGTCTTAGTGCAAATGCTAGAGATGGTAGGGTTCCAAAAGCTTCAAAGCAGATAAAAAACTTAAAGAAAAGAGTTGATTTAATAAAACTGATGCAACTTTTAGGGGTGTTGTCTCTACTTCTTTGTACTTTTTCTATGTTTTTGCTTTTTATTGAGCTTAGGGCTATTGGCAATATTATATTTGGTATTAGTCTTCTTTTGATGTGTGCTTCTTTGGTAACTGCAATCTTTGAAATAACAATATCAACTATAGCAATAGAGTATGAACTAGATGGTATAAAAAAGTTCTCAAAAAATCACAAAAAAAATAAAAAAACTGATGAGCTAGATGATGACGATGATGAATAACTATACAGCTTCTATGCTTGAAATATATGAATACTTTATACAAGAGTTATCTACAAAAGAAAAGGTACAAATAGAGGTTTTAAATCCAGACTTTGGTTTGGATTTATACTGTGGGGAAGTGGTATATCTAAACAATAACAAATATATCTACCGCTCTTATAAGTCTTACAATGACTTAGCTGAACTTTTTAACTGTAAGATGCTAACTCCTGAAGTAGTTTCACATGATACTGTTTTATTGAGTTTTAAAAAGCTTGAGGATAAAGATAACTTTCATCTAAAGTATTATGATAATATCAATGAAAAATATGGTGTAAACTCAAGCTTTTTTAGAATATCAAAAAATGAAGAGCCAAGTTTTTTGCACTACTATAAGCAGGCTTTAAAAAATGTAAAAATTGAAGATAAAACAACTATACTAAACTTAGGCATAAATAAAGGCGATGAGTTTGCTTTGATAAAAGATATTTTAACCTATGAAAATATTTTAGAAAAAAAGTTTGTAGGTGTGGATTTTAGTAGTAGTGCTATAAGCCATGCTAAAAGTAGATTTAGTAGTTCAAACTTTGATTTTTATTCCCATGATATAAATAGATTAGATGAGTTAAATCTAGGAAGATTTGAACTAATCATATCTATTGGAACAATACAAAGCACCTCTATGAATCTAAAAGAGATATTTATGAAATTGGTTCAGGACTATTTAGAGAAAAAAGGCAGTATTATCTTAGGGTTTCCAAACTGTAGGTGGAGAAATTATGAGATGGTATATGGAGCAGTTGCACCAAACTATAATTTTAGTGAGCAGTCTTTGTTGTACAAGGATGTCTATTTTTGTAAAAAATATTTACAACAAAAGGGTTATCGTGTTACGATTACGGGTAAAAATTACGTTTTTTTAACAGCTACTTCAATAAAAAAGTAGTTTTGTATCTTTTATGCTACTATTTTATGCTACAATTTTGTCAAATCTTAAAAAAGGAGCATGATATGCCATCACAACACATTGAAATTGAAAAATTTAAACTAGCACATACTACAAATGATATTTTAAAAATAGAACATGTAGAGAAACCTTATGGTGAATACAGCAGTCCTGTTGTAAATATTGCTATATATTCACACGGGAAAACTAAAACTTCTGAAGTTGATATTCCTTATGAGAATATTCCTGCTTTTTTTGAAGCTCTAAATAAATCTATTGCAAAATGTGATTCAATTCCTAGAAATGAACCACATGCAGAGTTAAATGCAAGTGTTGGAGGAGGAGAATAAGCTTCTTTATTAACTCTTTTTGGATATAATCTTTTTTTTATATTATATCCTAGGAGTTAACACTTGAGTAAATCAAACTTAATACTTTTTGCTTTTTTAGTAGCTACAACTGCCACTTTAGGTAGCCTGTTTTTTTCAAATATAATGAACTTTATACCTTGTAATATGTGTTGGTATCAAAGAGTTTTTATGTATCCCCTTGTTTTTATTTTCTTAATAAATTTACTATATCCTGATGACAAAGTTTTGAAGTATTCACTTCCTTTAGTTTTAGCAGGTCTTTTAATAGCTATATATCATAACTTACTTATGTTAGGTATTATTCCTGAAAGTGCAGTCCCATGTAAGCAAGGTGTTCCGTGTTCTACTAAGTATATTAGTTGGTTTGGATTTATTACTATTCCTTTTTTATCACTGGTATCATATATTTTGATTTTGGTGTCTTTACTATTTTATAAAAGAGCAAAAAAGTAGAGTAAAGTATCAATAAGAAGTTGTTATGATTTTTATGTGATATTTAGTAAAAAAATTAAGAAAAATCAATGTATACTTTATGTTTAATATATAAAATAAAAGGAAGCCTATATGTCATTTTTTGAAAATATAAAAGAGTTTTTTAAGCTAGCAAATCAAACAAACTACAACATCTCTGAAGTTTATGTAGCAAATTCAGGTGCTGTTTATAGTGTAGTGATAGTTATTTTAGTAGCAGTTTTAATAGCATACTATTTTATAAGAAAAGCTATTAAAACTTCTCAAGCTTTGAAGCTTGTATCACAAGTACAAAACTCTAAAGATATTCAAGACTACAATGAAAAGCTAGAGAAATTAGCCCAAGAGCTTCCAAAAAGAGGTATAAAAGTAGCCCAAAGTATGAACTTACAAAAAGATGATATTTTGAAGTATGAGCTAGAACTACTAAAGGGTTTAGATATAGATGAAAAGATTTCAAAATATGAACATATAGCATCACTTTATAAGCAAATAGCAACAAACTCGAAAAAGTATGCACTACATGAACTAACAAAATATTATGAAGATAAATCCCAAGAGCTTTTAGAAAATGACTTATCACAAGATATCAAAAGCTATATGGATACTTTAGTAATAGATGAAAATGAAGTTAAAAATGTAGATGCAATAGTAACATACGCTTCAAAAGCTTCAAATAAAAAAGAGCTTTTAAATTATCTAATAGATACACTAAATAGGTTTAGTTATTCTCATAATTTAGAGTTTTTCAAGTTTATAAAAAAACTCTCAAAAGAGAACTCAAAAGAGGTATATGAAAACTGTACTAATAACTTTGAAAAACTTTTAGAGTCACAACAAAGTGCAATATCAGATGTGATACTAAAATATATGCTAAAGCATGATAATAAACAAAAAGTTTATGACTATATTTCAAATATAGCTAATAAAACTGTACTAAAAGATTTATATTACAATATGTTTGGAAAGTGTGATGATATTGATTTAGACTTAGCTTTTGTGTCAAATAGTACAGATATTGGTATTGATTTTGCTTCATATATAGATACTAAGCTAACTGACAATTGGAAAGAATTAGGGTTTATTAAGCATGTTATTAGCTCAACAGGAGTTTTAGAAACTATTGGTCATGTAAGCTATAGGTCAGTTCTTGAAAGAATAGAGAAGTTAGAGAATGAAGAAGAGACAAATAAAGCAGCAGCAAAAGCTCTTGAAGTAGCAAGAAGAGCTGAAACTATTGCTTTAGAAGCTAGAAGTATTGCAAGGCAGAAGTGAAATCATGAGTAGTGAAGTCTCAACAATATTAATACTGTTTTTATTAGCAGCTGCTTTTATGCTACTAATAAGACGATTTAATAGTGTGCAGCAGTATGAAACAAAACCCAGTGCTATGAAAAAAGAAGAGGTCATACAAGCCTATGAAAATGAGATAAAAGAGCTTATTGATACATATGGTAATGACCAGCAGAAACTACTTGAAGAGAAAAAAAAGATGATAAAAAGAATAAACAATGAACTAAAAATGAATCTTTTTTTTGATGACAAAGAAGCAAAAGAGGTAATAGACCGTCTTTTAAAGGTAAGTTAAAGTATGAGTAAAAAATATATCTCTTTAATAGCTTTATATTTTACAGTGGTAGTTACTTTCTATTTTACAAGCAGTTATTTTAGTAGTGACTACATAAATATTGAAAAAGACCAAAACCACAAAAAAGTGCAGAATCTAATAGGTCAAATAAAAAAGAGCTTTTCAAATATAAACTCAATACTAGTGGACTATGCAAACTGGGACCAAACTTATGAGTTCATACAAAATCAAAATCAAGCTTATATCTATGATAACTTTAGAGAAGATAGTGGAACATTGGAAGCTTTAAATCTTGACTTTATGCTTTATACCTCACTTGATGATAAACTACTATTTTCAAAGTTTTTAGATACTCAAAAAACAGCAAAACTTGAAGAGAAAATCACAAAAACCTTTGAAGATAATATAAAAAAAGAGAGTATAAATAAAAGCTTTGTAAGGTTTGATAATAAGGTATATTTTGTTGTAAAAACAGGAACTACAAATAGTGATGCTACAAAGCCTATAAATGGCTATATGTACGCAGGTAAACTACTTAATAGTAATTACTTAAATAATCTTGATATATCATTTGAAAAAATAGATATAGTAAGTAAATACAAAATAGAAGATAAAAACAGAGATTATACATTGCATACAAATAGCTTAATATTTGATATTAGTAAAAAGCTTGATTTATCACTATATACTATTACTAATTTTATATGTATAGTAAATAATAAAAAAGAGCCATTAGTCTGCATAAAAACAGTTGATGCAATGAGTTTTTATAAACAAAGTAGAGATACTATTTTGTTGTTTTCTATTTTGATTAGTCTTTTGGTACTTATTATTTTCACACTATTTTTAAGACAAAATAGAAAACTAAGTCACACTGTATCTCAAAAAACATTACAACTTCAAGAGAGTGAAGCCTTGCTTGTTGAGCAATCACGCATGGCTGCTATGGGTGAGATGATAGGAAATATTGCTCATCAGTTAAAGCAACCACTAAATCTAATATCAACTATTTCAAGTAGTGTAGTTGTACAAAAAGATATGAAAATATATGATGATAAAAATACATTAAATAATATGAAACAGATACTTCAAGCTACAAATCATCTATCAGATACTATTGATGAGTTTAGGGACTTTTTTAAACCAAAAAAGAACATAGTTACTACAAATATAGAAACAGTAATAGAAAAAAGCATAAACCTAACAAAAGCACAACTATATAATAGAGATATAAAAGTAAAAAAAGATATTAAAAACTGTGAATTAAAACTATATGATAATCAACTACTACATGTGATTTTAAATGTAGTAAATAATGCAAGAGATGAGTTAACAAAATTAGAAAATAGTATAAAAAGGTTTATTTTTATTTCAACAAAACTTGAAGGTGATTATTTGATTTTAAAAATTACAGATAATGCAGGTGGAGTTGATGAGTCTAATAAGTCAAAAATCTTTGATGCTTACTTTACTACAAAAAAAAGAGACAAGGGTACAGGTATAGGTCTGTATATGTCAAAAAAGATATTGAAAGAGAGACTAAATGGAACTATAGAAGTCTCTAATATAGAGTTTGAGTATGAAGATATAAAATACAAAGGTGCTTGTTTTACTATAAAAATACCAAAGATAATAGATTAAAAAAAAGTTTTATATTTATAAAGTATTAATATAAATAATATATAATTTTAAAATTTAAAATAAACAGGAATGAAGATGAAAAAAAGTTTTATAACAATAGGTTTAATATCATCACTTTTTTTATTAAGTGGATGTGATACAAAAGGTGGTATAGATGAGAGTCTTGTGGCACAGGATAAATCAAAAGAGGCTATAAATAAAAACTTTGATTCAAAGCAGTTTAGTCTAAAAACAGTAGATGGAAATAGAATAAATTTAGAAACAACTCTTACAGGAATTGATTTTAAAGAGCATAAAGGAAAAGTGATTTTAGTAGATGTATTTGCCACATGGTGTCCTCCTTGTATCGAAGCAATACCGCATATGAATGAGCTTACACAAAAGTATGAAGGTGAGTTTGAAATAATATCAGTACTCTTTGAAAAGGATAAAACAAAAGAAGAGATAGAAGCTTTTGTAAAAGAGCATGATATTAAGTATCCTGTAACTATTGGTGAAGAGAACTTTAAATTTACAGATGATTTAGGGGATGTATCTAAAGTACCTGAGTACTACTTATACGATAAAAATGGTGATTATATAAGAAAGTTTGTAGGTGAAACAGACAAAGCTGTATTTGAAAGATATATAAAACAAGCCTTGTCTAAATAGAGTATTAGGTTAGTTAAAAGTGGTATTGCCACGCACCTTTTCAAAATCTTCAAACTCTTCATCATAAAAGCAACCTAACTGACAATGGGTTACTTTCAAGTCGGAGTTTTTTATTGAAGCTCCTACTTTCTTAAGAGTCGAGCCTTTTTCTTGGGCTAACTTCCACGCTATTTCACACTGTACTTTTTTATTCTCTTTTGAGTTATTTGATAGTTTATTATATATTGTATCAATTCTATTAGTAAACTGTAGTTTGCCAAAAACACCAAGCTCACAGTTTGTGATTTTTATATCCAAATCTTTTGTAATTTGTGCCATATGTTTTGGTTTTATTCCCATCATTTTAGCTGCTTTAAAAGCTTTTATACATGATAGTTCACCATGTTCATTTAGGTTATTAAATATTAACTGTTTTTGTGTTGCATCTAGATTTATCATAAGAGATAATAATCCTTCTATAAATTTTTGTATAATTATAAAGTATTAAGCTTATATTGAAATTATACAAGTGTTTGTGTAGGGGGAACACAAACACTATATTTTAACTTGTATATTGTTACGTAGGAGAGTTTAAGTTAAAAAAACTTCATCAAAATTAAGTAGTATCTACTTAACCGATAAAACAATTATAAGGTATTAGTATTAACATATTTTTAACGTATAGTTAACAAATAGTAAATAGGAGTTAAAATATCCTATTTACCTAGTGGTTTAAAGTGTATTAAAAGTCGTGGAAGTAAAAGTAGAGCGGATGTTAGTATAGTAGCCATTACAATTACTGTTAATAGTCCAAAGTAAATAGTAGGAACTAAGTTTGATAAAACTAAAATAGAGAAACCTACAATAACCACAAAAGATGTATATGTCATAGCATAACCTATGCTTTTATGGGTTCTTTTCATACTTCGTTCATAGTTGTTATCATGTCTAAACTCTTCTTTAAATCTATGAATATAGTGTATAGTATCATCTACCCCAATTCCTATGGATATAGCTGCAATTGTAATAGTCATAATATCAAGTGGTATCCCAAGCCATCCCATTATTCCAAATACTATAGATATAGGTACAAGGTTTGAAACAATTGCTATAATTGCAATTTTAAGTGACCTAAATATCAATAAAAACATAATAAATATAATACCTACAACAAACCCTAAAGTCTTTATTTGTGAGTCAAAAAGTGATTGAAGCATATTATTATATAAAACCATTAGGTTTGATAATCTAAATGATGTATAATCATTTTCAATCATTTTAGATAAATCAGTTTCAATCTTTTCTAAAAGCTCATTTCTTCTTAAATCTGGATTTGAATCATTTATTCTAACCGTTACTCTTGCTTCATTTTGGCTTATATTTATATAAGGAGTTAGGATGATATCTTTGTATTCTTGTGGTAGTTTATTGTAAAGTAAAGCTAAAGTAACACTATCAAGGGGTTCACCACCATTTAGAAGTTTTCCAAGCTTAAGTGTTGTTGCTAGTGATTGTACTTTGCCCACAGTATCCAAAGAGTCTAAGTAGTTATGAACCTTTGTTATAGTATCAAGTTTATCTTGTGTAAACCAGTACTGTTCTTCATTTTTTGCTGATGCAAACTCATCTTCAAAAGAACTAAAATCACCAAAGCTATCATCACTTGACTGCTTTTCTTGCTTCTTTGTCTCTATAGTTTTATCTTTAAAGTTTATAATAACATCTAAGGGTGTTGTACCACCTAGTTTTTCATCTATTACTTTCATACCCTTATAAATCTGAGTATCTTTTTTAAAATAGTTTATAAAGCTATTTTCAACTATAAGTTTTGATGAACCTGTAAGAGCAAATATCACAAGTATAATACTTACAAAAAATATTGCAAATTTTCTTTTAAGTACAATGTTTATACACAACTGTATAAGTGAAAAATCTGTTTTAAGCTCCTTTGATTTTTGATTTTTTAGAAGAATTAAAATTGCAGGAAAAATCACAAAGGAGATGATTAATGATATTGCAATACCAGCACTCATCATAAGTCCAAGATTTATTACAGGTTTTATATTTGAAAAAATAAGCGAACTAAACCCAACTATTGTGGTTAAAATAGCAAAAAATGAGGGTGAGATTTTTGATAATATTGTATTTAGTGTTAATTTATAGTTGTTTGAGTTTGGATATTTATCCTCTAACTCTTTAAATCTTACTATTAAGTGTAGAACTATTGATAGTGTTATTATCAATTGAAGTGAGATAAAGTTGGAAGATATTACAGTGACTTTTAGGTTTAAAAGTCCTAAAATCCCAGTTGTTGATACCACAGAGAGTAAACAGATAAATAAAGGTAAAACTACCCATCTTAATTTTCTAAAAATTATCCATAAAATTAGTGTTAAAAGAATGATTAATGAACTACCATATATAATCAAATCACTTTTGATATATCCTATGATGTCATTAGCTATCATACTAACACCACCTAAAAATAGCTTACCGTATGATTCATGCTGTTTTATAACTTCTCTTATTTGTGCTATATATTCGCTTTGTAAATCTTTTTGTAGTTTTGTATACTGTCTTATCTCTTCTTGTATTGTTTCAAGTTTTTTTTCATCATTCTGTTTTTTATAGAGTCTTCTTTTCTCTACTAACTCTTGATATTTTTTATTCTCTTTTAGGTTTAAAACTATTGCAGTGGTGGTAAAATCTTTACTTACTAAGTTATTTGTATAAAGTTCTGAGTTTAAAAACTCTTTTTTTACAAGCTTCTTATCAAAGCTTCCATCTTCTAGCGTTTTAACCCCATCAACAATACTACTAAGTGGTTTTATTGGTGATTGAAATAAAGGAACATTTAAAATTGAAGTGATACTATTTATCTCATCTATTTTCAAAAACTCTTCACTCATACTTCTTATAGTATTTAAACTCTCTTGTGAAAGTAGCTTTTTGTTTGGTGTAAATGCTACTATCAAAAAATCAGGGTTGTGATAGGTTTTATTAACTTCTCTATAAAACTGTAAATCTTGGTCATTTTCTAAAAGTAGGGTTTCAGCAGATGCATCTATTTCAAGTTTTGTACTATAAAAACCCAAAATACCAATAGCAATTAACGTAAGTGCGATAACTGCTATTGGAAATTTGAAGACTATCTTGTCATAAATTTTTTTAATCATCAATTATATTTTTTTCTTCTAATAACTTTAATAATTCATCAAAGGTTTTATTTTTTAAAATACCCTCAAACTGGCTTTTATGTGTTTTTATAATACTAACTCCAAGTAAATCCACATCATATATCAACCAATTGTTATTTTTATTGTAAAAATTATAGTTTACTTTGTAAGTTTCATCTTTTGCTACTATTTTTGTTTGAAGTTGAAGTCTTGTGTTTTTGTATGGCACTAAATCAACGATATTGATATCTTGATTATTGTATAACTCTAATTTATCAAGGTATGAGTCTTTTAATCTTTTTTCGAAAAGATTAAGATATCTTTCTTGTTGTTGTTTAGTTGCACTTACCCAAGCACTCTTTCCTAAAGAGATTTTTGCCATTAGCTCATAATCAAAAATCTCATCAAAAAGTCTAAATAACTCCTTTGCTCTTTGCTCCTTGGGCATATTTTCATCTTTTAATAAAGCTATGGCTTTATCCACTTTTTTTTCCATAGTCTCTTTTATATTCTCTTTTTGTAATGCATTTGCAATATTAAAAGTTAGCAAAGCTACTACTAATATTTTTAAAAATCTGTTCATGTTTATTATTCCTTAATCTGTTTTTTTCTTCTTTGCTCGTAAGCATCTCTTAAAAATGGGTATAGTTGTATTGCATCGTTTTTGATACTCTCATACTGTCCTTTATTTAATGACACTTTATTTACTCTATTATATGTACTTATTCCAAATGATTGGGCTTGATTATTTGGTATTTTATATCCTATATCACTTTGTCCAGTAGTTGAAGTTGCTCCTATATAAGAATCAGGTACAATAGATATCATATCTCTTAGGTTTGATGGTCCTAAAAAAGGTAAAACTATATGAAATCCACTACCAACTCCATAGTGTCCTAATGTTTGTCCAAAGTCTTCATCATATCTTTGAAGTTTTAGTTCATCTTGTGCAGGGGTTAAAATACCACCAATACCCCAAATTGTATTTACTGTAAAGCTTGCAAGTTCAACAGAAGCCTCTTTGAGTTTTAGTTGTAGTATATTATTTACAAATCTAATGGGAAATGCAAGATTAGTAAAGAAGTTTGAAACTCCTACTCTCATTGGTTCAGGTAATATATAGCTATAACCATCGGCTACGGGGTTTACTGCATTTATAATAACAAAGTCATTAAAACTTGTCATAGCTTTGTTGTATCCACTAAGTGGGTCAAAAATATCTTTTTGTTTTTTTGTTTTAAACTCTTCATTGAAATCAGAAAAATCATCTGCAAATAGGCTTGATATAGAAAAACCTAATAGAGTAAGAAAAATAATTTTCTTCAAAATATCCCTTTACTTTTTAATTTTATTGATATTATATATAAAAAATGAATAAAAATAGTTGAAACAAATAATTAATTTAGTTTATTTAAGATTTCTATAGCTTGAAGTGGGTCAACTTGTATAGAGTTTATTCTAAAAGCAAAGTGTAGATGTGGGCCTGTAACTCTTCCTGATTTACCACTAAGTCCAATAGTTTGATTTTTTTTTACAAGCTGGTTTTTTTTTACATTAATTTTATCTAAGTGATAATAACAAGAGTAAACACCATGCCCATGGTCAATAACAACTGAGTTTCCAGCATAAAATCTATGTTTTGCTAACTTTACAACCCCGCTATTAGAAGCTACTATTTTAGTTCCAACTTTTGCTCTATAGTCTGTACCACTATGGTAGGATTTTAGTTTGTTGTTATATACTCTTTTTGTTCCAAACTTACTTGTGATTTTAGTATCTAAAGGATATATAAAGTCGTCTTGCCAATAGATTTTATTTGTAACTGTATTGTAAAGCTTCATAGCATTTTTATACTCTTTTTTTGTTCTTTTTTTATTTTTTTTACTAAGGCTAACCTTTGAACCACTTACTGTAATTTGTTCACTATCATAATCTCCATTTTTTACACTTAGATATATTGAATCAAATATTTTTTGGTCTTTGTGTAAATAAGATATTATGATTTTGTATCTATTTGCTTTTGTATAGTATGAAGCAGGTACTAAAGCATAAAAGCTATTTTTTAAAAAAGGATTTTTAAAAAAGTCTATATTTATCTTTTTATCTTTTAGTACAGTTAGTTTAGGATTTTTTATCTCTTTTTTACTTTCTAGTATCAATAAAGCGGTTTGTGCATTTGCGATATTGTTATTTTTAAAGTAAAGCTTTATATCTTTTGCTAAAACAGTACAAAAAAGTAAACTCATTATTATTAGTATTCTATAAATCATATTTGCATTATAGCCTATAGTGTATGAATAATTACTTTCTTATGACTCTTTTGATATGATTACAAAAAAAATTCTGGAGTATTTTATGGGTAGAGCCTTTGAGTATAGAAAAGCAGCTAAAATGAAAAGATGGGGAGCGATGTCAAGAATTTTCCCTAAACTTGCAAAAGGAATCGAGATTGCAGCTAAAGCAGGTGGTGATGACCCTGAGATGAATCCTGCATTAAGAACAGCTATACTAAACGCAAAAGCACAAAACTTACCTAAGGCAAATATTGAAGCCGCTATTAAAAGAGCCACAGGAAAAGATGCTAAAAACTATACAGATGTTAACTTTGAGGGTAAGGGACCTCATGGAGCTTTAATCTTTGTTGAGTGTGCAACAGACAACAACACAAGAACAGTTGCAAATGTAAAAATGCTTTTTAATAAAAATGGAGGTCAAGTTGTACCAACTGGGTCTTTAGAGTTTATGTTTGATAGAAAAGCAATTTTTGAGTTTGAAAAAACTGATGATATGGATTTAGAAGAGCTTGAATTAGAGCTTATTGATTCAGGTTTAGAAGAGCTTGAAGAGGATGATGGTATAGTAATAGCATTTGCTGATTTTGTGGATTTTGGAAATATGAGTACAAAGTTTGAAGAGTTAGGTGTGGAGCTTAAAAAAGCAGAGTTGAAAAGAGTACCAAATGATCCAAAAGAGTTTAGTGAACAACAGCAAGAAGAGGTAGGAAAACTACTTGAAAAGCTTGAAGATGATGATGATGTTCAAGCTGTATTTACAAATATGGCTTAAAAGCCTAAAAGATTAAAAAAACTTAAGTTTTTTTAATCTTTTTTATTAGTTTTATCAAGTTTTCTATTCTTGTTTTATTACTTGGGTGAGTTGATAAAAACTCTATGGACTCTTTTGAACTTTTACTCATATTTTCCCAAAATTTCACAGCCTCATCTAAATCATAACCAGCTTTTGCCATAAGATAAATACCTATTTCATCGGCTTCACTCTCTTGTAATCTACTATATGGAAGCATAATAGCTAGATTTGTTCCCACTCCATAAGCCTGATTGAAAATATTTGTATATTCAGGTGCAGCAGTTTGAAGTACAATATTTCCCACAGCTTGTACTCCTTGTTGAAGCATTGCAGAGCTTACTCTCTCAGCGCCATGCCTTGCTAGTGCATGAGCTACCTCATGGGCTATTACAGTTGCAAGTTGGTCTTCATTTTTTGCTATTTTTAAAATACCTGTATAAACTACAACCTTACCACCTGGCAAACAAAAAGCATTTATTTCATCATTTTTTACTAGGTTAAACTCCCAGTTGAAACTTGGTTTATTAGCTACATTTGCAATTTTCTTACCTACTTGTTTAACTAAGTTTGCATCTTTTGTATTTTTTATTACCTCTTCTTTTTTTAAAACTTCATTGTAAGACTTTTCTCCTAAACTCAACTCCTCTTTTTGTGACATAAAAATCATTTGTGACCTATTTGTATAAGGTGTTTTTTGAGTACAACCAACAATAAAAGATAGAGTTAGTACTAATAATACTATTTTTTTTAAGATATGCATTTTTACTCCTGCTAAAATCTCTATTATAGTTTTATAACATAAACTCCCTCAAACTTTACACATATTTCATCATTTTCTATGATATTTGATTCTATTTTTATTGATGCGGTTTTTTTATCTTCAAGCTTTGCTTTTAAACTATTGATATCTTTTATTGATGGTTTTTTAGTAATACAATAGATATCTTTGGTAACAGGTCTTTTATAGCTTGTGTTATTTTTAATAATAGCAATATTTTTACTATCATATCCCAACTCTTTACTTATTAAATAACACATACTCCAAGCTGAAATAATTGTAATAGTACTTAAACTTCCACCAAAAGCAGTCCCTTTATCATTGATATTTATATCAAGTGGTGCTGTTGTAATCAAAGAAGAGTCACTATACTCTTTAATATGTAGTTTCATAAGTTTTGTTAGTGGTATTTCACTATATAACTTTTTTTGTAAAATCTCTTCCAATTTGTTGTCCTATTTAAAAATTTATATTACCTAAACTATTTTTATCATATTTGAAATTAAAATATCAAGTTTATAAAGTACAAAAACTGTACAATCTATAAAAATAGATAAAATATATAAATACTAGTAATAACCTGTGATAGAGTGGTCATTAGCAGATAAATAGCAAAATAGATGTAACTTTTGTTTACATAATTAAAACTTGTACACTCAATTACAATTTTTGTACATACTAATTTTTTTGTTTATGTTATAATATCATAAACTTTTTAAATCAAATAGGAGATAATATATGAGTTTATTAGCTAATTATAAAGCGCATACGCAAGAAAGGCTTGATGAGGGTAACTTACCACCATTACCTTTAACTGCTGAGCAAACTGCCCAATTAATTGAATTATTAAAAGCAGATACAGTAGAAGAGTCTGATTACGCGTTAGAGCTATTCACAAACAGAATTAACCCAGGTGTTGATGATGCTGCATATGTAAAAGCTGCATTTTTAAATGACATTGTTCAAGGTAAAACTTCATGTGCTGTAATTTCTAAAACTGAAGCAGTTGAAATTTTAGGAAATATGATGGGTGGATTTAATGTTGCACCTTTAATTGATGCATTAAAAGTTGATGAAGTTGCTGAGTTAGCTGCAAATCAATTAAAAAATACTATTTTAGTATATGATGCATTTAATGATGTAAAAGAGCTTATGGATGCTGGAAACACTAAAGCAAAAGAGATTATCGAATCATGGGCAAATGCTGAGTGGTTCACTAATAAACCTGCATTAGAAGAAGAAATTAAATTAACTGTTTATAAAATTCCTGGTGAAACAAACACAGATGATTTATCTCCTGCAACTGTTGCATTTACAAGATCAGATATTCCATTACATGCAACTGCAATGTTACAATCAAAAATGGACAACCCACTTGAAACTATGGAAGAGTTAAAGAAAAAAGGTAATCCATTAGTTTATGTTGGTGATGTTGTAGGAACAGGTAGTTCTAGAAAATCAGGTATAAACTCTGTTCAATGGCACATGGGTAGAGATATTCCAGGTGTTCCAAATAAAAGAACAGGTGGTGTTGTAATTGGTTCAATTATTGCTCCAATTTTCTTTAACACAGCAGAAGATTCAGGTTGTTTACCAATTGAAGCTCCAGTTGATGACTTAGAAACAGGTGATGAAATTGTTGTTAAACCATATGATGGTCAAATTATCAAAAATGGTGAGGTTGTTTCAGAGTTTACTTTAGCTCCAAATACATTAACAGATGAGATGAGAGCAGGTGGAAGAATTCCATTAATTATTGGAAAAGGTTTAACTGCAAAAGCTAGAGAAGCTTTAAGATTAGGTGCATCTGATATGTTCTTAGCTCCAAAGCAACCTGAAGATGATGGTCATGGATTTACTCAAGCTCAAAAAATGGTAGGACGTGCTTGTGGTATTGAGGGTGTAAAAGCTGGTATGTATGTTGAGCCAATTGCAACTACTGTTGGTTCTCAAGATACAACAGGACCAATGACAAGAGATGAAATTAAAGAGCTTGCAGCATTAAGTTTTGGTGCTGATATGGTTATGCAATCATTCTGTCATACAGCAGCTTACCCAAAACCTGCAGATATAAACTTAAGACATACTCTACCTGAGTTTATTAACTCAAGAGGTGGTGTTACACTTAAGCCAGGTGATGGGGTTATTCACTCATGGTTAAATAGATTATGTTTACCTGATACAGTAGGTACAGGTGGAGATTCACATACAAGATTCCCAATTGGTATCTCATTCCCAGCTGGTTCTGGTCTTATTGCATTTGCAGGTGTTACAGGTATGATGCCTTTAACTATGCCTGAGTCTGTATTAGTTAAATTCAAAGGTGAAATGCAACCTGGAATTACTTTAAGAGATTTAGTAAATGCTATTCCTTACCAAGCAATTCAAGATGGACTTTTAACAGTTCCTAAGAAAAACAAGAAAAATATCTTCGCTGGTAAAATTATTGAGATTGCTGGACTTCCTGATCTTAAAGTTGAGCAAGCATTTGAATTATCTGACTCAGCAGCTGAAAGAAGTGCGGCGGCTTGTTCTGTTCAATTAGATAAAGAGCCAATTATTGAGTATTTAGAATCAAATATTGCATTAATTGAAAAAATGATTGAAGAGGGTTATGAAGATGCTAGAACTCTTCAAAGAAGAGCTGACAAAATGAAAGAGTGGTTAGCAAACCCTGAGTTATTAACTCCAGATGAAGATGCACAATATGCAGCTACAGTTGAAATTGATTTAAATACAATTACTGAGCCAATCTTAGCTTGTCCAAATGATCCAGATGATGTTGATACATTAACAAACATCTTAGCTGATGATAATAGAATTCACAAAATCGATGAGGTATTTGTTGGTTCTTGTATGACAAATATTGGGCTATTTAGAGCACTTGGTGAAGTATTAAAAGGTGAGGGTGAAGTACCATCTAAACTATGGGTTGCACCTCCAACAAAAATGGATGAAGCTCAATTAACTGAAGAGGGTTACTACTCAATATTTGCAGCAGCAGGTGCAAGACTTGAAATGCCTGGATGTTCATTATGTATGGGTAACCAAGCACAAGTATCACAAGGTGCAGCAGTATTCTCAACTTCTACAAGAAACTTTGATAATAGACTTGGAAAAGGTTCTCAAGTTTACTTAGGATCTGCAGAAGTTGCAGCTGTTACAGCTTTACTTGGAAGATTACCATCTAAAGAAGAGTACATGGAAATTGTACCTAAGAAAATCACAGCTGAAAATAAAGATGGAGTTTATAGATACTTAAACTTCAACAAAGTTTCAAAAGATCAATTAACTAATTTAGTTACTTCTAGATAGTTTTTTAATAACTTAATTTAAGCATAAAAGGCAAGGGATTTTATCCCTTGCCTTTTTTTTAGCACATTTTAGCACAATTAATTATAAATATTGTATCATTAGGAAAACAGTTTTAAGGATCTATCATATCTACTTTAAAAGAGACTAAAAAAAATAATATAATACAAAATGCACTAAAACTTTTCTCCACAAAAGGTTTTTATAATACTACTATTCCTGATATTGCCAAAACTATGAAAATGAGTGTTGGTAATGTGTATAACTATTTTAGTTCAAAAGAGGAGTTAGCTAAGTATGCTATAAAATACTCTACGAATATTTTAGCTGATGAGTTAAGAGTTATAAACCAAATGGATATAACTTCAAAAGAGAAAATATATATTTTTACAAGAAGATATTTTGAAAATGTTAAAAATTCACCTGAAATTGTTGAGTATTTTTTAAGAGTTTATTTAGCAAATAGAGAGGTTTTTACTAAAGGTTGTGAAGGCTTTTTATGTGTGGGTGAGTTTGTAACAGAAGTTATGATACTATTAGATGAAGGTGCTCAAAACAAAGAGTTTAGACAGCAAGAGTTTTTTCCTGCATTTGGTATGATTATGGGATGTTTAGGTGGTTTTGCCTTTTTATCAGGTGAGGCTGTGCTTGATAAGGATTTATTAGAGTATTCAGATGCTATTGCTGATAATATTTATAGAGCTTTAAAGTATGAGTAAAGATTACAAGCCTGTTGTTGTTTGGTTTCAAGCAGTAACATGCAATGGTAATACCCACTCATTTTTAAGTGCAAACTCTTCAAGGTTGGAGCTATTTTTAAATAGTTTTGATCTTATTTATCATCCTTCACTAACTATTGATTCTAGTTTAGATGATATTGTAAATAATGAAGATTTATATATTGATTTTTTATTAGTAGAGGGAGCTATTACTAAAAATAAAGAGTTCTTCTGTATTAATGAAAAATCAACTACAAGTTTACTAAGACAACTTACCAAAAAATCAAAATATCTTATAAGTATTGGTTCATGTGCATCATATGGTGGTATTCATCAAAAGTTTGAACAAAACTCTCATATTGTAGGAGTTGAAGACATTATATCAAAAGAGAAATATACTAACTTAAAAAATGAGATTGTAAATTTAACTGGGTGTCCTGTTCATCCTGAGTGGATTATTCAAACTATGTTTTCATTAAGTGCATTTAAAACTATTGCATTAGATGAGGAAAAAAGACCAAAAGAGTTATATAGTAATCTAGCCCATCATGGTTGTACTAGAAACGAGTATTTTGAGTGGAAAGTTGAGGGTGATTTTGGTCAAAAAGAGGGGTGTTTGTTTTATGACCAGGGGTGTAGGGGACCTATGACCCATAGCTCTTGTAATAAGATACTTTGGAATGATATTAGTTCTAAAACAAGAGCAGGAATGCCTTGTATTGGATGTACTCAAAGAAGTTTCCCAAGGGAAAATATGCTTGAAACACAAAAAAATATTGGTATACCACAAGAGGTACCACTAGGAGTTTCAAAAAGAGCATATCTATCAATAACTGGAGTTGCTAAAACTTTTAAAATTGATAGATTAAATAAAAAGTTAATGGATTAAAATTGAAAAAAGTAGAGATAGTTGAGAGAATTGAGGGTGAAGCTAAATTAAATTGTACATGGAAAGATGGTTTAGTTAATGATGCAAGAGTAGATTTTTTGAACTTTAGAGGTTTTGAGTTTATTTTACAAAATAAGCCAGCTTTAGATTCACTTATCTATACTCCACGTATCTGTGGTATTTGTGGACAAGCTCACTTAAAGGCTACTGTTGAGGCTTTAGAGGGTGCTTACGAAAATGCATATGAAAAACTAGAAGTAAC
>JBNJFB010000043.1:0-20419 GCA_051746405.1 Campylobacterota bacterium
AAAGCCAGCACTTATACCGCATATTACAAGTTTTTTTCTATCTCTAGCTGAGAATTTAACAAGTTGTGAAATAAATGAGGCAGACCCCGCTCCTATTTGAGCACCTGGTCCTTCTTTACCCACTGAACCACCTGTAAAAATTGTAATTACTGTAGCAAATAGTTTAATTGGTATGACTTTAACATCCATTAGCCCATCTTTTTTATGAACAGCTTCAATCACTTTTTCAGTACCATGACCTTTCGCATCAGGTGCGAACTTTTTGACTATAAAAATAGTTAGCATTAAACCAAAGGGCAGTAAATAGTATGAGTCAAAGGGAAGAAAAGTTTCACCTTGTGTATTTGCACTATGGATTACATTTAAGAAGAATGTTATTATTGCACCAATAATTACACCAATTGCTGAAGATAGTAGTACCCATTTGGTTACACTAAAAAAAATTAATGATTGTTCTAAAAAGTGTTTTTTCATTTGATTATTTCTTTGGAAGTTTATATGATAAAATTGTAACAAAACAAAGTAAGATAAAATTAAAAAAGTGACATTATAAAACAGAAGTTTTAGAATTTTGTTATACTTTTAAAAAGTAAGGTTGAAAATGATTTTATATATTGACGGTGATGCTTTTCCTAATCTTTTAAAGCCAATTGTATTAAGAGCTATAGAGAAAAAAGCTTTGAAAAGTTTTGTTGTATCAAATAAAAAAGTTAATATTGGTAAATCAAAACATATAACATATATAATAGTTCAAAGTGGTGCCAATGAAGCTGATGATAAGATAGTTGAGCTTGTAGGGGAAAATGATTTGGTAATAACAGCAGATATCCCACTTGCAAATAGGGTAATAAGTAAAAATGCCTATGCTATTGATCATAGGGGTGAAACATATACTATAGATAATATAAAAGAGTATTTGGCATTTAGAAACTTGATGCAAGAGTTAAGAGATAGTGGTGAAGTAACAAAGGGACCAAAACCATTTAATCAAAAAGATTGCCAAAACTTTGCAAACTCATTAAATGATTTTTTTCAAAAGTTATCTTAAAGGTCAAAATACAATGTAAAACTAACCTAAAGTACAATTAAGGTTAGATTCAGTATAATCCGATACTTTTTTAGAAAACTCACGTAAAGTTTCCTAGAATGGTAGTATCGTTCAACAGTATGTTGAAATCCGCGAGAAGCATGAGCATTGCTTTAATTGCTCAAACCAACTTAATAAAAGGGAAAGAATGCCTACAATTAATCAGCTTATTAGAAAAGAGCGAAAAAAGGTGATCAAAAAATCAAAATCACCAGCATTAGAAAAATGTCCACAAAGAAGAGGCGTATGTACTAGAGTATATACAACAACACCAAAGAAACCAAACTCAGCTTTAAGAAAAGTTGCAAAAGTTAGATTAACTACTGGATTTGAAGTAATTTCATACATAGGTGGTGAGGGTCATAACTTACAAGAACACTCTATCGTATTAGTTAGAGGGGGAAGAGTTAAGGATTTACCTGGTGTTAAGTATCACGTTGTAAGAGGTGCTTTAGATACAGCTGGTGTTGCAAATAGAAATGTTGCAAGATCTAAATACGGTACTAAAAAGCCAAAGAAATAAGTAGAAGGATAGTAAAATGAGAAGAAGAAAAGCTCCAGTTAGAGAAATAATGGCTGATCCTATCTACAATAGTAAAGTGATCACAAAGTTTGTAAATACAGTTATGTTAGATGGTAAAAAATCAACTGCTGAAAAAATCATGTATGGTGCAATTGCTAATTTAGATGCTAGAGGTGAAGAGTCTGGTATTGATTTATTTGAAAAAGCAATTGAAAATGTAAAACCACTTTTAGAGGTTAAATCTAGAAGAGTTGGTGGTGCAACATATCAAGTACCTGTTGAAGTTAGACCTGTAAGAAGACAAACTTTAGCATTAAGATGGTTAGTTGATGCTGCAAGAAAAAGAAACGAAAGAACTATGGTAGATAGATTAGCAAACGAGTTATTTGAAGCTGCTAATGAAAGAGGTTCATCTTTCAAAAAGAAAGAAGATATGCATAAAATGGCTGAAGCAAATAAAGCATTTGCTCACTACAGATGGTAAGAATAGGAAATAGATAATATGGCTAGAAAAACACCACTTAATAGAGTAAGAAATATTGGTATTGCTGCGCATATTGATGCAGGTAAAACAACGACAACTGAGAGAATTCTGTTTTATACAGGGGTTTCTCATAAAATAGGTGAGGTTCATGACGGTGCTGCTACTATGGACTGGATGGAACAAGAACAAGAAAGAGGTATTACAATTACTTCTGCTGCGACAACTTGTCACTGGCCTCACCCAAAAACAAACGATGATTTACAAATAAACATCATTGACACTCCAGGTCACGTTGACTTTACAATTGAAGTTGAAAGATCTATGAGAGTTTTAGATGGTGCAGTTGCAGTATTCTGTTCAGTTGGTGGAGTTCAACCACAATCTGAAACTGTTTGGAGACAAGCTAATAAGTATGAAGTACCAAGAATGATTTTTGTTAATAAAATGGATAGAACTGGTGCAGATTTCTTTATGGTTGAAAAACAAGTTGCAGAGAGATTAAAAGCTAATCCAGTTCCAATTCAAATTCCTATTGGAGCAGAAGAAGACTTCAAAGGTGTAATTGACTTAGTTAGAATGAAAGCTATTGTTTGGGATGATGATGCTGCAATGGGTTCTGCATATTCAGAAGAAGAGATTCCAGCTGAATTACAAGAACAAGCTGAAGAGTATAGAGAAAAGATGATTGAAGCAGCAGCAGAGTCTTCTGAAGAGTTAATGGAAAAATACTTTGAAGAGGGTGAATTAACTGAAGAAGAGATCGTAGCAGGTATCAAAAGAGGTTGTCTTGATATGGCAATTACTCCAATGACTTGTGGTACTGCTTTTAAAAATAAAGGTGTTCAAACTTTACTTGATGCTGTGGCTATGTATTTACCAGCTCCAACAGAAGTTGCTGATATTAGAGGTGAGACTCAAGATGGTGAAGCAGTTATTGTTCCATCAACTGATGATGGTGAATCAGCTGCATTAGCATTTAAAATTATGACTGACCCATTTGTTGGGCAGTTAACATTTGCAAGAGTTTATAGAGGTGTTATCAAATCAGGTACATATATCATGAACTCTACAAAAATGAAAAAAGAGAGAGTTGGAAGACTACTTAAAATGCACTCTAATAATAGAGAAGAGGTTGCACAGTTATACGCAGGTGAAATCGGTGCTATTGTTGGACTTAAAAATACAATTACAGGTGATACTTTAGCAACTGATAAAGATCCAGTAATCTTAGAAAGAATGGAGTTCCCAGAACCTGTTATTTCTGTTGCAGTTGAGCCAAAAACTAAAGCTGACCAAGAAAAAATGGGTATTGCTTTAGGTAAATTAGCAGAAGAAGATCCATCATTTAGAGTTAAAACTGATGAAGAATCAGGTCAAACTATTATTTCAGGTATGGGTGAATTACACTTAGATATCTTAGTTGATAGAATGAAAAGAGAGTTTAAAGTAGAAGCTGCTGTTGGTGCACCTCAAGTTGCATACAGAGAAACTATTAAAAATCCAGTTAAATCTGAGCATAAATATGCTAAACAATCAGGTGGTAAAGGTCAATATGGACATGTTCATTTAGATATTACACCATTACCATCAGATAGTGAAGACAACTATGTATTTATTGATAAAATTAAAGGTGGGGCTGTTCCAAAAGAGTATATCCCTGCGGTTGAAAAAGGTTGTAAAGAAGCAATGGCTGGAGGTATCCTAGCTGGTTACCCAATGGTTAATATTGGTGTTACTTTATATGATGGTTCATATCACGACGTTGACTCATCTGAAATGGCGTTTAAACTTGCTGCATCTATGGCATTTAAAGATGGATGTAGAAGTGCAACTGCTCAACCTGTTATATTAGAGCCAATGATGAAGGTTGAAGTTGAAACACCTGAAGAGTATATGGGTGATGTAATTGGTGATGTTAATAAAAGAAGAGGACAAGTTCAATCTATGGATGACAGAGCTGGTGTAAAATTAGTTACTGCAATGGTTCCATTAGCTGAAATGTTCGGTTATTCAACTGATTTAAGATCTATGACTCAAGGTAGAGCAACATATGGTATGCTATTTGATAGTTACGATGAAGTACCAAAAAATGTTTCTGATGAAATTATTAAACAAAGAAATGGTTAATAAATCAATTTAGATTAATGATTTTACCTAAAAGGGAGATGTGTTTCACATCTCCCTTTTTTTTTGCTTAAAATCTTACAAAATGTAATTATTATAATCATTACAAATAAATTATGGTAAAATCGTACTAATTTATAAACAAGGGAAGAATAGTTTGAGGTTAAAAAAGAGTTTAAAATTGCTAGATCAAATTTCAACTGCAGGAATTATTTTAAAACCATCAAGTCCTGAACTAAAAAAATCATACGAAGTTATTAAAAGTTTATTTGAAAAAGCAAATATAAAAACTATACTTGAGTATAACTCTGCAAAAATGATAGGCCAAGAGGGTATGCCATTAAGTACACTATGTCAAGAAGTTGATTTTCTAGTTTCAGTTGGTGGTGATGGAACACTTTTATCTGTTGTAAGGGAGTCATATGAGTTTTGTATACCAATATTGGGTATTAACTTAGGAACATTAGGCTTTTTAACAGATATAAATATGGATCAACTTGAACAGTTTTTATTGGATTTAAACTCAAATAATTATAGAATTGATAATAGAATGATGGTTGAGGGAAGTCTAAATCTAAATAGTTTTGTTGCATTTAATGATATTGTTATTTCTAGAAAATCAATCTCTTCAATGGTATCAATTGAAGCTAGAATTGATGGAAAACTTTTTAATTCATACTATGGTGATGGGGTTATAATCTCAACTCCAACAGGTTCAACTGCATATAACTTATCTGTTGGAGGTCCTTTGGTTTATCCTTTAACAGAGGCTTTTATAATAACGCCAGTGGCACCTCATTCATTAACTCAAAGACCCTTAGTAATGCCTGCTGATTTTGAAATAGAGTTTGATATTGTAGATAATAAAGGTGCTGTTATTATAGTTGATGGGCAAGATATATATGAGATTGAAGATAATCAAAGACTTAAGATAAAAATAGCTAAACAGAATGCAAGATTAATTCATAGGTGTGATAGAAACTATTTTGATGTTTTAAATGAAAAATTAAGATGGGGAAATAAGTAAAATGATTAATAGAATATATTTAAACAACTGTTTATCTTTTAAGGAAGTTGAATTAAATTTTAATAAGGGTTTAAATATCTTTACAGGTCCAAGTGGTGCTGGTAAATCTATCTTTATGGAAGCAATGCTCTCAATTTTCTCTTTGGCTAATGTAAAGTCAAATATTGCAGAGGTAAATTTAAGTAATATGAATATTCAAGAAGAGTCATATGGCATAGAAGTAGGTGACGATATCGTAATAAAAGCGATTAAAAAAGAGAATTTAAGATATTTTTTAAACAACCAATCTATTTCAAGAAAAAAATTAAAAGAGTTTAGTAGTAGATTAATTAAACATTTAAATTTAAAAGATACAAGTGATTTTAAAAATGATAAACTACTAAACTTTTTGGATAGACTTTTATATGATAATAAGAGTTTTAATGAATTAAAAGCAAACTTCGAGTTTCAGTATAAACAGTTAGTTCAACAAAAAAACAGATTAGAAAAAATAGAAGATGATGAATTAAAAATAGAAGAGTTAAAAGAGTTTACAAAATTTGAAATAGAAAAAATTGAGAAGATTGATCCAAAAATTGACGAGTATGAAGAGTTAGCAAGAATAAAAGATAAGCTGTCAAAAAAAGAGAAAGTAACTCAAGCTATTGAAAAAGCAAGTCCAATTATGAATTATACTGCTTATGTTAATGAAGTTTTAGAGTTATTAGATGTAAACAGCGGTTTTTTTGATGATTCAATAAATGAGTTAAATAATATCTTTGAGAGCTATAGTGATAGTTTAGAAGAGTTAGAAGAGGTTGATATAGAGTATATTCTTGATAGAATAGAGAAACTATCTTTTTTACAAAAAAAGTTTGGAAGTATAAGTGAAGCTTTAGAGTATAAAAACAAAAAACAAAAAGAGCTACAAGAGTATGAGAATATATCTTTTGAAAAAGAGAGTTTGATTAAAACTATATCTTCATTAGAAGATAGTATTTATGATTTATCTTCTCAAATGACTATATATAGAAAAAAAGCCTCTAAAAAATTAGAAAACACTATGAATAAATATTTAAAAGAGTTATATCTAAATGAACTAACAATTGATATTGATAAAAAAGAGCTAAGTGTCACAGGTGTAGATTTTGTTGAACTTAAGCTAAAAGATGTAAGTTTGGATAGTATAAGTTCAGGGGAGTTTAATAGATTAAGGTTAGCTCTATTAACTTCAATGAGTCAATTTGATATTGTTGATAATGGAATACTTTTCTTAGATGAGATTGATGCAAACTTAAGTGGTAAAGAGAGTGATGCTATAGCAAAAGTATTAACAAAGTTAGCAAACTCATATCAAATATTTGCAATTTCACATCAGCCACAATTAACTTCAAGTGCAAATCAACACTTCTTAGTAGATAAAAAAGAGTCTATTTCAACAATAAAAAGCTTAAGTTATGAACAAAAAGTAGAAGAAATCTCAAGAATGATTAGTGGAAAAGATATCACTCAAGAAGCGGTTGAGTTTGCAAAAAATCTTTTAGAACAATAAAAAAATCTAATATTAGTGAATAGTTATTCATTAATTTAACTTATATAAAATGTCACAAAAGTGTTTCTTTTGTACTCAATGTACGAAAAATGTCAATAAAATGTAAATAGTTTCTGTTTTAGTTATTAATAAAGTTTAATTATCAGAATTATAAATTAAATTTCAAAATCTATTGAAAATCTTAAATTAAAGCTATTTGCTTGCTATTTATTAAAGTTATATAAATTTTACTAATAATAAATATACTTTTTAACTATAAATAAAAATAAAAGTAGCTGTATAAGAGTTTCAAATATTTGTATATTTAGGTTTTATTAAGATATTTAAACTATAATTTTTATGTATAGAGGTGTATGTTTTTAAAATAATATATACCAACACTTTAAGGAGGAAAAATGGCAAATGTAAGCGAGGTTTCTAGGAAGAATTTAACTCCTTCGTCTGATGAAAAGTTAAGTAGAAGAAACTTTTTTAAAAAGACAGCTTTATATTCAGCTAGTGCAGTTGCAGCTGCAAGTTCACTGGTACCAACAAAGCTAAAAGCTGATGATGAAAATATTGTTAACCATGTGGAGTGGGGAACAAAACTTGGTGATAAAGTTGATAAATATCCATATGGTGTTCCATCACCTTATGAGCACAACAACGTAAGAAGAGTACATGATTTATTATCATCAGGTGATAGATATGCAACTGTTTCTATGTCACCACTTCATCAACAAGAGGGAATTATAACTCCAAATGGATTATTCTTCTGTAGAAATCATGGGGGAACTGCTCATATAGATCCACATAAGTTTAGACTTATGATTCATGGATTAGTTGAAAAACCACTTGTATTAACTTTAGAACAGTTAAAAAGATATCCAAGTGAAAGTAGAATTCACTTTATTGAGTGTCCTGCTAATGGAAGTACAGGCTGGAGAGGACCACAGTTTAATAATCTACAGTTTGTAAAAGGTATGATGAGTTCAGCTGAGTGGACAGGTGTTATGCTAAAAACTGTATTAAAAGATTTAGGATTAAAACCTGAAGCTAAATGGATGTTAGCAGAGGGAAGTGATAACTCTGAAATGGGAAGAACTATTCCTATTGAGAAGGTTTTAGATGATGCTATGTTAGTTTGGGGACAAAATGGTGAGCCTTTAAGACCTGAGCAGGGTTATCCTGTAAGACTGTTACTTCCAGGTTGGGAAGGTAATTTAAATGTTAAGTGGCTTAAAAGATTAGAGTTTGGTGATAAACCATGGCATGCAAAAGAGGAAACATCAAAATATACAATGCTTCAACCAAATGGAAAAGCTATTAATTTCTTCTGGCCAATGGAGGTAAACTCTATTATAACTTCACCATGTCCTGAAGTACCTTGGACGGATTTACAAAAAGGTGACGTGGTAGAAATACAAGGTATTGCATGGTCAGGTAGAGGTACAATTAAAACAGTTGATATATCACTTGATGGTGGTAAAAACTGGGTAGAAGCAGAATTAAAAGGGTTAGTTCTACCAAAATCATGGACTAGGTTTAGTTACTTTATAAAATGGGATGGAAAGAAAAAAGTTTTATTAAGTAGAGCTATAGATGATAGTGGACACATTCAACCATCAATTGACAAGCTAGTTGATAACGTTGGTGTTGAAGGAATTTATCATAGAAATCCTATTGTAGGATGGGAAGTTACATCAAAAGGAGTTGTTAATAATGTACACGTTAGGAGCTAAAAAATTAATTTTAGGTTTAAGTATAACTGCTTCGGTTTTATTAACTGGATGTAATATTATTGATACTCCATCCCATGAAGCAGAACTTAAAAAGAATATTGATGGTGCAGTTATTTATCCTGAAAAAAATGGCAAATATACTAAGTATCATTTAAATGAGCAAGAAGTTTCAGGCTTTGATGAGTATGGAAGAGCACCAACAGAAAATGAGATTGAAGCTTGGGATAAAGATGTTATGCCTGATGGCACTGGACTTCCTGAGGGAAAAGGTTCAGTTGAAATGGGTGATGAGTTATATCATGCACAGTGTGCCACATGTCATGGTGATTTTGGTACAGGTGGAAAAGGTTACCCAACACTTGTAGGTGGAAAAGGTAGCTTAAAAAATCAATTAGGATTAACTGGAACTGAAGCACCACTTAAAACAATTGGTTCATATTGGCCATATGCATCTACACTATATTGGTATATACAAAGTGCAATGCCATTTAATCATCCAAAAAGTTTAAGTGATAATGAAACATATGCAATTACTGCATATTTACTTTTTGAAAATAGATTAAATGTAAATGGTGAAATGATAGATTATGACTTTGTTTTAAGCAAAGATAATTTCTTAGATGTTGAAATGCCAAATAAAGATGGTTTTTATCCTGTACATCCTGACAGAGATGATTTAAAAGAACAAAGACCACCATTAGCTCAAGGTGAAAGATGTATGAGTAATTGTAACCCACCTGAACCTGTTTTAATTGATTCTGGAATAGATACAGGTTTCTCACCACCATTGTCAACACAAAAGTCTTTACCTGAAGAAACAAATGAGAAACCAAAGTCAAAAGAGGCTAAAATATATGAAGCTAGTTGTGCTTCTTGTCATGAGAATAAAGCAATTGGTGCACCACTATTAGGAGATAAAGATGCTTGGGATAAACTTCTTGAAAAAGGAGTTGATAAAGTATATGCAAACTCTATTAATGGAATAAATGCAATGCCACCAAAAGGTGGGAATATGGATTTATCTGATGAACAATTTAAAAAAGTTGTTGATTATATGATTGAATCTAGTAAATAAAGGGGACGCTATGAAAATATTAAGTAAACTATTAATTGCATCTGCAATTAGTACTACTATGCTTACAGGAGCTATAGCTAGTGATGAGGCAATGATAGAAAAAGGTAAAAAAATATTTATGACTAAGACAGAAGGTAACTGTCTTGCATGTCATGCTGCAAATGGAGTTGAAATTGATGGACCTGGTATGTTAGGACCTAAATTACAAGGTTTGCAGTATTGGCCAAAAGAAGCATTATATGAAAAAATTTATAACCCTTATGTTACAAATCCAATTTCAGTAATGCCTCCATTTGGAAAAAATGGATGGTTAAATGATGAAGAAATTAATGCAGTAGTTGCATTTTTAAAAACAATTAAATAATTTAGAAAGGATTAATTATGAATAGAAGAAATTTTTTAGGATTAGGATTAGGAGCTTTAGCTGTTTCTATGGCACCATCAACATTAAGTGCTGTAAACTATAGAGAAACAAAACCAAAAGCTTGGACAGCAACAAAAACAGACGAAGCGATGAAAGAGTTATTTGGTACTGCAAGTACAACTGAAGGAAAAGTAGATTTAGATGCTCCAGATATTGCTGAAAATGGTGCAGTTATTCCTGTTACTGTATCTTCTGATTTAGAAGGTTCAAAAGTAGCAGTATTTCAAGATGCAAATCCTGAAAGTACAGTAGCAGTATTCACAGTTCCAAAAGGTGGAATTATTGATTACTCAATAAGAATTAAAATGGCAAAAACAGGTAATGTGACAGCTGTAGTACAAAAAGGTGATAAACTATATTCAGCTTCAAAATTAGTTAAAGTTACTATTGGTGGATGTGGTGGTTGATTAAACCATCATAATCATATAGTTATAAATTTAAAATAGAATATTAATTAATAAAGGAATACAAAATGGCTAGAAGTAGAACAAGAATAAAAGCTAAAATAAGAGATGGTATTGTAACAGTAAAAGCAATGGCAAGACACGAGATGTTAAGTTATCAAGAAGCAGAGAATGCAGGTAAAGAAGTAAACTTTATTACTCACTTAGTTGCAAAAGCAGGTGGAAAAACAGTATATGAATTATCATCAAGTCAATTTTTATCTAAAAACCCATATATTAAATTTCAATTTAAAGCAGATGCTTATGGTGTGAAAAAAGGGGATGAAATAGAAACCACATGGGTTGATTTAAAAGGTGATAAAGACGTAGGTTCTAGTAAGATTAGATAGATAAGAAGCTAGCTGTAATTGTTACAGCTAGTAATTAAGGAGAGATTATGTTATTAAAGATTGCCAAAACAACTGCTTTAGTAGCTTTAACTGCACTTGCATTAAATGCAGGTGAGTTTAATAAAGAAGCAGAAAAAGATAGACTTGCTTTAATTGACTACTTTGAAACTAAATTTAAAGATGCAAAAGCAAATAAGGGTCAATTCTTCCCTTATGCAAGTGAAGAAGAGTTAGAAAGTAGTTATTTTAAGAATATTAAACATCATGACTTTGCAAAAGGTAACTATTCATTTAATAAAGACGGAAAGTCTCAGTATGATGCACTAAATGATTTTCCACCATACGAAACAGCAGTATATGAGGGTGAAGATTTATATAATAAAAAGTACACAAATGGAGAAATATTTAAATCATGTTTCCCAAATCCTGCAATTGTAGGGGATTATCCTTATTTTGATGATAAAAGAAATGAAGTTGTTACTTTAACAACTGCAATTAATGAGTGTTTAGTTAAAAATGGTGAAAAAGCTTGGAATCCAAAAAAAGGTAAACTAGCTAAGCTTGAAGCATATTTTGCTTATGAAACTAGAGATGCTGGAAAAAAACTAGATATTAAAATACCTAGCCAAGCTGCGAAAGAGGCATATGAAAGAGGTAAAGAGTATTACTATACTCAAAGAGGTTACTTAAAACTTTCTTGTGCTTCATGTCACGTTCAAGGTTCAGGTCAAAGAGTTAGAAATGAAAAGCTATCTCCTTTCTTAGGACAAGTAACACACTTCCCTGTATATAGACTTAAATGGCAAGGACTAGGAACACTAGAGAGAAGAATGGCTGGATGTGTAAAAGATGCAGGTCAAGTTCCACCTAAAGCTGATAGTAAAGAGATGAAAGAGTTACTTTACTTTATGGCATATATGTCAGATGGCATGAGTGTTGACGGCCCAGATATTAGAAAATAATAGGAGAGTATTATGAACAAAATAGTAAATATATCATTAGCAGCAGTTGCAGCTTTTACACTAACAGCTTGTACCAAGTCTCCTACAACTCCAACTATTGAAACATCAGCAAATGTTGATGTTAAAAAAGTTTGTGATGTGAAAAGTAATGGAATCAAAAATGTTTTAGAAACTGCTAAAACTTACAATGAAGTTGCAAAGAAAGAAGATTTAGAGTTTATGAGATTAGGGATGAAAACATCTCAATATATTTCAGGTGCCCAAAATGCACTTAAAACAGGTGCAAAAAATGTTGATGTTATTAATAAAAGCATGAAAAAAACTGGTGAAGTAACAAAAGAGTATGCAGCTTGGAGAGCTTGTAGTTTTGCAATTAGAGCATTACAGCAAGCTCAAAATGCTAAAACTAACTGGAAATTAGCTGCACCTGGACATGGTTATAAATATTAAAAATTGCCATAACGAAATTTTAAAAGTCAAGATAACTATCTTGACTTTTTTTATCTAAATGCAAAGGGATAAAAGATGAAAATATTAAATAAAATTATAGTTGCAACTGCAATTAGTTCATTATGTGCAAGTTTAAGTTTTGCAGAGGGTAGTTCAAACTATGTACCAATTTCTAATGGTGTAAAATCTATTGAAATGAACTTAAACGGTGTAGAGTTCACACTTAAAAGAAATCAAGAGTCTGGAAATAAAATAAATGAACTTTATAATAACACTACAGTTGGAGCTCCACAGCCAATTAAAATAGCAAAAGGTGTTGAAACTTTAGGTGAATTAGAGTTTATTGATTATATGAAAAAAGCGCAAACAGATAATTCAATAGTTGTTGCAGACTCAAGAACACCAGGTTGGCATGCAAAATTAAGAATTCCTGGAACTATAAACTTACCTTATACAAATTTTCAATCAAAAGAAAATGCTATTGAAGCTATGGAGTTTGAATTAGGTGTAGTACTAAAAGAGGATGGTACATTAGATTTTTCAAAAGCTAAAACATTAGTTGCATATTGTAATGGTTACTGGTGTGGACAAACACCTGCAATGGTAAAAAATGTAAAATATTCACTTTTAAATTTAGGATACCCAGCTTCAAAAATCAAATATTATAGAGGTGGTATGCAAGCATGGACATCTTTAGGCTTTACAACAGTTGGAAGCGCAAAATAAATAAAAGGTTAAATAAATGAGTAAATTAAGTAGAAGAGAGTTTGTTTATATGATGGCAGTACTTGGTAGTGCTCCTGTATTTGCTAACTCTCATACGAGAATGACTAATACGGATAGAATGGAAGATTATTATAAACTAAAGCCATTTGGTAATGCAAGACTATTACATATGACTGATTGTCATGCACAGCTTCTTCCTGTATATTTTAGAGAACCAAGTGTTAATTTAGGATTTTATGGTAACTATGGAAAGCCTCCTCATATTGTAGGTGAGAAACTACTTGATTATTATGGAATAAAGGGAAATAAAAGACTTGAGTATGCTTATTCTTGTGTAAACTTTGAGAAACATGCAAAAGCAATTGGACGAACAGGTGGTTTTGCACAGATAAAAACTGTTGTTGATCACTTAAGAAATAGTTTTGGTGAAGATAAAACTCTATTATTAGATGGAGGGGATACTTGGCAAGGTAGTGCAACTGCTCTTTATACAAGAGGTAAGGATATGGTTGGTGCTATGAATAAACTTGGTGTTGATGTTGCTGTTGGACACTGGGAGTTCACATATAAAGCCCAAGAAGTATTAGAAAATGCAAAAGAGTTAGATGCAGAGTTTTTAGCACAAAATGTAAAAGTTAAAGAGATGGCACTATTTGATGGTGCTGAAGCTTATGATGAATATACAGGACATGCATTTAAACCATATACGATTAAAAAAATGGGGAATGCAAGAGTAGCTGTAATTGGACAAGCATTCCCTTATACTACTATTGCTAATCCACAAAGGTTTATTCCAGATTGGTCATTTGGTATAAATGATGATGGAATGCAAGAGTTGGTTAATCAAATAAGAGAAAATGAGAAACCAGATGCTGTTATTGTACTATCTCATAATGGGTATGATACAGATAAAAAAATGGGAAAAGTTGTAACTGGAATTGATTTTATTATGGGTGGTCACACTCACGATGGTGTTCCTGAAGCATATCCTGTTAAAAATGATGCAGGTACTACTTATGTTTGTAATGCAGGTTCAAATGGTAAGTTTTTAAATGTACTTGATTTAGATATTCAAAATGGAAAAATTAAAGATTTCAAGTTTACACTTCTTCCTATCTTCTCTGATTTAGTTCCAGAAAACAAAGAGATGAAAAAGTATATTCAAGATGTTAGAGCACCGTTTAAAAAAGAGCTTACAAGAGAGATAGCAACTACTGATGAGACTTTATTTAGAAGAGGTAACTTTAATGGTTCATGGGATCAGATTATTTGTGATGCTTTAATGGAAGTTAAAGATGCAGAGATCTCTTTATCTCCTGGATTTAGATGGGGAACATCTGTTATACCAGGTCAACCAATTACATTTGATGACCTTATGACTCAAACTGCTATGACTTATCCTGAAACTTATAGAAGAGATATCTCAGGAGAAGATATTAAGCTTATTTTAGAAGATGTTGCTGATAACTTATTTAACCCTGATCCATTCTATCAACAAGGTGGAGATATGGTAAGAACAGGTGGTATCTCATATAAGATTAATCCAACAGCAAAAATGGGTGAAAGAATCTCTGATATCCAACTAACAAGAAATGGACAAAAGCTTGATCCAAATAAAAAATATAGTGTTGCAGGATGGTCAACTGTGGGTGCAAAATCACCAGGTGAACCTGTATGGGAAACTGTTGAAACATATTTGACAAATGTAAAACATATTCAGAACTTAAAAGTTGATACTCCTGATATTATTGGAGTAAAAGGCAATCCTGGAATTGTTTCATAAAAAGGTACTTTCGTACCTTTTTAATTTAGAGTTTATTAGTTAAATTTTAAATTAAAAAGGATTTAATTATGTATAGAGTATTGATTTTTTTATTTATTACACTATGTGCATTTGCAAATAGTTATGAACAAGGTAAAGAGATTTTTGATAATAAATGTGCAAGCTGTCACAAAGGATATATCTCATTTAAAACACTAAAAGAGAACTTTTTTGAAAAAGATAATAAATTATTAAACTTAAAAGTGCCAACTGTAAATATGCTTTCTTATGCAATTATGGAGAGTCCTAAAAAAATAGGTAATCCAGATGATAGTGAAATGAGACAAATAGAAATAGAAGAGTATCTTAGATGGTACCTTAAAAACCCACAAGAGAGAAATAGTGTTTGTGATGACACGCTATTAGCATATTATGATAAAAAAGAGCCTATGAATATATCACAAGAAGAGGCACAGGCTTTATCAATTTTCTTTATGAAATATGAACAGAATAGAGATAAAAGTGGTGATGAAAAAAAGAAGTTAATATCTTCAAGTGGTAAATTTAATGAAGAGGCTATACTAAAAAAAGCAAAACAAGAGAGTAAACTTATAATAGTATATGCTACTTCTAAGACATGTTATTTTTGTAAGAAGATGGATAAAGAGGTATTACAGTTAGATGATGTAAAAGAAAAAATAGATAAAAACTATCTTTTTTACGAAGTAAATGTTGATTTAATGAAGCTACCTTTTGATTTAAATAAAGATTTTAAAGGGATGACTCCAACCTTTTTTGTACTTGATGAAAAAGCTAATATACTAAATACTTATCCAGGAGCATGGGTAAAAAAAGATTTTTTAGATATTTTAAAAGAGAATCTATGAGTAGTTTTACAGGTGAAGTCATTGATACATTTAGTGCAAATATAAACCAAAGTGGACTACCAAGACCTAAAGTTGAGTTTTTAGATTTATTACAAGACTATGGAATAAAAAATGATAAATTTGCACTAAAAGATTTAGATAGTACTGTAATGATTGTGGGGTTATACACTTATGATGTAGCTTCTGTAAATAGTATAGATTTACAATATGGTAGTTTAGGTGAAAATATATTGTTAAGTTTTGACCCACATACTCTTAAGGTGGGTTCTTTTTTAAAAATAGGCCAAGCAGTTATACAAATCACACAAAAGTGTACTATCTGTAACCATTTAGCAGTTTTTGGTAAGTCATTACCTAAAATTGTTAAAGATTGTAGAGGATTATATTGTAAAATTATAAAAAGTGGTAAAATTACAAAAGGTATGAGTGTTACTATTGAAAATACTCTAAGTGTTTAGTTACCTTTAATTTAGTAGGAGAAGAGATGAAAAATATTTTAATATTATGTTTTTTTGTTGTTTTTGCATATTCAAAATCAACATTTAGTGACCCACAACCATCATTTATAGAACCAAGAAAGGTTGTATTTCAAATTTTTGATTCTGATGAAAAAAGAGTAAATCACAACTTAAGTTCAATGTATAATATTCTAAAGGAGTATCCAGCTGAGTCTTTAAAAATAGTTGTTGTTGTTTATGGAAATGGAATGAGAGCATTGAAAAAAGATTATAATAAAGATATTTTAAAAAGAGTTAAATCTTTAATGAAGTATGATGTGGAGTTTATAGGTTGTAAAAATACAATGGAGACTATGAATTGGACTAAAGAAGATTTTATAGATGATATTTCATATGCTCAAGCAGGTATTGTTGAGTTAATTGAAAAAAAAGTTGATGGATATGTTGGAGTTATAGCATATTAATTTTATAAAAAGGAGATATTATGAAGAAGATTATATTTTTTATAGCAATTATGCTATTTTCTGTAAATGCATTCTCAATGACAAAAGAGAATTGTGAGCAAAAAGATGGAAGTTTTATTTTCAATGGGGGTGAGTGTTTAGAGTATGCAATTGCAGGTAGTCAAAATAGTGAAGAGATTACTATTGTAGTTCATGGTGTTTGGGATAAAGGAACAAATGTTTTAGGAAGGTATTCTGTATTTGCTGATAATTTAAACTTTATTACTGATATTACAACAATAGCTGTTGCTTTACCTGGATACTCTAATTCAACTACAAACAACTTTTTAGCCTTAGATAATGAAAAGATTGAACATTTAGCAGCTAAAAGAGAGTATGTTGATTTTGTAGCCTCTTTAATAAAGAGTTTAAAGCAGAAGCATGGTGCTAAAAAAGTAAACTATATAGGTCATTCAGCTGGAGCTATGATTGGAGCTACTATTGCAGGATTAAATCCTGATTTAATTGATAATTTAGTTTTAGCAGGTGGTAGATACGACATACATGAGATTTCAGATGAAAAAGATTTGATATCTGTGGTTGATGTAATTGATAAAATTGATGATACTAAGTTTTTATTAATCTATGGAACAGATGATGAAATATCTCAACCTGAGGTTACAACAAACTTTTATGAACTAGCAAAGCAAAAAGGCTTAGATGTTGATATTTTAGAAGTTGATGGTGCTAAGCATATTGATTTAGAGATGAAAGATAAATCAGTTGATGCAATAGCTGATTTATTGTATTAGATTATTAATATGAATAAAAAAAAAGAGATACTGTTCAATCTTAATAATTTTCTTCTTTCTGTTTCCAAAGCTTTAGAGTATGTGGAGAAAGAGTTTTTTGATGTTGAGCTAGGACACAATAAAAGAGTTGCTTATGTGACTTTAAAAATAGCAAATGAGTTAGGGTTAAGTCATGAAGATAAATATGATTTATGTGCATATGCCCTTTGTAATAATATAGCTTTGAAAAAAGTAAAAGAGCAAACAAAACAGTACTGCTTACTAAGTGAAGAGCTAATACAGCCATTTCCTTTCTTAAAAAAAAAAGAGAATATTTTAAAGTATCAGTTTGAGTATTTTAATCAAACTGGTCTTTATAAACTAAAAATTGATGAAATACCTCTTTTTTCTCAGATAATTTGCTTTGCTAAAACTCTTGATTCAAAGTATGACTTACAAAAAGATGAACCTAAAAACAAAGAGTTAATTAGAGAATTTGTCCAGTGTAATAAAGATAAACTTTTTAGTAAAACTATTTGTGAAGCATATTTAAATGCAAGTAGAAATTTAGAGTTTTATCTTGATTTACAAAATGAAAATCAAATTTTATACTTTATATTTTCAAATTTAGTTGATTACTCAAGTGCACTTAGTTTTGAAGAGATTTTTAAAATTACTTCTGTTTTTGATAGATTAATTAATGAAGATAATAGTTTACCTAATAGTGTGGAAAAGATGGCTAACTTTTATGGTTTTGAGCATAAAGATAGTTATACTTTAAAAATAGCAAGCTCATTAGTTAGTATTGGTAAACTTTGTATAAATGATACTATTTTAAATAAAAATGACTCTTTAGATAAGTACGAATATGAAAAAATAAAAGAGTATCCATACCATACAAAAGTTATGCTAAGTAATATTATAGGCTTTAATGATATTGCAAAGTGGGCAAGTTGTATTCAAGAAAGGCTTGATGGTAGCGGTTATCCTAGTGGTTTAGATGCTAAGACACTTAGTTTAAAAGAGCGACTTTTAATAAATTTAGTTATTTATGAAGCATTAAAAAGTAGTAAATATTATAAAAACTCTTTAACTCATGGTGAAGCTATTGATTTAATGAAAAAAGAGTTTAATAAAAGCCATATAGATTTAACTATTTTAGATGATATAAATGAGATTTTGAAATAAACTTCTAAATTAACTTGTAATTAGATATAATGTTAGATTTTATAAAATATTAAACAAATATAATAGCAGAATATATCGAAGGAAAATTATGAGTAATAAAGTAGAACTACTTTCCCCCGCAGGGAATTTAGAAAAATTAAAAATAGCAATTAGCTACGGAGCAGATGCTGTTTATGCAGGTGTTAGTCACTTTAGTTTAAGAATTAGAGCAGGAAAAGAGTTTACATTTGAAACTTTTAAAGAGGGAATTGATTATGCCCATGAAAGAGGAAAGAAAGTCTATGCAACAATAAATGGATTTCCTTTTAATAATCAGTTAGATTTGCTTAAGAAACATATTGAAAAAATGGCTGAAGTTAAACCTGATGGTTTTATTGTAGCAGCTCCTGGTGTTGTAAAACTTTGCAGGCAAATAGCTCCTGATATTGATGTTCATCTCTCAACTCAAGCAAATGTACTTAACTATCTTGATGCACAGGTATTTTGGGATTTAGGTGTTAAAAGAATTGTTGTGGCAAGGGAGATTTCACTTAAAGATGTGAAGCAAATAAAAGAGCATTTACCTGATATGGAAATAGAGATTTTTGTACATGGTTCTATGTGTTTTGCATACTCTGGAAGATGTTTAGTATCTGCTGTTCAAAGTGGAAGAGTTCCAAATAGAGGTTCTTGTGCAAATGACTGTAGATTTGAGTATACACTTTATGCAGAAAGTGAAAATCAAAATACCCTGTTTAGATTAGAAGAAGAGCCAGGTGTTGGAACATATATCTTTAACTCAAAAGATATGAACTTAGCCTCACATATAAATGAAATTTTAGATTCAGGTGCAGTTGACTCACTTAAAATTGAAGGAAGAACAAAGTCACCTTATTATGCAGCAGTAACAGCAAATGCATATCGAGAAGCTATTGATGATTATTATGCTAATAAATTTGATCCCAAAAAGTATCAAAGAGAACTACATACTACTAAAAATAGAGGATTTACAGATGCATATTTAATACATAGACCTTTTGAAAAAACAACTACACAAAATCATGAGTATGCGCTATCAAAAGGTTCATATGAAGTAAGCGGATTAGTAACTGAAGATGAGCAACACTTTATGTGTAAATATAGAATTTATCCAGGTGATGATGTGGAGATTTTTGTTCCAAGAGGTACAACTATTCAAGAGTGTGAAAATAAAATAGGAAAGATTTACAAAAAAGAAGATGGGCTTTATTATGTAAACTTTAACAAAATTCTAACCCAGACAAATAAAGAGTTAGACTCTGTTCATAGTGGAAACACAAATAAAATTCAACTTCCTGGAAAACTTCCATACTTAACAATGTTAAGAATAGAAAATAAAGAAGAGAGTTAATAGTATTTAATGATATTTTTCAAGGTTACTGAAAATATAAATATAAAAGTTACTGATGGAAGCTTAGTTTCATATTTAAGACATAAATTTCCTTTGGAGATGAATAATGAAACTATTTATGTTACCACTTATGATGATTATGAAGATATTAAAAAAGTTTTTTACAATGTTGATAAAAAAAGATATTGTACTTTACTAATTAAAGAATCAAAAGTAAGACAGTTAGATGAGTTTCCAATAGAACTAGGTATTAGCAATAATAATGAGTATAGGAAAAGTATTGAGTATAAAAAAGAGTTGAAAGACTTCTTTTATACAAGTAATGAGTTTGTAGAAGAGTTTTTATATAGTAATAAATATGAAAATCTTTTTGATAAGCTAAAAGTAAAAAGAGAAAAAATAAAAGTTGCAATAATTGGTACTTGCGGGGATAGTATAGGTGAAATGCTTTGTTCTTGTACAGCTCTTAGAATATTTTATAACAAACTTAAAAGATTTTATAAAGATGTTAAGTTGGATGTATATTTAAAAGCTTCTAATAATAGTTTTTATTCAAGAGATAAAAGAGTTTATATAAAGCAAGATTTTATAAAT
>JBNJFB010000044.1:0-20109 GCA_051746405.1 Campylobacterota bacterium
ATATAAGTAGGCACTACAATTTTAGTGAAATACTATTTTACTTTATTTTAGGGATTTGTAAAATGTCAGTGTAGTGCTAATGTCCTAAGTCGGGAAAAAATGTATCTTCATCATTTGCACCGAACTTCACTGTTTTTACATTCTCTAACTCATAAAAGTTTTCATACTCTCCAGTAGCATCAATTAGAATTGCTTTTGATTTATTTAAGTGCAAAAACTCTTCAAGTATCCTTGATATCGTATAACTTTTGCCTCCTCCAGTTGTACCAACAATCGCACAATGTCGTCCAAAAAGTTGATTAGGATTTAAAGGAAGGTCAGTTTCCAAACCATTAGTAAGCTTGGCTATATCAAAAGATACACTACCATTAGAGTTGTCACTTACAAATAATGTTTTAATTAAATCTGCTGAACATAAATATACTTTAGAGCCAACTGCCGGGTATTTATCAAGCCCTTTATCTATTTTTGTCGAATAATAATTAAATGATAATAATAATTCTATTTTTCCCTGAGGATGAAAACTTGAATCATAAAAAGCATGTTCTCCCAGAAAATTTTGTTCTTTTTCAGATAAAGATACTTCCTGTAATTTTCCTAAAAAACCAAAGTTTTCACCCTCAACTACAACATAATTACCAACAATTCCACCAGACAATTCATCCTCATAGTGCCAAAATTTTTTCAAGAGAGTAGGTGTCGGAAAATGAATATTAGAAAAGTTTGGTGTTACTTTCGAAATATATCCTACAAATTTATCATTAACAAAAATATGCTTATTCATTATGAGTTACCATTAAAATCTAAATATTGACTAGAAGGTAAGTTTGTTACAAAATCTTTAAAAAACTCACCTATGATTAATACTTGACTACTTCTTTTTGATAATTCGAACAGCTTTTTAAAATTTTCATTTATATCAGGATTAATAAACGGTTCTATAATCACAATATTTAAACTTGGATTTTGATTTAAAGATTCATTAGTCATAGTGAAAATATGTTTATCAGCAAAACTAAATCCTATTACAATTAAAGTAGTAGTTCCTCCTTTTCTTAGTTCACTTTGAAATCTACTCATCATTTCAAAATAAGGCTGCTCATAAGATGATTCATATTTGTTACTATTCGGATATATCATCATAGCCTTAGATGGTTTATCAATTTGAAAAATTTCATTGCTTTGTTTTTCCCAATTTACTGATCCATGTAATTTATATAAGTGAAATACATTGTTAGCAAAATTTTCAGTAGATGAAGTACGACTATTTTCTCTAATAACAATATCATAATCAAAATATTTACCACTGAATTTTCTAGGCTGAGTAAATGAAAAACCATCAATAATTACATATCCACCTTCTGCACCAGCTTCTTCAAATGCTCTGTCATAGTTAGTTGTAAATATTTTTAATCTTGATTGTTTTGTTTTGCTACTTGTAAGTTTTTTGATAAATTCTAAGTGTATTGATTTATCTATTAACGAAAAACTACATTGACTTAAAATAGCTTCTTCTATTGTATCTACATGAAAAGTAATACTACTGTCTTCTTTAAATTCTAAATACAGCTTTGCCTTAGATAATACAATTTCTAAATCTTTTTTAGTTCTAATATCCGCTTCAATGTCTAATGTGTCCAGAAAACTATTAAAATTAAAATCTGGCTTGACTAGTGTATCAATAAAATCCCATAATTCAGTCATTAATTTACCACCAAAAACATCATCTTTTGAACTACCAGCACCAGTCAGAACAAGGAGCCTATCAGCAGATACTAATTTTTCAAGAGATTTAATATAATAATTTTGAGTTAGTTCTAAAGCTTTCGCTACTAATCTATCTTCAGGCATACTAGTAGATAGTTTATATTCAATAGTTTCTTCGCCTTGTTTTTCTTTAAGTATAGTTCCATTTATTCTTAATTCATCTTCAATAATTTCTATATGTTTACTCTTTGTACTTAAAAATATTTTATCATTCATTTTCTACCTTTTATTTTTTATATCTTTAACCATCATATTTTTGTCCTAATCAAGGCGAAGATTGAATTTTTACGCGGAGTGTACAATAAGTACATGAGCATTAAAATTCAAGATTCAACACAGAGTTGGGCAAAAAGATGATGGTTAGACTCATTTTTCCAACCTACTCAAAAGATCAAAACTTCTCACATCCATCTTAGAAAATCCAAACCACTTTTTACCCAAATCTTTTAAACTAGCTCCAATATGATAAACCTCTTTATCATCAATTATCAAAAACCTATCGTGGGAGTTTTCAAACTTTTTTATCTCTATAGGTTTATACTGAGAGTTGTATTTTTTAAGGTCTAGGCTTAATTGTTTTGAGATAGTCTTTGTGTATATAGTCACTTCTATATTTTGATTTTTAGAAAATAGTGTTAGGACACTATCATCGCAATAGTTATCTATAAGTATTATCTTACTTTTTGCACTTCTTATTAAATCTGATACAAAACTATAGGCATCAAACATTTGACCATCGTAAAATATTCCTTGTTTTGGTTTGATGGTTTTATCTTCTAGGGCGTCAAAAAGTTTTTCAAACTTTTCATCTGTTTTTATCTCATAAGATATTTGTCTTTTCTCTACAAGCTCTAGTCGTTTAAACATATCTGCATTTTGAGTAAGAAAGTTTCGCATTTTTACAAAGCTGTTTATGATCTGTATACTCGTTTTTACAGCTGTTTCACTTCGTAAGACTGCTGAGAGCATCGACACACCTTGTTCTGTAAAAGCATAAGGCAAAGAAGTGGCGTGTTTAAGTGGTTTGAACCGGTCGCAATTTGCGACCAGTTCATTTTTTTCATCTTCATTTAGTTGAAATCTAAACTCTTTTGGAAACCTTTCTATATTTCTTTTTACTTGCTCGTTAAGTCTTTTTGGTTCTACACCATACAACTCTGCCAAATCCCTATCTAGCATCACCTGCATATCTCTAACTGTAAAGATTTTTTGATCAATACTTTCATTTACTGTTATTTCATTCATGACAACTCCAACCCACTAGTCCCATCACCCTTAGGCTCAACCTTTATCTGCAATGGAATTCTCTCTTTTAGTGCTTCCACATGGGAAATCACACCTACCATCTTTCCTGAACTTTGTAGTTGGTTTAGTGCGTTTAGTGCCAGTTCTAGGCTATGGCTATCTAGTGTTCCAAACCCTTCATCCAAAAAAAGTGAGTCTATACTTATCTTTTGGCTTGCTAGGCTTGATAGTCCTAAGGCTAAGGATAGACTTACTATAAAACTTTCTCCTCCTGATAGTGTGTTTACACCTCTTACTGCATCTCCTTGGAAGCCATCAATTATCTCTATGTCTAAGAGTTTATTTGAGTCTAGCCCTCTTTGCAGTTCATATCTTGGGCTTAGTATTTCTAGATGTTTGTTTGCTAGGTAGATTAGTTGATCTAAGGTTATACCTTGGGCAAATTTAGCGAACTTGTCCCCTTGGCTTGAGCCTATCATATCATTTAGTTTTACCCATACTTTTGAAGCTTCTTTTTTCTTTTCAAGTTGTTTTATTTTCTCTTTGTGTTTATTTATATTTTGGGTATTTATCTCTAACTCTTTTGAGATACTTCCTATGGTTTCTTGTAGTTGGTCTATTGTGCTTTGTAGGTTTTGTAACTCTTTGTTTATATCATCTTTGTTTTGATTTTTTGGGTTTATCTCTTTTTCTAAACTTTTGTGTTCATTTAGTTTTTTGTTTGTATCTATTTTTAGAGTTTGTGCTTGTGAGTATTTCTCTTCTATGTTTTTGCATAGATTTGTTAGGGTTTCAAACTCTTCTTTTGGTAGGTTTGCTTTTTCAAACTCTTCTTGAGAGTTGAAGCCATACTCTACTAAAGCTTTTTCAAACTTCTCTTTTATGAGCTCACAGTTTTGTTTATCATCTTCTTGTTTTTTGTTTAGTTGGGTTATCTGTTTTGATAGGGATTCATCTTTTGATTTTAGGCTTGAAAGATGGTTTTGTAACCTATTATATTGCTTTGAAACAGTGTCCAAACTCTCTTGGATATTTTTCTCAAAAAGATCTAAATCTTCTATATCTAAGATATTTTTGCTTTGGGTTTGAAGCTTTGTTATCTCTTCTTTTAGTTTTGTTTGTTCCTCTTTTAGCTCTTTTATTGTATTTATACTTGTGTTTATCTGCTGCTGTTTTTGCACTTCTTTATTTACAGATGCTTGTAGAGACTCTTTTTTTGCTTGTAAAGTCTCTTTTTGCTCTCTTAGAGTTACATACTCTTTTAGCTCATTTTCACATCTTAGAGTTTGCTCTTGTAGTGTGGCTTTTGAGTCTTGCCCTACTTTGAAATCATTTGTTTTAAAGTACTCTTCTATTTGCTCTTTTGTGCTTTTTTGTTTTTGTATTTCTAGGTTTGAGTTTTCAAGTTTTGAGCTAAGTTTAGCTAGGTTTATTTGAGATTTGTTTAGTTCACTATTTTGCTCTTGTAGATAACTTTCTTGCTGTCTTATTTTGGCTAGTGTTTGAGTTATCTGTGTGTCTATATTTAAAGAGTGGTTTATATATGGATGCTCTTTTGAGCCACATAAAAAGCACTCTTGTCCATCTTTTAGTTTGGCTCTGTCTTGCTCATAGTTTTTGATAAGAAGCTCTTTTTCTCTTGTTTGTTTTAGTGAGTTTAGAGTTTCATTTATTTGGTTTATTAGTTTTGTTTTTTCTTGGTTTAGTTTTGTTTGGGATTCTATTTGTGTGTTGTACTCTTTTATTTTATTTTGCTCTTGTGTGATTTGCTCTTGTAGTATTTCATAATCACTTAGGGCTTTTTGTAATGATTCTATCTCTTTTAGTTTTGCTCTTGTGTTTTGCTCTTTTTGGTTTATATCTTTTGTTTTGGTTTCTAGGGCTTTGTATTGCTCTATTAGAGTCTCTAACTGCTCTTTTTTTGTGTCTAAATTTGTAAAGAAGTTTTTGTATAGATTGTCTATTTGTGTTTCGTCATTTAGTAGTGTTTCAAAAGCTATCTCAAAATGCTTTGCCAGCTCTTGTAGGTGTTGTGAGATTTTTTTGCATATTTGCTTGTATAGTTGGTTTTTACCATCACTTTGTGTTTTTATAGTTCTTAACTCTTTTAGTTTTTTATAGTTTTCGTTGTATGTTGTTTGCTCTTTTTCAAGGCTTTGTTTAGAGGTACTAAACTCTTGCTTTTTTATTTGGATTTGTTCTTTTAACTCTTTGTCTTCTTTTTGCAAAGACTCTAAGATTTGTTTATCATTTTTGATTGTGTTTGTTAGTTGGTTTTTTTCTTGGTTTAGTGCTTGTACTCTTATGGCTTTGTTTGCAAGTTCAAGCTTTCTAAACTGCTCTTTATTCTCCTCTTTTTCTTTGCTTATTTTCTCGAACTCTTGATTGTATTTTTGGCTATCTACTTCTAGTTTTGCTAAGTTTTCTAGGTAGTTTGATAGTTTTTTTAGTTTGGTCTCTTTTTTATCTAGTTCTTGTTTTTCTTTTTTATTTGTTTCTAGTTGTTTTGTTTTTTCTTCTACTATTTCACTATCTAGAAGTTCTATACTTCCTAGTAGCATTTCATCAGCTTCTATCTCTTTTTTCTTGTTGGAATATGTCTCATAGATACTTTGTGAGATTTGTTTGTAGATATATGTTCCTGTTATCTTTTCAAGTAGGTTTGAGCGTTCGTTTTCTTTGGCTTTCAAAAAAGCATCAAAACTGCCTTGTGCTAACATCATAGACTGTATAAACCTATCAAAATCAAGCCCAGATATCTGTTGTATATACTTTGGGACTTCCCTTAGTTTTGATTCGATTACTCTATTTGTAGCTAAATCTGATATTTCCATTTTTGCTGTTTGGAAGTTGCCATCTGCTTTTTTTCTAGCTCTTTTTTGGCTCCATGAACTTCTATAGAGTTTGCCTTTGATTTCAAACTCCACTTCACACAGACACTCACCTGTATGCCTACTCATTAGCTCATTTGGAGGTGTTGTAAGTCTTGGGGTTCTTCCATATAATGCACAAGTGATAATATCTAGTATGGTACTTTTTCCTGCACCTGTTGGTCCTGTAATAGCAAATAAAGACCCATCATTTAAAAACTGCTCAAAGTCTATTTCAAACTCACCTTTTAGTGAGTTGATATTTAGTGATTTTACTTTTAGTATTTTCATTGGGCTTTTACCTCATCATTATCATAGACTGATTGAACTGTTTTTTTAAACTTCTGCCTTAACTCTTCTTTGAACTGTTCATCACTAAGCTCTTCTAGTTCAAGTCTTTTTTCAAACACCTCATCAACACTTAGCTCATCTAAACTTAAAGCTTTTAACTCTTTTGCTCTTAGTTGTTTTTCACTTTTTTCTATTTTCACAGCTAGGATTATTAAATCTAACTTTGTAGCTAACTCTCTTATTTGCGTATTTGCAAACATTGGGTTATCATCTTTTATATGAACTTCTATCCATGTTTTATTGCCTGTTTTATCTTCAATAGCTTTTAGCTCTTTTTTTATAGAAGTTGTATCACCTTTTAAAACTATTAGTTTTCGCATTTGTGGTATTTCCACCTCTTCTACTTCAACTGTTTTATCAAAATTTACTATATTTACTTTTTGAGTATTGTTTGACTCACTAAAACTAAGTGGTATGGGTGAACCACTATATCTTACATGATTTGATGAAACTTTCTGATTGATATGAAGATGACCTAAAGCCACATAGTCAAACATACTAGCTAAATAATCCCCACCAATATCAAGTGTACCGCCTATATAGATATCTCTTTCACTTTGGCTTGTTCTACTTCCTACTGTCGTTAGATGACCTGTTGCTATGATAGGGATATCCTTATCTTCTTTGAGTTCTAAGGCTTTTTTGTATGTATTTTCATAATAGGCTTTAATACCACTGTTTGCTACCATCTGTTTTTGACTTACTGTTTCCCCTGATAGGGATTGTCTTATTACACTATCCCTTAAAAAAGGAACTGCACAAACAACAGCTTGAAGTTCATCATCTTTTTTTATGGGTATTACTTCATTCTCACTTTCATCACCACTTGTGATAACTTGTACATTTAGTGCTTGAAGTAACTGCTTTGGTGCTTTTAGTGTTGCTATTGAGTCATGATTTCCTGCTGTTATGATTGTGGTATTCAAAGATTTTATTGTGGAGAGTTTTTTTAAAAAGTTGTAGTAAAGTTCTAGTGCATAATTAGGTGGAGTTCCTGTATCAAATATATCTCCTGCTACTATTAAAGTATCTATATTTTTTGTTTTTATAACCTCAATCAACCAAGATAAAAAAGCTTTATGCTCTTCAATCCTGCTTTTTCCCATAAAGTTTTGACCTAAATGCCAATCTGATGTATGTAATAGTCTCATAGTTTACCCAGCTTTTTATATGTTTGTTAAGTTTTTTATTAGCTTAAGTAATACTATCTAAAATAATTTTAACTTTTTATTAGTTTATAAATAAATAATTTTTTTTAAACTCCAAGTACTTTTTTCACAGCCATTACAATTTTCTTTTCACTAAAAGGCTTTACAACCCATCCTGCGATACCTATTTCTTTACCCTTTTGCTTCATTTCTGTTGAGTTTTCAGTTGTTAGTGCTAATATAGGCTTATTTTTAACACTTTCTGTGGATTTTAATTTTTTTGCAAGTTCCAAACCATTCATTTCAGGCATATTAATATCTGAAAATAGTAAATCATAAGTAACTTTTCCACTTTGAACATCATCTAAAAGTTCCAATGGGTTTGAATAGTATTCAAATGTAATAGCTTTGCTTTCAACCAACTCTTCCAATGCCATCTCAACACTTACTAAAATTGTTTTACTATCATCTACAAACATTACTTTTTTACTCATTATATCTCCTAATATATTATAATTATTTATTTTTAATATCTTATCTTAAATATCATTATGTTAAGTTAAAACATATTTTATAAAAATTATAAGTTGAAGGAATAAGATGGTTAATATTTTAATTGTTGATGATGAGTTGAATATTTTGGATATTGAAAAAAGAGTTGTAGAGAGATACTTTAAAAAAAATGATATTGAAAACTATGAAGTAGATACTGCATTAGATGGTAAAATAGCTATTGAACTTATGAAAGCTAAAGATTATGACCTATTATTCTTAGACTATATGATGCCAAAATCAAATGGGCTAGATGTTTTAAAAAACATAAGAGTAGAAAACAATGACAAACATCAGCCTTTTATATGTATGGTAACAGCAATGGGTACACCTGAAAACCTAGCTATTTTCAAAAAAAATAAAGCATCATCGTATGTATTAAAACCATTTGACATTAAAACAATAAACCTTATGCTTGATGCTTATATTAAACCAATAGTAGAAGAAAAAAGAAAGAGTTTAAAAGTAGATGAGTTTATTGACTTTGATGAGTTTGATGAGTTTGAAGAGCTTAATGATTTTGAAGTATCAAATGAAGAGAAAAACACTATCAATGAAAGTAACCTTAACCATAAGAAAATACCCGCATCAACATATTTAAAAGAGGTTGATAACTTAGAGTATATACTTGAAGATGTGAATGAAATCGATGAGATACTAACAGATATAATAGAATCACTTGATGCACAAACACTTGAGATTTATAAAAAAGATATTAATACAGCATTGGATTTATATACTGTTTTTTTAAGAGGTCTTTATGATTTTGAGAATATTGCCAATACCTTAGAATTAACAAAAGATTTGATTAATGATATAGACATAGAAGAGTATAATGAAAAGAAAAGAAGATATATAATTGAAACAATAAGAGCGATTTTAAATGATATTTCACAATGGAAAGATATAGTTTTTATAAAAAAAGATGCAGTTGATGTTTTTTATATTGTAGCATCAAATTATAATAGTTATTTGCAACTAAAAGATCTTATTCAAAAAACTGGATAATATTGATGAATACTTAAGTTTGCATAAAACTATTTTTGTGTATATTAAATTTAATAAGATTTTTATGTTGCAACTTGCTTAACTATCAAAAAGGGGATTACCATGAATAACATGACATTAGGAAAAAAGATTACATTTGGTTTTAGTATTATTATACTAATTGTAATTATTTTAGGGACAATAGGTGTAGTAAATATGAATAATGCTACTAAAAACTCACAAAAGCTAGCAAATCAATATGCCCCTGAAGTGGATATTGTAAACAGTTTTGAAAGGACATTTTTAAATATTAGAATGTCTATGTTGGGTTATATCTATACAGAATCGCAAGAGAATATTTTAAATGCAAAAAAAGATTTTGAGACTTTGTATAAAATATTAGAGGATGCAAAAAACCACTCAAAAGAGTATCCCCAACTAAATTTAGATAACAAAATCAAAGAAATAGAAAATGCTATAACTAACTACTACAAAACAATGGAAGCTTTAGAAAAAGTTTTCAACAATAAAGAAAGCACAAGAAAAGTTTTAGATAAATCAGCTATAACTTATATGGAGTCTGCCTTTGAGTTTTTAGAAGGTCAAAATAAAAGTATGATAAATGATTTTCAAAATAATAAATCAAACCAAGAGTTACAAGAGAGGCTAAGAAAGATTACTTATATTAATGATTTAATTGATATGGGAAATGCACTTAGAACAGCAAACTTTGAATCAGCTGCACATAGGGATATAGAAGAGCTTCAAGAAGCGATAAAAGATTTTGAAATTAATTTTCCAAATAAATTATCACAAATTAGAGAAATCACATATCTTAAAGATGATTTAACAGAATTAAACCATATAGAACAAGCAGGTTTTTCTTATCTTGATGGATTGAAAAATTTTGTACAAATTGATAAAAGAGTTCAAGATAATCTATCTTTATTTACAGAGCATGGAGCTGTTGCCCTTAAAGATGCAGAACAAATGGCAGTTTCTGCAGTAAATGGGACAAGAAATCTTTCAACCTCTTCTATGAATAGTTTACAAACTGCATCAAATGTTATGATTATTGGATTAATTATAGCTGTGATATTAAGTATTGTTATTGCAGTATTCTTAATAAGAAGTATTACAAGACCAGTTATTGCATCAGTTGAAACAATATATGAAGCAAACTCTCAAGTACTAACAGCATCTGAAGAGATATCATCAGCTGCTCAAAACCTTGCAGATGGTGCAACACAACAAGCATCAAGTGTTGAAGAGATTAGTGCAACTATAGAGGAATCAACAGCTAGTATTACACAATCAAGTGAAAGTGCTAATGAAGCAAATAATCTTTCTGATAGTGCTAATGAAGCAGCTAAAAATGGAAATAGAAAGATTCAAGAGCTTATTAATGCTATGGAAAAAATCTCATCATCAAGTGAAGAGATTTCAAAAATCATTAAAACAATTGATGAGATTGCATTCCAGACTAATCTTCTTGCATTAAATGCAGCAGTTGAAGCAGCACGCGCTGGTGAACATGGACTTGGATTTGCTGTTGTTGCAGATGAAGTTAGAAATCTTGCGGGAAGATCAGCAGATGCTGCTAAAGAGACAACAAATATTATTGAAAGCTCTATTGCACAAGTGAAAGAAGGTAATGTAATTGCAAATGAAACAAATGAAGCATTCCAAGAGATTTTAGATAAAGCGAAGAAAACATCTGATTTAATATCTGAAATTGCATCATCAACTGCTGAACAATCAGAGGGAATGAACCAAATTGCAACGGCTATGAGTGATGTGGATGAAATAACACAAAGAAATGCAGGTGTAAGTGAAGAGTCAGCTGCTTCATCTGAAGAGCTAAATGCACAAGCTAATAGTATGATGAGTTCAGTTGAAGAGATTGCTAAAATTGTTGGAATTAATATAAACTCAAACTCATCTCATAAGCAATTCAAAAAATATAACTCAAATAGTGAGTCTTATAAAAACAATGAAAATAGCAACAGCAATGGCAATAGCAACAATAGTAATAAAAATAGTAGCAAGAATAAAAGCAGTAGTAAATCAAATGATCCAGAAAAAATAATGCCATTAAATGAAGATGATATTAAGGAATTTTAAAGGAGCCTCAAGTGAGTTTAAAAGATAATAGTGAAGAGAATACAAAACTAGACAGACTAGGTGGTCACCTTGAAAAATATTTGACTTTTATTGTAGATGAAGAGATTTATGGATTAGAGATTTTAAAAGTTAGAGAGATTGTAGCAATGCTACATATCTCTAAAGTACCATTAGTTCCAAACTATGTAAAAGGAGTAATCAACCTTAGAGGAAAAGTTATTCCTGTTATTGATATTAGACTAAAATTTAATATGACAGATATTGAGTATGATGAACATACTACAATTATTATTGTTGATGTTGATGATATATCTATAGGCTTTATTGTAGATAAAACATCAGAAGTAGTAAAAATAGATAAATCAAACCTAATGCCTCCTCCAAAGTTTGGAACAGGAATTGATACTTCTTTTTTAAAATCTATGGCAAAAACTGAAAATAATATAATTATGATAGTTGATTTAGAAAAACTTTTTAGTAGTGAAGAGTTAAGCTCTTTAGCAACACATCATCAACCAAGCAGTGACTAAGGGGATATGTAAATATGTTAGAAAATAATGGAGTGTTTAAAATAGATGCAAGTTGTCCACACCATAAGCTAGAAGAGATTCACAAAGAGATTCTAAATAATATTAATAATATAAAAGAGATTAATGTAATAGAAGATGATGCTTTAGAATCAGCGGGGCTATTATCTTTACTACAAACAATAAGAAAAAGTCATCCAGATATTGAAATACCACTTTTTAAAAATAAAAATTCAAAACTTTTAGGTCTTGGTAACTTTGTGATAGTAGATACAAATAGTAGTGAAGTTTAGGTTAATATAATGTCTGTTTATGAGAAAAAGGTTTACTATGGATAAAAAAGAGAGATTACTTCAAGTCTTTACAGAAGAAGCAAATGAGATAATAGAAGAGTTAGATAGATTAGTAATGCAATTAGAAGAAGGTGATACATCTTTAGTTAATGATATTTTTAGAGGTGTACACACGCTAAAAGGTAGTGCAAACTCATTTGGATTTACACGACTTGGGGATTATGTTCACCATTGGGAAGATTTACTTGGAGTTTATAGGGATAATCCTGATTTACCAATTGAAAACAGTGTTGATCTATTTTATGATGCTATTAATGTTGTAAGAGAAGTTTTTGATTATGAAATAAATGATATGGATGGTTATCCTCAAAACTATAATGAGACACTAGATGAAATAAAGAAAAAAATAAATAACTCAAATACTCAAGAAATCAAAAAAGACAATAATCAAAAAAGCAAAGAGGAGACTGAACCCCAATTTGATTTAACATATGAAATAGCACCTATTAATGAAAAAGAGTTAAAAGGTTTTGATGAAGATGAGCATAATAAAGTAGTATCATCAGTAAATAGTGGTAATAATTTTTATAATATTATTCTTAAATTCGATGATGATCTATATTTTAGGGGTCATAATCAACAGGTTTCAATTAAATTATTAGATGAGATTGGTGATATAGTAAAATCATATTGGTACTTTAATAATCTTGATACATTAGAAGAGTATAATAATGAGTTTAACTATATTAAACATATATCTTTATATCTACTAACAGATTTAACACACCCAGAAGTAGAAGAGATTTTTGAGTTTACAGCTGATGATAATGAAATAGAAATCAAGCAGCTTTCACTACAAGAGTTAAAAACTTTTCAAGAAGAAAAAAGTGATACTAATAATACTAATGAATCTAGTGAACTTAATCAACAAGCAAAAAAAGAAGAAAAAAGTAAGCCAGTTGCGAATAAAGATGTAAAACAACCAATGAAATCACTATCATATATCCGTATAGAATCAGGGAAAATTGATGAACTATTTGATAGTGTAGGTGAACTTGTGATTGCACAAAGTTACATTGAGAACTCAGAAGTAGTTCAAAACTCTGAAAATGTTGCACTAAAAAAGAACCTTAATGCCCTATCAAAATCTACAAAAACAATTCAAGATCAAGTAATGAACTTAAGAATGGTAGCTATTAAAGATACATTTTTCAAAATGAAAAGAATTGCTCGTGATGTATCTAAAAAAACTGGTAAAGATTTTAATTTCATAACAAAGGGTGAAGATACAGAGATTGATAAAACAATGGTTGATGCCCTATCAGATCCATTAATACACCTAATAAGAAATGCAATTGACCATGGTCTTGAGAGTAATGAAGAGAGAAAAAACCAAAATAAACCTAAAGGTACAGTAAGTCTTGAAGCCTATCACAGAGGTGAGAATATTGTTATTGAAATAAAAGATGATGGTAAAGGTATAAATAGTGATACAATTTTACAAAAAGCAATAAATAAAGGTCTTGTTGATGAACATAATAGTTTATCTGAATCTGAGATTATAAACTTTATTTTCCACCCTGGTTTTTCAATGGCAAAACAAATAAGTGATGTATCAGGTCGAGGTGTTGGCCTTGATGTTGTAAAAACATCAATTGACAAACTTAAAGGGAAAATAGATATAACAACAAAAGAAGGTGAGGGAAGCTCTTTTAAAATTATTTTACCCTTAACATTAGCAATAATAGATGGAATGATAGTTTCAATAAATGATGAAACATTTATCATACCAACACTAAGTGTTGTGGAGTCATTTTCTCCAAATATGGACAATATAAGCTCTGTTCAGCATAAAGAAGAGTTTATAAACTTCAGAGGTGATGTTTTACCAATTGTTCACCTAAATAGACTTTTAAAACTTGAGGGTGAAGAGCTTGATGATGAAGAGTCTGTATTTATATGTATTGAACATGAAAGAGGAAGATTTGTATTAAGAGTTGATTCTCTTTTAGGAAGACAACAAGTAGTTGTTAAATCTATGGGTAAATTTCTAGACTTTGTCAAAGAGATAATAGGAGGAGCGATTTTAGGTGATGGTAAAATTGCTTTAATATTAAATGTGGAAGAGATTAGAGATAAACTAGATGAACAGTTATAATAAGTAATATAATATGAATAATGAACTATCACAAAGAGATTTTAAGCTTTTAAAAGATTATATTTATAGTAAGACAGGGATAAATTTAAAAGAAGAGAAAATATCTCTTTTAAAATCTCGTCTTAATAAACGTTTAAGAGCTTTAAATATTAATAGCTTTAAAAAATATTATGACTATTTAGTAGATAGTGAAGATGAATATACAAATTTTGTAAATGCTGTTTCCACAAATGTAACATCTTTTTTTAGAGAAGAGATTCAATGGAATTTTTTAGAAAAAGAGATTGGAAATATTATTGCAAGAACACAAGGAAAACTTCGTATATGGTCAGCAGCAAGCTCAACAGGTGAAGAGGCTTACTCTGTTGGAATTTTTTTAAAAGATAACTTAAAAAATTTAAATAATTATGATATAAAGATATTAGCCACTGATATTTCCCACGATGCACTAACAAAAGCAAAGCTTGGGATTTATCAAGAAAAAGCAATCCAAAATCTAAAAAGATATCAAGTCTCAAATAACTTTTCTCGTATTGGAAAAACAAACCAATATATTATCAACAAAGATTTGAAAGATTTAGTTATGTTTAGGGAGTTTAATTTAGTATATGGAGACTATAATATTTTTGGCGAGAAAAAATTTGATATAATTTTTTGTAGAAATGTTATAATATACTTTGATAACAAAACAAAGATAGAGATAATAAACAATTTAATAAAGAAATTAAAAAAAGGTGGATATTTTTTTCTAGGTCATTCAGAAAGCTTAATGAGCCAAAAAGGTTTAAAGTATATAATGCCATCAATTTATCAAAAACTATAAAAGAGAATTAAAATGCCAATAAAAGTATTAATCGTTGATGATAGTGCAACAGCTAGGGAGATTATAAAAACTATTTTATCCAAAGACAAAGAGATAAAAGTTGTAGGAGCTGCAGCTGATGCTTTTGCTGCAAGGGATATGATTATAAAACTTTGCCCAGATGTGATATGTTTAGATGTTGAAATGCCAAGAATGGATGGTATTACATTCTTACAAAAAATCATGACCTACTTGCCAACACCTGTAATAATGGTCTCTTCATTAACTCAAAAAGGTGCACAAACAACTCTTGATGCATTGTCATTTGGAGCTTTTGATTATGTGGCAAAAGGTCACTCTAATATTTATGATAAAATAGATGATATTGAAAAAGAGCTTATTACAAAAGTGAAGCAAGCAAGCAAAACTAATATCAATTTACTTAAATCAAGAATAAAAAAATCACAAAACCCTTTAGCTAAAAAAGTATATACCTTAAAAGAGACAACAAAAAAGATTGTTCTAATTGGTGCTTCAACAGGTGGAACTGTTGCTTTACAAGAGCTTCTAACAAAGCTACCAAAAAACTTCCCTGGAGTTGTTATAGTACAACATATGCCTGACTCCTTTACAGCTAAATTTGCAGAAAGACTAAATAAAATGTGTTTAGTAAATGTAAAAGAAGCAAAAGATTCAGAGATGATTCAAATGGGAAAAGTACTCATAGCAAACGGCTCTTACCATTTGAAACTATTACAAAAAGGTGCTAATTACTACGTAAAGTATGATGATAGCAATAAAGTTAGCGGTCATAAACCATCTGTAGATGTACTATTTCATTCAGCTGCAAAAGTAGCAGGTGCAAATGCTATAGGAATTCTTTTGACAGGTATGGGAAGAGATGGTGCACAAGGAATGCTTGCTATGAGAAAAGCGGGTGCAAAAACAATAGCCCAAGATGAAAAAACCTGTGTTGTATATGGAATGCCAAAAGTTGCAATAGAGTTAGGTGGGGCAGATTTTATTGAACCACTAGATAAAATAGGCGAAAAGACAATATCAATTTTAAAGCAGCAAGGATAATATAGATGAATTTAGACAAAATTGAAAATAGCGTTTTAATTAAAGAGATAGAGAAACGTTTTGAACAAAGGGATCATACAATATACGAACTTCAAGTTGTTATGAAAAAAATGGAAGAGATGAATAAAAAACTTCTTAATGCAGAAGATAATCGAAGTAAATTTATATCAATCATAAGAAATGAGTTTAATAATCCATTAGCAAGTATGCTAACTTTGTCTAAAAAACTTGTAAGCAAAAAAGAGAATATTGATATTGAATTAATTGGAAATAATATCTATAAAGATGTGTTAAATTTAAACTTTCAAATTGCAAATATTATTAATGTAGCTGAAATCGAAGCTGGAACTTTGCAAAAAGAGATATCTTTAGTCAATTTTGATGATGTAATAGATGATATAAAAGATGCTTTACAATATATTATTTCAGAAAAAAATATTAAATTAGATATTACAACTTCATTAGATGATGAACCAATTTATCAAGACCAAAGTAAGATTTACGCTATTTTAGTAAATTTAGTATCTAATGCAGTTAATTTCTCACCTAAAGATTCTACAGTAGAACTTGATATTACACAAGATGAAGATTATGTAAGATTTATAGTAAAAGATTATGGTGAGGGAATTAGCCAAGAAAATAGAAAGATAATATTTGAAAGATTTCGTCAAGCTCACTCAGGTATGAATAGAACACATATGGGGCAAGGTCTAGGAATGGGAGTAATAAGAGATTTTATTGAGTTTTTAAAGGGTGAATATGAACTTGAATCAACGGTTAATAAATCTACCACATTTAAATTTTGTTTACCAAAAGAGACAGATGAGGAAAATATGTTTATGGATGATGATTTATTTTTTGATGAAGGTGAAGAGTTTTAGGTTGAATTATGACATTTGAAAGAAAATTTATCCACGCTTCACAAATTTATGTAGCTACAGAACCAACAGAAATACATACTGTATTAGGTTCATGTGTTGCTGTATGTTTAGTTGATTCTACAACATACACAGCTGGCATGAATCACTATTTGCTACCATTATGGAATAGTGATGGTATTCCTAGTCCAAAATTTGGAAATATCAGTATTGTGAAGCTTATTGAAGCAATGGAAGAAGCTGGATGTAACCGTCGTAATATAAAAGCTAAAATATTTGGAGGGGCAAGTCCTAGCAACCTAAAAACCAATAAACAAATTGGAGATAGAAATATTGATATTGCAATTGATATCCTAAAAGATTATAGAATTCCAATAGTTGCAAAAGATGTTGGAGGAAATAGAAGTAGAAAGATTGTCTTAAATAGTGTAAGTGGGAAAATAATGCTAAGATACCCAAGCAGTAAAGAGAGAGAATAATGGAAAATAGAAAAATAGTAGTTATTAACAATAAAGGAGGCGTGGGTAAAACCACCTCTGCTAATGAAATCTTTGCACCGTTTTTATCTTTTGTAAATGATATGAACCCAACTGTTGTCTATGAGTTTGATGAAGAGAATACACATGGAAAAATGTATACAAAAAGTGATTGTGTTCGCTTTTCAAGTCAAAAAACTACAGGACTAAAACTTGAAAATGCAATAACAGATATACTTCTAAATGAAGAGTCATGTGTAATCGATATTGGAGCAAATAAAAGTACCACATACTTTATTGATGCTTTAGAAAAAAGTGCTTTAGATGATATTATATCCTTAGTGGCTATTCCTTTAAGTGATGGTGAACAAGATACACTAAATGCTAAAAATATATATCGTAAAATCAGGAAAATGAACAACACAATTCCCGTTTTATTTGTATTAAGTCGTCATACACCAACACGTGAACTTGAGTATCAATTTGATTACTTTTTTGAGGAACTCCTACCTATAATTGATGAAAAAGATCAAGAGTGGATTGTCTTAAATGACTCCGATTGTGTTAAGTTTTCTAAAAGAGAAGGAAAAACTATCTTTGAACTTAGCTATGATAATATAGATTATAAAGAGATGATAAAAAAAGCAATTAAAAAGAATAAGTCCCAAGAAAAAATAAAGAAATTATCTCATAAACATAAAATGAATAAAGAGTTAAAAGATTATAGAAATGATATTTTAATTCCTGCATTTAATAAAATTAAAGAAATAATAAATAGAGATTTAGATTAAATACATAGGTGGTAAGATGCAAAAGGTATTGTTATTAGATAGTTGGATTTTAAATAGTAAAGTAATAGAACAAGATAGTCAAAAATATTTTGAAATAAATAATATAGAGTATAAATTTTTTGAATGTTCTACAGCTAAAGAAGCAATAGACACACTTAACAATGAAAAAATTGATATTGCATTTATAGATATCTCTTCAAAAGATTTCGATGGTATAAAACTTTTAAAAGAGATTAAAAGTATGAATATATTTCAACCTAAAATTGTAGCTGTAACAGTTTTAGGTGATAAAAAGTATAGATATCAAGCACTGAAACTAAAAGTATATCGTTATATATATAAACCATATGATTTTTATGAAATACAAGAGACCTTAAATAAACTATTTAATAATCACAACTATTCACTAGGAATAAATGAATATCTTTCTGTCTTAAAAAAAGAGGATGAGAAAAAAGATGAATCATCTCAAGATGAAGATACCTCTTTTGAGTTTGATGAGTTCGATGAGTTCGATGAGTTCGATGAGTTTGACGAATTTGATGACACAGATGAGCAAGATGATAAAATTGCCCATAGTGAAGATTTAATGAATGCCTATAATCAATCTCACAAACAAATAACAGCAGCTGAGTTTCTAAAAGAGAATGAAGAGATGGGAGTAATAGACACTGAACAACTCACTGATTTAGAAGAGGATTTAGATGCTATAATTGCAAGTATTTTATTTGATGATATTACTGAAAAAGTTCCAGATATAGTATATATTCTTGAAAAATATAATAGATTTTTATATACATTTTCAGAGTTTGGGGAGTTATGTAAAGTTATCTATGCAATAATAGAACTACTTCAAGAAACAAACTTTGACCAACTAAAACGAAAAGATATGGCCTCAAAATTTGTTGTTGCTATCTTAGAAGATTTAGTAGATTGGAAAGAGCACGTTTTCATACTTGAAGATGCCGTTGATGTTTACTATATCAACGCTTCAATTCTAAATAGTTATGTTTTATTAAAAGATATTATAAATAAATAGTTGAATAAGCAAAGTCAAAAAATTTATATTAGTTTTTATAAGAGACCGTTCAAAAAACTGTTTCAAGTCACCAATTATAACACTTTATACTTCTTAAAATTTTCAGCTTGTTCAAATATTTCTTTAAATACCTCATCTTTTGTGATTGGTGGATACCCATGACGAGCCAGAAGCATAATAAGGTCAACTTTTAATTCGGCTTTTATATCTTCTCTTATATTCCAGTCAGTATATTTTGATTTATCATCAACTACTTTTTTTACTTCTTTTGAAAGTTCTATTAACTTATCTTCAAGGATATGAAAAGTCAAACTTAATAGCAATACTTTTTAATATATCGTAGAAAGCTTTTTCTTCAAAGTCTATACCCATATCCCCAAAGGATTCTTTCTCTTTTTTTAACTCTTCATAAAGATCAATAATCTCATCAGTGAAGTCCTCTAAGACTTCACTAACAAGTACATCTTCTTCTTTTCTTTCATTGTACTTTTCTACTAGTGCTGTAAACCTTTTAGAAAAATCTGTAGCCTTTGCTTTATTTACTTTTTTAAAGTCTTCAAGTGCTTTAGCTAATAGTTGTTGTAGTAGTTTTATCTTTGTATTAGGCAGTTTAATTTTATTTATCTTATTGATATAATCTTCATCAAAAATATCAACTTGAGCTTCATCTTCACTTCCAAGTTTAAATATCTCTTCAACTCCATCACTTTTTAAAGCTTCTGTTATCATTTCTTTTACTCTTAGATTCATTTGTACAGTATCAGGTGCATCACCTTTTGTCAGTTTTACAACTATACTCCTAATTGCTAAATAGAAATGGATATAGTCTTTTTCACTCTCTGTAAACTCTTCACTTCCGCAACAAATATCATAGGCAGATTTTAGCCTTTTTACAAGATACATAAATCTTGTCTCAAGCTCTTGAATTTTTTGACTGAAAATTGACCCACTATTTTGAAAACTATTATCAGAGAATTCCGTTACACTCCATGACCCACCTCTAAACTAAAAAAACATA
>JBNJFB010000045.1:0-19510 GCA_051746405.1 Campylobacterota bacterium
GTGATGTTATTTCAAATTTAAATGAAAAAATCAATTTAGAGGATGATTTTGCAGATACAGTAGTATCTTTATCTGTTATGGAACATTTATATAATCCAGAAGTTTTTTTATCAGAAGCTTATAGAGTTTTAAAAAATGATGGAGTATTTGTTTTAGGTGTTCCTTGGATGTGGTGGATTCATGAAGCTCCTCATGATTATTATAGGTATACGTCTTTTGGATTAAAACACTTATTACAAAAAGCTGGTTTTTCAGAAGTCGAAATTATTCCAACTTCAGGTTTTTTTACAACTATATTTATAAAAATGAACTATTTTAGTGTGAATTTTTTAAAAGGTTCTAAATTTAAAGTTAATCTATTGAGAACATTATTTAGACCTTTTTGGTTTCTATCTCAAAAACTTGCGCCTCATTTAGATAAATATGATAAAGATTGGAACAAAGAGTGTCAAAGTTATTTTGTTATTGCAAAAAAGTAAGGATTAAAAATGATTTGGTTTGATTTGGTTACTCCTAAATCTGTTTTATTTTTTATACCTATTATAAAAGAAATAGAAAACAGAGGTAAAAAGGTTTTAATAACTGCACGTGAAGGAAATGGTTATTCTGAAGTTGTGGAATTATTAAAGTTATATAATATAGATTTTGTTAATAGAGGAGAATTTGGAGGTGCTTGTTTAAAAGACAAGCTTTATGCTTCAATTGAGCGTCAAAAAGCCTTGATGGAGTTTGTTACTTTATATGAAATCGATAGATTAGTTTGTTTATGTTCTGTTGATGCAAATAGGGTTGCATTTGGTTTAGGAATTCCTATAATAAACTTTTACGATATCCCCTTATCTGATCATAAAACTAACTTTAAAAAAGCATTACCTCAAGCGCGGCTAACTTTACCTCTTGCTAGTAAAGTATTTAAACCGTTTGTTGTTCCTGATGAAATATTCCTGAGGTTTTCATTGGATGAAGAGCAGATATTTGAGTATAATTTTATTGATCCTTTAATTTGGTTAAAAGATTTTAAGCCGAATTATTCTTATGTAGAAGAAATACTAAAACCTTATAATTTGGATCTTTCTAAGAAACTTATTGTAATTAGAGAAGAAGAGTATAAGTCTTCATATGTTGATAAAAGGTATCCTATTTTATATGAAGCTCTTGAAGAAATAAATAAAAGAACTAATGCAAATATTATAATTATACCAAGGTATGAAAGTGAATATCTAAAAAATGAGTTTCCATTTGCAACTGTACTTGAAAAGAAAAGTGTTATACAACATCTTCTTGCTTTTGCTGATTTGTTTATTGGAGGTGGAGGCACACTAAATACTGAAGCTTGTTATTTTAATACACCAACTATTTCTACAAGAAGTTTTATTTGCCATTATGATAAATATCAAATTGACAATAATTTAATGATTTGGGTATCAACAAAAAAAGAGCTTTTAGAAAGAGTTATTAAACTTTTAGAAATTCGAAGTAAAAAAAACAATAATCCTCTTAGAAATATGAAAATAGAAGTTAATTCATTAATTGACAGAATTTTAGAATGAATATTTTATACATAATCTATTTTTTTAAGATATCATATGTAATAATTACAAACCAAAAAAGAAGTAGGTGAAAGAATGGCTGAAGACAAAATCCCGAAAAATATATTAAAAATACAAAGAAAGCTTGCTACTTTTGAAAAAGGCTCTAGAAACTATGAAAAGTATACAAAAATTTTGACTAAGCATATTAAGAAGCATGCTATGAAACAAAGAAATATATCACATACAAAAAGTATTGAAACTGTACAAAAATTTTCAAAAAATGAAATAAAATTTCAAGAAAATAGAAAAGAAGAGTAAAAACATTACAAAATGCAATAAAAATATATACTTTATATTTTTTTTGCTACAATTCACAAATAAATATAAGAAATCTACTTTTAGGATAGAAAATAATGGATGATAATCAAAAAAAATCTTTAGATTTAGCAATTAAACAAATAGATAAAACATTTGGAAAAGGTACTCTTATTAGATTAGGGGATAAAGAAGTGGTTCCAACTGAGGCTATTAGTACAGGCTCTTTAGGACTTGATTTAGGTTTAGGTGTTGGTGGTCTTCCACAAGGTAGAGTCATAGAAATATATGGACCTGAAAGTTCAGGTAAAACTACACTTACACTTCATGCAATTGCAGAGTGTCAAAGAAAAGGTGGGGTTGCTGCTTTTATTGATGCAGAGCATGCTTTAGACACTGCATATGCAAGAAATCTAGGTGTTGATATTGACAACTTACTTGTTTCTCAACCTGACTATGGGGAGCAAGCTTTAGAGATTTTAGAGACTGTTGTAAGAAGTGGTGCTGTTGATTTAGTTGTTATTGACTCTGTTGCTGCACTTACTCCAAAAGTAGAAATTGATGGTGATATGGATGACCAGCAAGTTGGTGTTCAAGCTAGACTTATGAGTAAAGCCCTAAGAAAAATCACTAGTATCATGAATAAAATGGGTACTACAGTTATCTTTATTAACCAAATTAGAATGAAAATAGGAATGACTGGATATGGAAGTCCTGAAACTACCACAGGTGGTAATGCTCTTAAATTCTACTCATCTGTTAGACTTGATATTAGAAGAATCGCTACTTTAAAACAGGGTGAAAATCCTATTGGAAATAGAGTAAAAGTAAAAGTTGTAAAAAATAAAGTTGCACCACCATTTAAACTTGCAGAGTTTGATATCATGTTTGGTGAGGGTATTTCAAAGATGGGTGAGCTTATTGACTATGGAGTTAAACTTGATATTGTTGATAAAGCAGGTGCATGGTTCTCTTATGGGGATTCAAAAATTGGACAAGGTAAAGAGAACTCAAAACTATTCTTAAAGGACAATCCAGAGATTGCACAAGAGATAGAAGAAAAAATCTTAAAAGCAATGGGTATTAATGATGAGATTATTCAAGATGATGAGCAAGACACTCAATAAATCTTAAAACTATTTTTATACCACTTTAAAACTACTTCAAAGGCTTAGTTAAACTAAGCCTTTTTTTATTTATACTAATTCACCTTTTCATAAAAGCAAATAAAAATTATAATTTTGATAAAATATAGCAAATTAATAATATTATAGGAGACCCAAGTGGTATTTATTGATAATATATACGCAGATGAAGTGTTAGATTCAAGAGGAAATCCAACAGTTAGAGCTACAGTTGTTTTAAGTGATGGAACAAAGCAAAGTGCTATTGTACCAAGTGGTGCTAGTACAGGTAAAAAAGAAGCGTTAGAGCTAAGAGATGGTGATGATAGATACCTAGGAAAAGGTGTACTAAGAGCTGTTGAAAATATAAATACTGTTATTGCTGAAGAGTTGATGGGATTAAGCCCTTATAATCAAGCGCAAGTTGATGCTACAATGAAAGATATTGATGCAACATCAAACTACTCAAATTTAGGTGCAAATGCAGTTTTAGGTGTATCAATGGCAACAGCAAGAGCAGCTGCAACTTCTTTAAATATGCCTTTATATAGATATTTAGGTGGAGCAAATGCAATGACTATGCCTGTACCTATGTTCAATATTATAAATGGTGGAGAGCACGCAAATAACTCTGTTGATTTCCAAGAGTATATGATAATGCCAACAGGTTTTGAAAACTTCAATGATGGTCTAAGAGCTGTATCTGAAATCTACCAACACCTAAAAAAAGTAATTGATAAAATGGGTGAAAGTACAGCAGTTGGTGATGAGGGTGGTTTTGCTCCAAACTTAAAATCAAATGAAGAGCCAATTGCAGTAATCATGGAAGCAATTGAAAATGCAGGATATAAACCAGGTGAACAGATTAGTTTAGCTTTAGATGTTGCTGCTAGTGAATTAATCAATGATGAGAATAAGTATGAACTAAAAGGTGAGAATAAAACTTTAAGCTCTGAAGAGTTAGTAAACTACTATAATGATTTATGCTCAAAATATCCTATTGTATCAATTGAAGATGGATTATCTGAAGATGACTGGGATGGATGGAAAGTCCTAACTGATAAAATTGGAGACAAAGTACAATTAGTTGGGGATGATTTATTTGTAACAAATGCTAATATCTTAGCACATGGTATCCAAAAAAAGGTTGGTAATGCTGTTTTAATTAAACCAAACCAAATTGGAACTGTAAGTGAAACTATGCTAACAATTAGATTAGCACAAAGAAACAACTACAACTGTGTGATGTCCCATAGATCAGGAGAGTCAGAAGATACATTTATTGCAGATTTTGCAGTTGCATTAAACTGTGGTCAAATAAAAACAGGTTCAACTGCAAGAAGTGATAGAATCGCAAAATATAATAGACTATTAGAGATTGGTTCAGAGATTGGTTATGCAGAGTATTTAGGTAACCAGCCATTTTCTAAATAGTAAATATTTAGTTTATGAAAAAAAAGCAACGTGGTCTAAAAAAATTTTTTATTATAGTGGTTGTTTCAACTTTAATTACTATATTTCTAAGTTACCATGTTGCGAATATTCTTTTTGGAGTTAACTCTTTTGAAGTATATACTTCATTAAAAGATAAAAGAACATATCTTCAAAAAGAGATAAAAAGATTACAAAAAGAGAATGCATATTTGCAAAAAGAGTACTTTGAATTAAAAAACTTGGAGCCAGAACAATGAAAACTTTATTTTTATTTACATTAGCAGTTATTTTATCAACAAACTTAAATGCTAGAGAAAACCCTTTTACAACTACAAATGCCTACGATGAAGAAGCCGCTAGAATCATTGAATCTGAACAGTTCGCAATGAACCAATCTGAAGAGAGTGACTACATCCAAAGAATGAGAGAAAAACTTGCTGTAGAAGATGAAATTCCAAGTATAGCTTCAATAAAGAATACAGATGAAAATAAAAGTGAAGTTATCAAAAATGAGCAAAAGCCCCAAAAAGTTGAAGAAAAGAAAAAAACAACTAAAACAAAAGAAGAGATCTCAAATGAAGAGTTAAAAAAACTTATCAAACAAGCTCAACAAGAAACAGAACAAAGAGCAAAACAGATAATTGAAGAGCAGTTAAAAAGTTCTCAAATCAAACCTCAAGAAGTTGTTTTTGTAAAACCAAGACTTGATGTAGAAGAGCAGATGCAAAATGAGCAGACTACCCTAAATATCTTACCATTTTTAGATATTGTATATAGTGATAATAAAATGGATTTAAAATCAAAATATAGTGTATCAAAAAAGTTCAGCCTACCAAAAGAGAATAAATTAATCGTTGATTATAAAGCAAAGGTAAACTTCTATACTAAAAGAGAAGAGTTAAACTCAAAAAATTTCAAAAAAATAGCAGTGGGAAATCATAAAAAGAATAGCTTTTTCAGAGTTGTTATCCAACTTGATAGTAACCCCTCAAATTATGAAGTATCTTATAAAAACGATTTAGTCTCTATTTCTCCTAGCAATTAGATGGTTTAAAACTCTAATTGCTATCATTACAATAAGTACTTCTAAAATAGCAGCTAAAATAAATGCATAATAATACTCTTGGTCAATTGAGTGATTATTATAAGCAAGTGTTGTAACTGCTATTAGTAGTGTTATTGGCATCGAGTGTGATAGCCCTATCATATAAAACTTATCAATACCTATATCTTTTATAAAAAGCATTGAAGCTATAAATCTTATTGCAACCATTGCAGCTACTATTAATAGTGCTTTTAAAAGTAATCCATCTTGAAAGATAGCTTCAATTTCAAATGATGCCCCAACTGATATAAAAAATATAGGAACTAGCCAACCAAAACCAAAATGTTCAAGCTTTTTTGGCAACATTGCATTGTGTTTTTCAAAAAATGTTGTAATAAAAGTACCTGCTATAAAAGCACCAAATGCTACTTTTAGGTGAAGTATCATCATCACTGCAATCATTAGGAAAAATATAGACATGGATAGCCTAATATCTTGTTCTTGATGATCTTTTTGAGGCATAAGATATGTTTTTATTTCAGGAAACCACCAAATAAGATTATGGAAAAACTTATATATAAGTAGCATTGATACTAAAAATGCCACAAATAAAACCATTGTTTTATAAAACTCAAAATTTATTCCAAACTCTAAAGCAGCTGAAACAGTGGTAAGTGCAAAGATTGATATAATCTCCCCTATTAACCCTACTACTATGGCTAATCTAATCCACTCCACATCACCATACTCTTTTTTAAGTGCAGCTAAAAGACCTATTGAAATCAATGGCAATACAACAATAAAAATTTTTCCTAAGTCTAAATATAGTGTTATTAGTGTGGACAAAGAGAATAAAATCACATTATAAAGTATTGATTTTTTTAATATTGAAGGGGAGATATTGACTAGTTTTTTTAAATCAACTTCAAGTCCAGCTAAAAACATTAAGTATAAAAAACCTAAGTTTGCAGCTAAGTCTAATATAGCATGATTTGTTATAAATAAAAAATATGCAGCAATAGCCCCTAACATAATCTCTACGGTTACAGTTGGTAGTCTTAATATTTTTGCTATTAATGGTGAAGAGAATATAATCAGTGAAATAGTTACTATTATTTTAATCTCATCACTCATTTTAAAGTCCTACTCACCTGGCATTTTAACTACATGTTTAGCAATCTTAAAACCTAATTTTTCTAATGCTTCAACATCATCTTTTGGAGTTTTCCCTGAAGTAGTTAAATAATCACCAATAACAAATGCATTTGCTCCTGCATTAAAAATCTCATACTGTTCATCACCAAACATAAGCTCTCTTCCACCTGCAACCATTATTTTATGAGCATTTGGAATCATTTCTCTAGCTATTGTGATTAACTCAAAAGCCTCTTCTCTTGTAATTGTATTTTCCACAATAGGTAAAGCTTCATTTGGATGAAAAAAGTTTAATGGAACATTCATAGGGTCTAATGATGCAATTGATTTTAACATAGAAACTCTATCTTCATGTGTTTCACCCATACCAAAGATTCCACCACAAACAAGCTGTAATCCAGCTTCTTTTACATTTAAACAAGTTTGATATCTATCTTCCCACGAGTGAGTTGTACACACTGTAGGATAAAACTCTTTAGCTGTTTCTAAATTATGGTTATAGTTATCAACACCTGCTGCTTTTAACTCTTTTAGTTGCTTTACAGATGCAGTACCATTACAAGCAATTACTCTAAGTCCCAAATTAGCATCTTTTACAGCTTTTGCAGCTTTTGCTATGAATTTAGTTTTTTTATCTGTCAATCCCAAGCCAGCTGTTACTAAACAAAATCCAACAGCACCATTTTCTCTAGCTTTTGTAGCTTCATATACTATTTGCTCTATATCTTTTAGTTTATATCTTTGAATATCAGCTTTATATCTTACACTTTGGGTACAAAATTTACAATCTTCATTACATGTACCACTTTCCACATTACAAATAGCACATAAAAATATTTCATCAGTTGTTTTAAATTTATCGCTCATTTTTAATACTCTTCTTCCTTTTTATTATTAGCTTTTTGGAGTTTTTTTTCTAGTTGTTGTTTTTTTAGCTGTAGTTTTTTTTGTTGTTGTCTTCTTTGCAGTACTCTTTTTTGCTGTAGTTTTAGATTTTGGATCTTTTTGTATTATATCTTGGCACTCTTGAAGTGTTAAATCTTCAGCAACTTTTCCTTTTGGTATTTTAAAATTTTTTCTACCTTGTTTTATATAAGGTCCATATCTACCATCTAAAACTGTGATTTTCTCTTTTTCAAACTCTTTTATGGTTGCTTTTGCTTTTGCTTCATCAAGCTCTTTTATTACCTCATTGGCTCTATCTTCTTTGATTTTATATGGGTCATCATTTTTTATTGAATAAAACTTTGTATTTACTTTTAAATAAGGACCAAATCTTCCAATATTTGCAACTATATCATCACCATTTGGTGTTTGTCCAACAACTCTTGGTAACGTAAATAAAAAAAGTGCCTCATCAAGTGTGATTGTGTCCATATTTAGATGCTCAGGAATAGCTACAAACTTAGGTTTTTCTTCATCATCTTTTGTTCCTATTTGAACAAAAGGACCATATCTTCCAACTCTTGCAGATATTGGTTTACCTGATTTTGGGTCAGTACCTATCTGTCTTATTTGCAAATAGTCTTCTTTATTTACACTTTTTTCTTTATCTTCAATGGTTTTTTTAAACTTACCATAAAACTCATTCATCACCTGTTCCCAAGCGATTTTTCCCTCAGCTATTTCATCAAACTCTTCTTCAATTTTTGCAGTAAATCCTAAATCTACTATATCTGAGAAGTGATCTGTTAAAAAAGAGTTTACAATCTCACCAGTTGGAGTTGGAGCAAGCCTTTTATCTTCAGTTCTTTTTACATACTCTCTTTGTTGAATTGTTGAAATAGTTGGGGCATAAGTTGATGGTCTTCCTATTCCTTCACTTTCAAGTTTTTTAACCAAACTAGCCTCTGTATATCTAGCAGGTGGTTTTGTAAAAAGTTGTTCTAAATCTAATTTTTCTAAATCCAAAACAGTATCTTTTTTAATAGTTGGCAATATTTTTTCACTACTATCAAGTGCAGCTTCAGGATTATCACTTCCTTCTGTATATGCTTTCATAAAACCTGGGAAAACTATTCTTTGACCTTTTGCTTGAAACTCATACTCTTTGTTTATTCCTGCACTTATTTTATAAGTAGTATTTGCCATTTTTGCAGGTGCCATTTGAGTAGCCACTGTTCTTTTCCAAATAAGACTATAAACTCTATATTGACCTGGCTGTACATAGGGTTTAATTTCACTTGGTTTTAGTGCTAAATTTACAGGTCTAATAGCTTCGTGTGCTTCTTGAGCTCCTTTAGCTTTTGATTTATAATGCCGTGGTTTAGGTAGTGTATAATCATCTCCATACTCTTGTTGGATTACTTTTTTTGCTGCACTTGTTGCAACAGTTGATAGATTTAATGAGTCTGTTCTCATATATGTAATCAAACCACCAAAGTGACCAGGGATACTACCCACATTACCCTCATAAAGTTGCTGTGCTATTATCATAGTTTGCTTTACAGAAAGACCTATTTTTCTACTAGCTTCTTGCTGTAGTGTTGATGTGGTAAAAGGAGCTGCAGGATTTCTTTTTGACTCTTTTTCTTCAATATCTACTAGTTTAAATTCACCTTGTTTAACTGAAGATTCTACTACTTTAGCTTCTTGTTCATTCTTTATTTTAATATTAGAGCCATTATATTTAGCAAGTTCTGCTTTAAACTTAGGATCTAAAAATTCAGACTTTATCTTCCAGTACTCTTCTGGATTAAACTGCCTAATCTCGTTTTCCCTATCAACTATAATCTTAACAGCGACACTTTGAACTCTACCTGCACTAAGTCCATATCTAACTTTTTTCCATAATAAAGGAGAGAGTTCATATCCAACTGCCCTATCTAAAACTCTTCTTGCTTGCTGTGCATCAACTAGATGTTGGTCAACATCCCTTGGGTTTTCAAGGGCTTTCATAATAGCATCTTTTGTAATTTCGTGAAAAACAATTCTTTTTATAGGGTTTTTTTCTATTTTAAGTGCAGGAATTAAATGCCAAGCAATAGCCTCACCCTCTCTATCCTCATCGGCCGCTAGATAGATAGTTGTATCTTTAGTAATCTCTTTTTTCAAATCAGATATTACTTTTTTCTTATCTGTGGAGATTAAATACTTTGGTTTGAAGTTATCTTCTGGGTCAAACCCTAACTTTGATTTTGGTAAATCTCTTACATGACCCATTGATGCCATTACTTTATAATCTTTACCTAGAAACTTTGATATTGTCTTTGCTTTTGCAGGTGACTCAACTATTACTAAATTCTTCACAAAAAAACCTTACATCTTTAAAATTTTGGAATTTTAACATAATATATTAATATTACTAATAAACTATAATCTCTTTTTGAATATCTATATTAAATTCTTGTTTTATTTTCTCTTGGGCTAAGTTTATCATATAAATAGCCTCTTGGTATGTTCCACCACCATAATTTACTAAAAAATTTGCATGTTCATTAGAAAATCCCATACCACCTTTTTTATACCCTTTTAAACCAACTGCTTGGATTAATCTTCCTGCAAAATCATCTTTTGGATTTGCAAAACACGAACCAGCACTTGGCATTTGTGGTTGATTATCTCTCATCTTTTTAAACATCAAAGAGTTCTGTTGACTATAACCATGCTCAATTTTAAAAACCACTTCATAAACTATTGTATCTATATTTGTACTTCTATATGAGTATTCTATACTCTTCTTTTTAATATAGCCTTTATTTGTTTTAATTGAGTGAATATAATTAAAAATTTCCCACTGTTTTAATCCAGCATTCATCTTAACTAATCCGCCAAGGGTACCTGGAAGTTTTCCCAAAAACTCCATATTTGCTATATTTTCCCTCTTTGCATAAGATAGAAGCTTACCTGACTTTGTAGCACAACCCACACGTAAGAAACCATCTTTTTGCTCTATATAATCAAACTTTTCACCTAAAATCGCAAACTTTGGATGATTTTGTGAAATAAGTACATTATTTGCCCTACCTAATATCTCATAATCACTATAATCACCTATTTCATTTATTACTAAAACTTCACTTATTGGACCTATATGTAAAGATGAGTATTTAGAAAAGTCAATTTTTTTAAAATAGTTTTTCACGTATATTTTATACCTCTACCTTGCTCTTAACTCTTCATACTCACTTGGTATTAAAAAATCTTTTGCTTTGATAAGATTTTCATAAAACCCATGTTTATAACCAAGTTCAAATAGCTTATCTAAAGCCTTATACTGAATCTCACTTAAAAGAACAGAGTTGTCATTTGCATATAAATCTAAATAGTTATCCAAAGTTTTAGCATCTACTCTAATTAAATCTTTTTCTAATAACATAGGAGCTAATACTTTTCTATTTCTATTTGCCACATCCACAGCTTTTATAAGTGTATTTTCATAATCTATTGCACTATGAAGTGGAATTGAACGTCTTAAACACATTCCACCTAAAGGTAAAGGCAAATCTCCACCACTTAGCTCTTCCCATATATCCCACATCTCTTTTTCCACTTCAAGCTCTTTGCTAAAATCTAAAATTGACTCATGTATTAAAACCCCTGCATCAACTTCATCACTTAATACTGCTTTTTCTATTTCTAAAAAGTTCATATAAGTAACTCTTGCATTAGGGTATGCTATTTTAAATAGTAGTGCATTTGTAGTAAACTCCCCACTTAAGGCCACTTTGAAGTTTTTTCTTAACTTTTTATCTTTTTTCTTTATTAATTTTGGTCCATAGCCTTGCCCGAAAGAAACAGCTGTTTTTAATAAAGCAAAATCATCTTTTATGAAAGGATATAGTGCAAAAGATATGGCACATATATCATACTCACCTTTTAAGGTAGCTTGATTTAGAGTCTCTATATCTGCTGCAATATTTTCAAACACAGCATCTTTTGGTGTTACCCAACCAAACTTAATAGCATAATACATAAAAATATCATCTGCATCAGGAGAGTGGGCTACTAAAATATTTTTCAAAGTTAATCCTTAGTTTTTGATATAGGATTTTAGCAAGTTATGGTTTACTTTTAGATTATATCTTGAACTCTAAGATTTTACTCTTAGAATCCAAAGTTTGTTACGTAGTGTGAGATTATATTTAGTAAAGGCTCTATATATAGTATTGAAGTAATAGTTAAAAACACTGCAAACCCAACAACTGATTTCATAGCAGGGGTTGCATTTTGTAAAAACTTAATATTTTGTCCCTCTTCTGGGTTTCTTAAGAACATATAAGAAACAGGTCTTAAGTAGTAATATGCTGCAATTACAGAGTTTAATACTATTATAACAGCAAGTGCTATCTCACCTGCATTCACTGCACTTGATACTAAATACATTTTTCCCCAAAATAGTGCAAATGGAGGAAGTCCTGTAAGGGCAAATAAAAACAGCCCTAATATTGATGCAGTAAATGGTGAAATCTGAGCTAACCCTGAATATTTTTTAAATGAGTATGGTGAATGATAATCATCATACTCTTTACCTCTATTTAGCCATAACATACCAAAAGCACCAAAGTTAGTTACTGTAAATAGTATCCAGTATAAAAATAGTGCATTTGCAGCTTGATTTGTACCTATTAAAATTGCAGCCATTGCCATACCTGCATTTGAAATGGATGAGTAAGCAAGCATTCTTTTAATATCTGTTTGCTGTAGTGCAATGATATTTGGAATAGTCATAGTTAAAACAACTGTAATATAAAGCATTATATAAATAATCATATCACCACTATGTACAAACACATCAAAGAATCTAAGTGCTACAACAAATCCAGCCATTTTTGGAACAACTGACATAAAACCAGCTAAAGCAGATGTTGAACCTTGATAAACATCTGGTACCCATGTATGAAATGGAAATAGTGATAACTTAAATCCAAGTGCAGCAAACATAAATACAAAACCAACTAGTACCATCACATAGTTACCAAAGTTTTCACCTGATAAATAGTTTTGTTCACTTAATACTTGTGTTATTACAGTTAATTCCAATGAACCTGTAAGAGCATATAGAATCATAGAACCAAATACAAAAAATGCAGCTGCCAATGCACCCATAGTAAAGTACTTAACTGATGCTTCAATTGATACCATTCTATTATGCATAGCAATCATTGTATAAAGTGATAGCGATGCAGTTTCAAGCCCTACAAAAATCAAGATAAGTGAATCTGTACTTACCATAAATTGAAAACCTGCAACCATAAATAGATATAGTGCAAAATATTCAGCATGCCTAAAGTCTTGGAATCTAAGCTTTGATAATCCTAAGAAAATAAATAGAATTGAACCACCAATAATAATACACTGTGATAGTATTGCTATACCATCAAGTAGCATTATGTCAAAAAGACCTCTTTCTTCACCTGAGAATGCTAAAAGTGTAAATAGATCAAATACTAAAAATAGTATTACAATCATTACATAAAGTGATTTGTGTTTGTTTTTATTAAATAAATCAGTTAATAAAATACTTACCGCACCAATAAGTGCAATTGTCATAGGTGCTAATGTACCTAAATTTAAATCTTCTAAACTAATTGAAATAGGCTCAAGCATTACTTAACCTCGCTTACTACATTTAAGGATTTTAATTTCTCTTTTGTATCTTCATTTACTGCTTTGATTTCCATAACTTTTGTTAGGTGTTCAACAGTTGTATTTAGTGGTTGCAGTACAACTTTTGGATAAATACCAAGTGCAATAATAATAGTTACTAAAGAACCAAGTGCGAATAACTCTCTTCCAAATATATCTTTTAAACCTTTATTTTTTGGGTTTATTAAATTACCAAAAAATGTTCTTTTGTACATAGACAACATATAAACTGCACTTAATACAATAGTTAATGAAGCTACAAAAGTCCAAAATGGTGAGACTTTAAAGAAACCAAGTAGTGATAAAAATTCACCAACAAAACCAATAGTTAAAGGTAGTCCAATTGATGCAAAAAGTACTATTGCATAAACTAATGCAAACATCGGCATATTTTTAGCTAATCCACCAAACTCTTTAATCATCTTGGTTTTTCTTCTATCATATAAGACCCCTACACTCATAAAAAGTGCGCCGGAGACTATACCATGACCTATCATAAGAAATACAGCCCCTGAAATACCCTCTGTATTTAAAGCAAATACACCTAAGATAATTACACCCATATGTGAAATTGATGAGTATGCAATCATCTGTTTCATATCTTCTTGTGCGTAAGCTAACATTGCTGTATAAATAATGGCTATAATACCAAGTGAAGCCATAAACCACATAAAATAAACAGATGCATCAGGAAATAGTGGTAGTGAGAACCTAATAAAACCATATGTTTCCATTTTTAGTAAAACAGCTGCAAGAATAATAGAACCAATTGTTGGAGCTTCCCCATGGGCAATTGGAAGCCATGTATGAAATGGAATCATAGGAACTTTTACAGCAAACCCAAAGAAGAATGCTATAAATAGCCATAACTGAACATCAAATGGTAATATTACACTATACCAATCAAGCAAGTTAAAGCTCCATACTCCTGTAGTTTGATAGAAAATATATCCAAAGTATAGCATACCAACAAGCATCACAAGGGAACCTGTAAATGTATATAAGAAGAATTTAATTGCTGCATAAAATCTTTTTTCTGCACCCCAAAATCCAATAATATAGAACATTGGAATAAGAGTTAACTCCCAAAATACATAAAATAAGATTACATCTAATGATACAAAAACACCAATCATTGTCATCTCTAAAAATAGCATTGTAATAATTAGATTTTTAATATCTCTTTTTTCTGTTAATCCTATAATTGATATCATTGTCATAAATGTAATCATTACAATTAAGAAAAGACTAACCCCATCAACTCCAGCTACATAGCCAATACCTAATGAAGGGATTAAAGGTAGGTTTTGAACAAACTGCATACCCGCTACATCTGGGTCAAAGTGATACCATAAAAGTAAAGCTAAAACAAACTCAACAACTGTTACAACAACACCATATTGCCTCATTGAGTTTTTATCAACTAAAAATCCAACTGTTGCTGCTGCTGCTGGGAAGAATATCAGCATCGATAAAATATTTTCCATTTACATAACCCCTTATAGTACCGCTAAGACTAATGCAAACAGAAGGCCTAAAATAACCCCCGTAATCATTAGTCTTAATGATGTTGATAAATTACCTGATTGAATCGGTCTAGCTAGTGAACCTAGTTTATAAATTGATTTTGCAATATTATCTATTGTATTATCAATTATTTTTACTTCAACCACATTAAAAAACCAAACTGACATAGCATAGTATGGTTTTGAAATAACTTTTTCATAAATCTTAGGAATATAGTACTGATTTATTAAAAGTTTATAAATTGCATTGTTTTCCCACTCTTTACTAAATCCACCACTTCTATATTTTAAAACTGCAATAGCAATACCTAATATAGCAATTGCACTTGTTGCTAAAATCAGTATCCAAATAGTAGAGCTAGATATATTTGAAGCCTCCCATGTAGGAAGTATTTGTGTTACAAAACCTGTAAAAGAGTGTTCAAACCAACCTGCTATCACTGCTAAAATAGCAAGAGGAATCATTGAAGCTATCACAAAGTTTTTAGCTTCATGTGGATGGAACTGTTCATCACTATAGTTTTGCTTACCAAAGAAAATTTTCATAACTAATCTAAATGAATAGAATGCTGTTAAACCAGCTGTTATCCATAATACAGTCCATAAAACATAAGCATCTGCATTAAATGCTGCTTCTAAAATCTTATCCTTTGAGAAGAACCCTGCAAGTGGGAAGATTCCAGCTAGTGCTAAAGAAGCTACAATCATAATAATTGATGTGGCTTTCATCTTTTTGTGTAATCCACCCATCTTTCTAATATCAAGTTCATTATCCATAGCATGCATTACATTACCAGCACCTAAGAATAGTACTGATTTAAAGAAGGCATGTGTTGCTAAATGAAATAGTGCTACCCAGTATGCACCAAGTCCAGCTGCTACAAACATATATCCTAGTTGTGATAATGTTGAGTATGCAATAATTCTTTTCATATCATTATTTACAAGAGCCATAGTAGCAGCAAAAATAGCAACAAAAGCACCAAGTAGTGCAATTGCATATCCAACTTCAGGTACAAGTGTATATAACTCATTTGCTCTTACTACTAAATAAACACCTGCTGTTACCATAGTTGCAGCGTGAATAAGTGCTGAAACAGGGGTAGGACCCTCCATCGCATCTGCAAGCCATGTGTGTAGTGGGAACTGTGCTGATTTACCCATTGCACCTAAAAATAACAGTCCACCAATCCACGCTAAAGTAGATGTTTCAAGGGTAGAAATGGTAGCAAACACAACGTCATACTGTAAGCTTCCTAAATTCCAATAGATTAAGAACATACCAATTAGAAGACCTAAATCCCCTACTCTGTTCATTATAAAGGCTTCATTTGCTGCCCAAGTAGCTGACTCTTTTTTATACCAAAAACCAATTAGTAGCCATGAACAAACTCCAACACCTTCCCATCCAATAAATAATACAGCAAAGTTATCAGACATAACAAGTATTAACATTGAAAATACGAATGCTGAAAGGTAAGAGAAGTATCTATTAAATCCTTCATCATGCTCCATATAACCTATTGAGTGAACATGAACCATAGTTGATACAACTGTAACAACAGCCATCATAGTAACTGAAATATGGTCAACAACAAATCCAAATGGAATATTTAAGCTACCACTTACAATCCATTCAAATAATTGTACATGAATAACTTCATTGGTTGAAAACACATGTTGTAAAAGATTTAGTGATGCGTACATTGAAACAGCCAACATAAATGATGTGAACCACCCAATAAACACTTTTTTCTCTTGCATTGAGAAAAGTGCTGCTATAAGTGAACCAACAATTGGGGCAAATAGTGCTATATATACAAATTTTTCCATTATTACCCCTTCATCCCTTGGATATCATCTAAGTTGATAGAGCCTGTTCTTTTATACCAAAGAATTAAAAGCCCAAGACCAATAGCAACTTCACTAGCTGCAACTGCAATAATAAAGAAAGCAAACATTTGTCCCGATAAATCCCCATGAAACTTAGAAACTGCTGCTAAACCCACATTTACAGCATTTAACATAATCTCCGTAGAGAAAAAAAGCATTAAAACATTTTTTCTTCTAATTACACCAATGAGTCCTATGCAAAATAGAACTATTGATAAAATCAAATAGGCATTAAGTGTCATTTTGCCTCCTTATTATCTTCATTTGCTAAAGCTTCTTCTTGTGCTGCTATTTTTGCATCGATTTCATCTTCTGGCATCTCTGAATATGACTCATTCATTTTTTTACTTGCTAGTACAATTCCACCAATCATAGCTACAAGCAACATAATACCTGCAAGCTCAAATGGAACTAAATATTTTGTAAATAGTAACAGCCCGATATCTCTTGAGTTTCCATACTCAGGATTAACTGGATACTGAGCTTGTACATTCTCTCCAATAACAGGTGCCATAAAAATAACAACTAAAATTAAAGCTACCAAACCAGAGAGTAAAAAAACTAATCTTGGATTATTTATTTTCTCTTTTACAGTTGATAGTGAATCAAAAAACATCATACCAAAGGCATAAAGTGACATAACTGCACCTGTGTAAACTACAATTTGAACTGCTCCTAAGAAATCTGCATTTAGTAAAAAGAAGAAAGCCGAAATAAAAATCATTCCTGCTGCTAATGCACTAATTGCATAAAGGGCATTATTTGTAAGCACTGTAATACTAAACATTGAAATAGTAAGTACAGCAAATATAATAAAAGCTACTGTTTCAAACATCCAGGCTCCTTAGTATGAAAGTGGTGTTTTTTTGATTTTTTCATCAGCATCTCTTGATACTGAACCATAACCTGCAAACTCTGTTTGCTGATTTAACTGCTCATAAGGTGTTAAAATATCCTCTTTTAATGAGAAGTGTGCTCTTTGCTCTGATGCATTTTCATATCTTCCACCATGAACAATAGCAAGCTCTGGACAAACTTCCGCACAATAACCACAGAAAATACATCTTCCCATATTAATTGTATATTCACTAACTGCTTTTCTAGAGTTTTCATCAATTTTAGTTTCCATTCTAATACAGTTTGAAATACAGATTTTCTCACATAAACCACATCCAATACATCTCTCTTCTCCTGATTCTAGCAATACAAGTAGTTTATGAACTGCTCTATATCTTGGACCTATTGGTAGTTTCTCTTTTGGATACTGTACAGTTGCCATCTCACCTTTAAATAAAGCCCCTGTCATCATCTTAAATGTGATTTTTAAACCTGTTAGTAACTCACCTTTAACTGATCGTGATAAAACTTGTTTAAAAGACTCCCACGATGTTTTAGGATAATTATCTTCTTGCACTGTTACATAATCTTCTGATATATTTCTATTTTTAAACTCTTTAAAACTCATAATTACCCCCAAATCATTATAAATAATCCAGTAGCTAATACATTAAGTACTGCTAGAGGCATTAGTATTTTCCAACATAACCACATTAACTGATCAGGTCTAATGTGAGGCCATGCTGCCCTTGTCCATAAGAATACAAAGATTAAGAACATTACTTTTAAAATAATTGCTAACCCACCTGGAATAAACCATAATGGCTCAAAACCACCTAAGAAAATAAGTGAAATTAAAAATGAGATTGTAAATAAGTTTGCATACTCACCAATAAAGAACATACCCCATCTCATACCTGAATACTCCGTTGCATAACCTGCAACTAACTCTGCTTCATGCTCTAGTAAGTCAAATGGCGTTCTATTCGTCTCTGCAAAACCTGCAATTACAAATAGTATAAATGCTAATGGTTGATACCAAACAATCCAGTTTGAAACTCCACCTGCTTGGTAGTTATTTATATCAATAAGTGAAAGTGACCCAATCATCATAATTGGTGCAAGTAGTGCAAGCCCTGATACAATCTCATAAGAAAGCATCTGAATTGCAGTTCTAGCCCCACCTATTAATGCCCATTTATTAGCACTACTCATACCACCTAAAAGTGGTCCATAAAGTCCAATTGCACCAACAGACATTACAAATAAAACCCCTACGTTAATATCACTAATAATAGGTCTTACTGTATATCCGAACATCTCAAATTCAGGGAAAAAAGGAATAGCACTCATTGCAATAAATGCAGTTGCAGCTGTAATTAAAGGTGCAATCATAAAAATAGGTTTATTTGCATTTGCAGGGATAAAGTCCTCTTTTGTAAACAACTTAATACCATCTGCTGCAATTTGTAAAAGTCCATAAGGCCCAACATTTGTAGGCCCTAATCTTCTTTGCATAAATGCTAAAATCTTTCTTTCTAAATAAGTTGTAAATCCTGCTAATACAGAAAATACTAAAAGAACTGCGAAAACCTTTATTATTGTCTCTATAATAATCGAAGTATCCATTTTATGCCTTTGTCACTTTTGCTTTATTATATCTATATGTATCAAATAAAGCTTCTGAACTTGAGTTCTTTAAGAAAGTAGATACATAAGCTATATTACCATTGATTTGGTTATCTTCATACGCTTGTAACTCTAGTGTTTGATTATTTGCTTCAACTTGAACCTTATCACCATTTTGTAACTCTAATTCTTTAAACTTTGAAGGTGAGAAGAAAATACCTGCTTGAAGCTTATTTTTAAACTCATGGGCAATTGCAGTGAACTCATTGAATTGATTAATTGGATTAGCTCTATAGATAATAGTCTCTTCATCATTTACTTCAAGTTTACTAGTTGTAGAAACACTCACCTCATCACTTACTTCAACTTCGCAAGCTTCAATATCATAACCTCTATATTCAACTTTATTATTTCCAAACTCATTTGGAAGTG
>JBNJFB010000046.1:0-19362 GCA_051746405.1 Campylobacterota bacterium
CCCTCAAGCTTGTCTGCATAGCCGGGAACGTCCGGACGGGGACCGACAAAGCTCATATCTCCCATAAGCACGTTGATCAGCTGAGGAAGTTCGTCGATCTTGGTGTCTCTGAAAAATTTGCCGCTTTTTGTGATGCGGGCATCATTTGCGGAGGTGACAGTCCCGTCTACTCCCGGAATCTGTTTCATCGTTTTTATCTTGATGACACGAAAAAGCTTGCCGTTTTTGCCCACACGCCGCTGCGTAAAAAAGCCGTTGGAGCGTGTTTCAAAAGCGGCGACTATCCACGCTAGTAGGATAAGCCACCACGTCAGTACCAAGCCGATAAAAGCCAAGATGAGGTCAAAGAGACGCTTGTATGTATCATTCATAACCGTATCTTTGCAAAGAGTCTCGGATAAGAGCATTGACCTTTTGAAGCTGAGCTTTATCAAATGCTTTGCGTCCTTTGCCTATACTTTTACTGGAGACGTTTTGCGTGGCTTTTTGTAAAGACTCATCGGTGTAGTCAATATGGAGGCGATGGAGTATTGTGTTCAATTCTGTTTGAGGGTTTGTCACGAAATCTTCGTATTTAACCCTGATGACTTTGTCTTTTGGCATCTGCTGCAATGCTTCTTCACTTAGATCCACACACTTTTTCCACTGCAGCGCTCCGACCTCTTCAAGGGAGTACTTTTCTAATGCGTCAGACAAACCGTCAAACTGCGGCCCCCAAAACGCCAGTCGCTTCTGTTGTGAAAACAACCTGTAGACTCTGTTCCAAAAGTATTTAAACCCATAGTAAGGCAGATCACTTACAGGTACAAAGCGGGCTTTTTTGGCGATATAGGAAATATCAAGCGATGCTGTCCATCTTTTTTTTGCTGAACCCGCGGCATCTACACCGTCTCGATAGATAAAAATATATTTCGCATCCGGCACCACTGCATCAACAAAAGGAACCCGCAAAGAGTTCGCGCACGTTTTTTCAACGACCATGCTTAGGTTCTCTTTTTGGGCCAGTTTTTCAAACTCACTGTAGATATAGCGCTTCACGTGCGGTGTAGCCAAAGAAGAGTCAAACTGATCTGTCTCTTTTGTGATATTGCCGTGCCGCCAAATGTAGTTGATCTCATCGCAGGGCCAGGTCCCTACTCCGTCAAACCTGCATAAAATATCGCGCAGCATATTTGTCCCCGACCGGGGCGCTCCTATGATGATAAGGGGTTGCAAAGGTTGCTTTTGGCTCATAATATCTTTGTATACTCCAGTAGTTTATAGGGGTATTTTAGCAAAACCATCCACGGCGCGCTGTATATGCCGTTGATTTTGCAAGAGTTTGCCTGTTTTTTCAGCCGTGCGAATCTGTATGCCAAGGAGGAATTGCCCAGCCCGCCGTTTCGCATTTTGACCAGCACTTCGGGCAGACATACCGACCGGAAACCCGGGGTTTGGGAAAAACGCACCATCAGTTCAAAATCGGGAGTGATGTCTGCTTGCTGCAAAAAACCGCCATACTTTTCAAACAGAGACCTTTTGCAATAAAAGGTGGGATGGGCGGGCATAAGCCCCAGGCGCAGAGCAAACCGCGTCAGCCACTTCACTCTGTAGCGGCGCACAAGCTTTGTAGTGTCTTTTTCATCGACAATATCAAGGTAGCCGTATATTGCGTCGGCTTTACTGTTTTGCAGCGCCTTTGCCATGCGGGCTATGACATCCTGGTGGGCAAGAAAATCATCTGCGTTGAGAAACCCCACATACTCCCCCGTGGCCAAAGCAAGCCCCTTGTTCATCGCATCCCACAGCCCCTCATCCTTTTCGCTCACCACTTTGTCGATCTGTTTGCCGTATCGCTGCACTATCTCCATGGTACCGTCGGTGCTTTGGCCATCGATGATGATGTACTCGATCTCTTCGTAGGATTGGCCCAAAACCGATTCGATAGCGTTTTCAATGGTGTCTTTATTGTTCCAGACAACGGTGATGATCGAGATTTTCATACTTTCTCGCCCCATTTGAGCTGATTGAGCTTCCACTTTAACCTAATCGAAAGGGGCATCAAGAAGGGAAAATGTATCTGTAACAATGCTTTAACTTTTTGCTTTATGGATATGTGAGAACTTATAATGGTAAAAACACTGGCCTGCCCTACTATAAGGTTTAAATAGGTTTTCATATTGGAAAAATCAACCTCTTGTGTTTGCAACTTTTTTTGAGATGTTTCAAATATTTCGATCAGCTTCACCAGCCTCTGAGCGCGAAACTGTACAGTTTTAAACTCACCGCTCAAGACGCCACCAAAAACCTGAGTTGTATGCTGCCTGTAGTGATAAAGATACTTTTGAATATGCTTGATCGATCTCGCATTCTTTTTGACAAGCAAGGAGATCCAGACATCTTCAAACGGCAGATCTTGCGGCAATGGAAAAACCTCTTGGGCAATTTGACGTTTAAACGACCAATATGCTTTGGGTATACTGATCAAATTACTCATCACTTCCGAGTAGCTTCTTTCTATTATCTCCCTGTTGATATGATAATGTGCCAGAGGGTGCAATGCGTTATCCACTATAAGTGCATCATGACAGTGAGCATCGTACTGTTGCATCTCCTCATAACAATCAAAAAAATCTCGGGACAATACATCATCGGAATCTATACATTTTATAATATCACCCCGTGTCAAAGAGTAGCCATAGTTTGTTCCCATAACTTTACCGTTATACTTATTTTTCACCACACGCACTCTTGTGTCCTCTGCCGCAAATCGACTTGCCACTTCAAACGTCGCATCATCGGAATGATCCTCTACAATCACAAGCTCCCACGGTACTTTTGTTTCTTTCTGCAATTCTTTGATCGCATCTGGGATATATGCCTCCACATTCTTTGCCATCATTATAAAGCTGACCACTGCAATACCTTTCGTATATATTTATAAAATATCACCGGCAGAGAAATCCACCCCAAAATAGGGTTTTTCGCAAATACCACCCTTATCGACTCAAGGGCATTTTGTCTATAATTGACATCTCCGGCCCCGCCAAGTGCGTAAAAAACAATCGGATCATCGATCTTTTTATAATCAGTAACTTTTTTTTCTAAATCAAAATACCAGTTCAACTCGCCTTTTAATTTATACTTGGTACTGTAAGATACAGCGACCCCTTGCCATACAAATAGTGACTGATGACAGACAACTCGGGTATTCCACAATAGCAGGGAAAACAGGCTAAAATTTTTGGGCTTTAGTAAAAAGTCACCCTGCCTACCTTTGACAATAGCCCCTCCGTAAACCAGATCATAGGAGTTTTCAAAGTAGGGACTTAACTTGGCAACAACACCGCTATCGACAAAAGTATCTCCCGCATTTAAAAAATTCACATAGCTTCCCGTAGCTGCTTTTAAACCTTTATTCATAGCGTCATATATTCCATTATCTGGTTCACTGACCCAAAAGTCAATCCCATGCGCATACTTTTGGATGACCCCCATTGTCCCATCGGTTGAACCGCCGTCAATGACAATATACTCAATATGATCATAGTTTTGATTCAGAACACTCTGGATGGTTTTTTCTAGGTCCTCTTTCGCATTATATACTATAGTTACAACCGATACTTTCACCGTTTGTTTACTCAAAACTTCCCCTCCTTCGATACAATGAGGAAAAAACTACAAAAAGTGCAACAAATACAATATGCAACATGATCCTCGATCCGCTAGAGTGGTCCACAAGATCAGTAAAAAAGTAAACTGCTATGCGAAACACAAAATATATCGCCAAAAAGTGCAGCAACATAAAACGAAGCCTCATATCTTGCCGTGCAACGAAAAAGAGTGCGGCTGCAAGCAACAGCCAAACAACTCCCCACCGCTTAAAAGCAAAAAGTGTATGGGCCGCGAAAAGTTCAAGAGTTTTAATAAACTCTTGGGAATCTACTAAAAATAAACCTATAAGTATTATTAGATAAAGCAGATAAAGCACTCTTCCTTTGCTTTGCAATGAAAGGCCCATTCTGTTCAAAGCAGAGGCAAAAAGTGGAAGAAGAAGAGTACTGAACAAACCTATCACGTATTCAAAATCTGAACCGTGACCTGAAAAAGTTATCGCTAAGGCACCTGCATGATAAAGATAAAAAAACCAAAACTGGTAGGCAGCAATCAAATAAAGCAGCATGTATCTATACATTTGAGTCAATGAGCATTTGTACACAGTAAAAAACAATCCTATAGGAACCAAACTGACAACAACCATCTCTTTGCGCAACAAAACTGTCACAGCCAAAAACAAAAACCCTAAGACTCTGTAGTTATCATTTTTCCCTGACAAAAATAGAAATAGTGCACCTAAAGATAAAAAAATCCCTGTAGTCAAATTGGCATGTAGCCAGAGCGAATGCTCAACAAAAATATACATTGAAAATGAAAATAGATACAAACCTAAGGAGAGCAGATAGGTATGTAAAAGATTTAGTCTCTTATAGACTGCAATTAGCTTAGCCGTAATTATTGTAGTGACAAAAGCCCATATAGTAAAGAGGGAAGAAAACATATCTGACAATAGATCAAAATGCAACATCAATACTGCATCAATGAAAATCAACCTATAGTTTAAGATGCTCCGAGAAAACTCCTGAAAAACCCCACCAATATCATTTTCATACATTGTTTCTGCTAAAGCATAAAACTGAAAAGAATCAGGTGAAAATTTAAGTAGTACATCAGATAAACCAATTACCATGATTATAAGCATTGAAAAAAAGACGAGTAAGTCATATTGAAAAATCCGGTTTTTTAAAAAGGTATACATATATTTATACCTTTTTAATACACAATAGACCGACATCACAGTCAAAAATGACATTATAAATAAAAAATCATAATACCCTAATATATAAAAAGAAAGCATCACGCCTTGAACAGTAGCTACTAGTCCAACCAAATATGAAACCCATACTCTAAGGCCAACATCTATTTTTAGAACTGATCCAATACTAAGGCCTACTGCTAAAAAAAGCATATGCATAAGAAGTTCTGCAATCATTTTGCACCTTTATAAGTAAACGGAAGTAAATAGACACTGTCCTCAAAGTAATATAAACCATATGGTGTATATGTCATATTTTTACGACGAGGCAGATATAAGTCGATGATTTTATTTGCTCCTGTATGTTTTGATTTAATAAAAAACTGCTTTTTTACAAATTGTTGTTTATCCAGCGGAAGTTCTTGGATTTGTAAGAAATTATTATACCCGTTGGCAAAAAATTCCAAACTATAAGGGTATAAAGCTTTTGCAGCAATATTAGAAACAAAATTCTTTTCTATAAAACTTTGGTTCTCAAAAGGTTTTTCAGGATTTTTATAAAAATATACCGTAGAGTTTGTTATATCATTTTTCATAAAGTATTTTTTGACAATAGTCGCTATTTGATAGCTGGTGCCTCCCTTATCATAGCCTTCAAGAATTTTATCTATTTTTTTATTACTTGTTGTAGGAATCATTTCTACTTGGCTTATAAGCACATGCAAGACCCATCCGACAAAGCCAGAAACAAATGATACAATACATAAAATGAAAAACGTTTTTCTCATCTTACTGCCCTCCCTACTGTATTCAATATTATTTATACTATTAAAGCTTGAACACTAATGGGTTTTTCAATGTATAAAAAAAACCTATTAATGCACATCCGATAAAAAATATAACTAGTATAAAATTAGAGAATAATACAGAAACTTCACTTGTAAACCCTAAAGGTATTAAAAAATATATCAATATCAAATCTCTTGTACCTATTCCCGATATACTTATAGGTAGTAGTGAAATAGTATTTGATATAGCCATGATGCAAGTAATGACCAATAAACTTATATTCATTCCCAATGACAAGGAGATCAAATATGCTTGAGTAAAAAATATCACATAGCTTAAAACAGTATAAAAAGAGAATTTCAGAAAATTTTTTATTGATGCAGTATCTTTTATAGTTGAAACAAAATTAGAGACAAAATGCGCTGTTTGTTCTTGGAAAGAGATTGAAACCTTTGAAGCTGTAAAATTTAATATCTTTATAAAAACACTGGTTTTTATTATTAAAAAAGGCAAAATAAAAAATATAGATAAAAATAATAAGATATACAATATATCAACTGATAATGAGAGGTAGACAAACCCTATCGTTGTAAGTATCACTAGAAGATAAAGGTCAAAAAGTCTATCAAGTACCACACTTGAAAATATACTTCCGTAATCCATTTCTTTAAATAAATTTTTTATATATAAAACTCTACTAAATTCCCCTACTCTACCAGGGGTGATAAAGCCCAAGTATAAACTTGACATATAGTATTCAAATGCTTTTTTTAAAGATATACTCACTTTTTGTTGTTTTAAAATTTGTTGCCACCGATAAGATTTAAAATAAATCATTGGAAAATTTAACAAAAAAGCTAGTACCAAATAGCTTATCTCTATATTTTTCATTTGACTATATACAACTGTAAAATCAAGGGAAGATAAAATATAGATAAATATAAAGACACCAAGATATGTTAAATATTTCATCACTTATACTCTTTTATTGGGCTAAAGTTTGCTATGATACCTATAGCAAATACTCTTCTTACTTTAGAAACAAGTCCTAGTATATAAAAAGGGGCAAATTTTTGTGCAAATGTATTATTAAATAGTTTTACTATAAATGCCATCTTTTTTGAGTGACCATATTTTTTGTATTTGATATTATGTTTGTGCATATTCCAGATATCATCTTTGGATATGTTTGATAATGTCACTTTTTTATTATCAAACATTTTTTTTAAAAGCTTGTCACCCATATTAGTATTAACGAGTATTAGTGTAGAGCTTTTAACATTTTTAAGCCATGCATCACCTAGCACTATATCCGCATCAGCAGAGATGTAGTATCCACAGGCATTACACCCTTTTCGTAAAAAAAGTAGATCAACTAGCTCATAGTACTGTTTTCCAAAAGTTTTTTTATTGCCATTTTTTTCATAAATGGTGAACCCACCTGGGTAATTTCCTCCACGATAACTTATATTTTGAATATTTTCTTTTTGTATATTTGATTTTTTTATTAAGTAGTTTGTTGCGTTCTTTGTAATATTATAGCCACAAAAAAAGCTAAAAATATACTGGATATGATTGTATTTTTTTCTAATACTTTTTGTAAAACATGGTTGTGCTATTACTGCTATATTTTTATCTTTGTACATTTCTATAATCTCCACTAACTCTTTATATCCCATAAAAAGATACTTTGATCCAGTCAATTTAGATACATCTGAAGCTTTATCTATATATTTGTATATAGATTTTGTAGGATCGTTTTCATCATAGCCAACACCAATAACCCCATCTACTAGATTGTACTCAAGCAAATACTGAAACATCTCTGTTCCTATACCACCTGATGAGCCACTTAGTCTTGTAGTGATATTATTGCTATATCCTACAAAAGCTTTTTGATAACTATCTAGCATCTACTTTAGTCCTATTGAAATAGAAGATAGCAATATATTATTTTCTAGTTGCATATTTGCTTTATATTTACTGTCTTTCCATAAAAGTTCATCTGGGGTAAACCTAACGGCACTAGAAACATGCCGTAGTGAGTAGTATGGCGATTCTTCAACTTTAGATAAATCTAATGTATCTGATAGTATTTTATCTATTAATTGAATATTATTTTTACTTATAACTATTTGCCTATCAAAATTAATGTCGATTTTTTTATCACCAAATATAAAAAATTTTTTTAAAATAGGAATAATCTTTTTACCTAAAGTAAAAGTAACAGCCCTTAGAATTATATGTTTAAGTGGTGTTGGGACTAGCCACTTTCGCGATGTAAAACTACCTTCAATTAGGATATTAATTTCACCACTAACGTTTTTTATGTCAACCTTATTATTTCCAGTCAACCAGTGAGTTACTCCTATAATTTTATCATCTATATATCTAAATCCATGATTGGTATATATCAAGTTATCTTGATCATAAATATAAACTATACCACCTTTTTTTGTATTTATATAGGTTGTATATCTATTTGTCTTATTTATTATAATCCCACTATTGGATAATCTTTGACTTTTTAATTCTTTTAATTTTATGGTATCTAGTTGTTTAAAATATTCTAGTGCTTCTATTGCTCTAGTAGAAGAGGTATAAACATAGTGGCATAGGTACCTATCATCTGTAGTCTCTAAATAATTAAATGGCTCTGTTATCTTTTTTAGGACTTTATAGAAAAGCGAATGATAGCCTTTATCTGTTTTAGCTAAGTTAAAGATACCATAAGGTACTACATAGTCAGTATTTCTAGAGTTTATCATCACTGGTAGGTTTCCACTATTAGTAAAAAAAAGCTCGATAAAATCTGCTGCCTTTCTCATGGCTTCTAATGCTCTTTTATCTTGACTAAACCTATAATAATCCCAAAGAGCATCCATGGTCACTGACAGGTACCCAATATCTGGTCCATGATACTCAGGAAACCATCCCTCTTGATCTTGTGAAGCAAAAAATTCATTGAATCTTTTTTCTAGTTTTTTCTGATCAACATTCACACCATCTATCAAAGAAGAAAGATACACTCCACATATTCCTATAGCTTCTTGATTTGAAGCTTCTTTTTCTGAATTTTCCAGTATCCAGCTAGATGCTTTTTCTATATGTTTTATTGAATCATTATTTACATATCCCTTCTCATATATCAAAATTGCCATAGTATATAAACTAAATGCAGTAGGTGGATACCCTTCTTCATTGGGATAATATTCATTAAAAGAACCGCTTTGAAGCTGTTCTGCATTCCAGTGCTGGATACTTCCACTTACCCAATTTTGAAGTACCTTTTTATCATAATAGATATTTTTATCATATTTCCAATTGTATAAGAAATCAACACTCAAAGATGCTTGATGTAATACCATTGAAGAAAAATCCCGTATCTTATAATGCCAATAATCCCTATCAAAACATCCATAAGTAGGGGAGTGCGGATCTCTATCAAGTGCGGTAAAAATTCGTTCAGATTTATTTAGTATATTTGTATAATATAAATCAATTTTACTCTTTAAGGTATCGTTATTTACTATCATTTTTTTCATTTTCGAGCTTTCTTAGTCTATATTGAATCTCTTCAAGCAGCTTTCTATTGGTGGCTATAAGATCGGATAAAAAACCGACCAATATACTCATAAATCCAGATATCATTAAAATAGAAGCTAAAACCAAACTAGGTACATGGGCTCTATCTGTCCCCAAAAAATATAACGCAAGCCAACGAATACCTAGCAAAAATCCTGCTAAAAATAATACTCCACCAACTATAGCAAAAAACCTTAAAGGCTTATAGGTCATAAATATTCTTATAATAGTTCCCATAGACTTTTTTACATACATAGGGATGCTACTAAAAAGCCTTGAAGGTCTTAAGTCTGCATTTGTTCGTACGGGAACAGAAGTAATAGCCATATTTTTCCTACCCGCTTGAATAATGGTTTCTAATGTATAAGTATATTCATTGAAAACATTGAGTTGCATAGCCGCGTCTCTACTAATAGCCCTAAAGCCACTTGGTGCATCTTGCACTTTTGTACCACTAGCTATCCTAACTACCCAACTTCCAAGTTTTTGTAAAAACTTTTTTACTGGTGAAAAATGTTGTGTTTCTGCTATAGGTCTTGTCCCTACTACGATATCCGCTTTTTTGTCCAATATAGGCTTTACTAAGTGTTGTATATCATCTGCATTGTATTGATTGTCAGCATCTGTATTGACGATGATATCTGCACCTTTTTTTATACATCCATCAAGTCCTGCGATAAACCCTTTAGCCAACCCTTTATTATTTGGAAAATTAATTATGTAATTTACTCCCCAATTTTTTGCTACCTCTACAGTATTGTCCTGACTCCCATCATTGATAATCAATACTTCTATCTCATCTATACCATCAATATGTTTGGGTAGAGTATCTAGTGCTATCTCTAAAGTTTCCGCTTCATTATAGCAAGGTATTTGTATTATGAGTTTCATTAAGCTGTGTCCTTTTTTGTATATTTTTTATAAATGCCATTTAATATTAAATCTCTTTATTATACTTAATTTTAAATCCTTAAGGTAGCCTTCACTCCTACCGTCTTTTTATTTTTCACAAAAACACTAGGAACTATAACTTTTGCAGCTTTTTTAGCGCCCACTACCAAAACCATCTTGCAAAAACTTATCAAAGAAATATTTTCTTTTATTCTATACGCCATACCCACATTAAACTCTTGCAGGTAGCTATTTAAAAACTTCATTCTCTCTCTTTGCAAATATGCATTATAAAAATTTAAATAAAACTCTTTTCCATACATCTCTTCTAAGTCATCTTTCCATATTAAAAGTGAGCTTTTTATTCCATTTATTCTTTTGTCATAGTTTGTCGTCATTCTTTCTTGTTTTGCGTTTGCATTGGGTATGCTTAGTGCTTTTGATATGCACTTGATTTTGACATCGCTTTTAGACAGTTGTATCCACAGGTCGTGATCTACTCCACTTTTTATATTTTCATTGTAGCCATTTACTCGCCTTAGACTTGAAACTATATAAAACTGAGAAGCCACAGGAGGGGTGAAACCATTTTGTAGATATGCTTTTAGCTCTCCTTCGTATGTGGGTATCATATCTATCTGGGTTCCCAAAAGATTTTTATACTGCCCACCACAACAAAAGCACCAATTCTCATCATACTTTTCAGCCACATTCACAAACTCTTCAACAAACTCAGGCATCCACTCATCATCATCATCACAAAATGTGAAATACTTTCCTTTTGAGTTAATTATTGCACTGTTTCTCCCTGCTGCCAAGCCTTTGTTATCTTCATGTCTAATATATCGTACTCTATTATCTAATTCTAAAAGTTCATTTTCTACCAATTCTTTTGTGCCATCTGTTGAGTGGTCATCTACTATGATTACTTCTATGTTTTTGTAAGTTTGATTGAGCACTGACTTTAAGGTCAAAGGTAAAAGTTCTTTTCTATTGTATGTGGTGATACAGATTGAAACTAAATTATCTTGCAAAAAGTCTCCCTACCTTTCTAACTATAATATCAAAATATGAAATATATTTTGAATACAAAGTATAATTTAAACCATCATTTTCTTTCGTGATATATTTTTCTAACTTATCTAAATTTGGAAATTTATTTTCCCACTTTTTTGGATTCTTAGTAGCAATATAAAATAAATACATAGACTCTGAAAATCCTGTTGTTGTTTCTCTATAAATAACAGTTAAATCATTTTCCTCAAAAAGTTTATCTATTGCAAAAGGGGTAAATCTCCAGTAGTCTTTATATCCTCTTGCATAATCATGAATTCTTTGAAATTGAGGCACAACGAATATAACTATATCATTTGAAAGGCTACACAAGTTTCTAAATGCTGTAAAAACATCAAAAATATGTTCAAATACGGTGTGATTATAAACTACATCAAATCTATTCAAGTATTCTTCTGGCATATCTTTTTCGAGATCTAAAAATATCATATCTGTTTTATCCAAATTATATTTAGTTTCATCTAGTGGATAGTTTGAAACCGTATAGCTTTTTGCATTTATAAAATAATCTTTGTATCTCTTTCCATTATCATAATTCCCAAAATAATAATCTTTTAAACTACACTCTTTATCACTATCACTTGAGCCTGAGACATTAATAATATCACCTTCAAAAAGATGTGCAAATCGCTTTAATATTTTATTTGTACGAATTCTTGGCTTTCTAAATATTCCTTCAGTTATTATCATTTTAAAATTTTCCTTTAATATACTTATAAACTACCATCACTAAACTTTTTAATCTAAAAAATAAGGCTTCAGGATATAATAAATAATATTTAAAATATTTTTTAAGATTAATACAATGCGACTTCATCGATATCTTTAAAGATTTTTCAGTTATTTGAAATGTCATCCTATCCCCACCATACTCATGTATCCCCGTAGTTACATCCTCCATAAAACAGACATCATACCCATACTTTACAATACACATACGGTAAAAGTCACTATCTATTCCTCTTGGAAGATTTGTATCAAACCCACCGACTTTTTCTATAACGCTTCTTTTTGTCATTACCGTTGGTGTATACATAATTCCATTTCTACTTAATATATGGCTTTTTAAATTCTTTGGCTTTTGTATAATTTTGTCTTCAAAACTATTTTCATCACTGTATAGTCTCACACTAGTACTAATAAGTGCTAACTTCTCATCATCACTATTTTCAAATATTTTTACTTGTTTTTTAATCTTATCCTTATCCATCCACTCATCATCATCATCCATAAATGCTATATATTCACCAAGTGAATTTTTCCATGCTGTATTTCTAGCTGTTGGTAGTTTCTGATTTGTTTCATGTTTTATATATTTTATACGACTATCTTTTTGTTGATACTCTTTTACAACTTCAGTTGTATTGTCACTGGAACAATCATCGACTATAATTACTTCCATATTATCATAGCTTTGACTCAGAACACTATCTAAACATCTTGGAAGCAAATGAGCTCTATTATATGTAGTTATATTTACACTTACTAGTTTATTGTTCATTTTCTGTCTCCAAATACTTTACACCTGCAAGCTCTATCAAGAAATTTTTAAAATCATTATGTTTACTATCTATACTCACTCTTGCCACTTTTCTTTTATCCAAGTCATTGTCTCCATTTGTTCTATCTTTAAAACCTAGTGTATAGTTTTCTTCTACAGTTTTTAAGCATACATCATCATGCCCGCCACCCGGATATGCAAAATATTTAACTTTTTGGTTTATCTTATCTTGTATTATATCTTTTGACTCTATAATTTCTGCTTTTTTATCACTATCGACGAGTGCTTTTAGGCTTGCATGGCTTTTACTATGTGCTCCTAAAGTTGCTAGAAGCTCATCATTTAACTTTTCTACCTCATCCCATGACATAAAAGTTTGATTGTCGTTTAAGATAAAATCAGTTGTTAAAAATATCGTAAAAGGAAAATTATAATCTTTTAAAATAGGATATGCCACTTCATAGTTGTCTCTATATCCATCATCAAAAGTTATTACAACTATTGGTTTATTGGTATCATGTTTTTTATTCTCATATAAAATTTCATAAGCTACATTTACTGGTACTACCTCAAAATACTTTTTCAAAAACTCCATCTGCTTTTCAAACTGCTCCTTAGGAGTTATGTATCCATAGCCAGTCGTTTTCAAAGGCGTAGAGTGATACATAAAAAATACCACTCCTCTTTTTTGTCCTATTTTTTTTACAAAGTAGCTAATTGGCAACAGTTGATATAACTTTTTTATCACTCTTTGAATAACTTTTTGAATCAAACTCACGCTCTTCCTATCAGTTTTTTTATAAAAATTCTCAAACTCTTTTTAGCACTTAACATATAATTATATCTTCCTCTATAAAGCTCTTGCAGAGTTTCTAAAAAACTTCTTTCTATATCGACTTTATACGGATAACCAAACTCCTGCATCGTCTCTTTTATCTGTACATAACATTTTTCATACTCTTCATCACTAAGCTTTTTTACTTGATGCTTTTCTGGAAATGCTCTTGGGATAGTTATAGCTTTGTTTAAAGCCTTTTTATCATCTTCTATGTCTAAAAATTCTGCTATCTTTGATATCTCTTTTGCTGGATAAAAAACTATATCTTCGTATTTGACTTCTAATCTATTCTTTGATTTTATATTTTGAAACCCCTTATCAGTTTCTAAAATAACATTTTCCCAAAATTGTAATGCTTGATTTATTGAAATTTTTTCATTTGAGTAGTTAACTTGCACCCCTTTATACATCATGCGATCTAAATCTTTTGGTTTTACTTGTCCATTAATGTTTTTTACAAATCCTTCATGTCCTAGCATAGAGTGAGCACTGTCAACTCCATCTCTCATAAGATGTATTATCTTAGCATCAGGCCAAATTTTAATTATGATATCGAGGTTTGTTCCATAATGTGGTGTTTTATCCCCAAAGATAAAATCTTTCCCGTACAAAAACTCAAAAAATGCTTCTGTATAGTCTTTGATATTACCAACGATTTTTTCTTTTTTCACATATTCACCAAAATCACTTTTATAAGTATCTAAACATCTTTGAGAGCTTCCTAATATAACATCTACCCATTTGTGTCCACTAGCACCATAAATATTATCAAATACTTCGAAAAAATCATTACAACTTATCTCTTCAAGTTTATACTTATCATACAAAGTAACAATAAAGTGTGTTTCAGGAAGTATTATTACATCATTCCATACATTTAAAATATTTCTAAGCATTTGTGTGCCACATCGGCCTGTGCCTACTATAAAAAATAGCTTATTCATTATTCACCTTATTACCATAACAATATAATAATATCTCAGATGTTATTTGTCTAAACATACAATTTCCAATCTTCCAAATTCCAACCTGTTATTTTTTCAAGTTCTTCAATATCATGAATAGTTTTTTTCTTAATATATTCAATACTATTATTATCTAATAGTTTTTTTGTATTTTGTGTTGTATTTAATTTTTTTATACTATTTTTAATTTTATCTTTTGTATCCCTTGAAAAAAACTTTGAACATACTTTAGCAAATTGATTTTGATAAATATTATTTAACCATCTATATTTTATATACTTTCTTTCATTCTTATTTGATTTTTTTTCTTCATAGTTAAAATTAGATGTACCTAAAAAAGAATGTATTTCTTTAAAACCCTTTTGTTTATTTTTCATAAAGTCTTCAAATTTTAGTATTAAGATTTGTTCTCTTGGGAAATATTTAAAATACTCTTTTAACTGTTTGGCATAAAGTCCTCTACTTACATAGCTATAAGCTCTTAAGCTAAATGCATCCTTGTTAATTCTAAAGTCTTCTTCTTGCAATGCCTTTTCAAATGATAGGTTTTCTACTCCATCACGTACATTATGAAGATAATGAGACTCAGCTCTAACTATTGGGTTTCGAAGAATAAATATAAGTTTAAGATTAGGATTTAACTCATACATCATTTTTGGAACATGACTATAAAAAATATACCTTGGTGATGCTTCTCCTTTAATTTGATATTCTAAAGCATCATTAAAGAGCTCTAAATACTTCCCTTTATCAAAATCTTTGGTAGCTGAAGTATTGTAAAAATTAATCTCTTTTTTTTCAGGAACAAAAATATTAGGGTGTTGTTTCAATATACTCCAAATATAGGTAGTTCCAGACTTTTGTGCTCCTGCAACTATAAAATTTGGTTTATTCATAACTTAACCTTCATAATTAACTTATAAATATATGATAGCACCTTGATTTTTAAAGAGTATTTTCTCATATATACTAACTTATCTGAATTATGAACTATTTTAATAGCATTTGGGTGTTCTAGAGGAAAACTTAATTCTTCTGCTTTAGGTAAATGAACGAATGGATTTTTAAATTTAGTTCTAGTTGCATCACTTCTTATTCCAATATTTTCTACTAAGCACTTATTTGGAACTATACAGTATGAATTATGACTTTTGTAAAAATTATAATAAAAAACAAAATCCCAATCCCAACCTTTTATTTCTCCATTTTTTAGTTTATTTAAAAAACTCTCTATAATTTTAAATCTTTTAATAAAAGAGAATCTCTTTTGAATTCTCTCTCTAGTTGCAATATTATTCCACTCTTTAATATTCGGATCAAAAGAATTCCATGTTCTTTTCCATGTTGCAAAGCCTAACATAGATACGATATGACTATTAAAATGATAACTACCTGGTTGTTTTTCTGATACTCCTATATTTTTATCACCAGATAATATCGCAAAAATGTTTTGATTATTTTTATATTTTTCTAACATTTCATTCGCAAAATATAAAAATGATTTTGATGGTAAATCATCATCTTCTAAGAAGATTGCTCTATCTGTGTTTTCAAATACCCAGCTAATACCATTAATCATATTCCAAGGACCTCCAAGGTTTTTCTCGGAATATCTCTTATGTATTTTACAATCCCAATCAATTGCATTTTCAATAATCTCTCTTGTTTGTAAGCAAAGTTCTTTTTCTCCATCAACACTCTCTCTTGGACCATCTGCTATAAGAAATATATCTTTAGGCTCAACTTGCCTTACAACATCTAATATTCTCAGTACGGTATCGTATCTTTTAAAAATAAATATAACTATTGGGGTATTCATTTACAAAACCTCTTATTAAAATAAGTTTCTTCAATAAAGAACAGAGTATTAACAGTTTTAGAAGTAAAGATATAACCTTTGTTTTTCAGCCATAAAACTATTGATTCATTATTTAAAATTGATTCTATATTTCTATTTTCTAAAACTTCTAAAAGTATTGCCTTTGGTCTATGATTATTAAAATTATTAGTTTTCAAAACTGAAATATCAACTCCTTCTATGTCAATAGATAAAAAAGTAATTTCAATATTATTTGGTAAATACTCTTTATATATCTCATCTAATGTTCTTGTTTTCATTTCTACAGTTCCAATTAATTCAGTACTATAATTTTCAACTCTATACTCTGCAACTTCTTTATCTATTGTATTAAATGCATGATCAGTAAATTGATAATAAGTAATATCTTTTGGTTCATCACTTATTGCACATTCTATATTAATGTCATGTGGACGATATTTATCAAATAATCTTTTTGTACCAGGCATAGCATCGATGTTTATTCCTCTCCATCCATGTTTATAAAAAAGATATGTATTAGAAAATCGCTTAGGATGATGTGAGCCAATATCTACAAAAAAACCTTTATCTTTTAATCCAAATATCCTTTTTAAAACCATATCTTCACCTTCTTGTGAATATGAGCGGGTAAAATGTCCTATATTATTTTTAATGATCTCTTTTACTTTTTTTAACATTTGATTCCTTTATTTTATTTTCCAACAAGTTAGAAGTAATTTTATATTTTTTCTAGGGGCTTTCCAAATAATAGGAAAAAGAATTACTGAACATCCATATGATACAATTGTAGCTATTGCAGCCCCTTCTAATCCAATATTCTGAAGTAATATATAATTAAGAACGATATTTACTATTACGGCTAAAGTCTTACTATATAATGATATTTTTTGTAAATTATTGGCGAACATCCACTTTTCTGTAGCTAGACCTAAGAAAATAAATAACATAGCCCAAGCATAAAGTGATAAGACATTAGAGGATTGAAGAAATTCATTTCCAAATAAAAATAAAACTAACTGGTCAGAAAAAATAACTAAAAGTGTAATTAAAAGAATAGAAGTGGCAAAATTAAATAAATAAAGTCTTCTCATTCTTAATTCAAATAAGACTTTATTTCTATTGTATGCATTTATTATTGCTGGGAAAAGAGACTGAACTATAATAATAGGAATTATAGACCATAATTCAGATAACTTTACAGCAACAGAATAATATCCTACAGCTTCATTGTCTATCATGTGTTTGATCATAACTTGGTCTATTTTCATATACAACCCTGTCATCGTACCTGTGAGGATAAAAGGCCAAGACTCATGTAGCAGTTTTTTTAAAAGAGTTTTATCAAATTTCCATTTTTGTATATTTATCTCTTGATTTTTAAAAATATAGTATTGTAACAATATAGCTTTTATAAAAAGTTCTATCAGTATAACGATAGCAAAGTAGAGCAGATCAGCACTATAAAGTACTAAGCCTACTTTTAGAATTGCTGAAACTATAGTAGAAGCTATACTTGCATAGCTAATGTATTTTGATTGCACCTTTGCATTAAAGTATTGATCATATATCTCAAATATAAGGAAAAACTTCCCTATTAAGATAATTCCGATAATAATTTTTTCTTCATTTGATATACTACTTGTCCAAAGAAAATAGATAAATAGCAAAGAGATAACCAAAAACATAACCATCTGAGCTACTAAGGAAGTCCCAAATAGCTTATCATCACTTTCATCTTTTTCTATAAACTTTTTATTTAAAACAGGATGAAGTCCAAGCCTAAAAAAAGGTACTGCGAAACCTGTAAGAACAATAGCATAGTTTAAAAGCCCAAAGTTTTCAGGACCTAAATACCTTGCAACATAAATACCCACTAAAAATGAAACAAATAGCTTAAAAAAACGCTCTAAAAACAGCCAATTGCTATTTTTAAAGTATTTCATAAAACCTTGATGATTTTTGAGTGATTTTAGTTTTGCTATCACTTCAACTCTTCTTTTATCCCAACGATTGGTCTAAATAGTTTAAAGTAAGCACTTCCACTTACACCTTCAAACATCTTAAACTCTGGGTATGCATCTTTTTTGCCCGATTTTAGAGTATGGGTAGTAGATATATCTGGGTATGCATCTATATAGACTATCCGTTTTATCTTTAGTTGCATCGCTTTTTTAGCACATAGTTGACATGGTGAGTCTGTAGTATAGAGCGTACCACCCACTACAGACTGTCCGCCCGTCTTTGCTAGTTGCAAAAAAGCATTTTCTTCAGCGTGAAGTGCTCTTTCTCTTGTAGGATTTTTAAAAAGCTTTGATATATCCTTATGAACTTCACTATCAAACTTAAATTTTTGAAGTTTTGCATCGATATATTTTTTGTTTTCTATATCTTTAAAACAAAATGGTACTGATTTATTGTAACTTTGTTGTTTTATATAGTCTTGGAACTCTTTACTTTTTTCATACTCACTGTAAGCCTGATTCTCTTTTGGATGAAGTAGTTCGCTTAGTGTTCTATAGAGGCATGGTGTATTGCCTTCTTGTACATCATTCCATCCTATGCCTCGTACATATCCGTCTGATCCTGTGACACAAGCCCCTACTTGTCTTGATATACACCCTGGGTTGTATCTTGCAGTAAGAGCCACTTGCATATTTCGTTCATCATCATTTGGAGTAAAAAGTCCTGGCTTTCTTATAAGAGCTATATACTTAAATAACTGGTAACTTAAATACTTATCACTACAATTTTCATCATTATTTATAAAAATATCTCCTAAGCCTATACAGCTATTGATATTTTGTGAGCTTGTTTCTTTATCTTGATACTCAAAATCTTTTATTTTTTTGTAGTCGTCTTTTTCTAGTCCAAATTGCGTGTGAGTTCTTATCTCTCTTGTGTTTTGGCTTGCTACTACAGAAAGTAGATAAAAATTTGCATACCTATTTTTAAAATACTGTATTTCATATGTATTTCTAAGTGCATCGATTGCTATAAATTTTTTACCTTGAGCATAAAGTAGCTTACCTACTCTTCTAAGTGATTCTGCTATATAAAATATATCAGGAATATTTTTGTACTGAATAG
>JBNJFB010000047.1:0-18633 GCA_051746405.1 Campylobacterota bacterium
AGGAATTGATTGTGGACCTATACAAATAGCTGCTGTTTATAGGGTGAACTCTATGATTATCCCAACTTCTTATGAAAATATAAACATAAGAAACCAATGGAAAAATCCATTTGAAACAATTATTTATAAAGAAGAGGATAAAAAAACTATAACTTCAAAAGATATTTTAAAAAGATTTAAGTTATAAGAGTATCTCTCTTATAACTCTATTTCTAAACCAATAGGACAGTGGTCACTTCCCATGATTTCATCACATATATAAGCATCTTTGATATTATCTTTTAAGTCATCACTTACATAAAAATAGTCAATTCTCCATCCCACATTGTTTGCTCTTGCATTTGCTCTATATGTCCACCAAGTATATTTATCTTTGATATCACCATTTATATGTCTAAATGTATCAATATATCCATGGTCTAAAAACTTTGTTAGCCAATCTCTCTCCATAGGTAAGAAACCAGAAGTTTTCTCATTTGCTTTTGGTCTTGCAATATCTATTTGGGTATGAGCTGTATTTAAATCTCCACATACAATTATTGATTTCCCATCTTTCTTAAGCTTTTCACAATGCTCTAAAAATCTATCATAAAACTCCATCTTATAATCTAATCTCTCTTGTGAACTTTGTCCATTTGGGAAATATACATTGAAAAATGCAATATCTTTATCTCCTAAAGTGAAGTGAGCTTCATTTATTCTTCCCTCATCAAGTACATCAACACTTGAACAAGTATCTAAAAAAGTTGTTTGTATATCTGTAAATAGTGCTGTTCCGCTTCTTCCTTTTATTGCTGATTGTGAAGCTAAAAGTGTTTTGTACTCTCTTTGAAAAATTGTAGTTGGGATTTGTGATTTCATAGATTTTGTTTCTTGAATTCCAAGTATATCTATATTTGATTCATCAACCCATTTTAATGCTTTTTTTCTATCTACTGCTCTTACTCCATTTACATTCCAAGAGATAAATTTATAAGTTTTTGCCATTATTCTTTTCCTTTTTGATTAACTTTTTTGGTTCTTTTGGTTTTTTGGGTTTTTTTATACTAAAATCACTTAAAGAGTCTAGCTTCTTTGTATCAAATTTATTTTTCTTGTCTATTAACTCTGTTGGTTTTCCGCCATGCATATCAATCTTTTTTGAGTTCTCTTCATTAAAAGAGTAGTTTGCAAAGGCTGTATTTATAATAAAAATTAAAAAGATAAATAGTTTCATTGATTTCCTTGTTTTTTTAATTTTCTTGCTTTAATATTTTTTGATATACCATATATGGTAATAGCTATCCAAAATACTTCAATAATGAAAGAGCCTAAATTGAAGTGCACAAAAAGTGATATTAAAAGCAAAATAGCACCTGCTAAATTTAGTAATTGAAACTGTAGTGATTCGATATTGTATTTATTCATTTGAAGTAGTAAATAAGCAAAAACTACAAATGACATACCAACAAATCCTACCCAGTGAAATATATCCAAACTTTTCTCCTACAAATAAATTTTGTAATATTAAGTACAAATTTTATCTTTTTTTTGATAAATAAGGCTTAATTAGATATTTTTAATTATTATATTTTAGGATTTTTAATGACAGAGTTGATTTTAGGTTTAGTCACATTTTTTACTTCAACTATTGCAGGAGTTGTTGGGTTAGGTGGTGGTATGATGTTAATAGCAATTTTGCCATCTTTTTTACCCATAAATGCTATTATACCTGTACATGGACTTACTCAAATGTCAAGCAATTTTAGTAGGGCAGTATTTGGATATAGAGATGTTCAGTATGAAGTTATACCAAAATTTTTATTGGGTTCTATTATAGGTATTGCACTTTTTGCTTCTATTTTATCTATAATATCTTTAGAGTATGTTCCTTTATTTATTGGAGCTTATATCTTACTTTCATTATGGTCTGTAAAGTTTAATGATAAGATAAAAAGATATGAAAACTACTACTTAGTTGGGTTTTTACAAACAGGTCTTTCAATTGTTGTAGGTGCAACTGGACCTCTTACTATGACTCTTTTATTAAAAGATTATGGGCATAAAGATAAAGTGGTAGCTACGGGTGCTGCACTAATGAGTATTACACATATTCTAAAAGTATTTGTCTTTATCTATTTTGGTTTTGTATTTTTTGATTATATAGAAACTATTATTGCTATGATTATAGGTGCTATTTTAGGGTCTTGGGCTGGAGTAAAACTAAGAGATAAAATAGATGGTAAAAAGTTTGTAAAAATATTGAAAATTCTACTATCAGCTTTAGCAATAAAAGTAATAATTGATGTATTAATTTGATATAATTTATCAATTAATTAAAATGGAAAAAAAATGGAAAATTTTTATGATGTATTAAAACAACTTATTAGAATCCCAAGTGTTGTGGGAGCAGAGCACTCTTTTTTTGTTTACTTAAAAAGAGAACTTGAAGAGCTTAATTTAGAAGTTGAGTTTTATGATGGTATTTTAGTTGCAAAAGGGGATAATCCAACAAGTGGTTATATCTCAGCACATGCGGATAGACATGGACTTATTTGTACAGGACATAATGAGTTTCAATATGCTGCATTTATTACAAAAAATCAAGCAGATTTAAAAGGTAACTCAAACTCAGAGCAGATGCTAAAAAATTTTGAAATGAGATTTGTAAATCAAAAAGTACAAGCATATGAACCGTGGTCTGGCTCTTATTTAGGTTTAGGAGTTATTGAAGATGCATTTTTGTGTGAAAGAAGAAATAATATTATTTTTAAAGTAAAGGATTTAGAGTATCTATTACCTGGAACACCTATTGCATTTTTAGATAAGCTTACAATTGAAAATGATTTAGTATCTGCACAAATTGATAATGTACTAAGTGTAGCTATGATTTTACATATGTACTCTTTAGGTTATCAAGGTACTGCTTTTTTCACAGCATCAGAGGAAGCTGGAAAAAGTTGGAGGTTTTTACTTGAATACTTTAGAAGACATGATATTACTACCAAAGAGTTATTAGTACTTGATACAAGTCCTTATTCTAATGTAGAGGATTTAAATCATCTAAACATAGTATTAAGAAATAGGGATGAAAATGCTTATTTTAGATCACCTCTAAAAAGTAAGATTAAAAAGATTGTATTAAAGAAAAAGATAAAGTATCATTATAAAGATGAGTTTATGAAAAATATGATGAAAAGAAATAATACAAAAACCTCTTTAGGTGTTACAGAGTTAGGAAGAATAATAAAAGCCAGTAAAGGAGCTATTCAGGGTACAACACTACAAGTACCAACTATTGGTTATCATACTGTTGAAGAGACTACAACAAAAACTTCAATAGATAGTATGATTGCTATTTTAGAAGAGTTATATCTTAAAAGTGAGAGTTAGTATGAAAAATGAAAGTGGATTGATTTATGCGTATGTTTTAAATAAACAAGGTGGAGCAGATGCTATATCTTTAGAGCAGGTTAAAACTATTAAAAAAGAAGAGTTAGTATGGCTTCACTTTGATTTTACTAAAGAAGATAGTATAAACTGGATAAAAAATCATAGTTTTATTGATGAGGTTGCTATAAATGCTCTTTTGACACAAGAGACAAGACCAAGAACAATATTTTTGGATAACTCTATTTTAATGGCACTAAGAGCTATAAATTTTAATGTAAATCAAGAGCCTGAAGATATGGTTTCTTTAAGAGTTTTTATAAATGAAAACTTGATTATTACAACCAAAAAAAGAGATTTACTCTCAATAAATGAAATGGCTAAAGAGTTAGAATCAAACAAAGGAGTTAAAAGCTCTTCTGATTTTTTGATAACTTTAGTTGATAAAATTACTTCAAAAATGCAAGAGACTATAGATGAATTGCAAGATAGTAGTTTAAATCTTGAAGAGACTATTTTAAATGAAGAAAAACAGGATATAAAGACTCAAATAGCTACCTTTAAAAAGGAGCTATTGGCTCTTAAAAGATATCTTTATCCCCAAAAAGATGCGATGACAAAGCTTGGTTTCAATTCCATTTCATGGCTTAGTGATTATGATAAAATAAAACTAAAAGAGGTAACAGACCATCTAATAAGATATATAGAAGAGATAGAAATATTAAAAGATAAATTAAATTTAATTCAAGAAGAGTTTACAAATAAACTAAATGAACAGATGAATTTAAGAATATATATTTTATCAATAATCTCAGCTATATTTTTACCCCTTGGTTTTTTTACAGGACTATTTGGTATCAATATAGCAGGAATGCCAGGAGTTGAGAATAAAAGTGCTTTTAATCTATTTGTTTTATCTTTAGTCTTAATTACAGCTATTCAATTAACTATTTTCAAAAAGAAAAAATGGATTTGATTCAATAGACTATTCTATTGAATCTTCCATATTAAGCTCATTAAACTCACTTGTTTGAATTGCATCTTCACTAAAATATTCTATTTTATTTTCCGCTGTTTCTAGATTTTTAAATCTTCCTATATGAAATATTGCATCACCTTCATGAACTAAAGGTATCTGTGCTTTTCCTATAATTATCCCATCAAATGTAGCTTTTAAACTATGTGAAATATCTTCTAAGGGGTCATCTATATATGCAATCACCTCATCTTCTTTTACAGTATCTCCTAAAGCCTTGATAGTTCTTAATATACCACTTTGGCAAGCTCTTATCCAACTACTGCTTTTTGTAACTATAGGAAGTCTTCGAGCTTTTCTTTTTGTGGTTTGAGGAAGCATATCAATTTGTCTTAATACATTAATAATGCCTTTAACTCCTATTCTAATAGATGTTTCATCAAACCTCAAGGCCTCACCTGCTTCATAAAGTAAAATTGGAATACCTTTTTCTAAAGATACAGCACGAAGTGAACCATCTCTTAATTGTGAGTGTAAAACCACAGGTGCTTCAAAAGCTTTTGCAAGATTAAATGCAAACTCATCATCAATATCAGTTCTAATTTGAGGAAGATTTGACTTATGTACAGCTGCTGTATGTAAATCAATCCCAAAATCACAAATACTAACAACTTCATCAAAAAAAAGATTTGCAACTCTACTTGCTAGGGAGCCTTTGTTTGAACCTGGAAAGCTTCTATTTAAATCCCTTCTATCAGGAGTATATCTTGAAAGAGTCATAATTCCATATATATTTACAATGGGAACTAAAATCAAAGTACCTTTTAATCTTTTTAATATACTTAATTTTTTAACTCTTCTAATTATTTCTATTCCATTTAATTCATCTCCATGAACACAAGCACTTACAAAAACTGTTGGACCATCTTTTTTACCTCTAAAAACATAAATAGGTAGATTTGCAGGAGTACTATATAGTTTTGGAAGTTTTATATCTATTTTTTTGAACTCACCTTTAAAGATTTTTTCATTAGCAATAACTAAAGGTTGTGACTTTGTCATTTATGCTCCAATTCTATCTTTTTTGATTTTTCTATTTGGTTCATTTGGTGTTACATTTCTTTGAATATAGTCCATTATTTTTGAAGCAATATCTATTTTTGTTGTTGTTTCAATTCCTTCTAATCCAGGTGATGAGTTTACTTCCATTACTAAAGGTCCTCTTTTTGATGGAATCATATCAACCCCACAAACACCAAGACCCATTGCTTTTGCAGCTGCTAGAGCTGTTGTTTTTTCTTTTCTTGATAGTTTGTGTGCCACACCTGTACCACCTTGATGCAAGTTTGACCTAAAATCACCGTCTGCACCTTGTCTTTTCATAGCTCCTATAACTTCACCATCAACTATAAAAGCTCTAATATCTGCTCCATTTGCTTCTTCTATAAACTCTTGAACAAGGAGGTTTACATCCATTCCATAAAAGGCATCAAGTACAGATTTTGCAGCTTTTTCACTATCTACAAGTACTACTCCAACACCTTGAGTTCCTTCTAAAATCTTTAAAACTAAAGGTGCTCCACCACTTAAAGCTATCACATCTTTTGCATTTGATTTATTTGATGCAAAAACTGTTTTTGGCATATCAATACTATTTTTTGAAAGTATTTGTAAACTTCTAAGTTTATCTCTACTTCTTTTTATAGCTAAACTTCCTGTAACTGTAAATACATCCATCATTTCAAAGTGTCTAACCATAGCAGTACCATAAAAAGTTCTACTAGCCCCAATTCTTGGGATAATAGCATCAGGTACAGGTAACTGAACTCCTTGGTAGTTTATTCTTAGTTCACCTTTCATTATTTCTATACTACACTTTAAATAGTCTATTACTCTTACATCCCACTGTTTAGCTTTTGCTGCTTCAACTAACCTTTTTGTTGAGTACAAAGATGGATTTCTTGATAAAATATAAACTCTCATTTTTTTGCCTTAATTCTTTATTTATTAACAATTATAATCTATAAAAAAAGAATTAAATATTAAAATAAACTTAAAATTTAATTTGGCTTAAATAAGTATCTATTTTAGGGATATTGTCTTTTCTACAAACTAGACAAGTTGGGATATATGCAGTTTTTTTATCTAGTTTAATAATCTTTAAATCTTCAGTAAAACCTAGTTTTTCAACTAAGTTTGTGGGAAGAAGTGTTTTTCCCATTCCTGCTTTTACACATGCTAGAATTGTTTCTAAACTACCAAAAGATAAACTTTTTTTAATTGTTTCACCTTTTTTTTGGTAATAATCTTTTAGGAACTCATCATAAGCACACCCTTCTTTAAAAGATAAAATTACATTTGGACTAGTTTCATGTTTTGCTTCAAGTATTGCTATTTCCTCTTCAAACTTTTGTAAAACCATAAGCTCATCATCTTGTGGTTCGCCACTAATAAAAGCAATATCAACTTCATAGTTTAAAATCATTTTAGTTACATACTTTGTGGTTCCTGTCAAAAGTTCAAGCTGTATTTTTGGATAATCCTCATGTAGTCTCATAAGAAATGATGATATTCTAACTGCTGCATTACAGTCTGTTGAACCAACAACTAAGTTTTTTTGATATTGTAGATTTTGCATATCTAAAATAGCATTTTCTACTTTATGTACTATCTCAACAGCATGTTTATAAAGCTTTTTACCCTCATGGGTCAAAATAACTCCCCTTGGAACACGATAAAAAAGGGTAAAGCCTATAGATTTTTCAAGTTGTTTTATTCTTGAAGTCACATTTGATTGGGCAAAACCTAGCTTTTTTGCTCCTTGGCTTATGCTGTTTTCTTTTGCTACTGCTACAAATACTTTTAATAAATTTGAATCCATCACTTTTCCTTATATCATCTATCATGATTTTATATTTGACAAGATATCATTTTTAGTGATATTATACAAAAAAATAATTAAGGGTAAAAGTTATGAATATGAATCTTTTAGATAGAAATAATAATATTGCCATTTTACTTGCAGGAATTATTTCTGTAATTATTGGATTAGGTGTAGCAAGGTTTGCTTTTACTTCTCTTTTACCTCCAATGTTAGATGGTTTTTTAACAGTTAGTTTTGCAGGTATCTTAGCCTCTTTGAATTTTGCAGGTTATTTAAGTGGCTCTATTTTTTCTATGTTTATAAAAGATATAAATCAAAAAGTTATTTTGTTTAGAATAGGTATAGTTTTATGTATTGCTTCAACATTGATTTTAGGGCTATCTACAAATGAGACTTTATGGATAATAGCTAGAGTAATAGCTGGGTTTGGTGCTGCTATGGCTTTTGTGGTTGGTGCTGCTATTGTGATGACTAAATTAGATTTTGAAAATAAAACTAAAGCTATGGGAATACACTTTAGTGGTATTGGATTTTCTATTTTAATTACAGATATTGTAGGTAGAATAGTTTTAAACTCTCAATACGACTGGAAAACTGCTTGGATAGTATTAACTGTCTTGGCTGTAATATTTTCTATTTACTCTTTATATATTTTAAGTTTTGATAAAAAAGTAAAAGCAAATATGGTAAAACATAAGTTTGATAAATCACTTTTTTCACCCTTTGTTATTTTAATAATTCTTGCATACTTTACAGAAGGAGTTGGTTTTGTAGTACAAGCAACTTTTTTACCTGATATTATTAACTCACTAGAGGGTTTAGCAGGATATGGGAGTTTAACATGGACCTTTGTAGGACTTGCTGGGATACCTTCTTGTATTATTTGGATGACTTTAGCTTCCAAATATGGAAGTGTAAATATAATAATGATAGCACTTTTTTTACAAATGATAGGAATACTTATACCAACATTTACAAATGATATTTATATGAATTTCTTAAGTGGTATATTGTATGGTGGTACATTTGTAGGGTTAGTTGCACTTTTTATGAATCTTGGTGGAAAACTAGCTGGTAAAAATCCAGTTGTACTAATGGGTGCTGTTACAACCTCTTATGGTATAGGTCAAGTTGTTGCACCTTTATACTCTGTTTATTTTATAGAAAAATATGGAAATTATGATATTGCTTTATATTTAACTGCTATCATAGTTTTTATTGGTATACTTTTTTTACTTTATGCAAAGAAAATTGCAACACCACAACAAAAGATACTATAGATTTTTTATAATTAAAAGGTTAAATAAATGGAAGATAATTTTAGAGTAGAAAAAGATTTTTTAAGTGAAAAGAAAATAGATGCTTCAAGTTATTATGGGATACAAACTTTAAGAGCAAAAGAGAATTTTGATATTACAAAAACAGATATATCACTATTTCCAAACTTTATAAAATCCCTTGCAAAAGTCAAAAAAGCTTGTGCTTTAACAAACTTTGAGTTAGGTGATTTAACAGATCAACAAAGGGATGCAATTATTCAAGCTTGTAATGAAATTATTGATGGTAAATTTCATGACCAGTTTATTGTTGATCCTATACAAGGTGGGGCTGGAACTTCAACAAATATGAATGCAAATGAAGTAATAGCAAATAGAGCATTAGAGATTTTAGGTCAAAATAAAGGAAACTATAAACTTATACACCCTAATAATCATATAAATATGAGTCAATCCACAAATGATGTGTACCCAACGGCAATAAAATTAACTCTACATGAGTTGATTTATAAACTAAAAGATAGTTTAAGATATTTAAGAGATAGTTTTGACCAAAAGGCAGTGGAGTTTAAAGATATATTAAAAATGGGACGAACTCAGCTTCAAGATGCAGTTCCTATGACTTTAGGTCAAGAGTTTAAGACCTTTGCAATAATGGTTGATGAGGATATTTATAGATTAAGAGATGCTCAGGCTTTATTAAAAGAGGTGAATCTAGGTGCAACTGCAATTGGTACTGGAATTAATACAAAAAAAGAGTATAGAAGAAAGGTTATTAATAATCTTCGAGATGTTACAGGTGTTGATTATGAAAGTGCAGGGGATTTAATTGAAGCCACACAGGATACTGGAGTTTTTGTACATATTTCAGGTATTTTAAAAAGAGTAGCTATAAAAGTTTCAAAAATTTGTAATGATTTAAGACTTTTAAGTAGTGGACCAAGAGCTGGATTAAATGAGATAAATCTACCTGCAATGCAATCAGGAAGTTCAATTATGCCAGGAAAAGTTAATCCTGTGATTCCAGAGGTTGTAAATCAAGTAGCATATGATGTAATAGGTTCAGATGCTACTATCTCTATAGCTTGTGAGGGTGGACAATTGCAGTTAAATGTATTTGAACCATTAGTTGCATATAAGCTGTTTACTTCAATAAATATGATGAGAAGGTCTTTTTACTCATTAGCTAAAAAATGTGTAAAGGGTATTACTGCAAATGAAGATGTATGTATGGATAATATTCTGAACTCTGTTACTTTAGTTACTTGCTTAAATCCTATTTTAGGTTATGAAGAGAGTACAAATCTAGCAAAAGAGGCACTTTTAAAGAATAAGAGAGTATATGATATTATTTTGGAAAAAGAGATATTTACAAAAGAGGAGTTAGACAATCTTTTGCATCCTCAAAATATGGTTTGTAATTATGATAAGGAAGAGTCTTGAATATAACAGTCATAAATACAGGTGGAACATTTAATAAAAGATACAATCCAATAAAAGGAAAGCTTGAAGTACCAACTGATAATATAGCTTTAAATAAGATAATAGACTCTTGCCATAATATAGATTTTGAAATCAAAAACATAATTTCAAAAGATAGTTTGGATATGACAGATATGGATAGAAAAAAGATTTGTCAAGCAGTGGAAGAGACAAAAAATAATAAGATAATTATTATACATGGAACTGATACTATTCATCTAACATCAAAACTAATAAAAGAGAATATAAAAGATAAAAAAATAGTATTCACAGGAGCAATGGTTCCTATGAGTATTGATAAGATAGAGGCTACTATGAATTTTTCTAAAGCTTTGGGTTTTTTAAGTGCAGATATAAAAAATGGAGTTTATATTTCAATGCATGGAGTAGTGGTACCTTGTAATAGATTAGTTAAAGATAAACAGCAAGGTAAGTTTTTAGTAAACTAAATAAAATAATTATATCATCTCAATTAAAATAATTTTATCACTTTGAAGTCTTATTAAATCTTGCGTAAAACCACTTTTACTAAATAAACAAAACTGTTTTATAGGAAGTTTACTATCAATTTTTTTAGATTTTTCTTGCAAACTTCTTAATACATCGATACCAACTTTTTTATTAGAATATTTACACTCTGTAACTATTAAAAAATCTTCACCAATACCTACAGCATCTATCTCTTCATTCTTATTCCACCATCTTCCACATTTAAGTAGTTTATAGTTTTTCATCATATAAGATATTGCTAGATTTTCATAAATGGGTGCTATGAAACCATTAATATTCTCTTTTATTTTAGTTAATACATATTTGGTATTTCCTATTTCTAATTGACTTTTATAAGGTAAAACGTAAGTAAACCAAAATCTAAAAAAGTTATCTTTTATAAAATAAAGCCCTTTTTTACTTTTTAAAGGGTTTTTTTCTGTGATAGGGATATCTTTATAAATTATATCCAGTTCCATAAGTTTTGAAATAAACGAGGTGATATTTTGTACATTTTTACCAAGTTTACCCGCGATGCTTCCAATTTTGTGTTCGCCATTTGCTATCACTTCTAAAATAGAAAAATAGGTAATTGGTTCATTAACTTCGTTTTGAAGTATAAACTGTGGTTCATTATATAAATAACTATTTGAATCTAGTATATTTGACTCTATATTTTCAAAGATATCACCACTTTGTTTAAACATTTCTAAGTATTTGGGAACACCATAAAGAACACTATAAGCTTCTATTAACTGCTCATTAGAATAGTTTGGGAAGAACTCTTTAAGATATTCAAAACTGATTGCTTCTAATTTAATTGAACTTGTTCTTCTTCCATACAAGGGTGAGTTATATGAAAGAGTCTGCTCGTACATCATAGAGATAAATGATCCACAAAGAATAAGATGAATATTTTTATTCTTAAGAAACTCATCTACTATATATTGAAATTGTGAAGCAATAGAGCTATCAATTTTTGAGAGATATTGAAATTCATCAATGATAATAATTAACTTTTCATCAAATTTTTTTTGGGACAAGTACTCAAAAAGTTGTTTTATATCATTAAGATTTAGATTTTTTAAAAAAGTATCATTAAAAAAGTCAGCTATAATAGTTTGTAATCTTCTTATAATAGTATTCATGTTTTCAAGTGTTACTAAAAAATAGATTGATGGCTTATCTTTTATAAACTCTTTTAAAAGTGTTGTTTTACCAACTCTTCGTCTTCCATAAAGAATAGTAAAAGTAAATTTATCACTTGTATACTCATTATTTAAAAGTTTTAATTCTTTATATCTATTAGCAAACATTTCATATCTTTCTTTTATCGTTTTTGGATTATAATAATACCAAAACGAACTTATGAAGTTCTAAAATAAGAGGGGTATCCTCTTATTTTTAGTTTGCAGTTGGATCTACAAAACTTCTACTACCTAACTCTTTATCAATAGTATAAAGTCCATATCCATTATCACCTACCAATTTAATATGGTCAATTATCTCATTTACAGTAGCCTCTTCTTCAACTTGCTCTGTTACATACCATTGAAGTAGATTATATGTTGCGTGGTCTTTCTCTTTCATAGCTAAATCAGATAGTATATTTAAGTTTTTAGTCATCTTTTGTTCGTGCTTAAGTGATTTTTTAAATACATCTAAAAGTGATTTATACTCCACATCAACTCCATCAATTTGTGGAAGTTTAATCTCCACATCTTGGTCTTCAAGGTATTTAAATAGTTTCATACCATGGGAAACCTCTTCTTGGTATTGGATTAAAAACCAGTTTGATGCACCATTAAATCCCTCTTTTGAACAGTATGCACTCATACCTAAGTAAAGATAAGCAGAGTGGTACTCTTTGTTAAGTTGTTCTATTAATGCTTCTTGTAAGTTTTTACTAATCATAATTATTTTCTCCTTTTTAGTTAATTATTATACCTAATGCATATTAAAAAAAGTTTTTTTTATCATATTTTTTAAAAGTAACATAACCTACATTTAGATAAAATGCCTAAAAATTTAAATTAGGATATTTTATTATGGCAATATATACATGTGGACATACAACTCCTGATTCAGACTCTATCTGTTCAGCGATTTCATTAGCTTATCTTTTAAACAAAATTGGACAAGAAGCAGTTCCAGCTAGACAAGGTGAGCCAAACCCTGAAACAAAATATATTTTAGATAGATTTGGTTTTGAAGCACCAATATTAAAAACTAAATTTGCAGGTGAAGACCTTTTTATTACTGACTATTCAGACAAAAAGCAAGCTCCTGAAGATATTGAAAAAGCAAATGTAGTTGGTATTGTTGACCATCATAAACTAGGTGATATTACAACCTCTGCACCTTTAGAGTGTTGGATTAGACCTGTTGGTTGTTCTAATACTATTGTAAAAGAGATGTATGATTATCACGGTGTTGAGATTCCAGCTGATATTGCAGGAATTATGATGTGTGCAATTTTAAGTGATACAGTTATTTTCAAATCTCCAACTTGTACACAATTAGATATTAAAACAGTTAGGCAGTTAGCAAAAATTGCTGGAATTGAAGATTTTGGTGCAGTTGGAATGGAGATGTTCAAAGTAAAATCAGCTGTTGAAGGTGTTCCAGCTAGGGAGTTAATCTTAAGGGATTATAAACCATTTGATATGCATGGTGAAAAAGTAGGTATCGGACAATTAGAGATTGTTGATTTATCTATTGTTGATTCAGTTAAGCCTGAAATCCAAGCTGATTTAGATAAGTTTAGACAGCAAGAGGGATTACATACAGCTTGTATGCTTTTAACTGATATTATGAAAGAAGGGTCTGAGGTTTTAGTATCTTCAGAAGACTCAACGATTTTTGAAAAAGCGTTTGATGTAAAACTTGAAGATGGTAAAGTTTGGTTAGATGGATGTCTTTCAAGAAAAAAACAGATTATTCCATTTTTAGAGCCTGCATTTTCATAAAATAGAAATTATAGTCTAGATAGCTTTTTTTAAGTTATCTAGACTTTTTTAACAAATAAAAATTTTGTTTCTGTTTTAAAGTTACACAAAAGTTACAAATAATAAAAAATTGTATTTACTATCCCCTATATTTAATATTTTCTTAACTTATAAAGAGTAATATATCTAAAATATATTTACAAAAAAGGAAGTATTATGGCTACATCGGATATTCAAGCTATATGTTCACAATTATTAACTCCTGATGATTTAGCAGTAAGTGATGAACTTTTTAAAAAAGTTTCACAAGAGGGAATAGTAACTAAAATCATAAATAAAAATGACGCAAAGTATATAAAAGTATTTTCAATGAAACAGTTATATCTATCACATATAACTCCTTTATTACATAATATTGGACTTGAGATAATAGATGAGGTTACTTATAATGTTAATTGTGATGAGGGGCAAGTTTATATTTCAAGATTTAATTTAAACATACCTGATACAAAAGAGTTAGAAAATGCTAAAGATAATTTAGAACACATTATTACTTATAGTTTAAAAGACTGTACACTAAAACACTCAAAAGCGTTTTGTTTAGTTTATAAACAGAATTTAGATTTAAGAAAGATTAAACTTTTAAGAGCGTTTATTGAATATATTGACCAAGCTGTCTTAACTATTAATTCAGCAACTATTTTAAATACTCTAACAACTCATGATAGCTTAGCGTGTCTATTTGTAAAATACTTTATTACAAAATTCAAGCCAGAAATCAAAAATAGAAAAAAACAGTTAAATGAAGTTGAAGATGAAATAAAAAGTAAAATTAAAGAGATACCACAAATCATTGATGATAAGATTTTAAATATTACACTTCTATTTTTAAAATCACTTCTAAGAACAAACTACTTTTTAGATAAAGAGACTATCTCTTTTAAAGTAGATACTAAATCCTTTGGAAAAGATTTAAAAGGCTTACAACCAAATATTGAAAACTTTATATATCATAGTGATTTTTATGGTGTTCACTTAAGAATGTCAAAGGTTTCAAGAGGTGGTTTAAGATGGTCTGATAGACATGATGACTATAGACAAGAAGTAAAATCACTTATGATTACTCAAGAGGGTAAAAACTCTATTATTATTCCAGATGGCTCAAAGGGTGGTTTTGTAATAAACAAAGACAAAGAGGAGATTACAAAAGAGTACTTTACTCATATCTATTCTGAGTTTATACATGCAAACTTGGATTTAGTTGATAATATGGTTAATGGAAAGGTTGTAAAAGATGAGAGAATTGTAGCTTATGATGAGGAAGACCCATATTTTGTAGTTGCTGCTGATAAGGGAACTGCTGCGATGAGTGATGTGGCAAATGAAATAGCTATTAGTAGAGACTATTGGCTTGGTGATGCTTTTGCAAGTGGTGGAAGTAATGGTTATGGTCATAAGGACTTAGGTATCACAGCACGTGGTTCTTTAATGTCAACAAAAAGATTTTTTATAGAAGAGGAGATTAATATCTACAAAGATGAAGTATCTGTTGTAGGTATTGGCTCTATGAGTGGTGATGTTTTTGGAAATGGTATGGTTGAGTCAAAAATGTTTAAGTTAGTAGCTGCAATTTCCCATAGAGATATCTTCATAGACCCTAATCCTGATTTAGAAAAATCTTTCCAAGAGAGAAAAAGACTGTTTGAGTCAAAAAATGGCGGTTGGAGCAATTATGATAAAAGTATAATCTCAAAAGGTGGTGGATTGTTTAACCGTCATGATAAGGAGATTACTTTAACTTCAGAGATTAAAAAGCTATTAGGAACTACTAAAAAAGTAGTTTCAGGTGAACAGCTATGTAAAATGTTATTGACTTTAGAGGTTGATATGCTCTTTAATGGTGGGGTTGGAACATATGTAAAAGCAAGTGATGAGAATAATCTTGATTTAGGTGATAAACAAAATGAAGCTGTAAGAGTTGATGCTACAGAATTAAAAGCAAAAATAGTATGTGAGGGTGGTAACTTAGGACTTACACAAAAAGCAAGAATAGAGTATGCATTAATAGGTGGTAGAATACATCAAGACTCTATTGATAATTCAGCTGGGGTAAATACATCTGACCATGAAGTTAATTTAAAAATTCTATTAAATAGTATAAAAGCTCAAGGTATCTTAGATAAAAAGCAAGTACAAGAGACTCTTTATTCATTGACAGGGCAAGTAGTTGATATGGTACTACAAAATAACTACGACCAAGCACTTGTTATATCTATTGATGAGCAACACTCTAGAAAATATCCAACAGACTATATAAAAACTATTGAAGTTTTAGAAAATAATGTTGAAGCATTTAATAGAAGAGATTTTTATATTCCAAAAAGTGAAAATATAAATGAGATAACTGATATTGATGGCTCTATTGTAAGACCTGTTTTAGGTTCATTGATTTCATATAGTAAGATTTTTATTAAAAAGATATTATTAGATACTGATTTAATAGATGAACAGTTTGCTCTTCAATATCTCTTTAGATACTTTCCTAAGTCATTTGTTGGAGCATATGAACACGAAATCATTAAGCATCCATTAAAAAGAGAGATTATAGCTACAATGATAGCAGATATTATTATAAACTCTCAAGGTTGTACCTTTGTTAGTGATTTTGAGAAATTAGGAGTTGATAAGTTTTTACTTAAAATAAAATCATACCTAATCATCAAGCAACTATTTGGTGCAAGAGAAATTAGACAAAAAATCTATAATCAAGACTATATAATGCCAGTTGAAAAGCAGTATAAACTTATTAACAAATTAGAATATACACTTTATTCAAGTACAAAATGGACAGTTAAGTATCTTAAGAAAAATCAACTTGATTCTGCTCATATACTTGATTATAAAGATGAATTATTCCAATTGCTATCTGAAGTTCATAATCAAAAAATTGAAGTTTTACTAAAAGATGACCCTGATTTTAATCAATTCTTTAGTGTTATTGATTATTTAAGATTTGCAATTGCTGCTATTATGATAAAAGAGGATACTCACCACTCATTTAAAGATGTTGTAATACTATTTTATTCAATAGTTCATGAGTTTAATATTCTTGAGATTGTTTTAGCTCTAAATAAAGTAAAAATAAACAATAAAAGTGATTTAGTACTAAGAAATCAAGTACTACAGTTTATTGAGTTTATAGTAGTTCATTATACTAAAAAAGTTTTAGAGTTCCAAAGAGTAAATGAAAATCCAAGTGATGCATTTGCAAACTTTGTTAAAAATGAACAAGATGTATTTTATACAGTAAGAACACATCTTGATAGCTTTATAGCAAGAGATGTAAAAGATGTAAAAGAGATTGCAATCACAGTAAATCAACTATTAGTCTCTTTAGTATAAGTTTATCTTATGCTAAAGACTTGATTTATACTATTTAAATTAGTTATACTTATAAAAAATGAAAGGACTAATTATGAAAAAAGAGACAGATGATGAATTAACAATGCATAAAATAGATGATTATAATGGAAATGAATCAAAAAGCAAAAGAAAAACGGTAAAAATAGTTATAGCTATATGTTTAGCTGTAGGTGTTATTTTTGCATACTTTAAGGCAACTTCAGTTCCAGATGATTATGTGGGAACTGCTGAAAAACCTGGTATAAGTGCAACTAAACAGTAATCAGAAATCACTTACTAGTTTTAATTAGTGAGTGATTTAATTTTTTTCATAAATCTCTCTTAAGTCATAATTATTATTTTATAAAATCAAATAAATATGATATAATAATATTGACTTTAAAGATTGTAAAAATGTAATAAAAAAAAGGTTTTTAATGGATGAAAAGATTAGAATATTATTAATTGAGGATGAAAAGCTAGTAGCCCAAAATTTAAAATCAGTTATTGAAGATTTTAATTATGAAATCGTTGATATAGTTGATACAGCTCAAGATGCTTTTGATGTAGCTTTTAATAAAAACATTGATATTGTAGTTTCAGATATTGAGATAAAAGGTCTGACTGATGGTATAGAGGTTTGTGAGGTATTGCAAAATACCTATAATCTTCCTATAATTTTTATAACTGCCTATAATGATACTGACAAAATAAATAGGGCTTCATGTTTAAATAATATGGTAGGATATTTAGTAAAACCACTTAGATTAGATGAGCTTGATACTATGATAAAAATTGCTGTTTCAAAATATAATATTTTGGGAAAGAGAAAGCTAATAGATATTGGAGCTAATTATAAGTATGATTTAGATAATAAAAAAGTTTTTGAAGGTGATAAAGAGATTGTATTGACTAGAAATGAGAGTATTTTATTGTCACTACTAGTTAGTTCAAAAGAGAAAACACTATCTTATGATGCTATCAACAAAGCTATATGGAAAGAAAAAAAAGCTTCAGATGTTGCAAGAAGACAGCTAATACATAGGCTTAAAAGTAAACTTCCAAATATAAATATCGCTTCTGAAAAGAGTATTGGTATTTATATAAAAGAGTAAGATTTATACTTACTCTTATAAAAACTCAAAAAATTTATAATTATTTATTGGTATTCATCATCCAAATTGAGAAGATATCAAGGTAGTTCCAAAATGACTGTTTTAAATCCTCTGGCATATCTGAACTTTTTAAAACAATTGCAAAAGATTCAAGCCAAACCCTTCTAGCTTCAGGTGTTATTTCAAAAGGAGCATGTCTAGCTGCCATCATTGGTTTTCCTCTTTTTTGATTAAAGTATTGAGGACCTTGACAGATTTGAATAAAAAAATCAGCGGAGTGTTCTTTTGCTTTTTCAAATCCTTCTTTCGTAGGAGGGAACATTCCTTTTATTTCACTCTCTTTTAATAAATCATAATGATCTGAAATAAGTTTTCTCATTCCATCTTCACCTAAATACTCCAATACTTTTGGACTAGGTTTTTCTACAGATGGTCTTGTTCCTACTTGTGCTTGTGTAATATTATATTGCATTTTATCAACCTTTTTAAACTATATGTTTTTATATTTTGCAGTGTTATAATACAACTAAAGTTTAAAATCTAATCTTAAGATAGAAATTTTTAGCTTTAGAAAAATAAAATATGTTAAAATGTGAATTTTTTGACTGAAAATTGACCCACTATTTTGAAAACTATTATCAGAGAATTCCGTTACACTCCATGACCCACCTCTAAACTAAAAAAACATAAT
>JBNJFB010000048.1:0-17744 GCA_051746405.1 Campylobacterota bacterium
GTATGATTAAACTATTACTTACATACTTTTTAGTATGATTAGTTTTTTAATAAATACTATAAACTATTCTATAAATCAAACTGTAACTAAAAGGATTTTAAAATGTTAGACTTAGCAATTATTGGAGGAGGACCTGCTGGATTAACAGCTGGTTTGTACGCTACTAGAGGTGGTTTAAATGATGTAGTTATGTTCGAAATGGGTATGCCAGGTGGACAAATTACAGGTTCATCTGAGATTGAAAACTATCCAGGTCAAGAAGAAGTAGTAACAGGAATGGAACTAATGGAAAATTGGCCAAGACAGTGTCAAAAGTTTGGTTTAAAGCATGAAATGAATCAAATTACAAATATTACTAAAGATGGTGAAGTATTTAAATTAAAAGCAATTGATGGAAAAGAGTATGAAGCAAAAGCTGTATTAATGGCTACAGGTTCAGTTCCAAGAAGAGCTGGATTTAAGGGTGAAGATGAATTCTTTGGACAAGGTATCTCTACTTGTGCAACTTGTGATGGGTTTTTCTACAAAGGAAAAGAAGTTGCAGTTGTAGGTGGTGGAGATACGGCTTTAGAAGAGGCTGTTTATTTATCTAAGCTTTGTTCAAAAGTATATTTAGTTCATAGAAGAGATACATATAGAGCAGCTCCAAGTACAATTGAGCATATGAAAAAAGCTTCTAATATTGAAGAGGTTACAAATGTAACTGTTGAAGAGGTTTTTGGAGATAAAACAGGTGTAACAGGACTAAAAGTAAAATCAAAAGATAGTGGTGAGATTAGAGATTTACCAACTCCTGGTGTTTTTGTATTTGTGGGTAGAGATGTATTAAATGACCCAATCAAGCAAGAAGATGGAAGTTTCTTATGTGATGTAAATAAGCAAGGTGAAGTTATTGTTGATTTAAGAATGCAAACATCAACACCTGGTTTATATGCAGCAGGTGATATTAGAATTGATGCTGCAAAACAAGTTGTATGTGCAGCAGGTGATGGTGCAACAGCAGCTGTGAATATAATTGAATATTTAGGATAAGGAAAAAAATAGATGATTAAAGTAGGTATATTAGGTAGTACAGGTAGAGTAGGTTCATTACTAATTGATGATTTACAAAAAGATGAAATAGCAAAAGTTGGTGCTGTTCATGTATATGATAAGTTAGAAAGACAACTGCCTGAAGATACAGTTGTTACAAATGAGATGAGTGTTTTATTTGATTCTAGTGATGTTATTATTGATTTTAGTGCTCCTGTGGCTACAGAAACTTTATTAACAGAAGTTGTTGAAAATGGTGCTAGAAAGCCTTTAGTTATTGCTACTACTGGATTTAATAAGCATCAACAAAATCTTTTAATAGAAGCTAGTAAACATGTGCCTATTTTATACGCTACGAACATGAGTTTAGGAGTTGCTGTATTAAATAAACTTGTAACTCTTGCATCTAAAGCCTTAAGGGATTTTGATATTGAAATAGTTGAGCAACACCATAAACATAAAGTTGATTCACCATCTGGAACAGCTCTTACATTAGCACAACATGCAGCTGATGCTAGAGATTTAGATTTAGATGAGGTTAGAGTTTCTGGAAGAGATGGAAATATTGGTGCTAGAACAAATGATGAAATAGCAGTAATGGCACTAAGAGGTGGTGACATTGTAGGAAGACATACAGTTGGACTTTATAATGAGGGTGAGTTTATTGAGTTGAATCATACAGCAACTTCAAGACATACTTTCTCTCAAGGTGCAATTAAAGTTGCTAAGTGGATTATAGATAAAGAGCCAAAACTTTACTCAATCAATGATGCTTTAGGCTTAAACTAATCAAATCAAATAAAAATTATAGGGGAAAAGAGATTTATACGCATAAAGTTCACTTTACCCCTTTTTCAAAGGTTAAATAAATATGTGTGCAATAGTTGGAATTTATGGTAATGATAATGCTGCAAGACTAGCTTCACTAGCTCTGTTTTCTATGCAGCATCGAGGACAGGAAGCAACAGGTATATCTTCATCATGTAATGGAAAGATTTATACAAAAAAAGATAGAGGTTTAGTATCAGAAGTTTTCACTGATGAGGCTTTAAAATACCTAAAGGGAAATATGGCTATAGGTCATAATAGATACTCAACAGCAGGAGGTGATTCTATTTTAGATGCTCAACCTGTATTTGCAAAGTATAAATTAGGTCAAATGTCTATAGTACACAATGGTAACCTTATAAATAAAAAAGAAGTTAGAGAAGATTTGATTGATAAAGGTGCCATTTTCCAAACAGAAATGGATACTGAGAACCTTATACATTTAATAGCTAAAAATAGTAAGAATAGATTAAGAGATAGAATAAAAGAGGCCCTAACAAAAACAGTAGGGGCTTACTGTTTTATTGTTCAATCAAGGTCAAAACAGTTTGTAATTAGAGATAGATATGGTATTAGACCTCTATCTTTAGGAAAATTAAAAAGTGGTGGTTACATAGTTGCAAGCGAAACATGTGCTTTTGATTTAGTGGATGCTACATTTGTAAGAGATGTAAAACCAGGTGAGATGCTGATTTTTAGTGATGATACACAAGAGCCTGAGTCAATACAACTTTTCAAAAGTGAGTATAGACCTTGTGCATTTGAGTTTGTTTATTTTGCAAGACCTGATTCTGAAATTGATGGAAAAAATGTATATAGATCAAGAGAAAATATGGGAAGAGCACTTGCAAGAATTGATGAACAGTGTGATATAGATGTGGATATGGTTGTACCTGTTCCAGATTCAGGTGTTCCAGCTGCACTTGGATATGCAGCACAAAGTGGTATTCCTTTTGAGTATGGGATTATTAGAAATCACTATGTGGGTAGGACATTTATTGAGCCAACACAGCAAATGAGAGATTTAAAAGTAAAAATGAAGTTAAGTCCTATGCAGTCCATTATTAAAGGGAAGTCTCTTTTAGTAATAGATGATTCAATTGTAAGGGGTACCACTTCAAAAAGAATTGTAAATATGTTAAAAGAAGCAGGTGCAAAAGAGGTTCACTTTAGAGTTGCAAGTCCTGAGATTAAATATCCAAACTTTTATGGTATTGACACTCCAAATAAAGAGGAGTTAATCTCTAATAATATGTCAACACAAGAGGTATGTGAATATATCAAAGCAGATTCATTAAAGTATCTATCAATTGAAGATTTAGTTAAAGCAATTGGAAATGATAGAAACTACGCTTTAGAGAGCTTTGATGGAGACTATTTCGTAAAAGAGTAAAATGAGTGATTTAAAAAATGTTTTAACAATAGGAAGATATTTTAAAGATAAGTATAAACAAAAGATTTACAAAGTTCCTATTTCAATATCTGGGTTTACTTGTCCAAATATCGATGGTACTGTTGCTAAAGGGGGATGTTCATTTTGTGAAAATGACTCCTTCTCTCCAAATTTAAAAGAACGAAAACCAAAATTTAAACTTAATCCAAATATAGAAGAAAATCCATATTTACAAAATCAACTAAAGCAACTTGAAATGCAGTTTTTTGCCACTAAAGATAGATTAGAAAACAAGTTTGGTGTAAATAAGTTTATTGTTTACTTTCAATCATTTACAAATACTTATGCACCATTTTCAACCCTAAAAGCACTTTATGAAAAAGCTTTGTCTTTTGATGATGTAATTGGACTTAGCATTGGTACAAGAACTGATTGTGTAACAGAAGAGATACTTGATTATTTAGCTTCATTATCAAAAGATAAAGAGATTTGGATTGAGTATGGAATCCAATCTTTTTATGATGAAACACTTGAAGCTATAAATAGAGGTGATAGTGTTAAGAGTATGAACTATTGGATAAAGCAGACTAAAAAAAGAGGTTTAAATGTTTGTGGTCACTTGATTTATGGACTGCCAGGTGAAACTCAAGAGATGATGCTAGATACATTTAATAAAACCTGTGAGTTAAAAGTTGATTCTATAAAATTCCATCCTTTATATGTGGTAAAAAATACACTTCTAACCAATGAGTATAGAAAAGGAAGATTTACTCCAATAAGTGAAGAGCTTTATATAGATACAGTTGTAAAATCTATTGAGAATTTGCCAAAGGGAGTTTCAGTTCAGAGAGTTACAGCAGGAATTGATGATGATAGTTTACTTTCACCCATGTGGTGCAAAGATAAACACAGTGCAATTAAAAAAATAAGAGATGCTTTAAAATTAAAAGGTCTTAACTATTAGTTTATGAAGTAAGCTTTGCTTACTTCATCTTTAAAAGATAGTCAACGACATTTTCTATAAATGCATCATGTTTTCTATCTTTTCTATAGGCTATGTATAGTTTTCTTATCATCTTTTGATTATTGATTCTAGACTCATAAAGTGCACCAGATTTTAAAAGGGACTCAATTGCATTTTTTGATACAATTGAAACTGTTGGTGTTGTGTTTTTATCAGAGTGTAAAACTGTTTGTACAATTGTAGTAGCACTAGTAACCTCTGAGGTTACATCAAATGTATCACAATCAGGAAAATCAGCTTTATCTAGGTTCTCTTTAAAAATTGCTCTAGTGTGAGAGTCTGGATTTCTACAAACCCACTTATAAGATAATAAATCTTCTGCTTTTGCTCTTGATGGTAGTTTTTGGTTTGAGAAAATTACTATCTCATCATCCATCCACTCTCTGTAAATAATATCATCATTTGGTACATAGTTTTCAACTAAAGCCATATCGATTTTTTTATCAAGTAAATCTTCAATAGCTTCGTGGGAAACTGAAACATTGATTGATACTTCATTTTTAATATTCTCTTTTAAATTGTTTAAAAATCTAGGCAAAATATAGTTTCCAATAATAAATGATGCACCAAAAACAAATGTTACATCTTTATTCATGATTTTTAGCAGTTCTTTTTCTCCATTTGCAACACACTTTTCAATTTTTAAAGCAATTGAGTAAAGCATTTGACCCTCTTTAGTAAGTCTAATACCATTTTTCTTTCTATCAACTACTTGAACATCCAAATAGTTCTCAATATATCTCATTTGTTGTGTTACAGCAGGTTGAGAAATACCAAGTTTTGCTGAAGCTTTAGAAAAAGATCTCTCCCTAACAACAGTTAGAAAGGTCTCTAATTTAGCAAAATCAGTTAGCATTATAACCTCCGTAAAATAATTTATGATTATAATAACATTTATTTATATATAGAATAATTAAGCCAAAAGAGAATTTAATTTTTATATGGTATAATATTAATATTATTGGGGGAGAAAACATGATAGAAAATATATTAAACACATTAAATGAATCACAAAAGCAAGCAGCACAATATATTGATGGGTCACTTTTAATACTTGCAGGTGCAGGTTCTGGTAAAACAAAAACTATTACTACAAGGCTAGCTTACTTAATATCTATAGGTATTGACCCAAACTCTATATTAACATTAACATTTACAAATAAAGCTGCAACTCAAATGAGAGAAAGAGCCTTTTCAATGATAGATCCAACTATGCTTAATACTCCTCCGTTATTATGTACATTTCATAAGTTTGGACTTCTATTTTTAAAGTTTCATATGAGTGAATTAGATAGAAAAAACAACTTTATCATAATAGATACTGATGATAAAAAAAGAGTTTTAAAATCCATAGATAAAGATATAACAACATCACTTTTAGTAAGTGAAATTTCAAAATATAAAAATACACTAATTACTCCCCAAGAGGCAAAAGCAACTGCACAGCTAAAACTTTATCAACAAATAGCAGATGTATATGAAAAGTATGAAGCCTATTTATTAAAAAACAATCTTGTGGATTTTGATGATTTGATACTTCTACCATATAAAATACTTGAAAATAATGAAAAATTAGCTAGTCAAACAAGTGATAAGTATCAATATATAATGGTAGATGAGTATCAAGATACAAATGAGCTACAATATAAACTATTAAGAAAACTGTGTACAAATCATAGTAATCTTTGTGTGGTTGGTGATGATGACCAATCTATTTATGGTTGGCGTGGAGCTACAATAAAAAATATACTAAACTTTAGTAGTCACTTTGAAGATACAAAAGTTGTGAAGCTACAAGATAACTACAGATCAACAGATTTAATTTTAGACCATGCTAACCAACTTATTGAGCACAATAGAGATAGGTTAGGAAAAGTCTTAAAGGGTACAAGAAAAAAAGGTGATTCAATAAAGCTTTATGAATCAAACGATGAGAATGAAGAGACTAGAAAAATTGTAGATGATATAAAAATACTACTTCAAAAAGGTGAAAGTGCAAAAGATATAGCTATCTTATTTAGAGTAAATGCACTATCTAGGTCACTTGAAGAGGGGTTTAATAAAGCAGGTATCTATTATAAACTAGTGGGTGGTATGAAGTTTTATGAAAGAGCTGAAATAAAAGATTTAATAGCTTATTTTAGAGTCTTGACAAATTCACACGATAATTTTTCATTTAAAAGAGTTGTAAATAAACCTAAAAGAGGAATTGGAAAGACAACTATAGAAAAACTAGAGAGTAAATCAATAGAGATAAAAAAGCCAATTTTTGAGCTAATACAAGAGTTTAGTGCTGATGAGTTAGCAAAAGTTGTGGGTAAGAAAAACTCAAGAACACTTAAAGTTTTTGAAGCTTCTATTATGGACTTAAAGGAGATTCTAAAAGATTCAAAAATGAAATTTTTAGACTCTTTTGAAGAGAGTTTTGATTATAGAGCTTCATATGATAATTTACCTGATGGTTTTGATAGACAGTCTAATATTGATGAGTTTTATGGATATATTAGAGACTATTTTATTCAAAATCCATTTTTAGAGTTAAAAGATTTTTTAAATGACATAGCTTTAGAGAGTGAAAATGATAACTTAGGTGGTGAAGCTGTTTCAATGATGAGTATTCATGCTTCAAAAGGTTTAGAGTTTAAACATCTATTTATAATAGGTCTTGAAGAGGGGTTTTTCCCTTTAACAGGCGATGGGACTGATATAGAAGAAGAGAGAAGGTTAGGTTATGTATCATTTACTAGAGCTATGGATAATCTCACCTTATCATTTGTACACTCAAGGTTTTACAAGGGGAAAAGAGCACAATTAGCAAAGAGTAGATTCTTAAGTGAATCAGGGCTAATAAAAGGTTCATTAACAATAGAAAAACACTCAATGTTTAAAAAAGGTGATTTAGTACAACATAAGATATTTGGTATGGGAAGAGTTCAACATGCAAATAAAGCAGGAAAAGATTATAAGTTAACTATAAACTTTGGTGGTCAAATAAGAGATATCTTATCATCATTTGTAGAAAAAATTTAGGAATTAGCTTGCAAAAAAGATTTTATAATAAGGAACCAATAAACAAGCTAATTGTTGTAAATAAGCCTATATATATTAGCTCAAACTCATATTTAAATAGAATAAAAAGAAAATACAAAAATAAGAAAGCAGGTTTTAGTGGTACCTTAGATCCTTTTGCTTGTGGATGTTTGATTGTAGCTTTTGGGCAGTATGCAAAACTTTTTAACTACATGAGTAAAACGCCAAAAAAATATAGAGCTACAGTTTGGTTAGGAGTAGAATCTAACTCATTTGATATAGAAAATATAGCAAGTATAGAAAATAGTAAAAGAGTTGAAGTAAGTATTATAAAAGAAGGGTTAGCTAAGCTAAAAGGCAAACATGAATACTACCCGCCAAAATTTAGTGCAAAAAGAATAAATGGTAAAAGAGCCTATGAGTTAGCAAGGCAAGATGTTGATTTTAAGATGAAAAAATCAACTATGGATGTAAGCAAAGTAGAGTTTATCTCATATAATCATCCCTTTATAACTTTTGAAGCAACTGTTAGTGAAGGTGCATATATAAGAAGTTTAGCCCAAATATTTCTAGAAAAATTAGAGCTAAAAGGTACTTTATCATATCTTTGTAGATTAAAAGAGGGTAAACTCTTTTATGAAAATGAAAAAGAACTAAATCCACTTGATTATATTGATTTAGAAGTTAATGACTATTTTGGGGATAAGTCTTGGGTTGAAAATGGAAAGAAAATATCTATTGATTATTTGCAAAAAAAACACAATGGTCAGTACTTAATTATCTTTGATGACTTTTTTACTATTATAGAGATTATAAATAAGGATATAAAATATCTACTAAATAAGGTATTATTATAATGCAAAGAAAATCATATGCAAAAGTTAATATATTTTTAAAAATAATTGGTAAAAGCGGTGAGTATCACAAAATTGCTTCTAGGTTTGCGACTGTTTACAATTTATATGATACTATCACTTTTACCAAATCAGATAGGAAAGCATTTAATATTATAGGAAATTTTAGTTGTAAAAAGCAATCAAATACTGTATATAAAGCATACAATATGATAAAACATCTAAAAAATGTAAAAGATTTTTTTGATACCTATAGTGTAAAAGTAGAAAAAAGAATACCTGAATTTGCAGGACTTGGTGGGGGTAGTTCTAATGCTGCAACCTTTTTGCTCATGGCAAATGAGTATTGTAATTTAAATTTAACTAAAGATGAGTTATGTAAAATAGCAGTACAAATAGGAGCGGATGTTCCATTTTTTATTTATGAGTATAGTAGTGCAAATGTTACAGGTATTGGTGAAATTGTAAAAAAGTTCGATGAAGAAAAACTAAATATTGAAACTTTTACACCAGGAATACAGTGTGACACAAAAGAGATTTTTAAAACATTTTCACAAAAATTTTATAAAGAGTTATCACAAAAACATGCCCATGAGTTAATGGCTATGAATTCAATAGATGTACTAAATAAGCTTGATATATATAAAGCAAATGATTTATATGAAAGTGCAGCTTACATACAGCCAAATCTAAAAAAGTATGAGAAGAGAAATTGGTATTTTAGTGGAAGTGGAAGCTCTTTTTTTAAGGTAAACAATGAGTAAAACAGATAATAATAAACAGTTAGTATTTAGAAATAAAAAAGCAACCCATGATTTTTTTATTTTAGATAAGTATGAGGCAGGTATTGTATTAGAAGGGAGTGAAGTAAAAGCAGCACGACAAGGTAGAGTTAATTTAAAGGATTCCTTTGTAAGAATTATAAAAAATGAGGTTTTTTTACTAAATGCTCATATCTCTCATCTAAGTACAACTCACACAACATTTAGACCCGATGAAAGAAGGGCTAGAAAATTATTATTAAATAAAAAAGAGATAGAAAAAATACATACAAAAGTAACAAAAGAAGGGGTTACAACTGTAGCATTAAAACTATATTTTAATAAAAGAAATGTAATAAAAGTTCAAATTGCCACAGCAAAGGGTAAAAAGCTACATGACAAAAGGGAAGACTTAAAAAGAAAAACTATGCAAAGAGAGACAGCCCAAGCTTTAAAAAACTGGTAATTATTAGTTTTTCTATCGGTTTTTTTCGTAGTATTAAAATAGCAAATCTTCAAAATTATCTCACAAAAAAATTTATATAGCAATTATTTTTATTTGTAAAAAAGGCTTAAACTTCAATAAAATTAAGTAAAAATTTAGTCCCCTTTGGCTAACATTTAGCCATAAGTGACGGTTTGTGACTTGTATATAAAATTAGTAGGAGGAGATTGATGCAAAACGGTGCAAAAATTGAGTATGATTACTCAGTTGCAAAAGCCTTTACATTTGCAACAATTTTGTTTGGTATCATAGGTATGACAATTGGTGTTGTGCTAGCGTTTCAATTAGCGTTTCCTGAGTTAAATTATTTAGCTGGGGAGTATGGTACTTTCAGTAGATTAAGACCTTTACACACTAACGGTGTTGCTTTTGGTTTTTCTCTAAGTGGTATCTTTGCTACATGGTATTATGTATCGCAAAGAGTTTTAAAGGTTTCATTAAAAGAATCTCCATTTTTAATGGGTGTTGCTAAGCTTCACTTCATTTTATACTTCATTACTATTCTTTTAGCGGTTGTTACTCTATTTATGGGTTATACAACATCTAAAGAGTATGCTGAATTAGAATGGCCATTAGACATATTAGTAGTTGTTTGGTGGGTACTATGGGGTATTTCGATTTTTGGAATAATGGGTATTAGAAGAGAGAGAACTTTATATATCTCAATTTGGTACTACATCGCTACATTTATTGCTGTTGCAATGTTATATCTATTTAATAACATGGAAGTTCCAACTGCAATGGTTTCAGGATATGGTTCATGGATGCATTCAGTATCTATGTATGCAGGTACAAATGATGCCTTAGTTCAGTGGTGGTATGGACACAATGCTGTTGCATTTATATTTACTACACCAATTATTGCTATGATTTACTATTTCTTACCAAAAGAGTCTGGACAAAATGTTTACTCTTATAAGTTATCTATTTTAGCATTCTGGGGTCTATTATTTGTTTACCTTTGGGCAGGTGGACACCACCTTATTTATTCAACAGTTCCAGATTGGATGCAGACGATGGGGTCTGTTATGTCAGTTGTATTGATTTTACCTTCATGGGGTTCTGCTATTAATATGCTTTTAACTATGAAAGGTGAGTGGCAACAGTTACAAACTAATACATTAATTAAGTTTATGATTTTAGCTTCAACGTTCTATATGTTATCAACAATTGAAGGACCAATTCAATCAATTAAATCTGTAAATGCAATTGCACACTTTACTGACTGGATTCCAGGACACGTACATGATGGTGTTTTAGGATGGGTTGTATTTATGATTATGGCTGCACTATTCCATATGGTTCCAAGAATGTTCAAAAGAGAGTTATACTCTAAATCATTGATGGATACACAATTCTGGTTACAAACAACAGGTATTGTATTGTACTTCACTTCTATGTGGATTGCAGGTATTACTCAAGGTATGATGTGGAGAGCTTATGATGAGTATGGATCATTAGTTTACTCATTTATTGATACAGTAGTTGTATTACAACCATACTATACTATTAGAGCTGTTGGTGGGTTATTATACCTAATTGGATTCTTTATGTTCGCATACAACATTTACAAAACTGTAAGATGTGGTAGAGTACTTGATAAAGAACCAGCAAATGCTACACCAGTAGCTGCGTAAGAAGGAGGGAAAGTTATGTTTCATTGGTTTGAACAAAGACCGTTTTTCTTTGCGGTACTAGTATTTATTTTTGTTGCATTTGCAGGACTAATAGAAGTTATTCCAGATTTTGCAAAACAGTCAAGACCAACAGTTGGTACTAAGCCATACTCAGTTTTAGAGTTAGCAGGTAGACAAGTTTATATTAAAGACTCTTGTAATGCTTGTCACTCCCAATTAATTAGACCATTTAAATCAGAAACTGATAGATATGGTATGTACTCATTATCAGGTGAGTATGCTTATGATAGACCATTCTTATGGGGTTCTAAAAGAACAGGTCCAGATTTAATGAGAATTGGTAACTATAGAAGTACAGATTGGCATGAAAACCATATGTGGGACCCTGAGTCGGTTGTTCCAGGTTCAATTATGCCAGCATATAAACATCAATTTGAAAATATCACTGATTTAGATACAGCATATGCAGAAGCTTATACAGTTAAAACTGTATTTAATACTCCATATGATGTAGATATTGATGGTGATGGAAATATTGATGTTCCATTAGGTGATTATGAAACTGCAATTGAAAATGCTAAAAATGAAGCAAAGAAAATTGCAGCGGATATGAAAAATCAAGCTGTTAAAGATAAAGTTGCTCAAGGTGAGATTCCTGAAATTGTTGCATTAATTGCATATTTAAATTCTTTAAAATAGAGGTAGTTATGGAATATGAAACTCTGATAACAGTACAAGGATATGCAAAATTTTTCTTGATACTTACAGTATTTATAATATTTTACTCTTATGCTTACTCTATATATAAAAGAGACAAAAGTGGTGAAAGAGATTTTGAAAAGTATTCAAAACTTGTGCATGATGACTCAGAAGTTTCATCTCCTCTTGAAGAAAGAAAAAAAGATGAAGATATAGATAATAAGGAGAAATAAGATGAAATCTATGGTAGTAGGTGGAATTATTCTTATAATCGCTTTATTAGCAGGAACTTACTTTGCAGCAGGTGATGCTTTAAAAAGCGATATTTCGAATATTAATACATTAACAATGTTAGGTGCAGTTGCAGTAATTACAATTACTGTATTTGTTACACTTAAATATTATAATCAAATTAAAAATGATAAAGCTGGTGGTGAGCTAGCTGATGAGTCATGGGATGGAATTGGTGAGTATAAAAATCCTGTACCAACAGGTTGGGCATTAGCTTTTATTGGTACTATTTTATGGATGTTTTGGTATTTAACTATTGGTTATCCAGTTACAACATTCTCTCAAATCGGGCAATGGAATGAAGAGAACTTAGATTACAATGAAAAATTTGAAGCTAAGTGGCAAAATCCATCGCAAGATACATTAGAGGCTATGGGTAGTTCATTGTATTTAGTTCAATGTGCACCTTGTCACGGTGTTGATGCAGAGGGAATAAATGGAAAAGCTCATAACTTAACTAAAAGAATTGCTAAAGAACAAGTTAAAGATGTAATTAATAGAGGTTCATTAGCAATTGGTCCAAATCCAAGTGGAAACTTAGGTTATTCAATGGGAATGATGCCTGGAAAAGAGGGACTTATTAATGTAAATACAGGTATGCCAATCTCTGATGAAGAGATTGATGTTGTATCTGAATATGTTGCAAATGGTATGACAGGTTCAAAAAATGGAGCTGAAATCTTTGCAGGTGTTTGTGCATCTTGTCATGGTGCCAATGGAGAAGGTATGGGTGGAATGTCACCAAATCTTGTAGAGTACGACAATACTTTAGTTCTAAATGTATTAGAGCATGGTAAAAAAGGTATTATCGGTGAAATGCCAAGCTTTGCTGGTAGACTTAATGAAACTCAAGAAAAAGCATTAGGTGCTTATATTAGAAGTTTAGGAGAGTAATATGGCTGGAAATACACAGATGAACGAAGATGAAAGAGGTATTTTTAAACTAAATGGTATTACAGGTATGTTAATTGCAGTAGTTTTATTACTATCTATTTTGGCATTTTTAGTTACTAATGCACTTTTAGTTCAACAAAGAGAAGCTACAAACTATTACAAGGTAAATCAAGACCTAAATGGTTTAACTTCAGGTTCTGTTTTCTCAGATAGAGAACAAAACACTAATGAAGAGCAGTATGAAAACTACCAAGTAGTTGGTAGTGGTAATAAATAAGGGGTATCTTATGGAAAAAATTATTAGTGTATTACTTTTAGTTTCAGCTGGTTTGACATTTTACTTTGCATATATTGACCAAGCAAGATTGTACATCGGCTAAATGAAAACAGTAAATTCTATTAAAGCAGTGGTTCTTACACTGCTGCTTTTATTATCACAAAATCTTTTTGCAAATAGTAGCAACAATTTTATATTAAATCATGATGATTTAGTAGATAAAAGAGCAGTTGAAAAAATCCAAAATATTGGAGCTGAAGTAAAAAGTAAACTAGGAATAAATATCCATCTTTATACAATTAAGAGTTTGGGTTTAGATGAAAGTCTTTCAAAAAAAGAGAAGTTTAATGCAATAAAAAAACATGAACAGCAGATTTTATCTACTTTAGATAAGCCTTATGTTTTATTGACTGCATTTATTGAAGATACTCATGTAAATCTATTGACTTCATCTTCACTAAAAGGTGTTTTAGACAAAGATGATATATTAGATGGATATGTTGTTCCCCTATTGGCATCAAAAGATAAAAATACTCTTTTTGCTAAAGTTAGTGCATCTATGCTAAATGGATATGCTGCAGTTGCTGATAAATTAGCCAACAAAAAAAATATAGAATTAGAAACTAGTATTGGAAGTCAAGGTAAAGTATCAGGAACTATTTGGAGAGTATTTATGTATACTTTAGTTGTAGTTGGACTCTTACTTTATACTTATGCAGTATTAAAAAATAGGAAAAAATAGATGAAAAACAGAAACTATTGGCCACTTTTTTTTATAGGGATATTTTCACTTGCTTTTTCATTGATTATATGGACTATTACAAGTACTTTAGGAGCTTCATTAGACGAAGATGAAAGTTTTAATAAAAAATATCAGGATGTTGATGAATATTACAATGAAATAATGCACTTTAATGCACTATTTTCAAAAAAGTATAAACTTCTTTTTGTATTAAATGAAAAAGAGTTTAATCTAGGTGTTGAAGATATTAAGTATTCGCAAAGAGTATTAAAAGATAAATCTAAACATAAAGATACTTTAAATTTAGGTGAAAATAGTCTTCTTGTATATGTTTTAAATAAGAGTACTAACAAAAAAGTAATGATTGATGAAATCAATTTAAAGTTTACTTTAAGTAATACAAATAAGCAGGATATACTACTAAAGAAAAATGACTTTATACAAGAGAATAATAAATATAAAACAAATGTAGATATAACAAAAGAGAGCAACTGGAATATTACAGGAAGCTTTCAAGTTGGTAAAGATAAAGGTTATATTTACATAAAGACAAATGCTAAGTAAACAAAAACTTTATGTTTTCCCCACTTCAAGAGCTATAAGAAATTTTCTTGAAGAAAAAAAAGGGGAAAACTCCCTTTTACCTTTTACCTTAACTATTGATGAGTTTTTTAAAAAATCTACTTATGTGCCAAATAGAAAATATTGTGATGAAGAACAAAAGTTTCTTTTATTAAACGAAGCTATAAAAGATGTGGATATTAAACGATTAGGAATATCAAATACATTTTCAAGTTTTCTTAAACAGCATGAGTATATTTATAGGTTTTTTATAGAGCTTAGTAGTGAAAAAGTAGATATAGATAGTATAAAAAATATTGATACATATGATTACTATAGTGAACACTTAGATATACTAAATCAAATTAGAATTAATTACTTAAATATTTTAGATAAAAAAGAGTATGTTGATAAGATTAATTTTTCACACTTCTATAAAATAAACAGAACTTTTTTAGATAAATTTTCACAGATTGAGTTAGTATTTGAGGGGTATTTCACAAAGGTTGAGTTTGATATTATAGATGAAATCTCAAACTATAAAGATATGATTATAAAGTTTGTGTCAAATGAGTATAATCAAAAATCACTTGAAGTCTTTAAGAACTTTTTTCCAGAAAAAATTGAACTTAATAAGAACTACACCTTTGATTTGACAAATAAAGTTATATTAAACAAAGAAGAACATATAAATGAGAATATATCATTCAATATAAAAGCTTTTAGCACAAGAACAAATCAGATAGCTTTTATAAAAAAATCAATTCAAGAGTGCGTACAAATGGGAGTAAATCCTTCAAATATTGCAGTTGTACTACCTGATGAAAAGTTTGCACAGATGATAGAGCTTTATGATTATGAAAACTATTTTAACTTTGCAATGGGTAAAAGTATAAAAAATAGTAAGCTTTATCAAAGCATAAAAGCTATAACTGCATATATAAATGAAAAAGAGTTAAAAAATATAAAAACTTTGGAGTTTTTTAAAATTGACAAGAATAGAGTCGATGAGTTTATAATAAAGAGTTTAAATAAAAAATGCACAAAAGAGATATTTGACTCTATTATAGACTATTTTAAAGAGTTTGAAACTAATGGGGAGTTATTAGAAAAATATGACGAAATGGTTTATAAGCTTAAAAATCTGATTTTTAGTTTAGATACTAATTTAACAGTAAAAGAGTTTATGAAAGTTTTTACACAAAAAATAGAAAATATTAGTTTAGATGACGTAAACTCAGGAAAAATTACTGTTTTAGGTCTGCTTGAGACTAGGGCAAATAGGTTTGATGCTGTAATTATTTGCGATTTTAATGAAGAGTTTATTCCAAAAGCTTCAATAAAGGATAAGTTTTTATCTACAAAAATAAAAGAGCTTACAAATCTGCCAACATCTAAAGATAGACAACTTTTACAAAAGTATTATTACAAAAAATTAATAGAGTCTTCAAAACATCTGTTTATCTCTTTTGTAAAATCAGATAGTTCAACTATATCAAGATTTGCAGCGGAGCTTTTTAATATCAAAGACATAGATACAAATGTTTATGATGAACAATATAAAGAGATTTTGTACTATAACCATAAATTAAAGCACTTTAATGAAGATATAGTAGAAAAAATTGACCTTTTAAACTTCACATGGTCAGCAAGTGCACTTAAAACATATTTACAGTGTAAAAGAAGTTTTTATCTAAACTATATTTTAAAAATTAAAGAGCATGAAGTATCACTAAAGCCTAAACCTTATGAGTTGGGTAGTATCATACACAAAATATTAGAAGAGTACTACAAGCAAGATATAAATAGTTATGATAAACTAAATGAACTATTTGTAAAATATAGAAGTGAAAATCCATTTTTAACACTTCAGTTAGAGATATGGAAGCAAAAATTAAAAGAGTTTTATGAGTATGAAAAACATAGACTATCAAATATAAAAATTATGAAATTAGAAGAGAAGTTTAACTTAGACTTTGATGGATTTAAATTAACAGGTGTAATTGATAGAATAGATTTTAATACATCTACAAAAAAATATGAGGTAATTGATTATAAGACCTCTTCAAATTTAAAAGTTGATAGCTTAAGAAACTATGATAAGGCAGTGGATTTTCAGTTGGAGTTTTACTACTTAGCTACAAGTGAATTGTATAATAGCTCAAATATTGATGTTTATTATTATGATTTGTATAATACAAAACTTATTGAAGAGTTGGCTTGTGATAAAAAACTAGAGCTTTTAGTTTCAAAACTAGATGAGATAAAAAAACTAAGTAATAGTTACATAAACTTTGAAAAGACTCAACATAAATCTATATGTAACTTTTGTGCATATAAAACTATCTGTAATAGGCAATAAAATCAACTATTAATAAAAGCAACGTTACGCTGCTTTTATTGAATTAAATAGTATTAAAATTAGTTCATTGAGTAACCAATATTAGAGTGGTTTTTAATTAAGTCATAATATGTTTTATCTCTTAATGTTTTAACTTTATTTCTTAAGGTAAATCTTGTCATATTTTTACCTTTCCATGCTACATTGTGAATTGTTTCAATACCTACAATTTCTCCTCTATTTTCTAATAATAAAGAGAATAGTGCTTCTTCGATTCTAGTAAGTTTTACTTCATCATCAAAACTATTATATAATTTTGAGTTTGCTTTATTATAGTAGAATCCATTTTCTAACTGAACAATACTATTTATATCTTTATCAATAAGTTTAGATACGTACTCATCTAAAGATATTTCTAATTTATCAATTTTTTCTTGAAGTTTTTCATTATTTTCTTCATCAACTTTTATTTTAATTTCTAATTCTTTCATAATTTTTTCCTTTTATATTTTATTCACTGTAATAATAACATCTTTATATGTAAGAACAATGTAAAATATATTATATCTTAACTAAAAAATTTAAATTCAATGCTTTTTTTAATAACTAAAATAAGATTATGGTAAATTTTCAATAAATATAGGCAATATAATGACTTTTTTACAACAATAAAAGCCACTATATTAGAGGTTTTATATAATAATAGAAAAATTTAATAACAATTAACAGAAATTGTTACAAAAGGTACCAATTTTGAAATTTATTTTTAAAAAAACCTTAAATTTTAAAATTTATATAAATTAAATCTCATTTTTGCTATTTTTACAGATTAAATCAACAATCTCATCTTGTTTAGAGCAAAAATCTCCGTCTTT
>JBNJFB010000049.1:0-17028 GCA_051746405.1 Campylobacterota bacterium
TTCATCTAAAAACTCTTCATCTAGTATCATACTATTTTGTTGTCTATCTTTTTTATCTTCATAGGTAAAATCTTTACAGTATTGTGAAAGTACTAGGTACAATTGTGATGTATCTATTGGTTTACTTAAGTGTTCATTCATCCCTGCGTTTTGTGCTTTTTGTTTATCTTCTATCATCGCTGCTGCTGTTAGGGCTATGATTGGTATTTTTTTATCATAAACTCTTATTTGTTTTGTGGCTTCATAGCCACTCATTATTGGCATTTGTAAGTCCATTAGTATTACTTGATACTTATCTTTATTTTCTAAAAACTTATCAACTCCCTCTTGTCCATTTGATGCTATATCCACTTCTATTCCAATTTTTTCTAACATCATAGTTGCTACTTCTTGATTAATTTCATTATCTTCCACAAGAAGTACTTTTATACCCTCTAAGAAGTCACTATTTGATGAGTTTGCTTCAAGTGATTTTTTTTGTTGGGACTTTTCCCAGGTAGCTACTTGTAGCTTGATATCAAACTCTATTTTAGTACCAATATCCTCTTTACTTTGAACCTCTATATCCGAACCAAAAGCTTTTATAATATTTTTAGTAATAACTAAGCCAAGCCCTGTACCACCATATTTTCTAGTAGTTGATGTATCAGCTTGTGTAAAAGGTGTAAAAAGTTTTTGAAGTTGCTTGCTACTTATACCTATACCATTATCCTCTACACAAAAGTGAATTAGTGCAGTGGATTTGTCCACTTTATCTTTTAAAGAAATAGAGATTTGTACTTCACCTTTATTAGTGAATTTTATAGCATTTGAAACAAGGTTTGTTAGCACTTGAGTTAGCCTAAGTTCATCTGCTACTATTAAGTTTGGAAGATTTGAATCCTTATCTATTTTTAACTCTATTTGCATCTGTTTTGCTCTGTTTTTAAAAAGAGTTTCAAGGGAGGTTACTAAACTATCAATCTCAAACTCTTTATACTCAAGCTCTAATCTACCAGCTTCTATTTTAGAGTAATCAAGTATATCATTTATAATTCCCAAAAGAATTTTTGAAGAGTTATTTATTTTACTTACGATATCTTTTTGATTCTGATTTAACTGCATATCATACAGCATCTCACTAAGACCAATTACAGCATTCATAGGAGTTCTAATCTCATGACTCATATTTGCTAAAAACTCAGATTTTGCTTTGTTTGCTTCTTGTGCTTTTACTTTTGCTTCTTGTAAAATATTTTGGGCTTCTTTGATTTTAGTAATATCTTGATGGGTCCCACTCATAATCAAAGGCTTACCATCTTTATCCCACTTAGATACTTTTCCCCTATCAAGAACCCAAACCCAAGAGCCATTTTTATGCTGCATACGACTTTCACACTCATAATAATCACTCTTTCCTTCAATATGACTCATAATAAGTTCATTGCTTTGTTCTAAGTCTTCAGGGTGAGCAAAATCCATCCATGTGTTAATAGATGTGGGTGATATCTCATCAAGAGTATATCCAACAATTTGTGCCCATCGTTCATTGAAGATAGTCTCACCTGTTTGTATATTCCACTCCCAAGTACCCACATGAGTACCCTCAAGTATATCAAAAAGTCTTTGCTTTTGAACTTGGATTTTTTCTATATTTTCAAGTAAAGATTGCCTTGCATACTCAAAGCTTTTTCCTAGTTTTCCAATCTCATCATCCATACTCCACTTAAAACTCTCTTCTAATTCATTCTTTGAAAGCTTTTTTGCTTGGGTTGTAAGTCTTTGAATAGGTGAAATTATTTTTGTATATAGTGCAAATACTAAAACCATAATACTAACAAACAGTTGAAAAATAAAAAGTATAACATAGCCACTAATAGTCTCTTTAAGCTTATCTTTCATAGCAAAATCAGAGATACCTATTTTTAACTCACCTATCTTTTTATCTTCATTATAGATACTCTCTTTAGTAGTAAGAGTATTTCCTTTTTTATTATCTTTTTTTATATAAACAAAAAGCTGACCTGTTTGAGTATCTTTAACCTCCACAAAAACCAATCTCTTATCATCTAAAATAGGCGAAATAGCTTTCATAGCACTATCTTTTCTAAACTCCCAAAGAGGTATAGCAAGAGAAGAAGCAAGAAGCCTACTAACACCATTTTGGAATCTTTCTATCTCTTCTACTTGCTTTTGTTTTTCATTTTGTATTAAAGTATAGCTTGAGATAATAGTGGGAATAAGAAGTGCAATAAAAAGCACAATAACAACAAATGGCGTTAAATTTAAGTCTCTAAGTTTTTGCATCATCACTTTTCTCTTATCTCTTTTAACTTTTGATTTATGACTTTTTCAATGGTTCCATTTTGTTTTAGTTTTTCAAAGGACTCTTGCCACTTTTTTACAATACTTTTATCTGTTTTTTTAGAAAATGCAATATAAAGAGGATACTCATAAAGTAACACACCTGTATTTTCAAACTCATTATAGTTTAGATTCTCTAAATTTACTCTATACCTAAAAGCATACTTCCCAAGAGTAACTAAATCTACTCTTCTATTTTTTAGATTATTTAAGTTTCCTATATCCCTAGAAAGAGTTGAGAGATTTTTAAAGCCTCTTTTTTTTAAAACCATATATGCAGCATTTGTAATAGGACCTGCATCAATAGTATCAACACTTTTAGCATCTTCTAAAGTGTTTATATCTACACTATTACTTTTATGCTTATATAAATATACTTCATCAGTAATAATAGGACCAACCCAATAAAACAAATCTTCTCTTTGTTTTATTCTTGCAGTTATAAAAAGAGCATGGTTTTTCTTTTTTAAGGTCTCTTCATAGGCTCTATTCCAAGGAATCAACTCTATTTTGCTACTATTTTTTACATCTTTTTGTATAAGTTTTACTATTTTTGTAGCTACACCTTTAAGTTCTTCACCATCTTTATAGTTCCATGGTGGATTATTTTCTGTATAGATTATCAAAGGGTGTCCATACAAAAAACTGCCCATTAGAAAAAAAAGTAAAACTTTTACCACATCTATTCCTCTTTTAAATATTTTTTATAAATAGCTTCGTACTTACCACTTTTATGTATTTTTATAAGTTGCTCTTGCCATTTTTTTACTTCCATATCACTTGTATCTTTGTTAAATGCAACACAAAGTTCTGTACTATAAAGCTTTAGATTTGATTGTCTTAAATCACTTGTATCTAACTCTAAAGATTTAATAGCATAAGGAACAGCTGCTATTGCATCTATTTTATTCTCTTTAAGCTTCTTTACCATAACAGCAGTTGAAGAGGAGTGATCAAACTTATTAAAACCTTTTTTTACTAGATACTTATGTACCGCAAAATCTTGTACAACTCCAATAGTCAAATCTTTTGCATCTTCTAACTTTTTCAACTCTATTTTATTATCTTTTTTTAAAAAAAAGTAAACATCTACTTTAGTTAATGGACAAGCAAACTTATAGTTTTGGGCTCTTTTTTGGGTATAAGCCATAGAAAAAAGCACTGCTTTTTTATTTGAATCCAAAACTTTTATAGCTCTTGACCAGGGATATACACTAATAGTCTCATCTTCATAATCTAAGTTTTCAAGCACTTTTTGTACTACTTCTGTGCTAATACCTTTTAATTCACCATTTTTTGTGTAATTATAAGGTTTTAACTCTTCTGTCATTATAAAAAACTCAGATGCATATGTTGAAACTACAAATGATAATATTAATAATATCTTTTTCATTTAATTACTCTTTCTATTTGATTTATTATATATTTTTTTATATATAATTTATATTAAACTACCTTCAAAAAAGATGCTAACTTTTTATCAGTATTATTGATATGATTTACAAGCCAATTTGTTAAAAACTCAATTAACTCTTCTTTTTCTATTGGCTTACCTTTACTTAACATATCTCTTATAGATACAACTTTTGCTGAAAAGTCACGGTGCTGCTTCATATGCTTTTCATAATCTTCATTATTATAACTTTTATAATCATGTTTTGCCATCATATCTTCTTCTGTTTCAAAGTGATAAAGTACATAGCTTAATAAATCTTTTGTAATTGATTCAAGTGTTTTAATAGAGTCATTCTCTTGAAGCTTTATATTTGCTTCATTGATTGTATTCACAAGTATTCTATGCTGCTCATCAATCTCTTCAATTCCTGTATTATAGCTATCTTTCCATACTATTTCATTACTTTCCATACTGTTCCCTTTTTTCCAAGATTTTATTCACTACTGATTGTTGTTGTTTTATTTTTTCTATTTCATCTCTTATCTTATCTAAAATACCTATAAGATTTTCACTTGCATCGTTAATCTCTTGTAGTTCATTTTTTGTTGCTACTCTATTTTGCTTTTTTATTCTCTCAAAAGTATTATAAGCTATATTATGTATCTTTTGATGAACCATATCAAGCTCTTTTAATCTAGGTGTTAGTTTTAAATATTTGTCTGCATTTTTTTCAAACCACTTTCCAAACCTACAGCTTTTATGATTAAGCTTATTTTTGGAAATATTTGGTGAGTTTTTACTAAGCTCTTTTGTTAACCATAAAACCCAATACTTATGGTTAGACTCAGCTAAAAGTAGTTCAAAGTCTGCTTTTGATGGAAGAGTATGTGTTGCTATTTTCCATCTTGGATCTGGTTTAAAATCTTTTATAAACTCTAAAATCCTATCAGGAGGCATTGGTCTAGCTATTGCAAAGCCTTGTATCTCATCACATCCCATCTCCATTAAAGATATTACCTGTTCAATATTTTGGGCACCCTCTGCTGTTACTGTTATATCAAAAGCACTAGCTAATGCTGCTATAGCTTGAACAATTGCCATATCTTCACTATTTTCAAGCATACTTGAAACAAAAGTCTTATCTATCTTTACTGTATCGATATTAAGTTCTTTTAAGTGCATCAATGATGAATACCCTGTACCAAAATCATCTAATGCAAAAGTTATACCCAAATCTTTACATGCTTTTACAATCTTGTTTGAATGCACTAAATTTTCAACTACACTTGTTTCAAGTATTTCAAACTCTATATATGAAAGTATCTCTAAATCAATATTTTCTATTTTTAAGATATTTTTTAATTTACTAATAAAATCTTTTTGCTTAAACTGTCTTGGTGAAATATTTATACAAACTTTTACAAAAACTCCCTTATCTTGCCATTTTATAAGCTGTTTTATAACCTCTTTTATTACCCATTCATCAAAACTATTACTAAGCTCTTCATCATTTTGTATTAGTGGCAAAAACTCCTCTGGTTGCATTAATCCTAAAAGAGGATGATTCCACCGTGCTAAAGCTTCCACTTCTACTATCTGTGCAGAAAGTGAATTGATTTTTGGTTGATAATACAAACAAAAGTCATTATTTTGTAAGGATTTTTTAATCTTACTTAATACTTGATAGTTTGCTTTTATCTTTTGGTCAGCTGCAATATCAAAAAAACTAAACTTATTTTTACCACTGTTTTTTGATTTATACATTGCAACATCTGCATGCCTTAGAAGTATCTCAGGTTCGACCCTATCTTTTGGATAAATACTAACCCCAATACTTGCACTAATAGTATCAATAGTATGACCATCTATTAAGTATGAGGCTCGTATTGTATTTAAGAGTCTATATAGTGTTAAAGCACAATCATCACTTTTCTCTAAGTCAGTTAATATTACAACAAACTCATCGCCACCTAATCTTGCAACAGTATCATCTGCTCTTACTACTTGCTTCATTCTTTTTGAAACCTCAACTAGAAGAGTATCACCTGCTTTATGACCATAAGTGTCATTTAAAGCTTTAAACCCATCTAAATCAATCATACAAACAGCAGCAACTGTTTTACTTCTATTTGCATGGGCAATTGCATAATCTAATCTATCTGATAAAAGTAGTCTGTTTGGAAGATTAGTCAATGGGTCATAGTTTGCAATTTTTTTATACTTTAACTCTTCTTGCTTTAAGTGTGTGATATCTAAAGAAGTAGTAATAACACAGTCTAATTCACCATTGCTTTTTGCGTGATTAATGGAAGTTCTAATCCATTTTATTGAATCACTACTAACCATTTTTAGTACAATATTGTCTATTTCTTTATTTGATTCAGTACTTATATAAGTTGGCAACTCCTCTTTTTTTAAATATACATCATTTATATCATAAAAATCCCACTTTTCTAAAATATCACTTAAGGTATTAATTCTACTTTCATCAATCCCATAAAGTAGTGATGCCTTATCATTACAAAAAAGCTTCTTACCCCTTTTATTCCATACTACTATACTCTCTTGAACAGAGTTTAATATTTTCTTATCAAACTGCATTTATACTCACTTTGTTTCGTCCATTTTGCTTTGATTCATAGAGTAAATCATCCGCTTGTTTAAATGTCTCATCCATACTATTTATATCTCTAGCTTTTTCACAAATAAGTCCCATTGAAGCAGTAACATAAGAGCTTGCACTACTATATTCATGTGTCATTTTAAGATTTTCGATATTTTGTCGTACACTATTTGCAAACGCTAAAGCTTTTTGTCTATCATCTGCTTTATAAACTATTCCAAACTCTTCTCCACCTAACCTAAAGGCTAAATCATCTGCTCTTTTTAGATTCTGCTTTAGATACTGTGCAAACTTGATTAGCACATCATCACCTGCTTGATGTCCATAGTTGTCATTGTACTGTTTAAAATGGTCAATATCCATCATCAAAAAACATACAAGCTCATCACTTCTACTTGCACTATTTATTATCTTTGGGAATACTTCATTAAAGTGACGTCTATTAAAAATATTAGTTAAACCATCTGTAATAGAAATCTCTTCTATCTTTTTTTTGTCAGTTATATCAAGTCTAATTGCATAATAACCTTTTATTTTATTCTCATTATTAAATATAGGCTCTAAAATAGCATCTACCCAATAATAATCCCCATCTTTCTTAAGATTTTTAACTTCCCCTCTCCATGTTTTACCCGCTGTAATAGTACTCCACATATCTTCATAAAGCTCTTTTGGCATATCAGGGTGTCGAAGAAGCCTATGGTTTTGTCCTATAAGTTCATCTTTTTTATATCCACTTATTTTACAAAATGCTTCAGATACACTTATAATAGTTCCATCTATATCAGTTGATGAAGTTATCACATAGTTTTCTATCATACTTTTTTTTGCTAAATTATCACTATAATGTTTCTGTTCTAAAAAAAGATTTATTAGCTTAAACTTTAGCTCCTCTTCTAAGATAGGTTTTTGAAGTAAATCAGATACACCATGCTTATAAAAACTTATTTTTATAGTTTCATCTTTTTGTGAAGTTGTTATTAGCAAGGGTATATTTGCACTTTTTGTATCTTTTTTAACTCTTTTTACAAACTCTAAGCCATCCATATTATTCATATGATAATCACATATAATAACTGAAATATCTTCATGCTCTTTCATAGTCTCAAGTGCTTGAATACCATCTTTTGCAGTTAATACATTTAGAAATATTTTTTCAAGCATACCTTTTATAATACCTAAAGTAGCATCTGAATCATCAACTACTAAAACTTTTTTATATGAGCAATACTCAACAGCCTCAATTATTTTTGTTATATATTTTATTCCATTTGCATCTTTAAATACATAATCTATTATATTAGGATATTTTTTATTCTCTAAAAGCTGTGATTCAACCTGTGAACTAAAGATAATCGTAGGAATACTGTATGAAGATAAAAGATTTAAAATCTCAGTTCTTTTTCCATCAAATAAATTTAAATTTGTAACTGCAATAAAAAACTTATGGTTTTCAAAAAGCTCTTTTGACTCTTGAATCGACTTTGACACAAAAACCTCCATACCAAGCTCTTTTGATAGAATGCTTTTAAACATAGAGATTACAACATTTGAGTTATCTATTATAATTATTTTCTTCATTTTTAAACCTTTTAAATATTATCTTTTGGAGCACTGAAATGATAACCTTGTGAATAATCAATACCAAGTGATTGAGATGTTTTTAGTATCTCTTCGTTTTCTATAAATTCACCAATAGTTTTTATGCCCATTTGCTTAGCAAAGTTTACAATAGTGGAAACTACCACATATGATTCTCTTTGGGTATTTATATTTTTTATAAGGGAACCATCTATCTTGATATAATCAGCTTGTAACTTAATAAGATATTCAAAGTTACTATAACCACTTCCAAAATCATCAATTGCTATCTTACAACCTTTTGATTTCACTTCATCAATAAAATCAATCACAAGCTCATAATCTTTTATTGACTCAGACTCAACTAGTTCTAAAACTAATCTTTTTGTAACTTCTACATTTTCATCAAGCTTTGAGAAGATAAACTCTCTTATTTCACTATTTGAAATATCTTCCATAGTTAGATTTATTGAAAACTCAAAATCTTTATCATAAAACATCTCAAAACTTTTTTCTATCATTATTTTTGTTAGTTTTAAATACTGTTTAGTCTGCTTTGCAATATCCAAAAAGAAAAATGGACTTATAACTTTGCTTGTATCTGGCTCAACTATTCTTACAAGTGCCTCATATTTTTCATACTTTAAAGTTTTGTTATTTACTATTGGCTGGAAAAAAGGAACAACCCTATTTTCATCAATTGCTTTTTTAAGTCTATTTGCCCATAAAAGATTATTTTCATACTGTTTGTTTAAACTATTATCTTTTGAATATATCACAATATCTTTTTTCTCTTTTTTGGATATTTTTAGCGCCATATCTGCACATAAAATAGTCTCTTGTGAACTTTCAAATGAAATACCACAACTTAGATTCAAATTAAGCTCTTTATCTTCAATCTTAAGAGAAGTTTTTTCTAGTTTATTTAACATATTTTTAAGATTTATTACAACCTTTTCTTTATCATACTCTTTTAGTAAAATAGCAAACTCATCTGCACCATTTCTATATAACTCAAAGCTATAGATACACCTCTTTTCTAAATGAGACTTTAGGCTTTTTGCAAAAGCTTGAAGTAGCTTATCACCAAAACTATGACCATAGAAATCATTTATTTGAGAAAATCTATCAATATTTATCAAAATCAAACAAGGCTGAACACTCTTTTCAATATCAAGATGAAGTTTTGTTCTACTTTTTAATCTAGTGAGTAAATCATAATTAGCACGAAACTCTATCTCCTCTTTACTTTTCATCAAATCAGTTATATCTCTTCTTATTGAAATATAACCCTCAATACTCTTATCTGCTGTATACATAGGAGTAATAACAGCATCCGTCCAGTAGTAACCGCCCTGCTTTGTACTGTTTTTTAATAAACCTCTCCAAGTCTTACCTTTTTTTATGGTATTCCACATATCTTTAAAAAGTTTTTTTGACATATCTTGATGACGAATAATATTATGAGGCTTTCCTAAAATCTCTTCTAGTTTATATCCACTTGTTTTACAAAATAGTTCATTTGCATAAGTAATATTTCCTTTTAAATCAGCTTTTGTAACTAGATTTGAGGTCTCAACACTTTTTTTGTAACTCTCTAAAGATGAGTAACTCTCCCAAAACTTTTCAAAGATTGTATTACTAGCTTGAAATATCTCTCCTATTTCATCTTGATTTCTTATCTCTATTGGCTTATACTTTTTATTTAGCATAGACTCTAAAGCATCTTGCAGTTTTTTTAAAGGTTTTAATATTTCAATATTTATAAAAGAGATAAAGATATAAAATATAATAATAGTCATAAGAATAACTACTAATATAATCATAGATATCAGCTCTTTTCTTTTTTTATCATAATAACTAAAGTCAACATTATGTTTTATATATAGATTTAACTCTTCATCTAAAATAGTCTTATCAACGCTACTATTTTTATTATCTTTATCTACGCTAAAAGAAATAGGATGATTAAAATCCTTTTGAAGTTTCTCTAACTTTTCTTTACCAAAATAGTAAGTAATCTTAGCATACCCCACTAGTTGCTTGTCAAACTTTATAGCTTTACTATTACAAAGTTTGTAATAGCCGTTTTGATAATCTGTATTTGATTTTGTTTTACACTCTTTACTTAAGCCATTTTGAGGATTTAGTTTTGAAAGTTTATTAGCACTTTTAAAATAAGCAGTTTCATCTTTATATACTACAAATCCATTTGATGCTAAACTCTCATTAAAAGATTTTTTTGCTATAAGATTTTGTTTATTATCATAATACTCAATCAAATAGAAACTATCATTTTGAAAAAAACGCTTAGAATACTCTAGTAGTGATTTTTTCTCAGCATCAAATATCAAAGAGTCATAATCTTTTTTATCTTCATAGTTTGAAATAAGATTTAAAGATGCTACCACATCTTGACTACTATTTATCTCTTCTAATGACTTTTTAACTCTTTGTTTAATTTCATCTAAATGATTATATACTCTTTTTGAATCACTCTTAACTTCATGATTAATACTATTTTGCAAAATATCTTCACTATTTTCAAATGTTAAATAAGCTATAACTATTGAGGTTACTATGGTCAATAATGCTACATTTAAAAAGCTTTTAGTCTTTAATTTCATCTTAATACTTTACCTTTAAAAAATTGGTTTTACCATTGAAGCATTATCTTTTTCTATCATCTTTGTATCTATGACAATATTTTTAGGTACTTTTTCTTTTTTTATTATTTTTACAATAGCTTCAATGCCCTCTTTTGAACAAGTAGGATAAGTAAAACTTACACTTTGATTCCCTTCTAAAATAGCTTCTTGAGCATCTTTTATATAATCAATACCAGCAGTTGGTTTTGATTTGGTGTCATTGTATTTATTCATAACTATACGAGCTCCAATTAACATACTATCACTATGGGAGTATATAGCATCAAAATCTATATTTTTGTTATAAATATCTTCCATTACATTTATAGCATCATTTCTTAAAAAGTTTGCTCTTCTTTTTATTATCTTTACATCACTATACTCTTTTGCAACATCTTCGAAACCTTTTTCTCTTAAATGTGTTGTTGATGCACCTTTTATTCCTTGAAGCATCAAAATAGTACCTTTATAGTCTATTTTTTTTAAAAGATATTTTGCTGTTTGCTTTGCAATCTTATAGTTATCAGGAGCAATAAATGTAGTATAAGTATCACCTTTAGTATTTCTACTTAAAAGTATCACTTTTATATCATTTTGTATTGCTTTTTCTAGTGCTTTTGAAGTTAAGTTAGGATTAATAGGACTTGTAATAATAAAATCATAATCATCTTTTATAAAACTTTCAATATCAAGTATTTGCCTAGCAACTGAGCCTTTTGCATCTTTTATTGTAAGTTCTAAATAATCATACTTTTTAGCTTCATTAATTGCCTCATCAACTTGTGCTTGTCTCCAGTCATTTGCTAAAGTATCTTGGGCAAAACCTACTTTGTAAGTTTGGGCATTACTTGTTAATGCTAAAATAAAAAAAAGTACAATAATTTTTAAAATCATATTCATAGATATCCTTTGTGATTTTATATAATTATTATAGACAATTATACATAAAAAGTATGAGTTTTTTGTGAGTTTATATAAGTTTTGTAATGCAATATGTAGGTTATCCCTACATATTGCATGTAAGTTATTATAATAGTTATAAAAGAGTATTAAATATTAATACTCTTGTTTATCTTCATTTTTAAGAAGCTCTTTTTTAAATCGAACAACTTTATTTCTACCTGTATCTTTTGCACAATATAGACTTAAATCCGCATACTTTATAGCTTTCCAGATTTGGTCTGTATCTAGTGGTACAAAAGAGTAACCAACACTAAGAGTTTTTGAAAAGCTCTCATCATTGAAATTAAATACTATCTTAGAAAACTCTTGATTGATACTTTTAGCAAGGTCATAAGCACTTTGTTCAGTAGGGTCTCTTAAAATAATTACAAACTCTTCTCCCCCAAATCTAATAATGAAATCATCAGTACTAATAAGATTTTTCATAGTCTCTGAAAGTTTTTGTAAAATCGCATCACCTGCATCATGACCATAAGTATCATTTACCATTTTAAAGTAATCAATATCTAAGAACATAATTGCATAGGTAGTACCTTTTTTCATCTCCTCTTGCATTGAGTTTTCAATAAAGTCATCAAGATATTTTCTATTATATAATCCTGTAAGTCCATCTACTAAACTTCTCTCTTTTAAAATATCCATTAGTATTCTACTTTCTAAAATAGGTTTAGCCTCTTCAAGATATTTTTTAATAATTCCAACTTGATAACTAGTATGTTTAATACAATCTTTATTGTCACAAACAATATGTATAGTAATACTTTTTTGTTCATTTATATCAAAAGGGATACAAATATACTCTCTATTTTCGCTACAGTTTGCTATTCTACAAAGATTTGGGAAGTTTTTAGAAAATACAACCATATCAGTTCTTTGAGCTCTACACTGCTCTTTGATACCCCTATTTACAAAACAACATGGCTCCATATTTTCAGTTTTAAATACTACTTTTCGGCTACCTTTAAGTAAATCATTTTCAAAAATACAGAAGTTTTGAATATTTAATTTACCTTTTAAAACTTGAGTAAGTCTAAAGTATATGTCATCTTTTCCTAAATCAGTCTCAATTGTCTTTTTGAAAGTATAAATCTCAGAAATATCTTTTATAATCTCTTGAGCACTTAAAAGTTTGTCATTGTTTACATTTGATGATCTATTATGTACAAAAGAAGTAAGATTTTTCTCTATTCCTGAAAGTACTGTTTCTAACTTCTCTATTATCTCATTTAGCCATTTAAATGCCTCTTTATCTTGCTCAAGCTTAGCCCCAGTTGCTCTGATACTATAATCACCCTCATGAACTTTTTTCAAAACTTTGATTATAGAATCAAAAGATGATGTATATGGTTTAATTCTTTTACTTATAAAAACCAAAATAATAATCAAGAATACAGCAGATGCACCTATTATTTTCATCAAAATAACAATACTAGAAACCCTCTCATCTTGAATATCAAACTCAAGGGAAATAGCACCTAATACTTCACCCTCATTGGCATTATGACAGGATAAACAGTTTGGCTTATCATGGGATGATGCAATATAAGGTATTGTAATTCTAAGCCCAGCATGTTCTAAACTCTCATCTATCTCTATCTTTTCTGTGGCATTATTTAATACAAACTTATCAATAGCATCTTTTGGTGGTTTTTTACTCTCTCCACTGCTAAACTGATTATTAACACTTTGTGAACGAACAACCCAAAGGTCTTTGATACCCTCAACTTGACCCATTCCATTTAGAAAAACATCACTTTGATGCATATTTCCATTAATCATATGGGCAGTTAAAGACTGCTTTACAGTTTGTGCTGCTAAATAAGCCTTTTTCTTAGCACCCTCATAACTATTTTGACGTGAACCTAATGCCACTAATATTACAATGACTGCTATAAGTGCTGTAACCATTGAAAATATTATAAGTGTAATCTTTTTGTTTAATTGCATTTTTTAATCCCCTACTAATACTTCTATGGGTAATCTTACCATTTATAAACTAAAATAACTTAATTATAATCATTAATAAATAATTTTATTTAAAAATTTATAGTAGTTAATATTTTCATACTTCTCAAAACCAAACTCTTTAGTAATTTTTTTCAACCTCTCTAAATCATCAGACTCTAATGCTACTGTATGAAAATTTTTATTATCTACATCTATATTGGCAAACTCACCCAACACTTCATCTTTTTTAAATAATAATCGTTTTTTAGTAAGAGAAACAAGCTTAATACTCTCTTTTGAGTTTATAAAATCTTCTAGCTGTTTTTGAGTCAAATATAAACCTGAATCCAAAATCTCTTTTTTAAAAACCAAGTTTATATACCTACTTTCAATAGGAAACTCCATTTTAAAAAAAGGTTCCCACTGTTCAAATCCATCAATTGAGCAATTAAATCTCTTTACATCTAACTTATTATCTCTAATTTTAATATTATATTTTGTAATCTCTTTTGAGAGAAGATATACCTCTTTTGTATCTTTTTGACCCACTGATGTAAAGTACTTTTGCAAATACTCTTTTTTTGTACTTAAATTTTCATGAAATACTCGATACTCAAATCTACCACTCATAAATAGTTCCTTTTTTTTATATAAACTATATTACTAAAAATTATTTAATATTTATTTAAGTTCTATGCTGTACGATGTAGAAAAGTGACATAAAAATTTATTAAATAGGAGTCTTTCATGAATCAAGTTAATAAAAACAACAGAAGAGGTTTTTTTAAGTTTGTAGTAGCATCAGTTGGAGTTGCTGCATTTGGTACAACACAAGCATTTGGTAAAACTACAAAAGATGTGGCTAAATATGTAGAACAACCTAAAAATGGTGATAAGTGTAGCAACTGTTTACACTTTGAAAAAGAGACAAGCACCTGTGCTATTGTTAAAGGTAAAGTAGTTCCAAAAGGGTGGTGTACCTTTTATCTAGCAACAGATGCAAAATAACTAAGTAGTAAAGAGATTAAAACTCTTTACTCTTATATTTATATTTTAAATTAAAATATCAATACTTTTTTAACACTTGCACTTCTAAGGGGTAGTTAATGAAACACCATGACCATACACACCATCATAAAATGATGATTGTAGATTTTAAAAAGAGATTCTTTATATCTTTAGTTGTTACAATACCAATACTATTACTATCCCCAATGGTACAAGATATTCTTTCATTTAATTTATCTTTTATGTATGATAAATATCTACTTTTTACTTTATCAACCTTTATTTATGTCTATGGTGGTAAACCATTTTTAATTGGCTTAAAAGATGAGCTAGCTAAAAAAACACCAGGAATGATGACACTTATAGCAGTAGCTATTAGTGTAGCTTTTCTATATAGCACTGCTACAACTTTTGGAATGGAAGGTAAAAGCTTCTTTTGGGAGCTTGCTACTTTAATTGATGTGATGCTTTTAGGGCACTGGATTGAGATGAAGTCTGTTGTTCATGCATCTAACTCTTTAGAAAAGTTAGTTGAACTCATACCAACGCAAGCGAATTTGATTGAAAAAAAAGAGACAAAAAGAGTATCTGTAGATAAACTAAAAAAAGATGATAAAGTTTTAGTTCAACCAGGTGAGAGAATTCCTGTAGATGGTTTTATAATTGAAGGTGAAAGTAATGTCAATGAATCTATGGTCACAGGTGAATCAAAACCTGTAAAAAAATCCAAAGATAGTAAAGTAATAGGAGGAACAATCAACGGCAATGGCTCTTTAACAATTAATGTAAAAGGAGTTGGGAAAGATTCATATCTTAGTCGTGTGATTGATATGGTACAAGAAGCAGGTGAGAAAAAAAGCAAAACACAAAACCTCGCAGATAAAATAGCTTTTTGGCTAACAATTACCTCTTTAAGTGTTGGTTTTATGACTTTAGTTATTTGGTTAGCTTTAGGTAAAGAGCTTGTATTTGCACTAGAAAGAATGGCAAGTGTTATGGTTATTACCTGTCCCCATGCCCTTGGTCTTGCAGTACCATTAGTAGTAGCTATATCTACAGCTGTTTCTGCAAAAAATGGATTACTTATAAGAAATCGTTCTGCATTTGAAAATGCTAGAAAAATCTCTTTGATAGCCTTTGATAAAACAGGAACTCTTACAAAAGGTGATTTTGGAGTAACTAGATACAAATCTACTGATACAAATAGAAGTGATGATGAACTTTTATCACTAATTGGTGCTTTAGAAAAAAACTCTGAACACCCTATAGCAATGGGAATTATAAATAAACTCAAAGAAAAAAATCTCTCAACAAAAGAAGTAGAAAAGTTTGATTCTATTGTAGGAGAAGGAATCAAAGGTATAGTTAACTCCCATGAAATAAAAATTGTAAACCCAAACTATCTTAAAAAAAGAGATATTCAAACTCCAAAAGATGCTATAAAAGATAAAAATGAAACAGTAATCATAGCCTTACAAAATGAAAAACCTATTGGCTATGTTGCCCTATCTGATGAAATTAGAAAAGAGTCCTATCAAGCAATTAAAGATCTAAAAAACAGTGGTATTAAAGTTTACATGATTACAGGAGATAATGAAAAAAGTGCAAAAGAAGTTAGTGATAAGCTATCACTTGATGGCTACTACTTTGATATCTTACCTGATAAAAAGTTAGAATTAATAGAAAAATTTCAAAAGAAAGGTGAGTTTGTAGCTATGACAGGTGATGGCATAAATGACGCTCCCGCACTTAAAAAAGCAGATATCGGTATTGCTGTGGGAAGTGGTACAGATATCGCTTCTGATAGTGCTGATATTGTATTAGTAAATAGTAACCCAAAAGACATATCAGCACTAATCATGTTTGGTAAAGCCACTTATCGAAAAATGATTGAAAACTTCATCTGGGCTACTGGATACAATATCGTAGCTATACCTCTTGCTGCAGGTGCTTTATATAGCTATGGTATTTTGATTAACCCAGCAGTTGGTGCAGTACTTATGAGTCTTAGTACAGTTATAGTAGCCATTAATGCTCAACTTCTTAAAAGAAAACTAAAGATTTAAAAATGTAAAATCAATATAAAATAAATACAAAAATAAATTTTACGGGGTATCTATGGCAATAAAAAATATTGTAATCGGTGGTTTCAATAAAGAACAAAGAGAAAAAGAGCTTGAAAAAATAAAAGCCAAACTTTCAAAAAAAGGCTATAAGTTTTTAAAGTTTGAAGAAAATGGTACGTTAAAATCAGTAGCTTCTTTTGAAGTAGATGAAGCAACTCTTAAAAAAGAGAAATCAAAGCAATTTATAATAATAGGTATTGTTTTAATAATAATTTTAATTTTTATTAATCTATCTATTTAATATAAAAATCCAAAAAGCCACATGAGAATTCTTTTTTCTAGTTTTCGTAAATCATCTAACATTTTATATCCATTTTGTTAATCTTTAATTAACATTATACATAGTTTTTGTTTAATTACACTTGTATATTTGAATAATACTTTATCTTTATT
>JBNJFB010000050.1:0-16060 GCA_051746405.1 Campylobacterota bacterium
AGCTAAAACCACAAAGGAAGATTGTCTTAAACAAGGTAAAAACTATAAAATAGAAAAAAAGCTAAATCTTAGAACAGGAAAATATACAGATACGATTACATGTCTTTGAAGATTACTACAGTAAACTTTGCACCTATATTTGTATTTTCTACTTTTAATTTACCTTTCATATTTTTTTCAATAATAATCTTTGACATATAAAGCCCTATTCCTGTTCCATTACTATCATCTTTGGTTGTGAAGTATGGTTCAAATATTTTCAACTTTGGTTCTGTGGTTATTCCTCCTGCATTATCTTCAATATATAGTTTTATTGATTTTGTATCCTCTTTTGCACTTATATAAATAGTTGGGTTTTTTATACTCTTTTCTATTAAAACATCTTTTGCATTTTTTAAAATATTTAAAATCACTTGTTCATACTCATTTAAATAAGTAAAAATTTTAATGTTTCTATTTAAATCAAGCTTCACATTAATAGAGTTATTATGCAAAGAGCTTGATACTATAGTCATAACAGAGTCTATAATCTCATACAAATAAAAACTCTCTTTCTCTTTTTTTGGCATAAAGAAATTTCTAAAATCATCAATTGTATGGGACATATACTCTAAGACCTTGTCTGCTTCTTTTGTTTTTTTATCCATAATCTCAGTACTTAAATCATTAATACTATGCTTAAACTTGATATTCATTAAAATAGATGATAGCTCAGATAATGGCTGTCTCCACTGATGAGCGATATTTGATATCATTTCACCCAAAGCAATAAATCTAGATTTTTGTATAAGTAGTTGCTCTTTTTCTCTATTCTTTTCAACCTCTTGTTTTACTTTTTTCTCTAAATTTTGATTTAACTCTTTTAGCTGTTTCTCTTTTTCATTTACTTTTCTTTGGTACTGTTTTAAGACCTCATCAATTTTTTGAGATACAAAAATAGATATTAAAATAGCTATAGATAAAAACATCACAAAAAGTACAATATTTTGTCCAACTTGCTTTCTTACTGTAGTTTCTAATACACTCTTTTTTTGTGATATCTCTTTTTCTATATCATCTAAATAGACACCAACTGAAATAACCCAATTCCATTTTTTATAATACTTAAAATATGAAAGCTTTTGCTTTACCTTTTTTTCTCCTGGCTTTTTATAGGCATATTGAGTAAAAGATTCACCTTTTAATCTAATATCCCTTAAAAACTTTTCCCTAAACTTTTTACCATTTTCATCTTTGAAGTTTGTGGAGATTAGTTTATTTATTAAATCGGGTCTATTAGGATTTACAATAAGTCTTGCAAAATCATCACCACCGTTTATATCTAAAATATCATAAACAAAATAGTAGTTACTTTTACTTTCTTGAAAAGAGATATTATCAAGTAACTTAACCGCATCTGCTTTTATTTCTTCTTGTGTTTGATCTGTTTTTGTTTGGTTGTAGTTTAAAATATCAACTATAGTATTTATCTGTTTTTTTAAAGTCTCTTTTTGATTTTGATAATACTCTTTTACAAATTTATCCATTTGCACTTCAAAATCTTCATATGTATTTTTCACATAAAAATATGAAATCATAAAAATCATGGAAGAGACAATAATTATAAAAATATAGATAATAATCTTAGATAGGTTTTTTTCTGTAATAAAATTCAACTTTAGCCTTATAAAAAAACTTTTTAGCTATCATATTATCATAAAATTACTAATAAGGCTTTTATCAATGAAAGATGATGTTTTTTCAAAACTAAGTGCTTTTAAGGTTTTGTATATTGAAGATGAAGATGGTATAAGAAATAATATACAAGAGATATTAAACCACTTCTTCAAAGAGACCTTAACAGCAAAAAATGCCAAGGAAGGATACAACAAATATATTAACTACAGACCTGATTTAATAATCTCAGATATAAGAATGCCACCAGGTGAAACGGGAATAGATTTAATAAAAAAAATACGAAAAATAGACTCTAAAACAAGAATTATAATAACCTCAGCACACACAGATTTGGAATACATGTTACAAGCTGCAGAGTTACACTTAGTAAAATATATTATCAAACCTTTAAATCAAGAAAAACTAATTGAAGCTTTTGAAGCATTTTTAAAAACCCACGATCAAAACAAAATATATACTATAGTTGAAAACTGGCACTTTGACTATAGTAAATCAACTGTTTACAATAAAGAAGAGAGTTTTAATCTTACAAAAAAAGAGAATATCTTCTTAAAACTTCTTCTAACCAAAAAAAGAATAATCACATATGAAGAGATGGAAACAAATATTTGGGATGATGAGTCTATCATGACACAAAATGCCATGAGACTATTTATAAAAAATCTAAGAAAAAAACTACCTGCTAAATCACTTAAAAACATCCAAGGCACAGGCTATATATTAGAAGTAGAGAATAGTTTAAACTAACTTTTATTCTCTAGTTTTAGTCTTAATTTTTCTAGTTTTATAAAATAAGCATGACCTAAATATATTACATAAAAAACAGCCGTAAATAGTGTAATAAAGGGTATTAAAGAGACAATATACAAAAATAGCGTTCTTAATCTAAAACTATTTGCATTTTTTTTGTAAATCTGCTCATACTCATCATCACTTAAAATTTCAGTGGATACATCATGGTTTAAAAGTTTATGAAAAAAGTAATAAAGAGGAAAAGAGAAAGCAATCACATTTATTAGTGGTATAAAATACAATGGTATTAAAACAATATAAAGTAGTATCATTATAAAGCCACTTTTAAAAAGCTCTACAACAGGTGAGAGCAAATTGCCATGTCCATGTAGGGTTATGTGACTGTAGTGTCTTTTATGAACTATTTTTAAAATCATTGGCACTAAAAACCCAATAAGAGCCAAAGTTAAAATCACACTTACTTGTAACATCAAAAGTGAGCCTATTGTGTAAATTAGAAAGATAGCCAACCATGATGTTATAGAGTATTGAAATAGAAAAATTGTACTATTTGCAGCCCACTCATAATAAACAGGTGCATTAGGGTCAATTACTACTTCTTGACCATTTTGACTTGCTTTTGCCACTTCTTGAAGTGAGCTTATACCATAATCAGCTGCTGTAAAAAACATTAAATAGACTATAAAAATAGTAACAAGTAGAGGTACTAATGCAATTTTTAACATCTTAAATGTAAAAAAGTCTTTTATACTTCTTGAAAAAATATCTAATTCGTTCACATATATCCTTAATTTAAATTTTTTTATTATAACTAAGCCTTAGATAATTCATGTTTAAATATAATAAATCAATAAAAAAACGAAAGGTTACTATCAATGGAAATGTTATTAAATGAAGATGATTTAGTCGTAGGTGCAAAATTTAAAGAAGGAACAATTCAAGATTATGTGGATGATAAAAAGACCTATGGACTTGTAAGAATAGAAGACTCAACAGCAAACTGGTTTTTATTTAATAAGCAAGAGAGTGAAGATGATGTGCAAGAGCTTTACAAAAAAGTTATACAACAAGAGCATTTCATTCAAAATGATTTTGGTGAAGAAATAGTAGTTTTTAATAAAATAGGTGATGTGTCATTTGAAGAGTTTAAAAATAAAATTGATGAATATTTAGATGATGAGTTAGGAACAGTTGTAACATAAAATTAAAATACTATTTTGATTTGGTTGCGGAAGATGGATTTGAACCATCGACCTTCGGGTTATGAGCCCGACGAGCTACCTGACTGCTCTATTCCGCGTTTTGTAAGTCATTGCTTTGAATGTAATCGAATTGTAACCACTCAATCTTAAAGTAAGATTACTTTACAGTATAAATATGCCCTTTATCAGTAGAAAAATACAAATTCCCATCTTTTGACTGAATTACATTCCTTATTCTTTGATTTAAGCTTTTAAAAACTCTTATCTCACCTACTATTTTATCACCCTTTAACGTAGTTATGTTTATATGTTTTAGTTTTAAAGCACCTGCTAAAAATCTATTTTTTAACCCTTTGAACTTATTACCTTTATATAAAATCAATGAGCTTGGAGCTATTGAGGGGGTAAACTCTTTTTTTGGTTGCTGCATTCCTTCTTTATGGGTACTTTCACCCACTTGAATTGGTGCCCAATACTCTTTGCCATATGAGATTACAGGCCAACCATAATTTAACCCTTTTTTAACTAGGTTGATTTCATCACCACCTCTTGGACCATGCTCTATACTCCACAACTTTTTTGTTTGTTTATCATAAAATATCCCCTGGGGATTTCTATGACCATATGAGTAGATTGCATTTAAAGCTTCACTATTTTTAACAAACGGATTATCTTGTGGTATTGTTCCATCTAAATTTAATCTAATAACACTCCCCGCATGATTTTTTAAGTTTTGAGCATTATCTCTATTTCCCCTATCACCAATAGTAAAAAAAACATGTCCACTCTCATCAAAAGCAATTCTACTACCATAGTGAATATTTCTACTACTTATAGATTTACTTATAAATAAATCCTGCTGTGAAAAAAGTTTTTCATTTTTATACAAAGCTCTTGCTAGGGTTGTAGCACCTTTATTATTTATACTCTTTGAGTAAGTGAAGTAAACCCATGTCTTTTTATCTTTTTTTAAAACTTTTATATCAAGTAGTCCACCTTGACCATGGCTTAATACATCTTTGACTTGATAAATATTTTTTATACTATCAGATTTAAAATCATATAGATATATATTCCCATCTTTTGCAGTAATTAAAAGCTTGTCTTCACTTACAAAATCCATACCCCAGGGCTTTTCATCTATAGTTGTAATCTTTTCATAAGTTAGATTTAGACTATTTGCACTTAATAAAGATAAAAAAACACCAAAAAAAATACTTAATATTTTATTCATAACCTCATCCATTCTTTTAATTTTTTACTTAATAAGATAGGCTCTTCTAAAGAGATATTATGGCTAGTACCCTCTCTTGATACAATCTTCATTTTGTGATTTTCACTCTCTAATCTTTTTACAGACTCTTTTGTAAGTAACCTATCATCACTACTATAAAAGAAATAGATAGGTTTGTCAAGTTTTATAAGCTTATCAAACAAATCAACTCTATTTAATGTACACTGCAACTGTATCTTAAAGTTATCACTTCCTAACTCATAAAACATATCTTTTATTGTATTTATCAAATCTTCATCATCTTGATTTTTTTCTTCAACTAAGGATTTAGCTTTTTTTGTTGTAAGGGGTTCAAACCCTTTTTGTTCAACATCTTTTATCTTTTGTTCTCTCCTTTTATTGTCAAAACTACTAGAACCTGAAGGAGTTGATGCTAGATTAAATAGTCTTTTTACCTTATTTGGATATGCAAGTGTAAAGTTTGTTGCTATATAACCACCCAAAGAAAAACCCACTAAATTAATATTTTCATCTTCAATTTGTTTATATAAAATTTGATTTATCTTCTCAAAATCACTTGTCATAGGAATTTTTAAATATACAAGCTCAAACTCTTTTTCTAAAAAAGGCTGAACTCTTTTCCAAAGCCTTTCATCAGTCATCAATCCAGGTAAAAAGTAGATTTTTTCTCTCATCAATGTTAACCTTTATATCCATAACCAGCTGCTACTAAACTACCAAGTAAAGGAATAATAAGCAATAGTAAAGTCTCAAGTCTAATAATCATAATCACTTTTTTAGGTAAATCTATAATCTTTTCATGGGTATTTTTATACTTTCGTAAAAAAAGTGTATTATAAACAGCTAATATCATCATAATAAAAAATAGCGTAACCTTAATATGAAAAAAGGGATTTTGAGTATAAAAACCACTATCTTTTCCAACTACAAACCATAACACCAATCCCGCAACTAAAGTAACAAATGCACTAATTAAATAGTACAAATCAATACGCAATATAGTCTTTAAATTATCATTAGTAACCCTATCTTTTAACAATATATGTTCAAATACTAAAGTGGAACTTAAAAATATAATACCCACAAAGTGTAAAAATCTCACTAATATCTCTTCCAAAATATATCCTTTAATCTATTTAAAATTATTTTATCATATCCAATAACAAAATATGATAAAAACGCTATTTTCTACTAACTAAAATACCACCAATAACAACAAGTACAATTCCAACAAAACTATACACATCAGGAAATAAATCCCCAAGCATCACACCAAAGCCAATTGCAAAGGGAATACTTGAATAACTAATAACACCAATTATACTTGCTTTGCTAATACTATATGCCCTTGTTAAAAACCATTGTGATGCTGTTGATATAACAGCCATAACAACAAGCAAAAACCAAATCATAGGTTCTGTGTACAATTCAAACTCTACATAAGGTGTAAATAAAAAAAGCAGTATAGGAATAATCATCCCAACACCCATAAAAGAAAGCATAATAACCCTTGCATCATATATCTCTTTTATTTTTTTGATAGTTGCATACGCAGCAGCTGCAAAAAAACCACCTAATACCCCTAATAAGTGCTCAAAAGATATCTCAATACCAAAGGGCTTAACAATGAAAACTATCCCTACAAAACCAATTATAAGTGCAAAAAAAGTCTGTAAGTTAATCTTTTCACTCATCAAATAATATGCAAGTATTGTTACAAAAAAAGGAGATGTTTTATTTAGTACAACAGCTTCACCTAAGGGTATAGTAGCAATAGTATAAAAAAACAGTACCATAGCAAGGGCTCCAAACACTCCCCTTAATAAAAGTAGATGAACTTTTGATGTATCAAAGCTAACTGATACCTTTTTTAAACTAATTAAAATAATCAAAACTCCCAGTAAGTTTCTATAAAAAACTATCTCTAATGGATCTATACTATCTGATAGCACTTTTGCCACCGCTCCATTTAATGCTCCAAAAAAGGAGCTTAATAACATAAAAATAACACCTGTATCTATTGATTTTTGTTTCAATTATTTCCTTTTATTTTTTTAATATTTTTTTAGTTTTGTTAGTAGCTACAGCTTCAAAGGGATTTTTAGGCCAATAGTGTTTTTTATATTTAGAAAATAGCTCTTTTCTAACCTCTTCATATGAGTTTTCCCAAAAGCTTTTTAAATCATACGTAATTTGAATTGACCTTAAAGCAGGAGTTAAAAGATGTATTTGCAAAGCTATAGTATTGTTTAATATCTTTGGGGTTTTATACATACCAAATACTTCTTGTATCTTTACTGCTAAAATTGGAGTTTTTATATTTGAATAATCTATTCTTATATTTGAACCACTTGGCACTTTTATAAAAGTTGGAGCAAGGTTATCTAAAAGCTGTTGTTTATCCCAAGGTATAACTCCAAGAAGCATTGAGTATGTATCTAAAGTCTCTAACTGTTTTACTGATTTTATACTACTTAAATAAGGCTTTAGCCAATCAAAAATATTGTCAATTAAAGCTTTTGAAGAGAAATCTGGAAACCTTAAGTTACTATTTTCATTTATAAAATTAACTCTATTTTGTAAAGCTATTGCTTTTTTACTCCATGTTAAAAGCTCTAAGCCCTCTTTTTGAATCAGTTCACAAAGAAGTTTTGAGAAATCAATCTCTTGCTCATTTGATATAGGTTTGGAATATAGTTTTAATTCATAAAAAAAATAGTCCTCTTTTATATCAAACTTTTTGCTTTTGGGGTTATAGATAATACTCTGTTGGGTTCTTATATCATTCTTGAATTTTTCTAAAATAGTATCTAAAGATATTCTTGAAGCAAGAGTAATATAAGAGTCCTTATTTTTAGCATTTAACACAGGAACTACTAAAAGATTTTCATTAAATAGTGTATCAAAACTATTTAAAATAGCTCCTTTTTTATTGCTTAGCTTATATCTAGTCTCACTTTTACCCCTTTGTTTTGCTAATCTATCTGGATAAGCAAAAAGAGTTAAAAGTGCCAAATACTCTTCATCTATTTTAAAACTTTGCTTTTTAATCCTCTCTACACTCTTTAGCTTTGAATATAAAAAACTAGCTTGGGTTAAAATAGCTTTTGCTCTTGTTTTGTTTATAGATAAACTATCAAAATCCTTATCAAGTAAGAGTGTAAATCTAGTGTAGATATTACTATCTTGAAAACTGTTTTTTAAAATATCCTTTTCACCTAAAAGTGAAGCTAAAAGACAAGCTTCATAGGCAAACCCTAAGTGGTTTGATTTTAATATCATAAAAGCAAACCTTGGATGAACTCCTAAGATAACTGTTTTTTTACCTATAGATGTTATTTGAAAATTTTCATCTAGCATCTTAAGCTCTTGCAAAACCTTTTTTGTGCTATTTTGAACCTCTTTTGATGGTAAATCCAATAGCTTCAACTCACTCATATCTTCACCCCAAAGTGCAATCTCTAAGAAAAAAGAGCTTAAATCAGTTCTTAATATCTCAGGTTTGCTTGTTTGTTGTAAGATTTTTCCTCTATGCCAAAGCTTATAGCACTTCCCTTTACTCAATCTTCCAGCTCGCCCTGCTCTTTGAGTTGCAGAGTCTTGGCTAATAAAGTTAAGCTCTAAGTGATTCATTGCATTTGAGTAGTTATAAAAAGAGTGTTTTTCAAGACCTGAGTCTATTACAACCTTTACACCCTCTATTGTCAAAGAAGTTTGGGCAATATTTGTGGCTAAGACTATTTTTCTTTTGCTTGATTTTACTAAAGCTTTATCCTGTTTTTCTTTACTTAGATTAGAGTATAAACTTAAAACTTCCACACTACTATTTTTAAGTTTCTGTTCTAAAGAGTCTTGCAAGTTTTTAATATCTTTTACACCCCAAAGAAAAACTAAGATATCACCCTCATCTTCTTTTAGTACTTTTAATATAGTGCTTAAAAGAAGAGTATTAATAGTTTTAACACTAGGTTGTTTAACACTTGCATCTAAAAAAACCTCTTCAACCTCATAAGTTTTACCCTTTGATTTTACAATAGGAACACCCTCACCTAAAAGCAAAACCAACTCTTTTGAGTTTAGTGTTGCAGACATAATAAGAAGTTTTAAATCATCTCTTAATAACTCTTGAACCTGCAAAGATAAAGCAAGAGATAAATCAGTATGAATACTTCTTTCATGGAACTCATCAAAAATAATCAATCCCACATCTTCCAAAGCTTGGTCATTTTGTAACTTTCGCACCAGTACAGCCTCTGTCACAACTAAAAGTTTTGTTTGCTTTGATTTACAACTATCCATACGAACTTGATAACCAACACTTTGACCTACTTTTTCACCTAAAAGCTTTGCCATTTGCTGTGCCACCATCCTAGCAGCAACTCTTCGTGGTTCTAGCATAATAATCATCTTATTCTCTAACCATTTTTCTTCTAATAAGCTAATAGGCACAACCGTACTTTTACCTGCTCCAGGAGGTGCTTGAAGTATAAGTTTTGAGTTTTGATTTAGTATTTTTTTTATATCATCTAAGATATCATGTATTGGAAGATTTTTCATTTGGAGGTATTGTACTTTAAATAGATATAATTTTCAATCAAGTATCTATCAAAGATGGATGAACGTGAATTTATGATGTTAAATATAAAGCTTTGGTCTTCCTTTGCAAGTGGCTTGACAGAGGATGAAAATGGAAATATAGTTCCAGGAAATCATCCCAAAAATTCTAAAGAAGAGTTTTCATCTTTAGGTGCTATAAAAAGCTATTTTGTAGATGAAATAGATACATTAAAAGAAAATGCCAATAAATTTGGAGGAGACCCAAGTGAGATGGTTAATCTTCTTTCAGATGTTTTATCTTTTTTCAAAAATTATAGTATAGAAAATGAAGACACAACATCTGAAAAAAAAGAATCAACAGAAAAAAAACAAGATAGTATTGAAGAAACAAAAGCGTTATATGAAGATATTTTATCTTTATTAAAAACAGGATTTACAGTTTCTGAACTTGAATCAATTCAAAAACTCTTAATAGAACTAAAAGATAAAATCAAAGAGGGCAATTACTCTAAAAGTGAAGTAGAGCAGATGCTAAGCAAAGTAGAAAAAGAGATTGCTTTATTACAAAAAAGAGCAACAGGTGAAGTGGTATTTGCAGCAGATATAAATAGTTTAAATAATAAAGAAAGCTCTTTAGATAGTGAATCTGCAGACTTTCTTCAAAGAATAGAAAAAGCAATGACAACAATCAATACATTAGCCACATATAAAAATATAAGAGAAGATAGTGTAAATAGCTCTGAAATTTTAGCTATGATTAATAAGTTTAAATAATTATCTATTTAAACTTGTGATTAACCATCTAAATTATTGTAGTTTTAAATAACGTTTTACCTTTATAAAACCGTATATTTACAGTTAAAAGAGTCATCTTTTAGTATTTTTATTGCTGATTTAGATAATATTTCAGGGTAAAGCACTACATATCTAAACTCAATATAGCTTTTTTTCATATCATTTGTTTTAGTATATTTAGTAGCATCATCAATAAACGCTTTTATATCCTCTGATGTGATTGATTTAGATTTAGTCTTATTTGTACATTTCATAAGCAATCTCTTATCATCTTTAGAAGAAAGAAGGTCAATACCTGATTCTTTTTTTTCATCGTCATTAAACACTATTACAGAATAACCAAAATCCTCGTATTTCTTTGCTGTACGCAACTTTATATTTAAGCCTTTTTTCTCGTTTTCTTCATTTGTTTTAATAATACGCTTTTTATCTTTGTAATTTATAAACTTTCTAAATAATATAATACCAATAATTATCGGTATTAAGTGCCATATTTTTAAAAATGAAGCAAGTATCATCTCAGCCATTGTAAGTTCTCATTTTTTTCCTTATTTAAAGTTTGAATACTATTGAAATTCACTTGAGTTAATATTTCTATTTTATCATAAAACTCCTCATCTCCACAAGGTTTTCCTGTTCTTGTTTTTTCTTTTAGGAGTTTTGTTCTACATATTTTAAAGCATATAAAAAATGTGTTTCATCTAAAGGGGTAGAATAAAATCTATTTATTTGAAAATATTACAATTTATTAATTAATTGGTATGCTGTCCCCGGATTTTGATTTTTAAGGTTTTGTTGTACTTTTAAGTCAAGCAAAGCCATACTATTTTGAATACTCTCATCTATAAACTTTAACAGCTCATCTTTGTTATTAATGGCTGTTAGGTATTCATCTCTATGTTCATTTTCAATAAGTGGTGGAACTATATTGTTTTGTATAGCTTGAAAAGCCATTATTAATCTTCCAACTCTTCCATTACCATCAGCAAATGGATGTACTCTTTCAAATAAAATATGAAACTCTGCAATATCTTCTAAACTCATATTATTACTATTAAACCTATAAAGTAGATTTTCAATATCATTTGAAATTTTATTAGGTGCTGATAGTTTTATACCTACACCTTTGATATATCGCTCATCTAATCTATATGCTCCAACTGGTTTAGAAACATATTCAGGTGCCACTTTGAGAGCATCTTCAAACATGATTGCATGTATGTCTTTTATAAAACTACTATCAATAATATTTTCTTTATTTGTAGCTTCACGAACTATTACATCATATGCTTTTGCAAAACCTAATATTACAAGTTGTTCACCAAGTGGTTTATGCCCTGCTGTATGTCCAAGTTCAAGTAACTCTTTTGTTTCTCCAAAAGATAGTGTAGTCCCTTCCATTGCATTTGAGTGATGTGTAATTGATATACGAAGTTGCCTAAAAAGTTCTTCTCTTTGTTTTAGCGTTAGCTTATTTAGTTTTTGCATTTTTATTACCACCTTATTTTTCTATTCCATATTTCTAGTAATTCTTTTTGATTATCACTTAAATCTTTTTGCTTTAAATCACTTATGTACTTTTCAACATCTTCTAAGCTAATTAACTTAGTTAAACTATCTTTTGCAATGAGCCATCTGTTACAGCCAGATGACATTTGCAATATTTAAATTTATTTATAATTGTAAAAAAATTATCATTTGTTTTAAAAATATAATTATTTAGTTCATTTGATATTTTATCCAATGTTAAATCAAACTTATCATATCTGGGAAAGATGTAAGTTTCAATTTTATCATCATTTCAAAAATCATCTATAAAATCCGGGGACAGAATACCAATTAATCAAATCCTTGCTTTTTCTTAGGTCGTCCTGCTTTTTTATTTTTATAATTTATCCCTGTTAATGTCTCTATTTTATCATAAAACTCCTCATCTCCACAAGGTTTTCCTATTCTTGTTTTTTCTTTTAGGAGTTTTGTTTGTGTATTTTCTTGTATAAAGTCTATGTGTTTCACCTATTGCTTTGGATAATGATTCTGTATTTTGTGGTATTGCTATTATATGTACATGATTTGTCATAAGACAATATGAGACTATTTCCAAACCATGTAGTTTTGATTGTGTATATAAAAGTTCTTTATAATATTGATAATCCTCATCTTTAAAGAAAATATTCATTGGACCGAACACCCCTTTGCGTTATATGATGGGGTGTATTTGGTATCACAATCCCATCTTCTTTCAATTGAAAATATTAAAGTTTCCTCTTAATTATAATTTAAAATACTAGTTGCCACTTTTTTAGCAAATGGCTTAAAGTTTAGTTTATCATTATCATAATCATTAATTGGAATATCTAAATGTTGCATTATTTCCAACTAGATATAAATAATATTATTTTTCTCAATTTTCTTTCCTTTGGGTACAACGGTTGAGTTGAAGAACAAGGGGATATTAATAATGGAATTTTGGTCTTTTTTCTGACTAACCTTAACAGATAAAAGATTTAAATTTTGCCATTTATCTTTGTTTTTTCTTACGATTTGTTATATCCACTGCTAGTTAGTAAGGTATCTTTCTATGTCCAAAGCTCCATGAAATACACCTAATATATCTATTGTATTTTCATTTTTAATAAGATATGCAATTCTATAATGACCATAAAGTAATATTCTTATTTCTTTATGCTCATTATTTTCATATGGATAAGCAATTCTTGGAAATGATTGAAGTATTTGAACTTTTTGATATATTTCTGTTACAACTTTTTTTGCAATTTCTTTTTTATCTAAAGCTATATAATTATGTATATCCTTAAGCCAAAGCTCTGCTTCATCTGTCCAGTTTATATTTACCATTGTTTGATTCTATTTTTCATCTCTTGATTTGAAATAGTTTTATTCTCTTGAGAATCTTTTAAACCTCTTTGAATCATTCTATCAAACGCTAATTCTTTTAATATTTCATCATAAGATGTGTCTTCTGGTAATGAATCAATTATTTTTTTTGCTTCTTGTTTTGGTGCTGTCATATTAAACTCCAATATTTAAATATACATCATTTTAGCAAAATGATGTATATTTTATCTTTAAATGTAATTGATTATTTTTCAAAAATAATTATAAATTTTCTAGAACCACCTACATCACTGGCTATTGTCCAACATTTTTTATACATATCAACCATTGTAGATTTTCCACTAAAATCCCCACTGCATTCTAGTTCCGCTGTAGCACTAATTAAATATGCGGTACATACTGAAACTTTTTTAGCAAAAGCTGAACTTGATAATAGCCCAAGAAAAACTATACCTAAAATCAATCTCTTCACTTGAGACCTCCAAATTAAATTTACCATATTCTTTTACAAATAGGCATATTCAAAATTAGAGTTTGTGGCTAATCTTTGATATAACGTTTGACTTCAGTGACGCTGTGCGTTCACTGCAAAGTTTTGTTAGACAATTTACTAATTGTAAATATCACCTCTACTATCAACTTTGAGTATTTGTATTTCGTCTTTATTCATATGGAATAGTATTCTATATTTTGATATTCTAATTCTATAAATTGGAGGTATGTCATTACCTGTTAATCTTTTAACATCTCCATCTGGTAAGTTTTGAATGGCATTAAATATTTTTTCTTGAAGCTTTCTATCATATTTGGAAAACTTCTTTTCAAAAGTTTTAGAATATGATATTTTCATAAGTTAAATTTGCTTTTAAAATCATCGTTTGAAGTAAATTCTTCATTTGCCAATATTGATAAAATTTCTTTTTCATCATCTGCTTCTAATATTAAATCAGCTTGTTGCTTAGTTTTTGAATTCTTTGCAATGTACTCACTAAGACTTTCTCTAATCATTTGAGAGATTGATTTCTTTTCTATAAAACTTACTGCTCTAGCTTGTTCGTATAATGTTTCATCTATTGTTAAATTTAATCTATGCATAAATACTCCTTTACATAGTGATGTATAAATGTATTATAGCATAAGTTTAAAATAAGAAGCTTTAAAGCTTCTTATTATTTAGTCATTTACAACTTTTTTAATTCTATTATGTAAAGCCTCTATATCTTTTGGTTGTAATGTAGAACCACCATTAGAATCGATAGAATAATCAATTTTAGCATTATAAATAACTTTTGAGCCATTTTTATATGGATAAACTTCAAAGTTTGTTTTATTATCGTATTTATTTAGATAAAATGTATTTGCAATTTTGTCTGGTGTAACTTCCTCATTTGTTTTATAGCTATATTTACTGATATATTCTTTGAAGTTTCTTTTTAAATTTGCATAAACTGATTTCATTGGATAGTTTGTATTGATTTCACCTTTAAAATCCACACTTCTTTTTATTGTAAGTGGTTTTGATTTTAAAGAATTAAACATGTTTTTTGCATCTAAGTCAAGTTTTTGAGGTTTATCCAATGGGTCAAACTCACTACCAATAAAACTACTATCTGGTTTTATTACATATTTAGATGGGAAATTAGCCATAAATGAAAAATTATTTTTTGATTTTTCCACTAACTTAGATTTTATATCAAAAATTACTTGGGTGAGTTGTCCATGTTTAGATTTACACTTACTACCACAATTTTGATTTCAATTTAGATAATTTATTGTAACTATATCATTAAATTTATATTCTACATTTATTGAATCAATTTTTGTTGAACTCATTTGTTTTGGTGGTATTGGTCCCTTCCCGCATCCACTAAATCCAACTGCTAATGTAGCACCAATTACTGCCGTTGTTAAGATTTTATTTATCTTTACCATTTTGATCTCCAATTTGTTTGATTTTGAGTTAAATAAATAACTACACAATAAATTTCTTGGAAATCTTTTGTCTAACGCCTGTCTTGAGGGACGAGGTAAGAAAACGATTTGATTGTTCGCTTTTCATTTCACTTAATACGAAACTTTAAAGCTTGAATAATCGCAAATATTACCTCGTTCTTCTCCTAGTATTTGTTATGTATTTCTTTCTAAGCCCACTTTAACTTTGGTTCTACATGCTTAACAGCACAATCAGTTAAATATGAATTGATAAGATTTTGATATGGAATCCCACTTTTTACTGCTAATTCTTTAAAGTAATTTATCGTATCAACTTCAATTTTAATCGAAATTTGTTTTTTTACTTTTTTTGCATACGGGTTTTTTACTGAATTACTAAAATCGTATTCTTCTCTCATGATAGATACTCCTTGTATTGTTTTTCTTCATTTTTAGTTGATTTTCTAGCACTTATAATTCTGATATTATTTTCACTATCTTTATAACAATGAACAACTGTCAAAACTTTTAGTTTACAACTCAATCCAAGTAAGATAAATCTATCTTCATCCTCACTATGGTCTGGGTCATAAATTAATCTTGCATTATCATCATCAAACACTGTTTTTGGCTCTTCAAAAGAGACTTTGTGTTTGATAAGATTAGATTTTGCTTTTGTTTCGTCCCAACTAAAATTTATTGTTCTCATAATGGTAGTATAATGATTTTATAATTTAATGTCAAGAGTTCAGAATGTAGATTTTATACATAACGTTTAAAATGAGTCAATAAATTGCCCACAGGGTAATTTATTGGCTCCACTGATTTGTTAGTCTTTGACATAAAAATCATTTTCAATTTTGTGTACGAATTTCTGAAACTCCTTATAGCTTAAAGATACAGTTCCAGATTTATTTGTAAACTCGTAGCCTTCCCGACTTAGGACATTAGCACTACACTGACATTTTACAAATCCCTAAAATAAAGTAAAATAGTATTTCACTAAAATTGTAGTGCCTACTTATATTTT
>JBNJFB010000051.1:0-15814 GCA_051746405.1 Campylobacterota bacterium
ATTATGTTTTTTTAGTTTAGAGGTGGGTCATGGAGTGTAACGGAATTCTCTGATAATAGTTTTCAAAATAGTGGGTCAATTTTCAGTCAAAAAATTCACTTGAAATGTCTCTTTTATATTTATATCATTTTTTGCTAAAAAAAGTAAATCATCTATGGTTTTTTGAATTCTTATAACTTCATCTAAACAGATATTTAAACTATCTTTATACTCTTTTTCTTCTCTATCTTTTCTAAGAGCAATTTCAATTTCGCCTCTTATTATAGTAAGAGGTGTTTTTAACTCATGGGATGCATCACTACTAAACTGGTTTATCTTTTTAAAGGAGCTTTCAAGCCTTTGAAGTAAGTTATTTATTTCTGTTATTAATAAGTCAACCTCATCATTGCTATTTAGTTTTTTTACTCTTTTTGATAAGTCAGAAGCATTTATTGTTTTTAAACTACTTAATATATTTTCAATAGGTTTAAAAGATTTATAGATTAAAAAGTAACCACCGATAATAGAAAAAATCAAGACTATTGGTATTGTAAAAATCAAAATATAAAAAAGGTTTTCAAGTGTAGAGTTAAGTATTTTATAGTCAGTTGCAACTTGAACTATATATTTATTGTCATATATATCAAAAAGTATATTACCAACTACATAATTATCTAACTCTTTAAAACTTACAGTATCATTTTTTACATCATCTTTTACAATATCTATATTTTTAGGAAATTTAGTAGAGTTTATTATTTTCATATTTTTATAACTAATCAATCTTATATAAAGTGGCTTAAACTTATACTCTTTTTCTTCATCATAAATTCTTGATGTTAAATCATCTTTGTGATCTAGTATATCATCTACTATATCTAAGATTATTACTTTTAAGGAGGTCTCCATTTTATCTAAAGTAGAGAGTTTAAGTGTTTTATAAATAGAGAAAGATAAAACTATTAATATAAAAAATTGTATTAATATATTGTATATTAAAAGTTTCTTTTTTATTGAGTATTTACTATTCATCACTTATTTTAAACCCCATTCCACGAACTGTCTTAATAAGTTTTTTTTTAAAAGGCTTATCTATTTTATTTCTTAGTCTATAAATATATACATTAATAATATTACTTATATTTGTATCCTCCATATTACTTAAGGATGACAGAATAACACTTTCAGATAAAATACTATTTTTATTTCTTATTAAATACTCTAAAAGAGAAAACTCTTTTGCGGTTAGCTCAATTTTTTTACCCGCTCTATGTACACACTTTTTTACTAAATCTATTTGCAAATCGGCAATTTTTAATATGATAGTTTGATTTTCATTTTTTAGTCTTAGTTGAACTCTTATTCTTGCTAATAGCTCAGAAAAAGAAAAAGGCTTACTTAAATAATCATTTGCTCCAATATCTAAGCCTTTAATAGTATCTTCAGTTGTATTTTTTGCAGTTAGCATGATAATAGGAGTATTTATTTTATTTAATCTAATCTCCTTGCAAACTTCAATTCCATCTTTTATAGGAATCATAATATCTAAAAGAATAATGTCATAAATATTAACTGAAGCTAGATAAATAGCCTCATCACCATTTAAACAGTAATCAACACTATATGACTCTTCTTGTAAACCTTTTTTCAAAAAGTTTACTATTTTTATATCATCTTCAACTACTAAAATTTTCATAATAATCCTAATTGTTAATATTAAAATATTATATAACATTAATATGAATAGAAGATGAATAAATTAAGAGTATAGCTAGTATTTTACTACTAAGTAATTATATATTTTATTTGTGAAGTTTTATTCATAAAATAGCTTTTGTAGGTACTCATTTGCTACATCTAAATGAGTTTGTAACTTAGTTTTTGACATTTTATTTAGAAGTGATATTTGCATTTTCATTCTAGGGTTTTTTGAAAATTTGTGTGAGTATTTATATAAAAATCTCCAATATAGACCATCAACTATTTTACACCATTCATCTTTTTTACTATAATCACTCATTTTTATTAGATAGTTAGAGCTGCTTATATATGGCTTTGTAGTTAGACTTCCACCATCACTAAAACCACTCATTGCATATACATTTCCAACCATCACCCAATCATAAGCATCAATATAGTTTTTCATAAAATATTCATATGTACTATTTGGTTCTATTTCCAAAAGTAAAAAAATGTTTCCAATTATCATTAGTCTTTCTATATGGTGTGCATAAGCTGTATTATCAACTTTTTTTATTACATCATCTAGTATTTTAATACCACTGTTTCCTTGAAGTATTGCATTTGGTATTTTGTTTTTAAAGCCAAAAAAATTAGAGTTTCTAAGTCTTACTTGATCATCTAAATATATTTTTAGCATAAATTCACGCCAACCAATTACTTGTCTTATGAACCCTTCTTTTGCATTATATGGTGCTTTTGTATCTATAATTTTTTCAATTAAATCATTTAAGTTTATAAGTCCTATATTTAGACTACTTGAGATATTTGAGTGAAATAAGTAAGTTTGAGCTTTATCTTTTGTAATCGCATCTTGATAGTTTCCAAAATTTTCAAACTTCTCTTTTATAAAGTATTCAAGTTGAAGTGATGCTTCATCAAATGTAGTAGGGTAGTTAAATGTATCACAGTTTCCTGTTGTATTAAACTTTTTACAATACTGCTTTGCTTCTTTTATATATTTATTATCATAAGACAAAGTTGCAGGAATAAATATATCTTTAGGAAGTTTTTTTCTATTATCACTATCAAAACTATACTTACCATAAAGTGGTTTGCCATCATCCATAAAGATATCAAGCTCTTTTCTTCTGTTCATATAAAAATGGTGCATAAATTTTGATTTATCATTAGGATTTATAAAGTTTGGATTCTTAAGAATCTCTATGTTTTGAAAACTTTTGAAAACTTTTTTTTCTAAATAGTTATCAAAAAGCTCATAGGTGTAAACTTTTGAGTCCTTGTATTTTTTTAAATAGCACTCATCTTCAAAGTATTCAACTGTAATACTATTTTTTATTAAATACTCTTCATAATACTTCATAGATGCCCTATGAAGTATAAGTTTTTGTATGTGAAAGGTATATTGAGTGAAAAATAAAGGTTCCTCAATAAGCAATACTTTTTTATTTTTTAGTTTACTTATATCTTTAAAAAGTTGATTTGGATAAACTAAAAAAATACTCATTTACAATATACTTCTTATAGGTTCCGCACTTGGTTTTGCAAAGTAATAACCCTGTGCATAATCAGCACCTAACTCTCTTACTTTATTAAGCTCTTCAATAGTCTCAACCCCTTCTGCTAAGAGTTTAATACCATTGTCATTGCTAATAGTTCTTAAAGCTTTGTAAACTGATTGTTTCATACTATCTTTGTCAATAGAGTCTATAATATTTCTATCAACTTTTATAATATCAGGTTGTAAATCTACTAACATATTTAAAGAAGAGTATCCCTCTCCAACATCATCTAACGCTACTTGAAAACCTTGCTGTCTATAGTAGTCTAAAATACCCTTTAAGTGCTCTTTATCTTGAACTTTTTCAGTTTCAACTACTTCAAAAACAATATTTTTTGGGTCATGGTCTAATTGCTTTGCCCACTTTACAGTTGCTTGTAAACAAAATTTTGGGTCATATATTGAAGTTGGCAAGAAATTAATAAATACTTTTGAATTTATTTTTTTTACTGCTGATGTTTTTAGAGCTGATTCTCTACATAACCTATCAAGTTTAAAGTTGGTATCATTTCTTGTGGATTTTTCAAATAGTTCTCCAGGAGACATAAGAGTACCATCTGGAAAAACTCCCCTTGTTAAAGCTTCATAAGCATATATTGAATCATTTTTTAAATCAATTATAGGTTGAAAATGAGTAGTTAAAGCTTCATTCTCTAAAATGTCAAAAAAACTTTTATCATCTATATAGTTTAAAAATATACTTAATGCCTTAGATTTAAGTATGGTACTTATATTTAGTTTATGGTCTTCATTCTCTACAAACACTCTAATCTCATTTTGTTCAAATAAAGAAAAATTTTCTTTAAAAAAATCATAGTTTTGTTCAAAGAATTTATTACAGTTCTCACTTTTTAATGTATTTATACTATCTTTAGAGTTAACATCTCCCAGGTTTACTAAAACAGCTTTAATTTTTAAGTTTAACTCTGGAATAACAGAAATAAAATGTATTAACCCCTCACTCTTTGGTATATTAAAACTCTCTTGACATTTACAATTACTCATCATATCTCCTTTTTTTGATACTTTATTAGGGTGCTAATCTTTCTATGCCCCATGTGTTGTCATCTTGTAAACTATACTCAAATCTATCATGAAGTCTATCTTTCCCACCTTGCCAAAACTCTATAACTTTTGGCTTTACTATATAGCCACCCCAAAATGATGGAAATGGAACCTCACCTTTTACAAATTTTCTTTTTATTTCATCAAATTTTGCTTCTAATAAACTTCTTGAACTTATAACTTCACTTTGGTGTGAAACCCATGCTCCTATTTGACTACCTTTTGGTCTTGATAGAAAATATTTCATTGAATCAGTTTTGCTTATTTTTTCAATAGTACCTTCAATTTTCACTTGTCTTTCAAGCTGTAACCATGCAAAATGAACTGCTGCATTACCATTTTCTTCAATCTGTTTAGCTTTTTTACTTTTATAGTTTGAAAAAAATACAAAACCCTCTTCATCAAATGTCTTAAGCAAAACAGTTCTAAGTGATGGCATCAGATCATTTCCCACTGTTGCTAAAGTCATAGCATTTGGTTCACAAAGATTAACATCAATTGCTTCACTAAACCATTTTTCAAACTGTTTAAAAGGTGAAGTATCTAAGTCATATTTTTGTAAACCTTTAGTCATATACTCTTGTCTCATTCTTTTTAAATCAAGCATAAAAAACCTTTACTCTTTTATCATCGTAATAACTAATTCACCAACTACTAAACCAAACTTTTTCATTTTAGAATGGTTTATAATAACACCATCTTCTTGTAAATGCAACCAATCTTTTACATTAATATTTACTTTAGTACCTTTATAGTCTATTTCTAAAGTATAGTCTATGACAACACTATTACCCAAAGCTTTCATGTATGCTTTACCTACAACATCATTAGCTGTACCTATAAATTCACCCTCTTTATTTTCAATAGGTTTTAAAGTCCAAACTCTTTGTTGTTTTTCTCCATCATTAAAAACAAAGTACTCTCTTAGTGTTCCCACACCATTTTCATCCCACGAACCTATTAAATCGGCTTTAAAAGTTCTTATTATATTTCCACTTCTATCTTTTACAAGTCCATAAGCTTTTATTTTACCATTAAAATAGTCTTGAGGTATAAACTCTGGGGTTGTATTTTTAAAATCTTCAATTTTCATGTTATTACATCCTGTAAAAAAGGTTACTATAAATATTATAAATAAAAGTTTAAAAAACTTACTCATTTATCAAACCTTTATTTAAATATATATTTTGATCTCTTGAAAAAACTAGCTGTACTAAGTTAACATTTCTTGTTATAAAAGCAGCTTCACAGTAGTTTAGATACATTTGCCACATTCTTATAAAATACTCATCAAAACCTAAACTTTTAACTTCATTGATTCTACTTTTAAAATTTTTAAACCATATGTTTAATGTTTTTGCATAATCCTCTGTAAACTCTTCTAAGTTTAAAAGATTTAATCTTGTATTTTTACTTGTAACTTCTAATATTTTTGAGACACTAGGTAGGTGACCACCTGGGAAAATATATTTTTGAATAAAATCAGTACTTTTTGAGTAGTATTTATACCTATTATCTGGCATAGTAATTACTTGTAATGCTAATACTCCACTTGGTTTTAACAAAGATTCACATTTTTTAAAGAATAAATCAAAATACTCTTTACCCACAGCTTCAAACATTTCAACAGCAATAATAGCATCATATCTACCCTCTAAATCTCTGTAATCCTTTAAAAAGATATCTATCATACCATCCACATCATTTTGCTTAAATCTTTCTACACAAAGTTTTTTTTGTTCTTCACTTAAAGTTACAGTGGTAACCTTACACTTTCGATGTTTTGCTAAATGTATAGCCATAGAGCCCCATCCTGAGCCAATCTCTAAAACTTCATCTCCTTGTTTAATATTTAACTTATCTGCAAGCTTGGTTATCTTTCTTTTTTGAGCTTCATATAAACTCTCACTACTATTTTCAAATACAGCAGCTGAGTACATCATAGTATCATCTAAAAAGAGTTTATAAAACTCATTTGATAAATCATAATGTTGTGAAATATTTCTTTTAGAGTTACTTTTAGAATTTCTTCTTAAATAGTGGCTTAATTTATTAAAGTAGGGCAATAAGTTCACCAATAAATTGCTTTTTTCATCTTCACTTTTAATACCAAGTTTTGATGAGTTTAATAACGCTAATTGAATTAGTTTTGTTAAATCACTAACCTCAAAATCATTATTCATATAACTTTGAGCAAACCCAATATCACCATGTAATAAGATTTTGTAAAAAAGTTTATAATTATTTAGCTTTAAATATATTTGCTCATTGGAATATACCTCTCCATAATATCTAACCTCTTTATTTGGAAACATTACTTTTAAATTGCCTTTTTCGATTCTTAAAAGCATCTTATTTGCAAAGTTATGTAAAAACATATTCATTTAAAATCTCCTGATTTTGTCTTTTTCTTCTGCACTATTAAATTTCAAACCTTTTTTATAAAGTTTAAAAGCTTGAAAAAATGTTCTTATAACTACAAAAAAACTTAAAAATGTATGCTTTAAAAATAGTTTAAATGTATTTTTTGTATTAAATTGCACTGGAGTTCCTGAAAAACTTGCAGTTAATACTTTAACACTCTGCTCAAATAAATCTATTTTTAAAGCCACATTACTTTTGTCATATCTAAATAAAAAGCTATACTCACCATATCTTTTAAAAAAAGGGGATACCAACATATCTTTTGGTACTTCACCTTTATATAGATTGTATCCCCTTGATTCTAGCTTTATAGGATATACCACTCTGCCGCCATTATAGTTATGTACTTCTGCTAATAAATAACTTAAGTTTTTTTGCTTATCGTAAATCAAAAGTAAGCTAATAGGATTAAAAACAAAGTTTAAAATTCTAGGTAGGGTTATGAATCTTAAATTGCTATAATCACTAATGCCATGCTTTTTCAATAACTCTTCTACGTTTTCTTTAAAATTGCTATTTTTACCAAAGTGATCTTTGGACTTAAAGCAAAAAATATTAAATTTTTCATATGAAAATAGAGCATTATCACTTAATTTTTCAATACTATCAATATCAATATCTAGCACAAAAAATTTATATTTAAAACTATGCTCTTTAGGTGAAAACCTTTTATGATAAACTTTTCCATCATAAAACTTGTGATTACTCATAAATCACATCCAAGAAGTTTTCCAATAGTTACTGCACTATGTAAACCATCTTCATGGAATCCATATCTCCAGTAAGCCCCTGCGTAGTAAGTGTGATTAACACCACTTATTTGCTCTTTTTGTTTTTGCATATTTATTGCATTTATATCAAATTGTGGGTGCGAGTACTCAATTTTTTCTATTGCATTATCTATTTTGTCTAACTCATTTAATGATACAAAGTACTCTTTCTTTGTTTTTAGATTTTGTAATCTATTTATCCAGTATGTTAAAGTGACATTTTTATCTTCATAGTCACTTTTATAGTTCCATGCTGCATAAATGTTTTTATTTGGGTACATTATAGAGTTATCATTGTGAAGAAGTGCGCTATTTTTTTTGTATTTAAAAGCACTTAATATCTCTTTTTCTTTTGTTGTTGCATCTGCTAATATATTTAATGCATCACAAGCATGCATTGCTAAAACTACTTTGTCATATTTTAAAACTTTATTGTCTCTAAAAACTAACTCAACGCCAGTTTTCAAACGTCTAACTTCTTTAATATCACAATTTTTAATAGTTTTTCCAGATATTTTATCTAGTATTTTATTTACATAATTTATACTTCCATTTGATACGGTTAGCCATTGGTGGTGAGTATTAACTCCTAATAACCCATGATTTTTAAAAAAATTCAAAAAAGTTCTTGCTGGAAACTCATTCATTTTATTGCTTGGGGTTGACCATATTGATGCACCCATTGGTATTAAATATCTCTCTTTAAATGGTGTTGAAAACTCTTTTATATACTCACCTAAACTTTTATCTAAATCAAAACTATTATTTTGTAAATCTTTATTTGCTTTTTTATTAAATCTAATTATGTCATTAATCATTTTGTAGTGTGAGGGTAGAAGTAAATTTCTCTTTTGAAAAAAAAGTCCACTTAAAGATTCACCATTATAAGCGATATTTGTTTTTTTATCCCAAAAGGCAAAACTCATATCGCTTTTTTCTATTTTCACATCAAGTTGTTTAAATAGTTTAGTTAATAGAGGGTATGTTTCGTTGTTAAATACCAAAAAACCAGTATCAACACCAAATGTTCTGTCGCCTTGTTTAACTTGTGTAGTTCTTGCATGTCCACCAAATCTGTTATCCTTTTCATACAAGTCAACATGGTGTTTTTTACTTAAGATGTATGCACTACCCAAACCACTTATACCTGCTCCTAGTACTGCTATTTTCATCTTTTTTCCTTTGCTTAGTATGTTATTAACATAAATTCAAATCGGTAAAGGTCAAATAATTCATATACTTAAGTAATGAATGCCAAAACTACACTTGAGTTATTTTAAGTAATTTTAAATCACCACCAATTAATCTTAAAGCATTATGTTAAATACAAGAAATAGTAGTTTGTTTGTATAGTAAGTATTTAACAATAAATGCAAAAAAGTAGTACGGGCTACCACGTACTAAAAGTAACTAAAAAATTTAGGGCCAACAATCTTTCTTTGACTGACTTTAAAGGCTTAGATTGTAATAATGAGAACATAATAGCTAATTTATATGTTTTGCTCTTTATTGTTAGCACCTAAATAATTTAGTTGATATGATTTTAACAGTAAGTTTAGATTTTTAATAGTAAAAAACTGTAAGTTAATAAAGTTATTTCCTCTTAGTTTTTAATCGTTTTTTAAATTATGTCTTATTGGACCATTTCCTTTACCTAAATTAGGAGCTTTATAAATTGCATCATAAATATACTTTTTTGATAACTCTATTGATTCTAATAAACTAGAACCATTGCTTAAATTTGATGCAATAGCTGTACTAAAACTACAACCTGTACCATGAGTATTATTCTCATTTGCTCTTGGTTGTTGAAAATACTCCAGTTTCCCATCTTTTGTTTTTAAAACATCAACAGCATAATCTGGATTTTCATCAATATCTTTAAACAAAATATTTGTATTATAATTTTCACACAATAAGATATCTTCTATAAACTCCACATTAAAAAACTCTTTTGCTTCATATTTATTCGGAGTTACAATCGTACTTAAACTAAAAAGAGTTTTTAATTCATCTATACAATCATCCTCTAAAAGCTTTGAACCAGCTCTTGATATTGCAACTGGGTCAAGTACTATTGGTATATTAATATTTTCTATTTTTGATTTAAGCATTTTTATAAGATTTTTATTACCTAACATTCCAATTTTAATAGCTTTAATATCAAAATCATCTAAAATCACATCAAACTGTTTTTCAATAAGTGAAGTATCTAACGCCATTACTTCAGTAACTCCTTTTGTATTTTGAGCTGTAATGGCTGTAATAACAGTAGTTGTAAAAACATTATGGTACTCACCTGTTTTTATATCAGCTTGAACTCCAGCTCCACCACTGCTATCACTACCTGCAATTGACAAAATAGTATTCATTATTTAAATCCTTTATAATATTTCTTATACTATAGCTTAAAAATTAAGCTTTAGTATTTTTTAGATGTTAGTTTATCTGATTTGAATTCTATTTTAGTATATATTTATCTTTAAAATAGCTTGTATTGAGTCATCTTCATCTATAGTCTTTAGATTACTTGAGATTTTATGAGTTGATAATTGCCCTTGAATACTTTGTAGTACATGCCAAAATCTTTCATTAAAAGGAGTGTCTAACTCTTTTATTTTATGTTGTATTACTTTTTGTGCTATTGTTTCAATGCAGTGAAAATAAAAAATTTTATTTTTAGCTCTTTGTATTTTATAGTCTTTCATAATTTCTAAATTATTTACATAAGCTTCTTTTTCAATATCTTTTAAAGTAGACCTTTGTTCAACATGCTCTTCTTCTTCATCTAAATGTTTATAATACTCTTGCAACTCATTGTTCATAGTATCTTCTAAATTAGGATGAAATCTTAGCAATAAATCTAAGATTTCTTTAGAGTTCATACTTTTATCTTTTAGTTTATGGGAGTATTTCTCTTTTCTTTCATAATCATGGTCAATAGCCTCAAGTATTTCAGCTGCATACTCTAAATATTTGTATTTATCCTCTTTGCCATCTTTAAAGTTTATTCCATGTTCACTAATCATTGGTTTTAAACCTGCATACTCTAATTTCATCAGTGCTCCTTTAGCATTATTTTAACAAAGAAATATAAAAGCTTTATGAAATAGGGTAGTTTTCAACTATATAGTCTATATCTTTATCGCCTCTACCACTTAAGTTTACCAATACTGTTTTTTCAGGTGATAAATCTTTTGCTAGTTTCATTGCAAAACTAACTGCGTGTGCTGATTCTAAAGCTGGAATTATTCCCTCAAGTTGAGATAACTTATAAAAAGCACTCACAGCATCTTTATCATTACAAAGTCCCACTTTTGTTCTTCCTATACTATTTAAGTAAGCTTGTTCAGGCCCAACTGATGGATAATCAATTCCAGAACCAATAGAGTAAACAGGTGCAGGCTCACCATTATTATCTTTTAGCATTATTGAATTAAATCCATGCATAATCCCTTCTTCTCCATATGTTAGTGAAGCAGAGTGTTCTCCTATTTTTTCACCTTTTCCCATAGGCTCAACTCCATATAAGTCAACCTCTTTTTCATCAATAAAGCCAGCAAAAATACCCATAGCATTTGAACCACCACCAACACAAGCTACAACACTATCAGGAAGCTTATCTTCATGCTCTAAAAACTGCTCTTTTGATTCAAATCCAATAACACTTTGAAAATCTCTTACCATCATTGGAAATGGATGAGGACCTACAACAGAACCAATACAGTAAATAGAGTTATCAGGATCTTTTAAATAAGACTCAAAAGCACTATCAACTGCCTCTTTTAGTGTTCTTAATCCATGGGTTGCAGGAATAATATTTGCACCTAATATTCTCATTCTAACCACGTTTGGGTACTCTTTTGCTATATCAACTTCACCCATATGAATTTCACACTCAATTCCAAAATAGGCAGCTGCTGTAGCTAAAGCAACTCCATGTTGTCCAGCACCTGTTTCTGCAATTACTCTTTTTTTTCCTAAATGTTTAGCCAATATAACTTCTGCCATACAGTGGTTTAGTTTATGTGCACCTGTATGGTTTAAATCTTCTCTTTTTAAGTATATTTTTGCACCACCACAATAGTTTGTCAAGTTTTTTGCAAAAGAGATAGGTGTTGGTCGCCCTTGAAAATGTTTTCTTACATATTTTAGCTCATTAATAAACTTTGGAGTATTTTTAATCTGTTCGTATGCTTGTGTAATTTCTTTAAAAGGCTTTTCTAAAACAGGGGGAATAAATGAACCCCCAAATTTTCCAAAATAACCATTTTTATCAGGATGTGATTGTAAATAAGATTTATCCATAAAATTGTTTCCTTTATATTTAGTAACCAGTAATAAGAATTTATTATATAAAATAAGTAGTTAATCTACTATGAAAAGGGAAGTCTTATTTCCACTTGTGTACATTTTTCAAAATATTTCCCATCAAATTTATACTCTATATTTGAAATTTCTATACTACCATTTAAACTCTCATTTATAATCTTATGTGTCATATAAAGACCCAATCCAGTTCCTTGACTTTGATGTTTTGTAGTAAAATATGGGTCAAAAACTCTTCTTAAAACATTAGGTTCAATCCCTCCACCATTATCAACTACTTGGATACTCATATAGTCTTTACTTTTTTTTGTGTTTATTTGAATAAACTTATCTTCTAAATCACTCTGTTTTAATGCATCTTTTGAGTTATTTAGTATATTAAGTAAAACTTGATTTAACTCATTTTCATAAGACACTATTGAGATATTTTCTATATTTTTTATTAGTTCAATAGAGTTATTTATAAAAGAGCTTTTTACTATATTTAAGACTTTTTGAATACTATCTTCTATATTAAACTCTTCTTTTGTTTTATTTGTTTTTAGATAGTTTTGAAAATCATCTATTGTTTGGGATAAAAATAGGGTAGTTTTAGATATATCATCAATTGTGCTATTAAAAGTTTTATCATCTAATGTATCAAACTCTTTTTGAAGTTTCATCCCAGTAGCTGCTGTTGATATCAAACTTAGTGGTTGTCTCCATTGATGGGCAATATTTCCTATCATCTCACCTAAGCTTGCCATTTTTGATTGCTGAATGAGTAGATTTTCTTTGTTTTTAATATCACTCATATCAATAATTGTAATAATATCACACTTTTGTTTATTATACATTATACTTTTTGATTTTATCATCACAGGAAATCTTTTATTTGATTTTTTTATACCCATGGTTTCATAAGTTTCTATTTTTGACATTTGTAAAACTTTTTGTAAAGAGTAACCATTGTAGAAGCTAAAAAGTGAATTTATATCTATATCTTTAATATTTTTAATATTTATATTAAACATCTTTAAAAACTCATCATTATAAAATAGTATTTTTTTATCTTTAATTATTACAATACCCTCAATAGTTAAATTTATAAGAGTTTTAAAGCTATTTACACTATTTTCTAAATCAACTTGAGTTCTCTTAAGGCTTCTTTGATAAATAATTAATTGTCTATTCTTATATAAAATAACTGCTATTATAATAAATAAAGGCAAAAAATATTTCCATAATACACTATAATCAAATTTCTGTGTATACTCAATCTTACTCCATTTATTATAAATTTTTTTCTTATCTTCTGGACTCATATTTGATAAAACTTTATTTATAATATCTCTTAAAATCTCATAATCATCCCTAATCATCATTTGTAAATTAAAATTTACCTTTGTGTCCCCTGATATTTTTATATTACTATATGAGTGTTTTTGAATATTATGTACTAATACAGGGATATTATCAACAAATGCATATATTTGATTGCTTGATAGTAGACTTAATCCCTCTTGCACACTATTTACAGTAACAAACTCCATTTTTGGATACTTTTGCTTTAAAAGTTTATGCGAAGAGTAGTTCTCTCCCACTCCAACTTTTTTATTAAAAAGTTCACTAAAGTTTGCTATATAGTTTTTATTTTGTAAAGTAGCTATTCCAATAGGAGCTTGAAAATATATATCTGAAAATACTGCATATTTTTCTCTATCTTTTGTTTTTGAAGTTGTTATTATAATATCAGTTTTCTTATTTTTTATATCATTTAAGGCTTTTGTGAAACTGTTTTTAAATATAAAATTACTTTTAATACCTGTTTTTTTTACAATATAATCCCAAAAATCAAATCCTAAACCATAAGGCTTGCCATTTTGCTCAAAGCTCATAGGCTCCCAGCTATCTGTATATGCAATATTTATTGTACGGTTTTTTATGAAATCTTTTTGTTTTTTTGTAAGCTTAATATCTTCATTTGCTAGTAGGGCTAGACTGTTTAATAGTAAAATTATAAGAGTAGAAACTATTATTTTCATTTTTTACCTTAATATAGTAATTTCATAGTTTACTATACTAAGGATTATAAACAAATTATTTAATAGTTTTTACGAAAACCATTTTTTCACTTTTTCAAACATATTCTCAAAGCTTGACTCATGAGGTTTACTTTCAACTCCAAAACTCTCTTGAAGTTTCTCTAACAATTCAGTTTGCTCCTCATTTAAAGTTTTTGGATACTCTATTTTTATTTGTACTATAAAGTCACCTTTTCCAAATCCTTGTACAGACTTTACACCTTCACCGGGGAATCTGAACTGTTGTTTATCTTTTGCTCCTGCTGGTACTTCAAGGTCAAGTTCACCATTTAAACTTGGTACTTTTAGATGTGCTCCTAATGCAACTTGTGTGAAGAATATAGGAACTTCAAGATATATATCATCCTCATTTCTAACAAAATGAGAATCTTTTTTTACAGACATTTGAAGATATAAGTCACCTCTACTTCCATCAGGGGCAATATTACCTTTGTGTGAAACTCTAATTCTCATACCATCATCAACACCCTCAGGAATATCAACTTTAAAAGTATCTTCAACTTCGTCATATCCTGTACCTGAACACTTATTACAAGAATCCCCTACAGCTTGACCTGTACCTTGACATGAAGGACAAGTTTGAGCAAATGTCATAAACCCTTGTCTCATATGAACTTGACCTTGACCTTGACATGTTTGACAAGTTGAGAGTTTGCCGCCTTTAGCTCCTGTACCTTTACATGAGTTACAAGCTTTTTTATACTTATATTTTATATCTTTGTTACAGCCAAAAATAGCTTCATTAAATTCAAGATTAACTTCAACTGCTAAATCTAAACTATAGTGATAAGTTTTTCTTTGTCTTCTTGAACCTCCACCACCAAAAGCAGAACCAAACATCTCTTCAAAGATAGAACTTAAATCATCAAAACCACCAGCAGAGAAGCCTCCACCTTGACCATGACCTTCAAGCCCAGCTTTTCCATATCTATCATAAATAGCTCTTTTTTCATCATCACTTAATACTTGATATGCTTCATTTACAGCTTTGAACCTATTTTCTGCTTCTGTATCATCTGGGTTTTTATCTGGATGATACTTCATTGCCATTTTTCTATAAGCTTTTTTTATTTCACTTTTTTGGGCACTTTTACTGATCTCTAATACTTCATAATAATCTAATTCAGTCAATTAAATGTCTCCTAAATAATTTTTTGTATTTACAATATGTCGCGATTTTATCTAAATTATTATAAAAATTAGCTATAATCTCAACATGAAAAAAGGATTAGAAAAATTTTATGAATTAGTTGAAGCTTTTGAGTCTTTACCAACAATTGGTAAGAAGTCAGCTTTAAGACTTGCATACCATATAGTAATGAATGATAACTACTGTGGTATAAAAATTGCACATAGCATAGAAAATGCACTAAAAAATATTACAAGATGTGTAAAATGTGGCTCTATGAGTGAACATGAAATATGTGAATACTGTCTTGATGAGAGTAGGGACAATAGAAAAGTATGTATTGTACAAAGTGCAAAAGATATTTTCATAATTGAAGACTCCAAGCAGTTTGATGGTAAATATTTTGTAATTGAGGAGTTAGACCAAGAATCATTAGATGCATTAATATCTTTTGTTGATGAAAATCAAGTTCAAATGGCACTTTTTGCAATAACCCCATCTATTGCAAATGATGCTTTTATTCTATTTATTGAAGATAGATTAAAAAATAGAGATATTAAGTTTTCAAAGATTGCTCAAGGGGTTCCAACCGGAGTTAGCTTAGAGAATGTTGATATTTTATCACTCTCAAAAGCTATTGAAAGTAAAGTAGAGATTTAATTACTCTACATACTTAAAACTTCTTGCTTTGAGCATCACTTACTAACAAATTAGCCATTTGTGATACCTCATTTGATATATTGGTAATCTGATTTGCTTCATTTGCATTCTC
>JBNJFB010000052.1:0-15698 GCA_051746405.1 Campylobacterota bacterium
TTAGGTTATGAAAACTCTGATACAGTAAAAGAGTTAGGACCTGTTTATGGTTCGCAGTGGAGATCTTGGATGGGTGCAAATGGAAAAGCCCATGACCAACTAACAACTGTAATAAATCAAATCAAAACAAATCCAGATAGTAGAAGAATTATCTTAAATGCTTGGAATGTGGCAGAGATTGATAATATGGCACTACCTCCATGTCATACTTTTTTCCAGTTTTATGTAGCAAATGGAAAACTATCTTGTCAGTTATACCAAAGAAGTGCAGATGTGTTTTTAGGAGTTCCTTTTAATATTGCTTCTTATGCACTATTAACTATGATGATAGCACAAGTATGTGAGCTTGAAGTAGGGGATTTTGTACATACATTTGGTGATGCACATATTTACTCAAATCATATGGAGCAAGTAAATCTACAACTTTCAAGAACACCACATAAAAAACCAACTATGAAAATAAATCCAGATATTAAAGATATAAATGACTTTAAAATGGAAGATTTTGAATTAGTTGATTATGTATGTGATGAACCAATTAAAGCTGTAATGGCTGTATAAGTATAAGGCAACTCGTTGCCTCTTTAGAATTTTGCTACTTTTAATAGGAATTTATTTCCTATGCTAAAAAGTAGATAAAGAATAAAAAAGGTTCCCTTTCAATTGGGTACCAATTTAAAGGAATAATATGAAAATATCAATGATTGTAGCTTATGGTAAAAACTGGAAAATTGGTATTAATAACCAAATGCCATGGCATATAAGTGAAGACTTTAAAAACTTTAAAGCAATAACCTCAAATCATCATATCCTAATGGGAAGAAAGACTTTTGAAAGTATCGGAAGACCACTTCCAAATAGAACTTCACTAGTATTATCAAGAGGTGATTTTAAGCAAGAGGGTGTTGAGACTTTTAGTGATGTTCAAGAGGCTTTTAATTTTGCGAGAGCCAATGGTGAAGAGGAACTATTTATCATAGGTGGAGCAAATATATATGAGTCATTGTTTGATTATGTGGATAAAATGTATCTTTCTGTTGTAGATTATGATGGGCAAGCAGATGCTTATCTAAAACCTATAGACTTTTCAAATTGGGATTTACAAGAAGAGAGAACTTATGAAGCCATAAAAGATGAAAATGGTGAGATAAAATCTCCTGCTTGGAATTTTAAAGTTTGGGTAAAGAAAGACTAGAAAATGAAATACGAAGATATAGATTTCAATAAACTTTATATAAAACAAAAAGAACTTACCTCTTTTAAAGCAAAGGGAAAAGAGGCTTGGGATGAAAAAGCTCCTTCTATGAATAAAAGAGTGCATAAGTCTATTTACAACGAACAGTTTTTAGAAAAACTTGATTTAGAAGGTATAAATAGTTTACTTGATATTGGCTGTGGAGTTGGAAATTTATCTTTAAAGCTTTCATCAAAACTTGATGAGGTTTATTGTCTAGATTATTCATCTGGTATGTTAGATATTTTAAAGCAAAATGCAAAAGAGCAAGGTGCATCAAATATAAAAACCATAAATAAATCATGGTATGACTCTTGGGATGATGTACCAAATACAGATTTAGTAATAGCATCACGGTCTATGGAAGTAAAAGATATGAAAGAGGCACTTACAAAGTTAAATGAAAAAGCCAATAAAAAAGTGGTTATTTCATATAAAAAAGGTGGTTCTTTTGTATCAGATGAGATATTAGAGGTACTCCAAAGAGATATAATAAAAAAACCTGATTATATTTATTTATTAAATATTTTATATCAAATGGGTATAAATGCTACAGTGAATTTTATACAAAGTGAAGGAAGAAGTACAATATATACTTCAAAAGAGAAGTTTATTCAATCAGTTTCTTGGAGTATAGATGGGCTTAGTAATAAAGAGATAAAAAGACTTGAAAACTATTATGATAGTGTTGATTTATCTAAAAAGAAAGGTGAAGAGTTTGTACAATGGGCTATGATTTCTTGGGATAAAGAAGAGTAGTAAACTCTTCTTATAAGATATTTAGTTGATGGGCAAAATCAGCTGCTATTCTTTCATAGTTTCTTACATCAAGCAGTCTTTTTTGACCATTTACTCCAACTTGTGCAACCTCGTCTTTACTTAATGAGATTATATACTTTAGTTTCTCTTTAATCTCATCTTTTGTGAACTCACACATCCAAGCACTATCATCGTCTTTAAAAATTGAACTATTGTTTTCATTTTTTGTCATTAGGCAAGGAACGGCACTACTGTAGTAATCTAATATTTTCATGGGAGTTGAACTATTAAATAGTGCAATATTAGGAAGAGCTGCTAAGCCAATATCAGCTTTTGCTATTAAATCTAAAAGTTCGTTTTTTGTTTTGGCATTATAGATTTCGATATTGTCTTTGATTACACTAAACTTTTCAATCATATTTTTAGTATATTCAGGGTCTTTTGTTGAAATCATTATCTTATATTTATCATTTCCTATTTCATTAAAAGCTTGCAGTACAGTCTCAAACTCTCTTAACTTATCTAATGTTCCTGCATAGAAAAATCTTTTTTCAACTCCTTGGTGTTGAATATTTTCTGTTAATACCTCTGGGTCAATTGCTGATGGAATTACAAATGTTCTAGTTCTTACATCTTTAAAATAGTCATTTTTCATCTGAATTGAAGTGGGAAGAAAAATATCACATTCGTTTATTAAAGCAGTTTCAGTGAATGTTTTAATTTTATTATTAATTACATCTAAAAAATTAACTTTTTTGTTTGCTTCATTTGTTTGAAGTTTTGCTATTCTTTTTGGAAAAGATAGTCTAAAAGCAAGCTTAAAATCATAGTAGATTCTCTCTTTTAGAACCTCTTTTAATATGGTAGTATCATTTCTTATTGCTACAAAGTCATAGTGAGCTAAAGTAAAGCCATTATTCTCAAGCTCTTTTATTGGATTTTTTCTACATTTATTAGGAAGAATTAGTTTATTTTTGTCTTTAATCTCAAACTCACTATTAAAACTAGAAAAATATACAATATTTATTTCAAAATGTTTATTTAAGTATTTTTCAAACAATGGCCCAATAAAGCTGTGATCTTTATACTCTTCTTGGTCAGTGATATATAAAAATTTATTCATTTTTCAACTCCTTTTTTATAGAAATTATGATATCAATATAAAGTCGCAATAAAAAAGCGAAATTTCTTTTTTTATTTAATTTTTGTTATTATTAGAGTTTAAAGGTATGAAATATGAATAATACAAGTGTAGAAAAAATAGGTTGTTTTACTACTATATTAGATCCATACAATGGAATTACAATAGATAAACAGAATCTACCTACAAAATCATCAGAGTTTGAGAGTAATTTAGACATTTTGATAGATGATGTTAAAAATAGAAGAAATCTTATATGGATTTATATTGGTATAGAAAATTCACATTTTGTACCAATAGCTACTAAAAGAGGCTTTTTCTTTCACTCTTGTGATGAGGATTATATTCTTGTAGTAAAAAGACTATTTTCAAGTGCAATTGTACCAACTGCTGCAAATCATACCTTAGGCGTTGGAGCAGTTGTAATAAATGAAAATAGTGAGTTATTAGTAATAAAAGAGAAAATATCAAATCTTGGATTTAAACTACCAGGTGGACATATAGACAATGGTGAGATGATTTCAACTGCTGTTCAAAGAGAGGTTCTAGAAGAGACGGGAGTAGAGGTTGCTTTTGATTCAATTATATCTTTAGGACACTTCTATCCACATCAGTTTCATAAATCAAATTTATATATCTTATGTATAGCCACGCCTAAAAGTTTTGAAATAGATATTCAAGATACTGATGAGATTTTAGAAGCTAAGTGGATGAAAATAGATGATTATCTAAAGGATGAATTAGTTCTTTCTTATTCAAAGGCAGTTGTTTTAGCAGCCTTGGAGTACAAAGGATTTAAGCTAGCTAATCTTGAGACTTTGTCTCATATAAAAAGAGATTTTGAGCTTTTTTTCCCAATAAAAAAATAGATAAAAAGAAGGATTTAAAATGAAAAGTATAATAAAAACAGATAAAGCACCAAGTGCAATAGGACCATATAATCAAGGTACTGCTTTTGGTGATTTAGTATTTATCTCAGGTCAAATTCCATTAGTTCCTGAAACTATGCAGTTAGTTGAAGGTGGAATAAAAGAGCAATCAAAACAGGTAATGGAAAATTTAAAAGAGGTACTAAAAGAAGCAGACTCTTCTTATGATAATGTACTAAAAACAACTTGTTATTTATCCAATATGGATAACTTCGCTGCATTTAATGAAGTATATTCACAATACTTCAAAGCAGAAGATGCACCAGCAAGAGCTACAGTAGCAGTTAAAACTTTACCTAAAAATGTTTTAGTTGAAGTGGATGCTATTGCATTTAAGAACTAGAGTTTTAAGTTACAAAAAAGTAAATATTGATATAATATCTTTACTCAAATAATTGACTAGATGTAAATCAGTCCATTGTATGTTATATTGAGTCCCTAAAGGATCATATTACATTTTGAATACTCTAAATAATTAAATTATTTAGAGTGTTTGTAAATTAGGATTTATACTTGAAGAAAAAAACATTTAAACAAGTATTTGAATCATACTTTCATAAAAAATACTCATTTGAAGATTTTATTAACTATGCTCCAATCGAAAATACTAATTATAAAGTTAATAAATTTCATTCTTATACCTTTGTGTCATATTTAAAAGACAAAGCTGGAAAACTGTTAAATGAATCAAAAAAGTTAAAAGATTACCATACTTTTTTAAATGTAACTATTTTTAAAAAGTTCAATAACCATGAATCGGTTTATTCATATATAGATAATAAAAATGTTTATGATATGGTCTATTTACATAAAGATAATAAGAACTTTTATAAAACAGATATTGAAAATTTTTTCACATCTATTACAAAAAATATTATCTCAAAAACAATCGAAGATAATTTAAATAATATCAACATAGAAATTGATAAAAATTATATTAATAATATTTTAAACCTTATTTTAATTGATAATATTTTACCTGTTGGATTTATAATTTCTCCGAGTATAAGTAATTCTGTACTTTATAAGTTTGATAAAAGAATATGTGAATTAATGAGAAATAGAAATATAGTTTATACACGTTATTCAGATGATTTAGTGTTTTCTTCAAACGATTTCAGAGAACTAAGGAATACAACTCAAATTATAGAAAAATATTTTGAAAGTTTATATGATAATAATTTTATATTAAATGATAAAAAAAGCAAGTTTATGGATAAAACAAAAAGAGTTGAGATATTAGGTTTAATTGTTACTCCTAATGGACATATAACCGTAGAGAAAAAGAAAAAAGATAATATTCAAAAGCTTATTTATTTTTATAAAACTGATAAAGAAAAATTTTTAGCTTTTTTAAGAGAAAAATTTGATAATTCTTTAAGTAAAGCTTATGGTAATTTAAATTATATCAATGATATTGATAAGAATTTTATTTTAAAGCTAAGAAAAAAATATGGGAATTTTATAGTTGATAAGTTTCTTCATGGAAAAAAGAGCTAGAATGAAGTTTAATATAAAGCTTAAAAAAATACAACATATAGACTCTTTAGAGTATGAAATTGATTTAACTGAAAATAAGTTGCATTGTATTGTAGGTAAAAACGGTATTGGTAAGACTACATTTATTAAATCTATTCAGAACTTTAAAGAAACTAATACTTTAGATAAAACATCAAGACTTAATATAATCAAAGAGGACAGTAAATTAGTTTATACTCTAGAGGAAAAGATTTTTAAATTTAATCCTATTAGAGATGAAAATAGATTTATACTTGACTCTAACAATCCTATTAAAGAGGAAGAAGCAAATCTCATATATACTGAATTCCCTATTCCTTATGGAAAAAGGTTTAATTTTTATTCAAGACTTGGAGATTTAAAAGAGGATATTGCACAAAAATTTGCAACTAGTGATTATTCTACAAAACCTACAGAATTGATTTCTATTCTAAATTATATTTATAACGATTCTAGGTTTGATAGTTTAGAATGTGTAACTATTAAAAATGAGAACTTTTATTTACTACCATTAAGTGAAGATACTTATATCAGAGAAGATGACTTTAGTTCAGGTGAATATATGCTTATACAAGTTTATAAACTAATAAAATCCGAATCTAAACTGATAGTTATTGATGAATTGGATATATCGTTGGATAGTTCAGCACAAGTTAATTTGATAACTAAATTAAGAGAACTAGTTTCACAATCGGATATTAATATTTTATTTACTACTCACTCTTTAGCAATTATGAAAACTATGAATGATGATGAATTATATTATATGGAAATTCTAGGAAATGAAACTACAATTACAAATAAATCATATTCATATATAAAACATGCATTATTTGGATTTAAAGGGTATGATAGAATTATTTTGACTGAGGATAAAATGATTGTTAAATATTTAAATACTTTTATTCCTAAAAGTATTCCATTAAAAGTTTTAACTATTGATGTTTCAGGTCATGCTGAAACAGTAAAGATAATGGATAAGAATAAAGAGGAGCATTTTCTTGGTACAGATAATGTTCTTACAATACTTGATGGTGATACAAGAAGTATGCCTAATTATCAAGGAAGAATGGATATAAAATTTATTCCTTATGATAGTATAGAAAAAGAACTTTTTAAAGAATATGAATTAGGTAATTTAAATGAACTTATAACTAGCGGTATTAACAATGATAGCATAACTAATGCAAGAGGAATTGGTAAAAAATCAAAAGCCTTATATAATGAAATGATTGATAGAGGTTATTTGAATTTTTATAAGGTTATTATTTTAATTGAAAGTAAGTTTCAACAAGAATCTCAATCTTTTAAGTATGAAATAAATGAATTCCTAAGTTGATTTATTTCAAACTCAACTCAACTCTTTGTTTCTCTAAATCAACACTTATAACTTTTACTTTTTCTAAGTTTTGATTTATACTTAGAACCTCACTTGGGTGATTTATTCTTTTATTTGATATTTGTGAGATATGAAGTAGGGCGTCGTTTTTTAGTCCTATATCTATAAAAGCTCCAAAGTCTGTGATGTTTCTTACTATTCCACTTAAGATAAAACCTTCTTTTAACTCTTCTATTTTTGTTATATCACTTGCAAACTGTACTTGGTTGAAGTTTTCTCTTATATCAAAACCTGGTTTTTTAAGTTCTTGAATTATATCTTTTAGTTTTAGAGGTGTTGTGTTTAGCTCTTTTGACAATTGTTCTATTTGTGAATCTTTGATATCTTCTACTTTATATGAAGCTTGAAGTTTTTTAGTTAGCTCATAATCTTCTGGGTGAATTGCTGTATTATCTAGGATTGATTTTCCTTTCTTTATTCTTAAAAATCCCACTGCTTGTATATATGCTTTTTGACCTACACCTTTTACTTTTAAAAGCTCTTCTTTGCTTGTAAATCTCTTTATTTTTTCTCTATGTTCTACTATATTTTTTGCCAGTTTTTCACTAATACCTGAGATAAAAGATAGCAGTTTATAAGAAGCTGAGTTTAAATCAACTCCCACTTTATTTACCAAATCAACTGTAGTGTTTTCAAGTTTTTGGCTCAACTCTTTTTGATTTACATCGTGTTGATATTGACCAATTCCAAGTGATTTAGGGTCGATTTTTACAAGTGCTGCCATTGGGTCTCGCAGTCTTTGTGCTATTGATATAGCGCCTCTTATTGTTACATCTAAGTTTGGATACTCTTCTATGGCTATTTTTGAAGCTGAGTATACACTAGCACCTATTTCACTTACTATTGCATAGTTTATATCTAGATTATTCTCTTTTATAAGATTTGCTACAAATGTTGCTGTTTCTCTGGAAGCTGTTCCATTTCCTATTGCTATTGCAGTTACATTGTATTTTTTTATGAACTTAAGCATAGTCTTTGTAGAGTTTATAGTATCTTGTTTAGGTTTTGTTGGATAAATCACACTAGAGTCAAGAAAAACACCATTTTCATCTATTACTGCTAATTTACAGCCAGTTTTATACCCTGGGTCCATTCCTAAAATCACTTGATTTACAAGAGGTGCTGTTTGAAGCAGTTCTTTTAGGTTTTTCCCAAAAAGCTCTATAGCTTCACTACTGGCTTTCTCTTTTAAAGCTGCTATTGCTTCTCTTTTTAGACTTGGCAGAAGAAGTCTTTTAAGACCATCTTTGTAGCTTTCGAAAACTATATCTTTTGAGCTACTTGCCCATGAGGGTATTTTGTACTTTTTTATATTTTCTAATATATAGTTTTCATCTATATTTACCTTGATACTTAGCTGCTTTTCATTGGCACCTCTTAATATAGCTAAAACCCTATGGGGTTTTATATATTTGATTTTCTCTTCTTTGTTTACAAAATTTGAGTAAACATCTGTATTATCAAAACTTTTTCCCTCCTTTATCTCTAAAGTAGCCCAATTAAAAATACTATTTCTAATAATCTCTTTTGATTTATAGTCATCTGCATATCTTTGTGCAATAATATCTTTTGCACCATTTATTGCATCATTGACACTTTTTATATTTTTGTTTAAAAATTTTTTAGCCTTAGATTCACACTCACTCTTAGAGTATTTTAAACACTGAATTATATTAGCTAAAGGCTCTAAGCCATTTTTGATAGCCTCACTAGTTCTTGATGACTTTTTGTTTTTAAAAGGTGCATAAATATCTTCACACTCCTGTAGAGTTTTTGCTTCATTTAGTTGTTTTTCTATTTTACTAGTTAAATGCTCTTTTTCTTTAAGAAGTTTTATAAGCTCTTCTTTTCTTAAAAGAAGTTTTTGTGAGTATTTGTATATCTCTTCAAAAACTCTTAACTCCTCATCACTTGCATTGTTTGTTAAATCTTTTCTGTATCTAGCAATAAAAGGAATTGTACATCCATCATCTAGTAGGTTTATAATATTTTTTATAACTTTTATATCAAGCATTGTTTTTTTATTTATTGTTACTATTAATTCTTCCAAATATCTATTCCTCTTTGTAAATTATTGTTATAATTATATTAAAATATTAACTATTTCTTATTAAAGAGTTTATTATAATAAAAACTTATAATAACTGAATTATATATAATTATGTTTTAAGTTTATTGCAACTATAATAGAAACAATTATAAAAAAGGAGATAAAGTAATGATTAAAAAGATTTCAAGTTTAATTATCGGTAGTATGTTTTTATTTAGTGTAAATGCTTTTGCAAGTGATGCAAAGGGATTAAATGTAATGTTAACTTCAAAAGTGCCACAAACTCAACAAATGGCTATGGTATTATCAATGATGACACTAAAAAAAGGTAAAAATGTAAACATGGTATTGTGTTCAGATGCGGGTGATTTAGCTATAAAAGGTAAAAAAAGTCCAGCTTTAAAGCCTATGGATAAATCACCTAAAATGATGTTACAAGCTATAATGAAAAAAGGAGCAAATGTTGAGATTTGTCCTTTATATTTACCAAATGCAAACTTAAAAAAGAGCGATTTAATTGGTGGAATAACAGTTGCAAAACCACCTGTGGTTGCTGATAAACTACTAAATAGTGATTACACCACATTAAGCTACTAAATTAAATAAACTTCATTACTTATCATAGCATATGCTATGATGAGTAATCTTTCATAAATAATCCATATTAAAACAGTATAAATATAGTATAATATTTTAATTAACTTAAATTATGAAGGATAAGTAATGCATGTTGCTTTTATAATAGAAAACTGGGATAATATAGAACCTTTAAAAAGTACTACATTAACTGTAATAAAAGAGTGTATGAAAAGAGGACACAAAGTATCGATTTTATATACAACAGATTTAACTGTGAGAAATAATATAGTTCATGGATTCTCAAAAAGTATTAAATTTGAAGGGAAAATTCCAGATTCTGTAGTATCCTTTTACAAGAAGTGTACTTTTGAAGTAAAACTAATGGAACTACACGCTTTTGATTGTATTATGATTAGAAAAGACCCTCCCATATCACCTTTGGTTTTTAACTTTTTAGATTCAGTAAAAAATGAAACATTGATAATAAATGATGTGGATGGGATTAGAAAAGCTAATAATAAACTATATACCACAACTTTTCATGACCCATCAAATACCTACTTACCAAAAACACACGTATCAGGTAGTAAAAGATATATTAAAAAAATTATTGAAGAATCAGAAGAAGAAAAAATGATACTCAAACCTCTTGATGGTTCAGGTGGAAGAGGGATAATTGTCCTAGAAAAAAATGCCACATCAAATATAAATTCACTACTTGACTTTTATATAGATGATTCTGGTGAAAACTATGTGATTTTACAAGAGTATATTCATGGAGCACAAGATGGTGATGTAAGAGTTATTATGCTTGATGGTAAAGCAATTGGAGCATATCATAGAAAGCCAGCTGATGGTGAACACAGAGCAAATATACAAACAGGTGGTACAGCACATAAATATACACTCTCAGAATCTCAAAGAAAAATATGCTCAAAAGTTGGAAAAAAATTAGTTTCAGATGGAATTTTATTTGCAGGTTTAGATATGATAGGTGATAAAATCTTGGAGGTAAATGTTTTAAATCCAGGTGGAATTACAAATATAAATAAGCTATCAAAAACAAAACTACACATAAATGTTGTGGATTTGATAGAGGAAAAAGTTCATGAAAAGTATGAAAAAAGAGTTGAGTTAGAGCATTTATTAAAAAGATTAAATGAACTAAGAGAGTAAATAAGTTTACTTATTTACTCAACAATATTTTATCAGCTAAAATAGCAAAATCTAGTTCCCTTAGTTTGTAAGTTAAAGATGATAACTCATTTAGTGTCATAGAATTATCTATCATTATTTTTGCAGCACCTTGGTAATCTTGTTTATGTCTTACAAGCTCAACTATCTGCTTTGATAAATCTTTTCTTTGTGAATTAATATTATTATAAGAACTCATTTTTATGTCCTATTAATTTAAAATAGCATCATGCCACTGAACAAGAGAGACTCTTCTTCCACTTTTTACTTTTTTTACTTCATGGCAAAAGAAGGGATTACTTGGAAAAACAATAAGTTGTCCCATTTTAGGTCTTATTTTTACAACTTCTCTATTCTTATCAAACAAAAAATTAAAAACCAACTCTCCTCCATTAAAACTATTTTCACCTGTACTCTTCTCATCATAGGAAGTTGTGAAAAGTACAGTTGTTAGTTTTCTATTTTTAGCTACAGGTTTAAATCCCACAAGTGCTTCTTTCTCATAAATCATACTAGAGTCATCACTATGAATAGCATAAAAGTAGTTTTCTAAATACTCTAAAGCTTGTAGTTTAGTAGATTTTGTCATACATAGATTAAAATAGTTTTCAATTCTATTTTGATTTTGTTTAAATCTAGTGGTATAAATATCAATATATTTAGGGCTTATTTTATAAATAAATGTTTTTCTAATATCCTCATTTAAAGTCTCATCTGGAACTATATCTAAAGTTCTTAATGAAGCTTTTTGATAGTTTGAGCTTTTTTGTATATTTTTGTTTATAAGTAAGCACTCTTCTTGGCTTAAAAAATCATCAATTATTAAATAAGGGTAATCATAATAACAGTTTGGCAAAAGTTTGGTTTCAATATCTAAATTGAAAATAGAATCAGAGCAATAAATATTATTACTTATTTGAACTAACTTTCTATTAATAAAATCATTTTTCATTTTTATTTCTTTATTATTTATTTGTTTTGATTAGGTAGTCTACAAAATCTATTAAGTTAACAAGTTTTAATCTTTGGGTTTTTAATATAATTTTTTCAAAATTAATATCTTTTTCTTTCATGATTTTTATTGCTAAATCATACTGTTTTGATTTAATATGTGAAACAACACTATAAATATCTAAAACTATAGGGTCATCTATAATGTAACCATCAATATATGTATTATTAAACATTATTGACAATTTAAAGCTCCTAATTTATATTTTATGCTTTTAAGATTGTGAAGTTAATAGTTAAAAGTTCATTTTCTTATTGCTAAAACATATTATATAAAATAAAATCAGAAAATAAGCTTATAAAAAACTTAAAAGATATGATAATATATACAAGTAATTTAATCAAGATTAAAGCTAATGAGTATTTTAGAAAAGTTTGTTATAATATGAAATAGTATAAGTGCAATATCAAATAGGAGAAAATATGTCACAAAAAGAGTTGTCTGCTTTAGAAAAATTAAAAGCATCAAGAAATCCATTGAAAGTAATAGATGATATGTATCAAGAAGCGAAGCAAGGGGTACCCCTAAAAGATGAGTATATAGGGCTTCTAAAGTGGTATGGTATGTATCCTCATATTAATAGTAACAAAAGTGAAGATAAAGCATATTTTATGAAAAGAATAAAACTAGTTGATGCAAAAATGAATCAAAAGCAACTAGAAATAATGGCAAAAATAGGGCAAGAGTATGCAAAGGGATTAGTTGATTTTACAGATAGGCAAAATATACAGTTTCACTTTATTGAGATAAAAGATATACCTAAAATATTTGAGCTTTTAGAGTCTGTTGGTTTAACTTCAAAAATGGCTTCAGGAGATGGACCAAGACCTATTATGACATCGCCATTAGGTGGAATAGACCCAAATGAAATAATAGATGCAAGTATAATTGCAAAAGAGATTGATGACTATTTTATTGAAAATGAAGATAGGTTTTGTAATTTTCCTAGAAAATATAAAATAGGTGTATCAGGTTGTTCTAAGCATGCAGCTGCCCATGAAATTCAAGATGTTGCATTTACTGCTTTTAAGAATGAAAATGATGAGGTACTATTTGATTTGACTTTGGCAGGTGGACTCTCAAAATCAAAGCAGATTGCATACAGAGCAAATAGATATGTAAAACCAAAGCAAGTAAAAGATGTGGCAGTTGTATGTGCAGAGATTTTTAGGGATAATGGTAATAGACACAATAGAAATAAAGCTAGAGTTAGACACTTAGTAAATGAGTGGGGATTAGAGAAGTTTGTAGATGAGATTGAAAAAAAGTTAGGATATAAACTACAAGAAGGTTTTGAAGAACCAACTATTACACCATTGCAAAATAGACATCACTTTGGTATACATAAAGCAAAAAATGACGGTGAGTCATATGTAGGATTTGCTACAAATTCAGGAAGAGTTGCAGGTGATGATTTTAAAGCTATGAGTGAAATCTGTAAAAAATATAATGCAAATGGAATAGCACTTACATCAACACAAAACTTTATAGTGTATGGTATAAAAGATGAGGTTGCAAAAGATTTAGCTAATGAGTTTGATAACTTAGGATATCCATATAAACCATCCACTTTTAGAGCTAGGCTACAGTCATGTACAGGAAAAGAGTTTTGTAAGTTTGGTATTACAGAGACAAAAGAGTATGCTAAGAAAATTGTAGTTGAATTAGAAGAGAAAAATAAAGACTTTGATGAGCCTGTTATGATTGCAATCTCAGGATGTGGAAATGGATGTTCTCACCCACAAATTGCAGATATTGGACTTGTAGGTACAAAAGTAAGAGATGAAGATGGAAATAGAGTTGAGGGGTATGATGTTTTATTTGGTGGACACTTAGAGGGTGAAACTAAAAGTAAAATTGCACATAAAGCAGGTAAAAAAGTTCAAGCAACACAAGTTGTTGATTTTATTAGTGATTTAATTCTAGATTATAAAAATAATAATCAAGGCTATAACTCATTTAAAGATTATTTAAATATTATTTAACTAAAACATTAATATAATCATTTTACTTATACGCACAACTAAAGAGGCTAAAATATGAAAAAATATATGAAGTCAATTATTGCATCATTTTTAGTGATTTTAGCCTGTTTAGGTTTTGGAAGGTTCTCTTTTGGGATGATTTTACCAAACTTACAAGAGAGCCTTTATCTCTCCTCTACACAAGCAGGATTGATAGGAACATCAAATTTTATAGGATACTTTGTAGGTATCTTCTTTGCAAACTATCTATATAAAACCTTTGCAACCCATAGACTTATTTTTGCTACTATTTTATTGCAAGCATTTTTTATGTTTTTAATGACGCATACTAACAACTATCAAGTTATAGCATTTTTTTATTCATTAAGTGGCTTTTTCTCTGCTATATCAAATATTGCTATTATGGCTTATATTGCAAGTGTTATTCCAAAAGAGATTCGAGGAAAAGCTCTTGGTATTATTGTAGGTGCAAGTGGTTTGGCAATTGTATTGACAGGACAAATAGTTCCTTTTACTGAAGATATAGTTGCTAATATGCCATGGAAAACAGCATGGACTATTTTTTGTGTGATTTTAGTGGTTGTAAGTTTTATTGCAAAAGCTGGAATAAAAAAGCATGCTTCTCATACTAGTAGTGGAAGTTTGAATTTTAAAACAAAAGAGTTTATAACAAATTCAGTGTTTTGGAAGATTGCTTTTATATATATTGTATTTGGATTTACATACTCTATTTATGTTACTTTTTTTGTAAGTACTGTTATGGAAAAATATACTCTTTCTACGCATATTTCAGGTAACTTCTGGACACTTTTAGGATTTATGAGTATTTTTTCTGGATTTTTATTTGGAATATTTGCAGATAAAGTAGGGGCATATAAAACACTTATTGTAGCTTACTCTTTACAAGCCATAGCCCATGGAAGTTTAGCTTTTGAGTTTCCTTCTTTTATTATTTGGTTAAGTGTAATACTTTTTGGTATTTCTGTATGGAGTATTCCCTCTTTAGTGATTTTACTATGTTCATTGGAGTTTCATAGGGATAAAACATCAAAAGTTTTCTCTTTAGTAACAATACTCTTTGCTAGCTTTCAAGCTTTGGGACCTTTTGTAGCAGGTATTACACATGATCTTACAAGTGACTACTCTAATATATTTTTAATAACTTCATTATTAGCTATGAGTACTGTTTTTATCTCTTTTGTCTTTTCAAAACAAAAAGTTAAACAGTAGATATTAAACATTTGGAATCTAAATTTATGTTACCATTGCGTACTAAATTAAGTAAAGAGGAAGTTTAAAATGTTGTTGTATCTGAAAAAGTTTAAGAAGATTTTCATATTTAACAATAATGATGTTAATACTATAATGTATCTTTTTGCATCACTGTTTTTAGTAACTGCTGTGTATGATTACTTTTATATGAGTTATGAGGGGATGCACTCAGTTATTACAATGGTTTATTACAATGTAGTAACAGCTTCTACTGTGGGGTATGGGGACTTTTCACCAACTACTTTAGAGGGCAAGATTTTAACATCTCTTTACATTCCTATTGCAATATCACTTTTTGCAGCTATATTATCCGTTGCTGGGTCGATAATCTACGTTAGAAAAAATAGATATCATCATGGAGTTAAATACATAAACAGACATATAGATGTTTTGATAGTTGGAGGTGAAGAGGAGAAAGTTACAAATGTAATAAGAGAACTTTTAGCCATCAAAGTTAAAGTAGGTGTAGTAAACAACCTATATAAAACTATCCCGCACTACTACAAAAAAGAGGGTATCTACTGGGTACAAGGCTCACCATCTTCAGATAATTCACTAGAGTTTTTTAACCATAATAAAATAGATACATACATTGTTTTAAGTGATAATGTAGATTGTGGAGTCTC
>JBNJFB010000053.1:0-15355 GCA_051746405.1 Campylobacterota bacterium
AGGAGGACAAAAACTAAAAATATTTACGCTATAATTTTAATCTGCAGGTGGGTCATTTTTATTCAAAAAAGTGGGTCAAATTTCAATCAAAATTTTCATCAAGATATCTATTTAGATGAGATTACACTTGAGTCAATAAGTGAACTTAAAACCTACGCCATATCTAAAGATATAACTTTAGTGCCAAATATAGATGATTTACTACAAATAAAAGGATATAGTTCACTACTAAAAGTTGCATTAAAAAATATTATTAAAAATGCAATAGATTTTAGTAATAGAAACTCTAAAGTAGAAATTAATAACTTTACAAATGGAAATAATTATATTATAAGTGTAAGAGATAATGGCATAGGTATTTCTAAAGATGAAATCCATAAAATATTTGAAGAGTTTTATAGAACCGATAAAAGTAGAAATAAAAACTCAGGTGGTACTGGACTTGGTATGGCTATATCTAAAAAGATAATTAAGCTACATAATGGAAGTTTAGATATTCAAAGTCAAGAGAACAAAGGTACAAATATTAAAATAGTATTTAAAAAGGATTAATAAGATGAATGTTAAAAAAGCTGTAAAAATAAGTTTTATATTTATAATATTACTGATATTTGGAATATTTCTAATTAATAGTTTGATTTTATATCAAATTAAAGAGAATAATCAAACTAAAAAGAGTGTTGATAGATTAGTAAAAATGCAAGATAATATGAATACTTTAGTTAAAGAACTTTTAACAAGTACAAAAAAGAAGCAGCTAGAAAATATTGCAAATAACTTTATTAATTTTGAAAAAAGTTTTGAAAAGGAGCTTGATAAGCTTCTTCAAATAGAGAAGAAGGATTTAGTAGATTATCTAATAAAAGATATACATGAGTATGAACAAGTAAAGAAGAACTTAAATTTAATATCAAAAAGTGAAAAAGAGATTGAAGAGTTATTTGAAAATATCTTTTACATTCAATCAAAAAAAATAGAATTAAAAGAGAAATTTGATTTAATATATCCAAAAGAGAATAGACTTAGAAATATAATTGAGACTATTATATTAAAAACTAAAGATTTAGATATAGTTCGTGATTATGGTGATATGCAATACTATAGTAAAGAAGCACTTTTCCAACATAAAAATAGTGAGTATCTTAATAAATGGCTTAATCATATTGATTTAATACAAAAAGAGTTTAAAAATAAAGAGGTTTTCAATAGATATAGAAATACCTCTAAAAAGATAGGTACTTATGCAATTGATATAAAAAAGTATGAGATAAAAGAGTTAGAGCTTCAAAATGATATTTATGAAATTGTAAATAAGAATAAAGATATTAGCATAAAAATACAAAAAGATATAGATAGATTATCTCAAAATTTTATTGATGATTTCTATTTTGCAGTTATTTTAATTCTTATTTTTACAGTTTTATTTATTTTATATCTATCATACAAAGTAAATAAAAATGTAGGTTTAAGCTTTGACCAAGTTCAAAAACAAGTTGACAAGGGACTTAAAAAGATAAAAAACTTAAATAAAGAGATTGAGAATACACAAAAAGAGGTTGTTTTTACTATGGGTTCTATTGGTGAGAGTAGAAGTAAAGAGACAGGAAACCATGTAAAAAGAGTTGCAGAGTATTCAAAAGTTTTAGCACAACACTATGGGTTACCAAAAAAAGAGGTTGAACTTTTAAAACAAGCTAGTCCTATGCACGACATAGGAAAAGTTGCTATTGCTGATTCGATTCTTAACAAACCAGGAAGATTCAACGAAGAAGAAAGAGAAATTATGAATACACATGCCCAACTTGGATATGATATGCTAAAACACTCAAATAGACCACTTCTAAAAGCAGCAGCAATAGTGTCATATGAGCATCATGAAAAATGGGATGGAACAGGCTATCCAAACAAACTAAAAGGTGAAGATATACATATTTATGGAAGGATAACTGCACTTGCAGATGTTTTTGATGCACTAGGAAGTGATAGATGCTATAAAAAAGCTTGGGAAGATGAGCGAATATTTAATCTTTTTAAAGAAGAAAAAGGCAAGCATTTTGACCCAAAACTAGTAGATATATTTTTTGAAAACTTAGATAAGTTTTTAGAAATTAGAGAGAAATTTAAAGATAGTTAATATCTTTTATTACAATAAGTAACTTTCGATATAACCATCTGAAAGTTTTTTTATAGGTATAAACCCACATTAATAAAAGTAAAGAGATTTAAATGATAAAAAATAATATTTTTTCAGGTATTACAGTTGGTATCATTGCCCTTCCTTTATCAATGGCTTTGGCAATTGCAATTGGTGTTGCACCTCAATATGGTATATATACAGCAATTGTAGGTGGTATTGTAGCTTCAATTTTTGGAAGCAGTAGGGTTAATATAACAGGACCAACAGCTGCTTTTGTTGTTATTTTAATTCCCATTGTACAAAAATTTGGATTTTCTGGACTTTTGATTTGTGGATTTTTATCTGGTGTTATTTTAGTTTTGATGGGTGTTTTTAGACTTGGTAAATTAATAGAGTTAATACCCTACCCTGTTACAATTGGCTTTACTACGGGAATTGCTGTAGTAATAGCAACCTTTCAAATAAAAGACTTTTTTGGATTACAAATAGAGAATTTCTCAGGTCATTTTCATAATAAAGTATATTTAATAGCTCAATCTTTTAGTACAATTAGTTTAAGTGAGACATTTGTGGCAGCTTTTACTCTACTATTTCTTATTTTGTGGACCAAAACAAAAAGTAAGATTCCAGGTGCTTTAGTGGCACTTAGTGTTATTACTATATGGGTATTTATCTTAAATAAATATTTTGGTTATGATATCTCTACTATAAACTCAACTTTTTCATATGAATCAAATGGTGAGACTTTTTGGGGAATACCACCTGTTGGTTTAAACTTTTATAACCCATTAAATCATATAGATTTTGATCTGTTTAATCTAGAGACTTTGTATATTCTTTTACCACACAGTATTGCTATAGCTATCTTAGGTGCTTTAGAGTCACTTTTATGTTCAGTTATAACTGATGGCATGACAAAAAATAAAACCAATCCAAATAAAGAGTTAATAGGTCAAGGATTAGCAAATATGAGTGTTCCTTTCTTTGCAGGTATTCCTGCAACAGCAGCAATTGCTAGAAGTGCTGCTAATATAAAAGCAGGAGCTACAAGTAAACTATCTGCAGTTATACACTCTACTTTTCTTTTTTTAAGTATTATATTACTTGCACCATATTTATCATATTTACCAATGGCTGCATTAGCTGCATTATTATTAATAGTTGCATGGAATATGTCTGAGGTAAAACACTTTGTAAATATTATTAAAATAGCTCCAAAAAATGATATTTATGTTTTACTTACTTGTTTTTTACTTACAGTATTTTTAGATATGCAAGTTGCTGTTGGAGTTGGGATAGCACTTGCAGCTATACTTTTTATAAAAAGAACTATTGATTTATATAAAGTTGAACTTATAAATAATAATCATAAATCAATAAATAGCAAAGTTCCTAAAAATGTAGCTATATACAATATAGACGGTCCAATGTTTTTTGGTATAACCCAGTCAGCTTTAAGAGTGATTTTACAAAATGATAAATCAACAAATACAATTATAATAAATATGGAAAATGTACCAATGATTGATATGACAGGTATTGTAGCTTTTAAAGCTATTTTAGAAGATTTACTTGATTCTAATAAAGTAGTTATTATAAGTGGAATGAATAAAAGAGTTCAAAATAAACTAAATAAAGCAAATATACTATCAAATAAAAATATTAAAAAGTATGATGATATAAATGAAGCACTTACCATATTAAACTAATTGTCAAGAAAATGTAAAGAGACCTAACATAAAAAATTGAAACTTTTCCTTTATACTTCTATTATAAAATTTATTAGTAGGAGTTAAACATGAGAGTTTTAATTTTATTTTCACTTATTATCTCATTTTCACTTGGAAATGATTTTCAAGATTATATGAGTGGATTAGAACAAGAAGTAAAAAAAGACAAACCTGGATTTAAAGGTTTTGATTATAAAAGAGGTGAAAAGATATTTACCTCAAAACATATAGGTAAAAAAGGTAAAGAAGTATCTTGTACATCTTGTCATGGGATTGATTTAACAAAAGAGCATAAAAACTTATTTACAGGAAAAGTTATAAAACCACTTTCACCAAAAGCAAATCCAAAAAGGTTAACTAATGTTAAAGATGTTAGAAAATGGCTCAGAAGAAATTTCAAAGATGTTTATAATAGAGTTGGAACACCGCAAGAAAAAGGTGATGTTTTAACTTATATTATGAATAAATAAAAGGAGCCTTATTATGAGATATATATTATTAATAGTATTAATTTTTAATTTTGCATATAGTGATGATGATTACTATTATGGAAATAATAAAAAAGGTGTAAAACCAGTTGAAAACAAGCTTTATATAAATGAGTGTTCAGCTTGTCATTTTGCATATCAACCTGGATTATTAACGCAAAAATCATGGGTTAAGCTTATGAATAATTTACAAAATCACTTTGGTGTAGATGCTTCACTATTAAAAGAGGATTTAGCAACTTTAACCACTTATTTAAAAAATAATAGTGCTGAAAAAAATATGAACTATAAAAGAAGTAGAAAACTTGCTAATAGTATAAATAGATTAAATGCGTATCCAATAGCAATTACAAAAGTTCCATACTTTATAAAAGAGCATGATGAGATTCCAAGTAGATTTATTAAACAAAAAGAGGTAAAAGGTCTATTTAACTGTACAGCTTGTCATACTACTGCTAAAAAAGGTATCTATAGTGAAAGGGATATTATTATTCCAAACTATGGAAGATGGGATGATTAGGAGTTTTTATGAAATCATATATATGGACTTTACCTACTAGAGTTTTTCACTGGCTTTTAGCTTTATTTGTACTATTAGCTTTTTTAACTGAAGATGATGATTTGATAACATATCATGCTATTATTGGTTATGCTATTTTAATACTTCTTATTTTTAGAGTTGTATGGGTAGTTTTTGGTCCTAAATACTCAAAGTTCAAAGATTTTGCACTTAGTACTAAAAAAAGTAAGGAGTACCTAAAAAATATACTTAGTACAAAACAAAAATATGTGGGGCATAATCCTTTAGCTTCAAATGTTATGATTGCCTTATTAGTAGTACTATTTCTTACTATAATTTCAGGGGTTTTAACTTTTGGTATACAAGAGGGTAAGGGAGTATTATCTTTTTTAAATAGCTCATCTTATAAAGAGATGGAGCTTTTTGAGCAGTTACATGAAATACTTGCAAACTTAGTAGTAGCCTTGATAGTTTTACACTTACTGGGCGTATTTGTTGATAAAGTTTTAAAACCAAAACATAAAACCTTAGACTCTATATTTACAGGTTATAAAAATACAAATAAGAATGAAAGTGTGAGCTTAAATATATTTCAAAAGCTAATTGCCCTACTTTTCTTTGTGGGTTTAATCTACTTTTTTATTTTTAGTTTAATTGATGATAAAAATATATTTTTATCATCAAAGTTTGAAGCAATAGATTACAAACAAGAAAATGCACTTTTTGTAAAAGAGTGTTCCTCTTGTCATATACTTTACCCTCCACATTTACTACCTAAAAAATCATGGAAAACATTAATGTCAAATTTAGATAATCATTTTGGAGATGATGCGTGGATAGTACCTGAAGATAATAGAAATATACTAAACTACTTATTAAATAATAGTGCACAAAATAGTACAAGAAAAGAGAGTTATAAGATTTTGAATTCTATTGGCAATAAAGATATAATAGCAATAACAAAAACAACTTATTGGAAGAAAGAGCATAAAAAAATTCCAAAAGAAGTTTTTAAACATAAAAATGTAAAAAGCAAAGCAAACTGTAAAGCTTGCCATAGTGATATAGAAAAAGGTTTAATAAAAAATGAAAATATTAAAGATATTGATACTTTTATTTAGTATCACATTTAGTAATCTACTACTTGCAGATGATGATTATGATTATGATAAATATGATGAGCATAAATATAATAAAAAACACCATATTTATAAAAATCTGGATTATTTAAATCTAAATAATCAACAAATTAAGAAACTTAAAAAAGTTTTAATTAAGTATCAAAAAGAGTATAGAGAGTTTTACAAAAAAAATAAAAAAGAAGAGAAGAAGTTAAAGGAGTTAATAGTAAGTAGTCATTTTGATAAAGATGAGTATGAAGAGAGTTTAGAAGAGATTTATGAAGAAAAAATAGAGCTTGAAACTGATTTTATAGAGAGTATTCACTCCATTTTGACTCCAAAACAAAGGGAAAGATTCTCTTTACATTTTAAGGAGTGGAGAGTTGAATAAAAAAGTTTTATTAATTGAAGATGATTTACAAATGCAAGAGTTTATAAAGCAGTACTTAAAAGAGTATGAGTTTGAATGTACCTGCTTTAGTAACCCAAAAGAAGTCTTAAATGAATACAAAAAAAATCAAAACTACTCTATTATTGTATTAGACTTAATGTTGCCTAATATGGATGGTTTTGATCTATTAAAAAAACTTAAAGAAATCCATGATATACCTGTAATAATATCCTCAGCAAGAGGAGATATAGGAAATAAAATCCATGGATTTGAACTTGGAGTTGATGACTATTTAGCTAAACCATATGAACCAAGAGAGTTAGTTTTAAGAATTGAAAATATATTAAAAAAATTTAGTAAATCAAAAATCAAAATTTCTGATTTTACTATTGATAGAGAAAACAAAGAGATACTAATAGATAACTATCCAATAGAGTTTACAAAAATTGAGTTTGAGATATTTATTTTTTTAATTGAAAACATAAATAAAATATCTTCAAGGGAACAGATACTAAATGCCACTTCCTTAGATGAAAATACAAAAAATAGAACTATAGATATGCATATTTCTAATATAAGACATAAAATCGGTGATGATACAAAACACCCTATTTATATCAAGTCTGTTTGGGGCGTTGGTTATAAATTTATTAATAAGTTAAGTTAAAAATGAGTATAACAAAAAAAATAGCAACTCTTTTTTTAGTAAGCTTAACTCTTATGACTATTATTGGTTTATGGATTGACAATATAAATACTCAAAGAATAAATAATCTAGTAAAAGATAAGTATTTGGATATCACTAATAAAATACTACAAAATATAAACAATAAAGATTCAATAAACGAGCTTTTAAATACTTATAGTTTAGAGATAGTTAAACAGAAAAATCAAACAAAAGGTGAAACTTTATACTATAAAAAATATACTTTTGGTTTTGTGCATATATTTCAAGAAAAGTTTGAAGATGAGTTTATTTTACATGTAAAATATTTAAATAATGAGTATATGCTAAAAACAGATGATGAGCAAAACTTAAATGATAGAAGGGTATTAAATATCTTAATCTTTTTAGATATATTTTTATTAGTAGCTACTTTTCTATATATCATAAAATTAATTTATCCTTTAAAGAAAATTACAGATAATATAAATAGCTTTGCAAAGGGCAAATATAGTACAAGAGTAAAAATATATTCAAATGATGAGGTGGGCACTCTTGCTAAAACTTTTAATAAAATGGCTTATGAGATTCAAGAGTCTATAAAAACAAGAGAGAATTTACTAAGGGATATAGGACATGAACTTAGAACACCTATAGCAAAAGGTAATTTTGCCATAGAAAAAATTAATAATCTAGAGCAAAAAAAGCTTTTAAAGAAAATATTTAAAGACTTAGAAGTTTTAACAAATGAGTTAATACAGTTAGAAAAATTAAATCAAACAAAGCTAAAAATAACTTCATTTGATAGTGAAACACTTATATTAGAGTCCTTAGATAAGCTCTATTTAGAAGATGAATCTAAAATAGATTTAAGAATCAACACTAACTTTACTATAAATGGTGATTTATATTATCTTTCAATAGCACTTAAAAACCTTATTGATAATGCACTTAAATACTCTACTACTCTTCCTATAATAATAGATATTAAAGAAAATAGAGTTTTTATTAAAAATAAAGGCGATAAACTAAATGAAGGTTTAGACTATTATATAAGACCATTTACACAAGAGTTACCACAAAGAGACGGATTTGGCTTGGGTTTAAGTATAGTTATAAAAATATTAAAAAAACATAACTTTGAACTTAAATATAAATACGATGGAGGGTATAATATCTTTATTGTAAATCTATAAAACATCTTACTATAATAATAGCTTACAAAATGTAATATTTTTGAAAAATTTTCATTTTTTATTATATAATTTACTTATGAAAAATGATATTTATAAAAAGATGGAAGTCTTAGCAAACTCAGCAAAATATGATGTATCATGTAGTTCAAGTGGAAGTGATAATAACCACAAAACAGATCAGTTAGGTGCAACTCAAAACAGTGGTATTTGTCACACATATACAGCAGATGGTAGATGTGTATCTTTATTGAAAGTACTGTTTACAAATCACTGTATTTATGACTGCTCTTATTGTATAAATAGAAAATCAAATGATATAAGAAGAGAAGCTTTTACTTCACGACAACTTGCTGATATTACAATAAATTTTTATAAAAGAAACTATATAGAAGGACTCTTTTTAAGTTCAGGAATTGTAAAAGATGAAGACCATACCATGAACTTAATCTTAAAGGCACTTAAAATATTAAGGTTTGAGTATAGATTTAATGGATATATTCATGTGAAATTGATTCCAGGGGCTTGTGATGAGCTAATAAAAGAGGTTGTTAGCTTAGCAAATAGAGTTAGTTCTAATATAGAGCTACCAAGCGATAAATCTTTAAAACTTTTAGCTCCAAATAAAACAAAGCAAAAGGTACTTCAACCCTTAAAGTATGCAAGGGATATAAGTCTAGAAAAAGATGTAAAACCAATAGGTATGAGTACGCAATTAATAGTAGGAGCAACCCCTGAAAGTGACAGGGATATACTAAAACTAAGTTCAGTTTTATATGATAAAGCACTTTTAAAAAGAGTATACTATAGTGCATATATTCCTGTAAATGATGATAAAAACTTACCAACAGTTCTTACTAAGCCACCCTTACTTCGAGAACATAGACTTTATCAAGCTGACTGGCTACTTAGATTTTATGATTTTACTTGGGATGAGATAGTAAATGACCAAAATCCAAATTTAGATGAAGAGGTTGATCCAAAAACCTTTTGGGCATTGCAAAATTTACAATACTTTCCAATGGAGATAAACAAAGCAAGCAAAGATGAGCTTTTAAGGATTCCTGGAATTGGAATAAGAGGAGTTTTTAAGATACTGAAAGCAAGAAGATTTAAAAGCTTGGATTTTCATGATTTAAAAAAGCTAAAAATATCTTTAAAAAGAGCTAAGTACTTTATCACTTGTAAAGGTAAATATCAAAAAGAGATAGCTTTTTACAAAGAGGATATAAAACTAGCAATAGTAAAGCCTCCACAAAAAAAGATAATACAACCAAGCCTTTTTGATATACAGTATAGTTCAATTACAGGTGAATTATAAAATGATTTTACAATATGATGGAAGTTTTGAGGGTTTTTTAACACTTGTTTATGAGGTTTATTATCAAAAGTTAAACCCCTCAAGTATTATAAAAACCCAACCTAAAAATCTTTTACTTGAAGAGGTTTTACAAGTAAAAACAGATGAACAAAAAGCTATTAAAGTTTTAGATGCTATTGAAAAAAAGTTTTATAAAAAACATTTTGAAAATATTATAAATAGCTTTATGTGTGATAGTATAGAGTTTGAAATAAATCTTTTACAATATATTATCGCAGGATTTAAAAACAAAAAAGAGCTTTATAACATAAATAATCCAAATGTGTTTTTTATAGATAATCTATTAACAGAACTATTTAGACATATCCATAAAATGAAAGGTTTTACAAGGTTTGAAGAGCTTAAAGATGGTACACTATATGCAAAAGTTGAGACAAAATTTAATGTGATATATTTTTTAGGAAAGCATTTTTTAAAAAGATTAAATAATCAAAACTATATAATTCATGATATTAATAGAAAAATAGCATTTATAAAAAATAGTGAATTTATAGGAGTAAAAGAGGTATTAGAGTTTGAGCAACCAACCCTATCAGATGATGAAAAGATGTTTCAAAACTTATGGAGAACTTTCTTTGATGCTGTTAGCATAGATACAAGAGAGAATAAAAAGTGTCAACAAAACTATATTCCCCTACTTTATAGAAAATATATGACTGAGTTTATTAATTAACATTAAATAAGTACAAAATAGAATTAAAAGCTAATATAATTTAATATTAAAGTAAAAGGATATTTTATGAGATATATTATTGTTATGGTATTATCACTTCTATTTATTGGGTGTAGTACTAAAAATCCACCATTGAAAACAGTTGATAATGTAGATATAAAAAAGTATCTTGGTAAGTGGTATGAAATAGCTAGATACGAACACAGCTTTGAAGAGAATTGTAAAAATGTCAATGCATCATATACTTTAAAAGAAGATAATAAAATAGAAGTTATAAATAGATGTACAGATATAACAACAAATGAAAAATCAAAGGCCACAGGTATTGCGTATGCAACAGATAAAACAAATAGCAAGTTAAAAGTTAGTTTTTTTCGACCTTTTTATGGAGACTATTGGATTTTAATGTTAGCAGATGATTACTCATATGCAGTTGTTGGAAGTCCATCAAGAGAGTATTTATGGATATTATCAAGAACAAAAAAGTTAGATGAGAATACAAAAAATATGATCTTGGAAAAGTTACCAAAACTTGGCTTTGCAACTAAAAAATTAATCTGGACTATTCAGGAGTAATTAATGAACTACAAAAAACTTCAAAAGCCTAAAAAAGCAAAAAAACTAAATGAACAGTTACAAGAGTTTGATGAGAATAGGTTAATTCAAATGGCATGGCAAGATAGAACAACTTTTGATGCTATTTATTTACAGTATGGTTTGACTGAAAATCAAGTAAAAAAAATCATGAAAAAACTTCTGAGTGCAAAAGCTTTTAAAAGATGGAGAAGTAGAGTTCAAGGAAGAGCTACTAAGCATAAAAACAAAACATACCATAAACCAACAAGATTTAAAGGTCCTTGGTAAGTTAAAATAAATCAACTAACAAATAGTTTGTACAAAATGGTATAAAAATAGAATATAATAAACAAAAAAAGGAAACAGAATGATTAGAGATTTACTTTTTACAGGATTAGGTGCAGGTGTTATGGTAAAGCAAAAAGTTGAAGATGAGTTAAAAAAATTAGAAGATAAAGGAAAGATAGACTCTTCTGATATAAAAGGCTTTATAGAATCTTTAGAAAAAAAAGGACAAGACGAAGAACAAAGATTAAAACAGCATATCAAAGATAGTGTTAAAGAGTCAATAAAAGAGTTAGGACTTGTAACAAAAGAGGATTTAGAAGAGCTTAAAAAGGACTTAAAATAAAACCCTTTTTAAGCAAACTAAACCTCTACTCTCCTAAAAGAGTCTATAAAGTCTTTAGGTTTTTAATGACTATTTTTATGGTTATTAAGAAAAAAGAGAGTTTTTTGTGGATCAAACCTCTTGGACCTAAAGGCTTAAAAACTACTACTATACATTTAGGTGCTAGCTTCATTAAATTAGCTCAAGTTTTAGCAACTAGAGCAGATTTTTTTAATGAAGAGTATTTAGTTGAATTAAGACAATTACACGACAAACTTCCTACAATGTCTAATGACAGTTTCCTTAGGGTATTTGCAAGGGCTTTTGCAAATACCCCTTTTAAAGAGTTTGACAATACAGCAATAGCTTCAGCTTCAATTGGACAGGTTCATATTGCATATTTAAAATCAGGTGAAAAAGTTGCTGTAAAATTAAGAAGAGAAGATATAAAGCAAAGAGTATTAGCAGATATAAAAATAATAACTTTTTTTAACAAACTATTTAAACCTCTATTCTCCCATTATACAAAAAACTCTATTGAAGCTGTAATTGATGAGTTTTCATCAATGATTAAGCAAGAAGTTAGTTTAACAACTGAACTGCAAAATCTACAAAAGTTTAGTGAAACCTATAAAGAACAGAATATAAAGTTTCCTAAGGCATATTCACAGTATTGTAGTGATGATGCTCTTGTTATGAGCTATGAAGAGGGATATAGATTTGATGATAAAGAGTCTATTTTAAAATACAATATAGATTTTAATAAGATTATTTCAAATTTAGTTGATTTTTATACAACTCAAATGCTTATAAATGGCTACTTTCATGCAGACCCACATCCAGGTAATATTCTTATTACAAAAGATGGAGGTATTACTATGCTTGATTTTGGTATGGTAAAAACTGTACCAAATGATAAAAGAATTGCAATAATAGAACTAATAAAAGCTGCAAATGAGCAAAATTATGAACTATATATAAGTGCGAGCAAAAGACTTGGTACTATTGCTTATGAAGCTCCAACTAGTGAACTTGCCCAGTTTACAAGTAAGATGTTTGATATTTTTTCTAACAATAATTTAGATAGTGAATCAATGCAAAAACTTGCTTTTGAAGTACTACAAAGCACTAGAAATATGCCTTTTAAACTTCCAAGTGATGCTATATATATTTTAAGAGTTAGTGCTATTATTGAAGGGCTAGGTACAACTTATATTGAAAACTTCAATGGTGTAAAAGATATTTTACCAATACTTAAAAAAAACTTGCCAAAAGCTTTGGGTGCAAAAGACTCAATTAGTGAAACTATTATTGATGAAATAAAAGATATACCATTTACCATTAAAGATATAAAATCAACTTTTAAACAAGCAAGTGAAGGTGAACTAAAAGTTGAATTATCAAGTAATCAATTACAGTATCTATCTAAGGAAGCTAAAGAGTATATAAAACCAAAAATAACCTCTTTAGCATTGATTTTATCTTCAATATTTATGATTATATATGACAAAGACTTAAAACACATAGCCCTTGGAGTTTTTATCTTTGCATTTGCTAGACTATTATACAAATAAGGACTAAAAAGATGAATATTGCTATAGTTGGTGCTGGATTTAGTGGATGTTATTTATATAGTTTATTAAAAGAAAAAGACCCAAAACTTGATGTAAAAATATTTGAAAAATCAAGAGGTACAGGTGGAAGATTAAGTACAAAATATATTGAAAATAAGTTTTGTGATTATGGGACACCCTACTTTGAAGCAACTGAGCCTGACTTTATATACTTTTGTAATAAGCTAGTAAAAAAAGAGATTTTAACAAAAACTACAAATACATATATACCAAAAAGTGGTATTAACAAAATGTGCTCTGCTTTGATTGATAAAAATGACTTAATAAAACAAACAAAAATAGTGTCATGTGAAAAAATAGATAAAAAATATCTCTTAAAAGATGATAATCAAAATTGTTACAAAAACTTTGATTATGTTTTTATAACTATTCCAGCTACTCAAGTTTTACAACACCATATAGAATTACAAGAAGATATTAAAAGACAACTTAAAACAGTTTCTTATACTTCAGTTGCTACACTTATTCTTTATTCAAATAAAAATTTTACAATAAATAGAGATATACAAAACTCTGAATTCTTTAAAAAAGTAGTAAACAATAGTTTAAAATATAACTATAATAACTTTTATAGCTATGTTTTCCATGTAAATGAAAACTATTCAACATCAAATAATTATAAATCAAAGGATGAGTTAAAAGAAGAGATTTTAAACTATATTAAATATTTTCAAAACAGTGATTTAGATACTAATATAGATAAAATTTCCCATCTTTGGAAGTATGCTTTTGTTGAAAAAAGATTAAAAAACAGAGGTTTTTATCTAACACTAGATAAAACATTTGGTCTATGTGGTGATTACTTTAAGCATAAAAATCTTCAAGGAAGCTTTTTGAGTACAAAAGAGTTATTTGAAAATCTAAATTTATAAAGTAATACTAGCTACAATCTTCTTTTTTAGATAAAAACTTTAACTCATCACAAGAAAAGCCAGCCTCTTTTCTAGCTTCAAAGTTTAAATCCATTTTTCTTTTAGTTGAACCTGGAAATACATCTTCAATAATCTTAATATATGTTGGTTCATACTCTAAATTTTCCATATCACATGCATATTTAAACCATCTATCACCTTTTGTTACATGGTCAACCTCTTCTTTTAATATAACTGTTAGAGCATCTAGTATTTTTTTATTAAAAGGGTCATTGTTTGATTTTAGTTTTTCCATTATTTTTGGGTTTTGATCTAAGCCATTTGCTTCAAGATATCTAGGAACTGCAGCCATTCTTCTTAAAAACTCAGGAGTTGCTTCCATAGCTTCAAACAGATTTTTATGAACAGGGAAATCTCCATATTTGCCACCTAGTTCATTTAGAAGTTTTTCTAGCATTAAGAAGTGTCTAATCTCATCATCTGCAACCTCTAACCAATCTTTATAATAATCAGTTGGTAAGTTTTTAAATCTCAAAGCTGCATCTAAAGCTAAATCAATAGCACTATACTCTATATGTAAAATAGTATGTAAAAGATACTTTTTACCCTCAATAGTATTAAAGTTTTTTATTTTTGGTAGAGATGTTGGTTTTACAATATTTAAAAAACTATCGTATGATGGTTTATACAGATTTACTGGAATATATGACTCATCAAAAAAATAATCTTCATTTTTAAATTTTTTATAAAAAACTTTAAATTTTTCTATCTTTTGATTTGGTAAATCAGTCAATAATAGTTCTTCTAAGCAAAAAAAATAATTCATTTATAACCTCTTTTGTGATATAATAACCAAATTTTATCAAATAAGGTTTAAAATGGATATAAAAGTTCAACCAATGGGCAGTTTTCAAACAAACTGTTATATAGTTACTATTGACAATAAAGACTTTATTATTGACCCAGGTGTAGATGCAAACAGATGGATAAAACAAAATGCAACCAATCCTGTAGCAATTCTAAATACACATGGACACTTTGACCATGTATGGTCAAATCAAGAAGTAAAAAATGAGTTTAATATTAAAATCTATACGCCAATTGATGATGAATTTATGCTAGATAAAGACCCATACGGATTAGGTATGCCTCCTTCTAGTGCTGATATTTTAGTAAAACCAGATGAAGAGCTAATAATCGAGGGAATAAAAATAAAATTTCATCACTTTCCAGGTCACACACCTGGATGTTCTGCAATTCAGTTTGATGAACATCTATTTACAGGAGATTTTATCTTTAAAGGCTCAATTGGTAGATTTGATTTTCCAACATCAGATGCAAAAAAAATGAAAGAAAGTATCAAAA
>JBNJFB010000054.1:0-14863 GCA_051746405.1 Campylobacterota bacterium
TTTCCCACCTGTTTATTATCTCTAAAGCTTCATCAAACTCATACTCATTTACTAGTTTTTTAAACTCTTTTATCTCATTTTTATCTACAATATTTTCTACATTATACAATAATTGTTCTAATTTCTTTTCATCAACAACAAAGCTGCCTTCTAATGACTTCTTAACTCTATTTAAAAGTGTTTGTAGCTCTTGCTTTGAAATTTTTGTTTGCTCTTTTTGTGTCTTATTTAAATCCATTGTTTCAAGTTTATGTTTTAGTTTTTCTATCTCTTCTTTTAAGCTATCAATACTTGATTTTGGTACAGCTTCCTTTCTTTTATAGTAGCTATCTATTTGCTTTGATATTTCATAGAGTCTTTGAGCACCTATATTTCCACTTACACCTTTTAGGGAGTGTATCAACTCATGTGCATTTTTTTCACTATCTTCTATACTTTTTACTACATCTTTAAACTCACCTATTTCTAGTTGATTTTGAAACTTCTTTAAAATAGCATCTTTTTTATCTTCACTACTTACTCTATTTTCTAAAAACTCTTCATCTAATACCTCTATTTCTTTACTCTTTGCATCTGTATTGTTGTTGATAAGAGGTACTTTACAGTATTTAGATATTATTTCATAAAGCCTGTCACTATTGATTGGTTTACCTAAATGCTCATTCATTCCTGCATCTAATGCTTTTTGCTTATCTTCTATCATAGCAGCTGCTGTTAGGGCTATGATTGGTATTTTTTTATCATAAGCTCTTATCTCTTTTGTGGCTTCATAGCCACTTTTTATTGGCATTTGTAAGTCCATTAGTATTACTTGATATTTATCTTTATTTGCTAAAAACTTATCAACTCCCTCTTTTCCATTTGATGCTATATCAACATTAACTTTAGTTTTTTCTAGCATCATTTTTACTACTTCTTGGTTTATCTCATTATCTTCTACTACTAAAATATCTATATCTTTAAAGCTTATACTATCTTGTTTACTCTTTTTTTTCTGTTTTAACTCTTGATTGCTATATGTTGTATTAAACTCAAACGAAAAAGTTGTTCCACTTCCTAATTTACTATCTACTTCTATTTGCGAACCAAATGCTTCAACAATATTTTTTGAAATAACAAGCCCAAGACCTGTACCTCCATACTGTCTAGTAGTTGATGTATCAGCTTGAGTAAATGGCTTAAATATTTTTAAAACTTGCTTCTTACTCATTCCTATTCCACTATCAACAACACTTATTTTAAGCCTGATTGTTTTATCTTTTTCATTTTTTTCAAGCACATCAATATTAAGCTGCACATAGCCTTCTTTAGTAAACTTAATTGCATTTGATAGAAGATTATTAAGCACTTGCACAAGTCGTAGCTCATCACTTATAATAGCAAGGGGTAAATCTCTGCTTTTTTTGATTGTAAAATCAATACCTTTTTGTTTAGCTTTATATTCAAATATTGTATTAAGTTTATTAATAATACTATTGATATTAAACTTATGGTGTTCAAGTTCAAACATACCTGCCTCAATTTTAGAGTAATCAAGTATATCATTTATAATACCCAATAGCATTTCTGATGAGCTATTGATTTTATTTAATATCTCTTTTTGTTTTTTATTTTCTACTATATCACTAAGCATCTGTCCAAGACCTATAATAGCATTCATAGGAGTTCTTATCTCATGACTCATATTTGCTAAAAACTCTGATTTTGCTTTATTTGCTTCTTCAGCTGCTTTTTTTGCTTTTAGTAACTCCAACTGCGAAAGCTTTTGGCTTGTGATATCTTGTACTGTTCCACTTGATTTTATACCATTTCCATGAGCATCAAACGAAGTTTCACAATGCTCTTTTACATACTTAATAGTACAATCATTTATTAAAAGACGATGCTCTATACTATAAGCTTCTTTTGATTTTAAAGAGTTTTCATATGCCTCTTTGACCTTTTGTCTATCATCTGGATGAATTGCTTTTAAAAATGCCCCATAACTTGGCTTAAAACTTTTTTTATTCACTTCAAAGATATTATATATCTCATCAGACCAAAAGAGTTTATCTGTATTTAAATCTAACTCCCAGTTTCCTATTTTAGATACTTTTTGAGCATTATTTAACTCATCATTTAGTAGTTGTGCCTCTTTTTTACTTATAAGCTCTCTGTAAATAAAGCTAAGTCCAACCCCAAAAGAGAATACCAAAACTAAAAAAGTATATAGTGTATTTTGACTTTTATTTTTTATATAAGGATGAGTTTTACCAACTGCAATTACTCCCACTGATTTTAATGTAATAGGATTAACAAGTGGTATAAAAGTTGTAATCTCTTCTTCATTACATAAATAGAAACTAAAAGCCTCTACACCTTTAGCTTTTTCATTAATCTGCTTAATTTGTTCTTTATTCTTTTGGCATAAACCAAGATTTACATGATTTATATTTGATTTTTCCTCTATAGATTTCTCCACATAAAAATCTTCTAAACCACTTTTTGAGTAGTTTTGCATCTCATCTTTCATAAGCTTTTTTTCTACTACATCTTTTTTTATAAAAAGTCCACCTCTATACTCAAAGTTTTCCATTAGCTCTTCTATTAAGTATGAAGCAGAAAAAGAGACCTCAACACTTCCTAAATAGATTTCATCTTTAAACAATGGATAAACATACCTAAAGCCATTGTAAATAGCGCCCTCTTCAAATCCATCTATTTTTTTCTTATGTTTATTTACATAAGCAACTGTTTGCCTTATATCACTTAAATCATCCCCATACTTTTGAGGTCTATGCATTCTTAAAAAAGAGTGGTTTTCAGGAGTGTGAAAATGAAGCTGCTTTAAGTTGTACTTTTCAAACATCTCATAAGTATCTTTTATATACTCATAAAGCTTTTTTCTTGATTCATCTTTATTTTCAATTGATAGTATTCTTTTCACTTCATTGGTATCTATTTTTGCATGAAAAATAACCGAAGCCAAATCCTCAAACTTATCATAAAACTGATTATATATTTTACTGTTTTCACTTGTAGTATTTTTTAGAAACTGTTCTATTTTTGATTTTTTTTCATACTCTAAAAAAAAGTACAAAAACCCTAAGAAAAACAGAAAAAACACCCCAGTAAAAATTGTAATTTTAATATTATATCTATAGTCATTAATTTTTTTTACAAACTTATCTTTATCTAGCAAAAATATAAAAATACTGCTTAAAAGCAAAAAGAAAAGCAGTCCATATAGAGTATGAAGAGTTCTAATAGAGTTTATATCACTACTTGAGACTCCATCATTGGCTAAAACTATCATGTAACCTATTGGCATATCCTTATCACTAAAAATCTTACTAACTACAAAAATCTTATTTTCTCCATACTTATGATAAAGATTTTTATCTAATAACTTTTTGATATCTTGCTTTCTTAAAATATCTAAGATATAGTTATTTGGTTGGAAATTTGCCACATAATAACCATCAATAAAAGTTTTAGATATACTATTTTTTGCTAGTTGTTTTTGATACTTCTTATCTACTATTACAATTGAGTCGTACCCTTTTGATGCAAGTTTTTTTTCTATGGAATTAAAGTGAGATATCACCTCAAATACTCCTAAAAACTCATCTTTATGAAAAATTGGAACCATCGATTTAAATGAGATTGAAAACTTTCCTACACTAATACTTGTACGTATTTTCTTATCTTTAAACATAACTTTTACATCACGCCTAAGAGAGTATAAATCATCACCTTTTTTATCACTCCAACTTCTAGTAAAACTCTTTCCCTCTTTATCAATAATCTGAAGCCATATATTTTGAAAAACTGTATTTTGCTTATACTCTTTAGAGATATCTTTTAAATCTACAGTGGATGAGTTTTTGTTTATAAGTGCATTTTTAAAAATATCATTTGATGCTAAAGATATTGCCATAGCTAAAGTTGCATCTTTTTTCTCTAAAATCAAAGTAGACATTTCAGAGTGAATCTTATTGCTAGCACTAACTCTCTTTTCTTCTTTGTACGTTTCAATCTTTGATTGAATACTACTATTAGTCATATAGCCTATTATTATAATACTTACAAAATACGCCACTAGAAGGGTTTGATTAAATCTATTTTTAAACAACTTTTTCATACTCTAATTCACTTTTATTTTGAGCTTTTATATATACAGTAAAACATGCACCCTTATATAACTTATCTTGTTTATTTGAAACATCTAATGTCCCATCAAAATGGTTTTGTAAAATCACCCTACTCATATATAGACCAAGCCCTGTACCTTGACTTTTATGTTTTGTTGTAAAATAAGGGTCAAATACTTTTAGCTTAATATCTGATGGTACCCCATTTGCATTATCTAATACATTTATAATAATATCTTCATCAACTATTTTCAAAGAGATTAAAACTTTCCTATTATCTATATTTTCTAAGTTCAAAAAAGCATCTTTTGCATTAGATAAAAGATTTAATATAACTTGAGAAAGTAGATTTTTACTTCCAAAATAGTTTATATCTTCTTGTAAATCCAACTTCAAATCTATATGATTATTTTTATATGTAGCTTTTAAAATATCAACTGTATCTAAAATTGCATCATTTATAAGAAACTTTTTATTAGGCTGATCTTTTTGAAAGAAATTACGAAAATTATCTATTGTTTTAGATAAAAAGTCTGCACTTTGCAAAATCACATCATTTGTATTTTCTATATCACCATCTTGTATCATCCCACAATCATTTTTAAGTTTTAAACCACTCATTGTAGTAGTAATAACACTTAAAGGCTGTCTCCATTGATGTGCTATATTTCCTATCATCTCACCAAGTGCAGCTAACCTAGCTTGTTGTTGTAGTAATACATCTTTTTGTCTACTCTTTTCAAGCTCCTCTTGAAGCTGTTTAGTTTGTAAAGAGAAACTAAGATGAGTTTTAACCCTTGATTTTACGGTTATAGGGTTAAAAGGTTTTGTTATATAATCAACCGCACCTAACTCAAAACCTTTTTGCTCATCTTTTGCACTTGTATTTGCTGTAACAAATATAATAGGAATCTGTTTAGTTTTAGAATCATTTTGTAAAACTGTACAAACTTCATAACCATCTAATTTTGGCATCACTATATCAAGAAGTATTAAATCAATATCACCTTTTGCTATAATATCAAGTGCTTTTTTACCATTTTTTGCGATTTTTATTTGGTAATCATCTTGTAACATATCACTAAGAAACATCAAGTTTTCTTGCATATCATCTACTATTAATACTATTGGTTTGTCATTTTTCATATCTTCCATCCATTCATCACCTCTAAAGCCTTATCAAACTCATACTCAAGAACCAACCTCTCAAACTCTTCTAACTGTTTTTTTGATACTTTTTTATTTAGATTATAGGTGAGTATCTCAAGCTCTTTTTCATCTACTATTGTGCTATTTTCTAATTGCTCTTTTATTTTATCAAGCAAGCTTTGTAGCTCTTGTTTTGAAATTTTTGTCTGCTCTTTTTGTGTCTTATTTAAATCCATAGTTTCAAGTTTATGTTTTAGTTTTTCTATCTCTTCTTTTAAGCTATCAATACTTGATTTTGGTACAGCTTCCTTTCTTTTATAGTAGCTATCTATTTGTTTTGATATCTCATAGAGTCTTTTAGCTCCTATATTCCCACTTACACCTTTTAGGGAGTGTATCAACTCATGTGCATTTTTTTCACTCTCTTCTATACTTTTTACTATATCTTTAAACTCACCTATTTCTAGTTGGTTTTCAAACTTCTTTAAAATAGCATCTTTCTTATCTTCACTACTTACTCTTTCATCTAAAAACTCTTCATCTAGTATCATACTATTTTGTTGTCTATCTTTTTTATCTTCATAGGTAAAATCTTTACAGTATTGTGAAAGTACTAGGTATAACTGTGATGTATCTATTGGTTTACTTAAGTGTTCATTCATCCCTGCGTTTTGTGCTTTTTGTTTATCTTCTATCATAGCAGCTGCTGTTAGGGCTATGATTGGTATTTTTTTATCATAAACTCTTATTTGTTTTGTGGCTTCATAGCCACTCATTATTGGCATTTGAATATCCATAAAAATCATATTATATTTATTAGGGTAAGCTTTATGCATACTAATTGCATCTTGACCATTTGATGCTATGCTTACTTCTATTCCCACTTTTTCTAGCATCATTGTTATTACTTCTTGATTAATTTCATTATCTTCAACTACTAATACACTACAACCATCAAAAGATAATCTTTTATTTAATACTATCTCTTCTTTTTTTAATCTACTTATATCTTCATCAACTTTATTAGCCACAATACTAAAACCAACTGTGGTACCTCTATTTACCTCACTATTGATATAAACATCTCCGCCTAAAGCCTCAACAATTTTTTGAGTAATAACCAAGCCAAGCCCTGTTCCACCATAATTTCTAGTAGTTGATGTATCAGCTTGAGTAAAAGGTGTAAAAAGTTTTTGAAGCTGCTCTTTATTCATTCCAATACCTGTATCTACTACTGTAAAACTCAACATCACCTGTTCTTTATTATTGCTAAGAAGTGTTTGCTCAATCTTTAGTTTTATACTACCTTGCTTAGTAAATTTAATAGAGTTTGAAAGTATATTTATTAAAACCTGTTTAAGTCTTAGTTCATCTGTATAGATATATTTATTAGTAACATCTTTATAATCAAACTCTAAAGTCAAACCTTTATTTTTAGCACTATTTTCAAACATAATTTTCAAGGTGCTTATTAACTCATCTAAATCAAACTCTCTATACTCTAAATTAAACTTACCAGCTTCTATTTTAGAGTAATCAAGTATGTCATTTATAATTCCCAAAAGAATTTTTGAAGAGCTATTTATTTTGTCTAAAATATTTTTTTGTTTACTATTTAAACCCATATCCCCAAGAATATTACTAAGTCCTAAAACAGCATTCATAGGAGTTCTAATCTCATGACTCATATTTGCTAAAAACTCTGATTTTGCTTTATTTGCTTTTTGAGCTTTTACTTTCGCTTCTTGTAAGGCATTTTTAGCTTCAATTTGCTCAGTATTATCAAGTAAATACCCCTTTAAACTTATTACTTTTCCATCATAAGAGTAAGTAGCAACGGTATAATCATAAAACCATCGATACTTTCCTTTACTATTTTTTAGTCTATATTGTTGCTCCCAAAAAGGTCTTTGCTGCTTGATGTACTCTTGCACTTCATTTGAAGCATCTTCTATATCATCAGGATGAATAAGTTTTGCAAACTTTATCTCTTGAGATTCAAAATCTTTTTTTGTATACCCTAAAATTGATTTTACATTTGGAGATACATACTCAACAGGCCAATCTTCTTGTAAAATCCATACAAAAAGTAGTGTTGGACCACCAATAAACATATCCCTTTCAAGTTTAAGTTTATCACTAGAAATATCCCTAAAAAGAATAATCATATGGGTATTATCATGAACCTTATCAAGTCTTCTTGTTTGCATAGATACAGGAAGAATAGTTTTATCTTTTTTGATAAAAGTCTCTTCACAAGTACTTTCAATCTGTCCTTTTAAAAACTGATATACACTACAATCAACTGTTTGAATTAACTTATTCTCTTTTACACAGTTTACAAAAGATTCATTACCATCAATATCTAAAGAACAACCAAAAAGATCAGTTATACTAAGTCCCACAAGCTCCTTTTTTGTATAACCTAACAAGTTTACAGCTTCATTGTTTGTTTTTACAATAAACCCTTTTTCATTAAGTACCATCATTCCCTCAGGTAAATGATCCGCAATAAGCTCAAGCTCACCATTTTTTAGCTCTAACTCTTTTTTATACTCTTTTAGACTATCAAACCATTGGTTATAGTACATAGACACAAGCTCTTTTTGAGTAACTATTCCAACTATTTTACCCTCATCTTCTATAACCAAACGTTTAAACTTTTTCTTTTGTAAAAACTCTAATGCATGGTGAATAGTCATATTAACTTTAATTGAGTCTATAGGAGTTGACATTAAATCTTTTACTTTTGTTTTTGGATTTATATTATTATCAAGTATTTTTATAATATCTTTTTGAGTTACTATTCCCACGGCATTATTATGTTCATAAACTATTGCTACACTCTGTTTTTTCTTTACCATTTTTGTAAGTAAGTTTTCAAAATCACAAAAAGTTTGAACAGATAATATTTTTGAACGATATACAAGTTCACTAAGAGTTTGAGTTTTTGCCAATGCAGAGGGGTCTAAACTTTGGGAGATATCACTATAACTTACTATTCCACATAAATTATCATTGTCATCAACTAAACAGATATACTCCTCTTTTTCACTTGCTTCTTTTATAGCATCTGCAACATTTTTTTCTTGGTGCATTTTTTTTACTAAAGGAAGTTCAAGTTCACTCAACAAGGTGTCATAAGAGATATTATAAAGTCTTATCTCTAAAAGTTTTTCTGATAATAGAATTTTTAATCCTAAAGCACCCTTAACAATAATATCTCTTATATTATGCTCTTCCATAATATGTACAGCTTCTTTTATACTACATGACTCTTGCAATAAAACTACATTTTTTGTAGAGATTGATTTAAGCTTTGGATAAAACACACCTATCCTTTTAATATCTAATACCTTTAGATTATTTTTTAAAATATACAAATATTATAGCTAAATTAGTTTTGATAAGTAATAATAAAGTAAGAAAAAAGCTTGTTGCTTTTCTCTTTATTAGTAATTTTTAGATTTTCTCATTTGTAAAAGTTCACGTTGAACCGAGATATTTATATCCTCATCAGGTGAAAAGTCTAAAGAGTAGTTTCGTCCGTCATAATCAACAGAGTTTAAGATAATTTTCATTGCTTCAAGTCTAGCTTTGTGTTTATTATCACTTCTTACTATGTGCCATGGAGCACTTCTTGAGTTTGTTCTTCTTAACATCTCATACTTTTTTTCTGAAAACTCTGTCCATAAATCTTGTGCTTGCATATCAACTTCTGAAAACTTCCACTGTCTTAAAGGGTCATTTATTCTTCTATCAAACCTTCTTTTTTGTTCCTCTTTTGAAACTGAAAAATATAGTTTTATCAAAGTCATACCCTGTCTTACTAAATCTTGCTCAAAATTTACAACATCTTCCATAAATATTTCATACTCTTCTTTTGTACAAAATCCAAATACAGGCTCTACCATGGCTCTATTATACCAACTTCTATCAAATAAAACCATCTCTCCACCTGTTGGAAAGTGCTCAATATATCTTTGTAAAAACCATTGATTTTTTTGTGTTTCAGTTGGCTTACCAAGGGCTACAACCCTATAGTGTTTATTATTCATATATCTAGTGATTCTTCTAATAGCACCACCTTTTCCAGATGCATCCCTACCCTCAAAAAGTATAATCATTCTTTTATTTTGAGCTTCTAAATAGTTTTGAAGTTTAATAAGCTCAATTTGATACATCTTCAACTCTTCTAAGTCATAGATTTTTTGAATACCATACTCTAAAACCTCAGGATCTAAACTTTTATAATCACCCAAAATCTCTTTTAACTCTTCATTCTCTATTTTTATATCTTCACACTCTTTTTGCAAATGCATATTATCCTTTTTATCACTTGTACTATTTTTTACTTTGTTATCTTCTTCTTGTTGTTTATCTTGAGAGTTTCTCAATACAATAGACTCCTTAAAGTTTCGCATTAAGTCCAAAGCAGCTTTTTTTGTAAGATTATCCTTCTTTGTATATCCTAAAACCTTCACATATCTTTTTTTCTCAAATTGAAATCTTGCTATATATTTTTTACCAAAGGTAGGATGAGTAGCTTTTGATATGTATAATCCACTGTAATTTGTCTTTTCAAAATCACTTAAGTTCATTATTGGGCCTTTGCAAACTTATTTTCTTGTTCCATGGTCTCTATCTCTTTAGTACCATCAATCAAAATAGACTCATCATATTTTAACAGTTCACTATCATTACTTGGTTTATTATCATAGTCTATATTTCTCAAAATATGTTTTATACAGTTTAATCTAGCTTTCTTTTTATTGTCACTTCTAATAATAGTCCATGGTGCATGGTCGGTATTTGAAGACATAAGCATAGAGAATTTAGCTACTGTATATCTATCCCATAAATCTTGAGAAACTTTATCCACAGGAGATAGCTTGTATTGTTTTAGTGGGTCAACCTCTCTTTTTTTGAATCTTTTTGCTTGCTCTTTTTTTGAAACAGAGAAATAAAATTTAAACAAAATTGTTCCAGACTTTACAAGCATTTTTTCAAACTCAGGTACCTCTTTTAAAAACTCATGGTGCTCTTCTGTTGTACAAAATCCCATCACAGGCTCCACACCACCTCTATTGTACCAACTTCTATCAAACATCACTATTTCACCAGCACTTGGTAAATGTTTTGTATATCTTTGGAAATACCATTGGGTTTTTTCTATATCACTTGGTTTTTCAAGGGCAATAACTCTTGCACCCCTTGGATTTAGATGCTCAGTAATTCTTTTAATAGTTCCACCCTTACCAGCTGCATCTCTTCCTTCAAATAACATAAGAACTTTTAAACCCTTGTCTTTTACATAGTTTTGTAACTTTAAAAGCTCAATTTGCAGTAAGGTTAACTCTCTTTCATACTCTAAAGTCTCTTTTTTAACCCATATCTGAACTTTTTTATCTTTTTGCTTTAGCTCTTCTCTTTTTCTTGTTTTATCATTATAGTTATGCTTGATATCCTCTTTTGTATCAATTTCCTCTTCATCTTTAAACTCTTCATTGATAATATTTCTTTCATGTCCCATTAATATACCTTTATTTATTCATGATAGTCTCATTTTGTAATCATTATACCCAAAACTGTTTACAGTTTGGTAACAACCATTTTGTTTTTTTATTATTATTGATGGTAACTTAATTCCATTAAATGTTGTAGTCTTAACCATAGTATAATGTATCATATCCTCTAATATAATTTTATCGCCCACTTTCAAAGGCTTATCAAAAGAGTAATCACCTATAATATCCCCTGCTAAACAAGTATTTCCAGCTAGTCTATAGCTATATTTTTTTTCATTTTCTACTGCTGCATCTCTCACATCAGGTCGATAAGGCATAGCTAAAGTATCAGGCATATGGGCCTCTGCAGATGTATCCAAAATAGCAATTTGCTTATCATTTTTTACTATATCTAATACACTAGCCACAAGGTACCCCGTTTGCCAACCTACTGCTTCACCTGGTTCTAAATATACTTTTAAATGTGGATACCTTTTTTTAAAACTTTTTAAAACTTCTATTAATCTACCAACATCATAATCCTGTCTTGTTATATGATGTCCTCCACCGAAGTTTACCCACTTCATATCCTTAAGATACTTAGAAAATTTAGTTTCAAAACTCTCCAAAACACCCTCTAAAGCATCCACGTTTTGTTCACACAAAGCATGAAAATGTAACCCATCTAAATATTTTAGATACTCACTCTCAAAATCTTCAGCTTTTATTCCAAGTCTTGAGTATAACCCACAAGGGTTATATAAATCAACCTCAACACTTGAATACTGAGGATTTACTCTAATTCCTAAAGATACTTTTTTATAACACTTATCTTTAAATCTCTTTAACTGAGAAAAAGAGTTAAATACCATATGATTAGATAAAGAGACTATTTGCTCAATCTCTTCATCTTTAAAAGCAGGTGCATAGGTATGAACTTCCCTATTAAACTCTTGTCTTGCTAATTGTGCTTCATGAAGTCCTGAAGCACAACAACCTTTTAGGTATTTTTTACATAAATCAAAAGTACTCCACAAAGCAAAACCTTTTAAAGCCAAAAGTATATTGACTCCTGCTTCATCTTGTACTCTTTTTAAAATCTCTAAATTTTTTATAAGAAGAGCCTCTTCACACACAAAACTAGGTGTTGGTAACTCCTCAAAGCTATCTATTATTTTATTCTTCAAGTGCTTCAAAGTCCTCTTTTCCTACACCACAATCAGGACACTCCCAATTATTAGGAATATCTTCAAATGCAGTTCCTGGTTCAATTCCGCTATCAAGATCACCTAAAGCTGGGTCATATATATAGTCACATACTGTACAAATATACTTTTGCATAACTGTTCCTTTTTTTAAGATAAACTATTATCAACTAATATAAGTAATAAATAACTTAAATAAAATCAACAATACTCTTCATATTTTGATTCATATTCGAATAATGATTTCTCAAGAACCATTGGAAATTATATTAAAAAACTGCTTGTTACATCATAAGAATTTTTATATTTAAAATTAAGTACAATTATTTGACAAAAATAAATATTAATGATATAGTACATAAAAGTATTTAAAATTAAATATAAAGAGAAAATAAATGACAACACCATTTCCGTTTGAAACAATAGCTCCAAAAGAGTATTTTTATGGTAGAGAAAATGAACTAAAAGATTTAAAATCACATATTCAAAACTCTACAAATGTATTACTATTTTCTAAAAGAAGAATGGGTAAGAGTACACTTATTAAAAATCTTTTTAGAGAGCTTGAAAATGATTACATAGTAATCTATATTGATATTTATAATATCATCACCGCTGAAGATTTTGGAACTTTATTGCTTAAAGGAATTACAGCTATTGAAAAAGGTGATATTCTAACAAGTATTAAAAAGTTAACATCATTATTTAAAAGAACTAGAGTTGAACCAACTTTTGATTCAGAAACTGGTGAAATGAGTATCAAAGCAGTTACTAATAATTTAAGTTTTGATGAATTAATGGAAGATTCATTCGCTGCACTATTTAAACTAGCAAAAGAAAAAAATGTGGTACTTGCTATTGATGAATTTCAACAAATCTCAAATATTAAAAATGTAAAGATTGATGCAGTTCTTAGAAAATATATACAAGAAGCTACTAATATCTCATATATCTTTTTAGGCTCAAAGAGAAATATTCTAAACTCACTCTTTGCATATAAAGCACCATTATACTCAATGGCTACACCGATGTCCTTAAAACCACTAGAGATTGAAGATATTTATAATTACGCAAAAGAATACTTAAATATATCTAAAGAGCTTATAGAATATATCTATGAGCTTAGTGCAGGAGAAACTAAACTTATTCAAATGGTGCTGCATAGAATTTATATTGATAAAGAAAATATTGATACTATTGATAATAAGTTAGTTGATACTGTTATTGATGGAATACTAATTTCAAAAGATGAATTTTATAAAACACTTTTCGAAATATTTAGCACCAATCAGAAGAAAGCATTTAGGCTTTTAGCTAAATATGGCAAAGATCTATTCTCAGAGCGAATACTGCATGAAGAACATATATCAAGGTCATCAATGCAATCATCACTCAAACAGCTCTTTGCAAAAGAGTATATTGACAAAGAAGATAGTACTTATTTTATACCAGATCGTACTTTTGAACTTTGGGCAAAAAAATATTTATAGGAAAAGAGTATGCTAATAAAAAATTATTATATAGTTATACTTCCATCTCTAATATTTTCCAAGGTAACCCTTGAGTCATCAACTCATCCATAAAAGGCTTAGCATCAAACTCTTCAATATTAAATACACCTTTACCATCCCATATACCTTTATATAACATCTTAGTTCCAATCATCGCAGGAACTCCTGTAGTGTAGCTTACAGCTTGAGCTCCTGTCTCCTTATAACACTCTTGATGGTCACAAATATTGTAAATATATACCTTCTTTTTCTTTCCATTTTTGATACCTTCAATTATACATCCAATATTTGTCTTACCAACAGTTCTTTCTCCTAAACTTGCAGGGTCAGGTAAAAGAGTAGTTAAAAACTCAATTGGAGTAATCTCTACACCTTTATGCATAACAGGCTTTATTCCTAACATACCTACATTTTGTAAGCAATTCATATGCTGTATATATGAATCTCCAAATGTCATAAAAAATCTAATTCTTTTTAAACCTTTAATATTTTTAGATAGACTCTCTAACTCTTCATGATATAAAAGATATGAGGGCTTAACTCCAACTTCTGGATAATCATGGTCAACTCTTATTTCCAAAGGTTTTGTCTCTATCCATTTACCCTCTTCCCAATACCTACCATTTGAAGATACCTCTCTTAAATTTATTTCAGGATTAAAGTTTGTAGCAAAAGCATAGCCATGGTCACCTGCATTACAATCCATAATATCTATATAATGAATCTCATCAAAAAGATAATCAGCAGCATATGCACAAAATACACCCGTAACCCCTGGGTCAAAACCACTTCCTAATAGAGCCATAATATCAGCTTTTTTAAACTGCTCATGCCTTGCCCACTGATGCTTATACTCAAATTTAGCCTCATCAGGATGTTCATAATTTGCAGTATCCACATAATCAACACCTGCTTTTGTACAAGCATCCATAATAGTTAAATCTTGATAAGGTAACGCCACATTTAAAACAACTCTTGGGTTTACTTGCTCAATTAACTTTACCAATTGAGGTACATCATCAGCATCAACACATGCAGTATCAATATCAACTCCGACTCTTTGTTTGATATCTTTAGCAATATCTTCACACTTTGAAACTGTTCGTGATGCTATTGTTATCTTCTCAAATGTATCAATATTCATAGCACACTTTACTGTGGCAACCCTACTTACACCACCTGCACCAATGATTAAAATACCTTTTTTATTCATTTAATATCTCCAGATTTATTATAGTAACTATATTATAGACTCTTTTGAGCCGCTTGCAAATTCCACCATCATAAACTAGTGAATTTATAAACCTACTAAACTTATCAAGCAGATCTTTTAAACTTTTAATCATTTTACCGCTTTA
>JBNJFB010000055.1:0-14093 GCA_051746405.1 Campylobacterota bacterium
GCAAGCTCTAAAGTCTGAGTTACATTTACTCTCTCATACTCCTCTACACTTGCTCCGCCCATTTGATGAACTAAAGCCGATAGATGAAAAACTACATCCACACCACTACACTCTAAAGAGTCAAAATCATCGTTTAAAAAACTAAACGATTTTATCTCATACTTTGGACTATATTTTTCAATAAAATACGATCCAACAAATCCGCTAGCACCCGTAAGCAATATTGTTTTTTTATAATTCAACATTTAATATTCACCATTCAAAATTATTTTGCTTCCTACAAAGCCTGATGAACCTGTCATTAAAATTTTATTCATCAGCATATTTGACTTCTTTAGGTTCATTTGGTATAATATCCTTATTAATTCGCTGCTCACTTTTAGTGAGTGTAGCCTCCCCTCTATCTTGAGGGGTTAACTTATAAAAATCTTCACCCTTACCATAAACTTCATATCCGATATTTTGTCCAATATGTACAAACCAAATCTCACCTTGTCTGAAATGTATCCTATTTTTATTAGTATGGATATCTTTTTTTTTACTGTTCCAACTATCGAAGCTTTCAATCTCTTCCATCTTTTAACCTTTTATTGACACCTCTTTTTATTTTTGCTATAATCACAGCCTAATCCCCCAGTAAGTCTTTGTTTGAAACAGAGCAAAGCTTGGGGTCTTTTTTTAAATTCAAAATTATTTTGCTTCCTACAAATCCAAAACCACTTGAACCTGTGATTAAAAGTTTCATTTATTACCTTTCAGTAGTTCATTATATTTTTTTATTAATTCATTCCAAATATAAAAACTATCAAATTCTTTTTCTACTCTTTTTCTACCATTTTGTCCTAAATTATTTCTTAATTTTTCATCTTCTATTAATAGCTTTAAATTTTCATACAAACCATTTACTTTAAAAGCTTTTGATAAAAGGCCTGTTTTTTTATCAATAATACTTTCTCTACAACCTACTACATCAAATGCGACTATTGGCAACTCCATAGCCGAAGCTTCTATCGCTACATTTCCAAAGCCTTCTCTGTAGCTTGGGAACGCAAATATATCAGCCATAGCAAAATAGTTTTCTACTTCATAGGACCAGTCTGCACGATATATTTTTGGATGTGTATTTATAGTGCTTAGAATGCTGTTATCAATTTTATCTACACTGTCTTCTTTTCCTTGAATAAGAAGACAAATCTTCTCAAACTCTTTTTCTAAAAGTAAAAAAGCATCTACTAACTCTTCTACTCCTTTATCTTTTCTAATTCTTCCACTATATAATATACATATTTCACTATCACTAATTCCTAGAGCTTTCTTTTCAATATTTGCTTTTTTTACAATATCTTCTGTTTTTGTAAACTTTCTCAAATCGACACCATTACTTGAACCTGAGCCAATTACAAATATCTTACTTTCTTTGCACAAACCTTTTGCAATAAAATCGTCTTTTATCTCATGTGAGATAGAAAATACAGAATCAGATAATTTACATATCAGTTTATCAATATTTTCAAATATCTTTTTACCAAATCCTTTTTTATTTTCATAAGCACGACCTCTTATGGTAAATATAATATTTTTTTGAAAAGTAATAAATGCAGCTAATGAGCCAAGCAAAGAAGCTTTTGGAGTAGATACACTAACTATATCAAATCGATTAGTAATAAAAAATCTAATAAGCTGCAATAATGAAATAAAATCTTTAAAGGCAGAAGGAGCTCTTTGCATATCAATAGCTACAGAGTTTATACCCATCTTTTTAAGTTTATCATGTTCAACACCACTTGAGGCAATGGCAGTTATCTCAAATCCATTTTTTTGTAGATACAAAAACTGTTCTCTATATAGACTCCATAAATTCATAGGATCAGTAATAACTACACATAGTTTTATTTTCTTACTCATTTAAACCCTTTATCTCTTTAGCAGGTATTCCTCCAGCTAATGTGTAATTTCTAATATCTTTTGAAACCACACTATTTGCAGCGACAATACAACCACAACCAATATTGACCCCAGAGGCAATAGTACAATGAGAAGCTATCCAAGTCCCCTTACCTATAAAAACTTTTTCAAAATCTGAGCTACCTTGATATACTGAATTATGTTTCATAGTATGTTTTGTAGAAACAAGTACAACATAAGGACCGAACATAATCTCATCTTCAATAGTCACACCACCTAGTGCATTTATCCAAGTGCCTTTTGCAAAGTAAACATTATTTCCAATATTGAGCTTATCTATCCCAAGAAGTGTAACATCTCTACCTATAGTGAAGTTCTTAGGACGATTTGGCAAAAAAAGTGCCACCAAAAAACCTCTTAGTTTTATACTTATTCTATTATCAGGTAACCAACTTGTAATAAGCATACTAAACCATACAGGTAATGCATATCTGAATTGATACTTTAATTGATTCATATCTTTGCCTTTTCATATAACTTTTTATAAAACTCACTTCTTATTTTATGAATGTGTGATTTATCATACTGTTTGCTTTTTTCAAAATTCATCTTTGATATTTTTTTTAACTCTTATTTAAAGTATTTAATATCACTTTAACTAAAGATTCACTACTTCCTGCTTTGGATATAAACTCATCTTTTAATAATTCAGGGATTCCACCTGTATCTGATCCCATACATATACACTTTCTACTCATAGCTTCTATAGTAGCTCTAGGTAATCCTTCTTGTAAGCTAGGCTGTAAATAAAAGTCTATTTCATCAAGCCAATTTAAAACAGCATCACCATTTGGCAAACTTCCACTAAACACAATATTTTTTTCAAGGTTATTTTGCTTAATAAGTTCTTTATAATCTTCTGGATTCCCCTTACCAAGTATTCTAAACTCAAAGTCACCTATTTGGTCTTTTATCTGTCCAAAGGCTTCTATAGCTATATGAAGTCCCTTGTATCTAGTCTTATAGTTACCTATAAGTCCAAATATTTTCTTTTTTGATTTATCAAACTTTTTAGTTTGTATATTTTCATCTACACTTATCTCTACATTTGAAGCATTTACTGAAACTGCTTTAGCATTTGATGGATATCTTTTTTGCAAAAACTTCTCTGTAACATAAAGATTCATATCTGAACCACTTATAGCTTTTCGCATCTTTATAAAAGAGAAAGGAGCATAAAGTTTAGCTAATATTGAGCCATGATTCCATAAAGCATCCTACAATTTCTAAAGAATAAGGCTTACCCAGCTCTTTTGCACACTCTATAGCTAAAAGTCCATTTTCACTAGGAAGTCTTACAACTAAAGTATCAGAGTTTTTTAAAAGCTCTTTTATTTGGCTCTGAACTTTAGATTTGTTTTTGATAAGCTTTATAGGTGAGGCTATACTATCTACAAAATGAAAGTCAACATTTTCCCTAGATGATAGAACCAAGCTATTTTCACTACTATCATAAAGCCCACCATATCGTCCCACCACATCGATAGCATCAAAAAATTCAAAATATCTATCCCATGCATAAGTGGGATAAGCAGCACCAGAATAGACTAAATTCTCTTTACTTTTATAAAATATATGATCATGTACGAATAGTAGTTTCATTTTTCCTCTTTTTTTTATTTAATTTATTCAAAATATGTGTTGACACCATCGCAAAAACAACACTAATTAAAGGCCAAAAAATCAATTTTTTCCTTACCATATTGTCTCCTAGAGTTCCTAAACCATAACTTTCAAATGAAGTATAATACCCCATCGCACCAAGTGCAGTAGACAATAATACAAAAGGAAAAATAAACTCTTTTGAGAAAAACCTAAAAGACTTATTAATGACCGAAAACAAAAGAAATAACATTAAAATAACACTTGAAAACATTCCTTCAATTGTAAACAAAAAAGGACTGTAGTTCCATTTTCCGATAACAATAAGTTCCCAATTCTGAAGTTTATAAACAACAGGGGATGCAAATACAAAAACAAACAACATAACAGTATTAAGTAATACTATCCAAGAAGTAAACAGTGCATACACAAATATATAAACAGTTACTACATATTTCTTATATCTGTTAACTATATGCTCGTTATTTAAAAATAAGTAGATTGCAACAACAGTGGCTATACTATACGGTCTAATGAGCAAGCCAAGCCCTATAAAAAGCAAGCCAAAAAAATAGCTTCGTCTATACAAAAATGTAGCAGCTAATACTGCAAATGATAGACTCAATATGTCTTTAGAAAATGTACTACTCCAATAAAGCACAGATGGAGACAATACAAGAAATCTAAAGAAAGCTTTTTTATCTAACCATGTTGATTTAGTTTTTAATGCTCCTATCCAGCTATTAGCCAAATAAAGATATTGGTACTCTTTTTTATAAAAATCATCCAAAAGCAAAGGAAAAGTGTAGGTTGATGCAAAGAAAATCTTTGTTGAGTTTATATAATCACTAAATGAAAATAATGGACTTTGATAAAATGCGTAGAATTCCTTTTCATCCACACTAAAAAAATAATAAATTAAAAAAAACAAAAGACTAGCCCAAAACTTGTAGATAAATAAAAATAAAACATATAAGTGAATTTGTAATCATTTGCAAAATAAAATGGTATTACATTCAATAGTAATATGAAAAAAAACAATGTAAATAAATACTTATTAATTCTAAAAATACTACTCACAAATAGCCTTTAAATAATCATCCCCAACACAGTAAACTTCTGAGCATATTTGATAAGAACTTCATTTTTACTGTTTGTTCATGACTTAACGCATCAATATATCCTTGTTTATCATCCAACTCTACTAGTTTTCCATTTTCTAGTATCATCTTTGGACCACCAGGACAATTAGTAGAAACTACAGGCGTGCCTGCACTTAAAGCCTCTACTATAACATTACCAAAGCCTTCCCAGTTTGAAGTTAAAGCAAATACAGTAGCTTGTTGATAATATTTGATTGAAACTCTTCTATGTAATCATCCATCTCAAGCTCACCTTCTCCTACTATTATAAGCTTTGCATTGTCATGTTTTTTAACAACCTCTGCAAAACACTCTATCAAAAATGTATAGTTTTTTTGTTGGTGCATTCTTCCTACGCTTTTAGGTTATTGTCATTTAGCCATTTGTGAGCACACCCTTCTTTTAACAATTCTTTGTAATTTGGTGGAAGCACTGGGTTAACTATTATGGTGGCTTTTTCACTAGCTATAATCTTTTCTTCGTGTCAGGAGAATTTGCTATAACTTAATTGCATCAAAGTTTTATACACTATATATAAACTTCATACTCCTTACACTATCAAGTGTATTAGCTTCTCTAAAAACTAAGTGCTTTATATTCAATCCATATGAAGCTAGTCCCACCATGATGTTAGCATCACGAATGACAGAAAGTATATAGTTGTCTTTTAATTTAAAAAAAGAAACATTCAAGTTTATCAAATCAACATCTGAATTAACCAAGTCAATATATTTCCCTACCTTTTTAAAAAGCACCAAGTCCACTTCATGCCCTATCGATGCATAATAGTTTGCTAAATTTACAGCTACTTTCTCTGCCCCACCACCATTTAAACTTGGAGATATTACAACTATTTTCTTATTGTTCATCTTTTTTACAATATTCATCCAACTATCAACTTTCTTACTTAAATTATTTTCTTGAATTTTCACCATATGACTGTCGCAAAGGCTCATTATTAATCAGTGATGATATTTTTTCAGATAAATCATCACTTGATTTCACTTTAAACCATTATGAGCATCTTCCTTATGAGGTGATATATCAGAACAAATTACTGGACATCCGCAAGACATGGCTTCAAGAAGAGCCTTTGGCATACCCTCACTATGAGATGGGAAATCACAATTATTATATTCTTTTAAAAGATCTTCTCTATTTGTAGTTAAATTTATGATTCCTTTTAGTTAAAGAAGTTTTCTATATACTTAATGTTTGCATTACCACATAGTATAACTTCTATGTTATTATCTATAGAGTTTATTGATTGGATAAGTTCACCAATACCTTTTGCAGCATATACATTTCCAACAAAAATACTTTCCATGATGAGTATACTTTCTATTGCATCTAAATACATTAGTATCGATACCTCTATACTGCATTTTTTGGGATTTAAATTATATGCATGAGTTTTGTACTGCATTTGAATTTGAGACTATTCTAGTACATTTACTGGGAAAATATTTTATTGCACTGAACACTCTTATGGCATCAAATATTCCTATCCTATTTCGAATTATATTTTTTATATATCTAATGATTTAGGAGCAATTTGTCCCTGATTTGCTAAAAAAGTGATACATTACAATTAGCTAACAATGCTATATTTATAATCCATCTATTTCAAAACTTTTTATTACTTCTAAATATTTATTTAGAAAATTCTCACCTGATAATCCAGTAAAATGATAATAAACATTTTGAGGTAAATCATACTTATGTGTCTTTGGTCTATTTCCACCACTTAGGACATGTATTTCAACACCTCTTTCAGCCAATCCCCAAGCTAGATTTTCAAGTCCAGTATTCATACCTCTATTTAAAGCAGAGTTTGTTACTACAAAAAGTACTCGCATCATTTAGCAACCAATCTTCTTATTATTTTTTTAGCCAATATATTAAATTTAAAAGCCCAAGGTGATAATTTTATAATATCTTTTTTGGTAGCTAGTAAATCGCCATTGTGTTCTACAAAACTATAATTGTAGTTATGAAGTGTTTCCAAGAGTTCTTTTTGCGAACTGTTATACTCCATATTTATTACTATAGGATAAATACCAGTAGCAAAAACTAATTTTAATATTTCATAATCATAACCTTCTGTATCTATTTGAAGAATATCAATATCATGTTTTAAAACAATTTTATCAAACCCTATTGGTGGAACTTCTATTTGTTCTATCCATATTTTCTTTTTTAAAAAAATCAGGAGATATTTTATATAAAAAGTCCTCAACATGTTTTCTATCCATTGAAGCATTTGCATTTTCTTTATATATTTTTTTATATTCTTCAAGTTTATCATGCGCAACACGATACATCTTTATACTTTCTTTTATATCAGAGATAGCATTATTTATAAGATTGTGCATCTTTATAGTTTTCTAAAAGTTTCTCATAAACATCCGGCTGGGGTTCTACAAAAACAGCTTTACATTCAGTCTTTTGCAAATGCTTAAATATAGGATCATTACTTTTCCCATCATTTGCACCAACTTGGACTACATAAGGTAGTTCTTTCTTTTTAAGTATAAATTCAAATATATCATCAACATTACTAAACATTTTATCTCCTTAATTTATTATCTAATTTTTCTTATAACGACTGCAATTTTATTTACAAGTCCTAGATTATTTTTTAACAAAAATAGTAAATACAATTTTTTGTTTAATTTTATTATCTCTTTTTCTATATTTTCTAAGTATTCTCTAGCATCTTTATAACTTCCTAACTGCATCAAAATATTTATTTTTGATAGTATTAGTTTTGAATATTTTAAATTCAATGATACTAAATATTTTTTTGGAATAACTTCCTTCAATCTTCTATTATCTCTTAGTCTTATATCTATCTCTTTTAGCATATTATCTAAACTCTTTTGTTTTTGATTATCTGACCAACTTGATGGTACATTATATCTTCTCGTACACATATCTTTATCTATAAATAATGCAGGGTATTTTAATGCTCCAAATATTTGTAAATAATAGTCTCCAACTACTGTATCTTCACTTAAAAACCAATTTACTAATATATCTCTTTTAAAGACAAGTGATGGTGTAGGACATATCCCTCCATTAGCGTCTATAAAAGTATTAAGGTCTATTAGTTTTTTACCTTTGAAGTTATCTTTTTTTATAAAACTTTTAGAATTATCAATTTGATTAAGATAATATGCATTATGAAAACTCATATTTACTTCAGGATATTTTTTCATTTCATCTATTTGTATTTGTAATTTTTTTGAAGTTATCCAGTAGTCATCTCCCTCACATAATGCAATGTATTTACCTATACAGGTTTTCATTGTTCTATTAAAATTAGCATTCATCCCAACATTACTTTCACTCGTAACAAGTTTTATCAACTTTGGATACTCTTTTATATAATCATCAATAATTTTTTTAGTACCATCAGTACTACAGTCCTCACCAATAACTATTTCAAAAGGAAAATCCGTCTCTTGCATCAAAAAGCTATCTATTGCTTCTTCTATATATTTTTCATGATTGTAAGTTATACAACACACGCTTACTACTGGCTTGTCTGTATCACCTTTCCAATTTTGCATAATCTCTTGTTCGGTTCTTTTTGTCATTTTATCCTCTTCATTTTTGCTATTATTATTTCTCTAAAGTCTTTATATATCAAGGTATTTAACATCAATAATCCACATCCAAGTACTACTAACAATACAAATATTTCCACCCTTGAGAGTATTGCAAAATTTATATTAAAAAACTTCACAGCAAAAACATACACCAAAGTCATCACAACCGCTGGTGCAATATCTTTTAAAAGCCAGTCTTTATGTATGCCTTTGGCAAATCTACTATGGTGGCCAGATGAGAAACACAAATAATTGTATTGCAAACCAAGCTATACCTGCACCTAATGCTCCATAGTTTGTCACTGCAAAATATACTATTGGTAATGCTAAAATAGGAAAAAATGTATTAAATTTGATATGATACTTTAGTTCTCCATGTGCAAACTGCAAATAATACTGAAATGCCAAAAAAGCATTTCCCCATGCATACCAAAACAGCACTGGTGCTGCCCATGTAGAAGCTTCAACATTTCCACTCCATGCATAAAGTAACTCATAAGAAAAAAATGAAACCATTCCAACAACCGAAAATATAATAATAGAGATAAACCTAGTCCCTTTTCTATAAAGACTCAGCATCTCACTTTCTTTGTTATTTGAGAGAAGCGAAGTCATTCTTGGAAGTATCGCATTGCATAATAGAAGCACTACCAAAGTAAAATATCCATACTCTTTAAGCGGTATATAAAAGCAATTTGTCTAGTTGAGTAAATACTATCCATATTCCAGAGGTATATGCTAAAGCAATTTTTTTGATACTTGCTATAGTAGGGTAAACTTTCTCATTAGTTTGAATATATTTTTCTTTTTAAGATCCAAAACTCAACAACAGCTTGATATATAAAAATATCTGTACTTACAAGTATCAAACCACCACCAAACTTTAAAGTAGCCATCAAAACGCGATAAGTGTTATACCAAACTTGTTGTTCAAAGCCATTGACTATACCGGTATAAAGACTCACATACCATCATAAGTTGAATGCACAGTAGCTAGTGGTAGTTTTTCTACTTGAAAAATAGATACCCAAATCCAAGTATCAAAAACTCAACACTTTTTTTATTTCTATAAGACCGTTGAGCTTAGCCGTTTCTCTTTTGAGTGCATTACTAAATCCCATATCCAAGACATAAGCCTCAGCACCCAAATACTCCAAGTAAAAAAGATACCTATGTAGTTGGCTATGGTGTTTCTTTTGAGGCTTGTTGGTTTAGACATTTTCCTAGTATAGCTGTTACAAATAACCTAGCAACACTTTATTTAAAACAAAAATCTTCTTTGCTTGTCAGAAGTGATATATTCATTAGTTAAATAATATACCAACAGCAAAAATCCTAATGCAAAGAGCCAATTTGAAAATACTTTATGAAGAACCATACAATCCAAACTTTTCTAACTCCAAAGCATGGTATTTATTTGAATCAATAATATTTCTGAAATTCTTGATTTGTATTTTCATCTAACTCTTTTATTCCAAAAAAGTTCTATGTTTGCATATTCAAGATTTAAACCTTTTTTAAAAATGACTATATCCTTGAAATGTAACATATTCAAATACTCACTAAAAACTGTTTCTCCAAATAATGCTAAAGTTGACTATATCTTCTGTAGTCACAAACTTTGTTTTGAAAAAATCAGCATTTTTTTCAAAATCTGTACAAAGTTTTTTATCTCACTATTATGTAGTTTAAAATTTAGTATCCTGTACATCTATCTTTATTAGGATTATTGTATTTATATAAAATTTTCCTTCGAAACAACAATTTTTTAAACTAAACTCTTTATTTATGAAAACATCTTTTGCAAATACACAACTTATAATCTCTAGTTCTGTTATACTACTTTTTAATTCTTCTAAAACATAGTGTTTCATCAAATATATAATTTTTGAGTCTTGCTTTATTACATATTCTTTTATATCATCTGGATTGGATTCAGAGCTTATTAGATGAGAGTATTGCTCTAATCCAAATACTGCTGATTCACATGGGCGATTTTCTTCCATCCACCAAATTTTATTTTTTTCAAAATTGCCACTACTTCACCCAATCATTTTTCACTAGTGCAATTTGTATCTGTTTTTTCTTTCATTCCACTGCATCATCCAAATTGTCTGCATTTTCATTTTTTACTACCCAATGAACAGTAGCTAAAAGCTCTAGACCAAATGGTGTTTCAAATCCATCTACTAGCTTTGCTACTTTTGTAAAATTTTCTTGAGTAGTTTTTTTGTCACTTAAAAAAACTCTCGCATCTTCTACTGCGTTTGTAGGTGCCATCTTCATATCCACTTACAAAATGACCCTCTATAGCGTTCATCACATGTCGTAGGTTATTGGCATATGGTCCAAAGGATGCTTTTTGATATTTGAGTTTCAAAGGCTCACCTGCTTCTTGCATAAAATACATCAGCTTATGCACTTCAAGTAAACTCACAAATGGATCCATAAGCCCTTTTAGATATCTATCCATAAGCTCGACCTGCTGTCATTTTAGGTGCTTCTTTGGTTTTTACTTTTTCTATTTTTTGTTCAAGTGGCTCATATACTAAAACTTGACATTGTATATTTGATAGTTTTTGCTCTTGCCAATTCAATCCACCTAGTCCACTTCCAAGTGGCGGAATTGCTATTGATTTTATATGGAGTTTTTCTATTACTTGTAGCAAATCATTAAGTCCACTATTAGCTTTCCAATGTCTTTTTGTCGGAAAATTGATGATATACTTTGGATTGGTTAGTTGCCCTGTTTGATACACAAACATCTACTTCTTCAATTTTGCAAGCATGAGCATATGCTTTAAAATTTATTGCAAAGCAAGACCTCTTCCCAACACAGTTTACGGTATTGACTATCGCTTCACCATTTTTATACTCTTTCTCCACTAATAATACCAATCATTTTTAACTTCTACGCATGGTTTATGATTTGCATTACATATTATATTCAATACTTGTTGATAAACAGTTTGATTTGACACACCAATTCGCTCTATCAAACCCCAATCAAAACTATGCTCACACAAAAATTCAGCTTGTTTTTTATCTCTTGCATGACTCCACTGGCTATTAGAAACCACACTCCAATCAATTTGATTTAAATAAGTCAAATCATTAAAATCTTCAAAGTATCTTGAACCCGCATTTGAAGATGTAAAAACCCACCTTTTAGCATTTGAATTTGCCCAAGCTATAGAGCCCATCAAGATGAATAATCCCATCTTGCCCTTATGCATCACAAAAATAAAACGGTATACATTGACCTACAAACAAATCAAGAGTGATTTCTTTGTTTTATCCCAATAGTTGTACCACCCAAATCTTGAACTACCACTTCACTATCGCTTAAAAGTCCACCGCTATTTATGAAGTTTATCAATATGAACGATAGATTTTAGGGTTTGCATTTACATATGTACTTTCACACCAGCATTTTTTAAGCTTCTCTTTTTCAAGATAGTTTTTTACTATCTGCTCTACCTTTGACTCAAGCTCATTTTGTACGATCTCTTCCATAAACTCTTACATCTTGGGCTTTTATGTTTGGTGTTATTTTTGCCATTTAATTATCCTCTTTTTTCTAATTCTATATTTGGGATAAATTCTTCTACTTTATAACATGCATCTTTAATATAAACATTGTCGTTTTTTTCTATAATTAGTCTATCTTGTTCATCAATTGTAAAATCATAACTAACTGCTTATCTAGTACTTCATCATAATTATTAAAATTAATTGCAGGAAATATATTTTGCATTATTACTCTACCACAATCAAGCTCATTGGTAACTATATGTGCTGAATTACCTATCAAGAAAGTATTTGATTTTATGAGAAGGTAAAATAGCTGGATGAAAGTCTATTTTTATACTCTATAAGTAATTCACCTAACAGTATTCTATCTGCAAAAATAAATGCATTATGTTTATTTAAATATTGTAGAAATAAATTTGATATATAAATATTTCAGATCTATTTCATAATATTTTATATTTAGTTCATTGCAAATATTTTTTAACTCTAAATTATCACTATTGTCAATAAGCACAAATTCTATTTGTTTAACTAACTCTTCGTTTTTATAAACCTGAAAAAAGTTTTTTAATCTTGTGCCTTTGTTAGAAACATAAATTTTTAGAATATGTCTTCTTTACTATTGAACATCAATAATAGATAAGTATGGAACAAACTCATTTTTAAATTGCTTATACTCAGTCAATTCTGTGTTTAAAAAACTTAAGCTTATATTTTGTTGTTGAAACTTTTCTTTATCATATAGTTCTTGCCCACCTATAGCTTCTACAAATATCTTGAGCTATTGTCTTTTTCTATATCGCTTGAGTATATAAACTTTGTATCTATCTCTAGGTAGGCAGATATTTTTTGTAAAGAATACCCAATAAATTTTGCTAGATTATTTTCTTCTTGATTTAATATATCTTCAATGATAGGAAATACTATCTCAAAATAAGGAGCTTTTTTATAACTAGTTTTTAAAAGTTTTTTTGAATTATTACCAACTTCAATTTGATTTATAAGCTTATTTTGACTTGCACCTATTAGCTCTAATGTAAATTACCACATACTAAAATAGAATTTCTATTTATATAACCTTTTTTTATGAAGTTTACATCATCGAAAATTACAAAGGTATCTACTGCATTTATAAGTTGCCAATGTACGGGAAAAGATATGGTTGCTAGTGTCATTATTTGTTTTCCTTTATCATCTCCAATGCTTTGACTAAATAGCTATTGTCTTCTATAAGTTCTTGTTTTAGTGTTGGTTCAACTTAATAATAATCGTTTCAAAACCATCTAAATCCACATGAACAATTGTCCATACGATATCTTGGTCTATTCATGTGTTATTTGATTTCTAAAATCAACAACTTCTTGATACTGACTTTTTAAAAGCTTATCTCTTAGTAGATATTTAGATGCTTCATCAACTCCCTTATAACAGTATCCCATGAAGTAAGTCAAACTTTTTTGTATAGCTATATAAATATAAAAAGTTCAAACATAGATAAAGTCCTTTTGGATTCTATTTTTTATAAATGTTTTCATAGATTTAAAAGTGCCAATATCAACCTCTTTGTTAAGTCGCTCTTTTAGGTAGTTTTTTGCACGGATCAAATCCACTCTTAAGTTGCATTTTTAGAACAGCTATATCACTTTGTTCAGTATCGATCCCTTTTGCAACTCTTCTCTTTTAGTATTGGTTTAGTTTGTTTATGATAGCTGTATTCATCTTTATCACCTTAGAGTATATTTTCTTTAATTGTATCTAAAATCGTATTTTGAATATCTTTCTGTATAAATAGGCAAACAAAGTATGCGTTTACTTATATCTCTTGATATTTCACACTCTTGTTTTGGTTCGATATACTCTAAAGTATCAAGAGATGGATAAAAATATCTCTTTTTCATTAAGTGCCTCTTGTACCTTTAATAGCACTTCTTCACTTTTGAAAATAGCTGTAGTTTTGAGTAGCGTTTTTATTTTGTTCTTGAAACTGCACTATACCATTTAGCTCTTGCTGGTATTTTTCATACACTTCTTTTCTACTGTTTTTGATCTCTTCTATATCATCAAGCACACAAAGCCCCATAGCTGCTTCGAACTCGTTCATCTTTGCATTTGTACCTAGATGCGGGATCGACTCTGCATTTTCGATACCAAAGTTTATAAGATACCTTGCTTTTTGAGCTAACTCATCATCGTTGATGATAAGTGCACCACCTTCAATGGTATGAAAAAGCTTAGT
>JBNJFB010000056.1:0-13790 GCA_051746405.1 Campylobacterota bacterium
TTTTAAATGAGATGCCAAAACAACACTTTGGAATTGGTGGAGAAAGTGTAAAAAAGATGGGACGATAGAGTGTTAAAACTAAGTGTATTAGATCAATCTCCTATTCATGATGGGAAAGAAGCAAAACAAGGCTTATTTGATACTATAAAACTTGCTAAGCTTTGTGAAGAGTTAGGTTATCATAGATATTTATTAGCAGAGCATCATGATACTCCTGGTTATGCTTCTTCCTCTCCTGAGATCATGATAGGTGCAATTGCAGCTAATACTTCTAAAATTAGAGTTGGTAGTGGTGGAGTTATGCTTAATCACTACAGCTCTTTTAAAGTAGCAGAGACATTTAATACACTTAGTGCTTTATATGATAATAGAATTGATTTAGGTGTGGGAAGAGCTAGTGGAGGTAGCTACTTAGCTACAAGAGCACTACATACAAGCTTTAGTGATTATTCAAAAAAAGCATATGATCTTATTAATTTTTTAGATGGAACTACCCCTAAAAGCTCTGAATTTAGCAAATTACACTTATGTCCTATTCAAGAAAATAGTACTCCTGTATATTTATTAGGTTCAAGTAACTCAAGTTCATCTTTAGCAGGTGTTTTAGGAGTAGGTTTTATACTAGCACTATTTATAGGAATCGATAAAAAGAGTCCTAAAATATTTCAAGATTATAAAAATAGTTTTAATAAAAGTCAGAATTTTAAAAAACCAAAAGCTAGTATTGCAGTTGCTTGTATAGTAGCAGAAGATAAAGAAGAAGCCCAATATATAGCTAGCTCTCATACTTTTTGGAAGCTACAAGCGTTTAAGCACCCTAAAAGAGATGGATTACAAACTCCACAAAAAGTTCAAGAGTTATTAAAAAATTTGAGTTATGAAGATAGGCAGTATTATAAAAAAACAATGAATAGTATGATATTAGGAAATGCAAAAGAGTGCAAAGAACAAATAGAGAAATTAGCTTTAGAGTATGAAGTTGATGAGGTAATTGTTGTGAATGTGACTTATTCTTTTGAGCATAGAAAAAGATCATATGAACTTTTAGCAAAAGAGTTTAAATTAAACAAGGAGTAATAAAATGTCGAATCCAGAAATAGGAAAAAGTATAAAAACAGGAAGTTTTAATACAAACTATCACGATTTAGGAGAGGGTGAACCTGTAATTTTCATACATGGTTCAGGTCCAGGAGTATCTGCTTATGCAAACTGGAGATTAGCTATGTCAGAAGTTTCTAAAAACTATAGAATGATTGCACCTGATATGGTTGGTTTTGGATATAGTGATAGACCAGATGGTATTAAATATAATATGGATGTTTGGGCACAACAAATTATAGATTTGATGGATGGTCTGAATATTAAAAAAACACACTTAGTTGGTAACTCATTTGGTGGAGGATTAGCCTTAAGGTTAGCTATAAAGTACCCACAAAGATTTGATAAGATTGTTTTAATGGGAGCAATGGGTGTTGAGTTTGAATTAACTGCAGGACTTGACCAAGCATGGGGATACACACCAAGTATTGAGAATATGAAAGCTTTACTTGATACTTTTGCTTACAGTAGAGAGCTTGTTACAGATGATTTAGCAAAGATGAGATATGAAGCTAGTATTAGACCTGGTTTTCAAGAGTCATTTAGCTCAATGTTTCCCTATCCTAGACAAAATAGTGTAAAAGATATGGCAAGTGATGAAAAGGATATAGCAGCTATTAATAAAGAGGTTTTAATTATTCATGGTAGAGATGATAAGGTAATTCCTTTTGAAAACTCTATTAGACTACATCATCTAATTGAAAAGTCCCAACTTCATAGTTTTGGACAGTGTGGACACTGGAGTCAAATTGAACATAAAAATAGGTTTAATAAACTCTTAATAGATTTTTTTAGTGAGTAATAGAAAATAGATTACTAATTTAATCAACTCTTTAGTAATGCGATTAAATTGCGATTAGTATTAGTTATAATTATACTTATAGGTGAAGATGATAAATCTAGTTGAAGTGTTTCGCCTATATATTTTAACTTATCAATGCTTCCTGCTTTAAGCTCATTTACTTCAACTAGTAACTTATTATATGATATAAGTTCTCCTTTCAACAAAAGTTATTTGACATTGGGACACAGTAGAAATTTGTGTCCCTAATTTTTAAAGTGCGATAATTTTGCGATTAAATTCAATTAGAATCTTTAATGTAGAGTACCAACTATAATTGCGCGTGTATGGTAGTCTAAACAATTTCGAAATCTTGGGGAGATAAAATGAGAAAAATTACAAAAATAAGTGCAGCTGCATGTTTAATACTTAGTAGTTCTGTTTTTGCAGATACTTTAGAAGAGGCATTTTCAAATTCAAAAGTAAAGGGTGAACTAAAAGCACAATATTTTGATAGACAAGATGATACAGGTTCTAGTGATGATATTCTAGTTTCAGGTGGTAATTTAAATGTAGTTACTGGATCTTTTTATGGATTAAATGCTGGAGCAACAGTTCAAATGACTCATGTAGTTTCTGATTCAGATAAAACAATTTTTGATGGCGATATGAAAGCTTCTGGTACTGTAATGTCTGAATTATATTTAGGGTATAAAATCTCTAATACATCTATTAAAGTAGGTAGACAGTATATTACTACTCCTTTAGTTGCCGGTTCTGGCTCTAGAATGATTAAACAATCTTTTGAAGGTGTAACCGTAGTAAATACTGATCTTCCAAGTACTACTTTAGTAGCTGGATATGTTGATAAGTTTCAAGATAGAACAGATAATGCTGGAAACCCTGGTGAATTTAATCAGTTTGAAGATGGAGCATGGACATTATATGGAAAAAACAGTTCTGTTAAGAATTTAACTATTCAAGGGCAATATTTAGATGTAAAAGGAACTACATCTGCAATTGATAAAGATGCTTTATATTTAGATGCTGCTTATAATGCAGGTCCTCTAACTGTTTCTGCACAAGTTATTGATTCAACAAATGGAAATACTGACGGTAGATTATACGGAGCAAAAGTTTCAGGTAATGTTGGTATGGTTAACTTAAGTGGTATTTACACTACAACTACTGATGATGGAAAAGTTTATAAGGGTGCTGGTTCTGGCGCTGATTCATCATTTACTGCATTACCAGTTAATGGTGGTGATGTAACTTATACTGCTGATACAAATACAATGGTTGCTGTTGGAGCAACACAGGTTTCGAAAGCTACATTAGTAGCTTACTATGGTGTAGTAGATGCAGAAGATAATACAAATGCTTTACCATATGAAGAGATTAAAGCTTGGGGTGGTTTTGTTCAATATCCATTTAGCAAAAACTTCTCTGCAAAAGTTATGTATGAAACAGCTTCTTTTGATACTAACTTAAAGGATTTAGAAGAGTTAAGAGTTTACACTTCATATAAATTTTAGTAATTTAGTATAGTATAAAAGCTATTTTTAAGGGTTCAAGTATATACTTGAACCCTTTTTTAATTTAAATTTTTTCAAAAGAAGTAATTATGCAGTATTATATATTTTTAGTTTTAGCAGTACTATTTTGGTCAGGAAACTTTGTTTTTGGCCGATTGGTGTCAACAAGTGTTGAGCCCTTGCAGTTATCATTTTTTAGATGGTTTTTTGTACTTATTTTATTAGCACCATATTTAATTTTTAACTACAAAAGAGTTATCTCTATTTTTAAAAAAGATTATATTATTTTAATTGTTTTAGGCTCTTTGGGAATTGCTGGATTTAATACATTTTTATACTTTGGATTAAAAACAACAGAGGCTATAAATGCTTTACTTATTAACTCATTTATTCCCATTATGATTGTAATTTTATCTGCTATTATATTAAAAGAGAAAGTTACTAGACTTCAATTAATAGGGATTTTTATATCAACGTTGGGGGTTGTTTTTTTGATAACAAAAGGGCAATTAAAATATCTTTTAAGCTTAGAGTTTTCAACAGGTGATTTATGGATACTCACAGCTGGTCTTTGTTGGTCTTTTTATTCAATTTTTCTAAAGTTTAAGCCAAAAGAGATAGTTGCTTTTGATTTTCTTGGGATTACTACTTTTATTGGAGTTGTGATCTTAAGTGTTGCATTTTTTGGCAAAGGGTATAGTTTTGAGTTAAATTTTATTAGCAATGACGATGTTTTGTATTCACTTATTTATATTATTATATTTCCATCAATTTTATCATTCTATTTTTGGAATACAGCTATTGGTGAAGTTGGTGCTAATAAAGCAGGGCAATTTGCTCACTTAATGCCCATATTTGGATCTGTTTTAGCTTATATATTCTTAAATGAACGATTGCAAACTTATCATTTAATTGGTGCAAGTTTTATTGCACTTGGTATTTATCTATCAATTTTTTATAAGAAAAGAGCAAAATGAGTATAGATTTAAATAAAGTTAGTTCATTTCTGATTTTTATCTCTTTTTTACTATCTTTATTTGCCTATTTTATAAATGAAGAGTATAAAATAGTTGCAAGTGCTTTTATATGGGTATCTTTTTTTATTTCATATAAGCAACTTTCAAATAAAAAGTTAGTTTTAATATTAGCTGTTATCTCTTTTTTTATCTATCTTTTTTCGTACTACAACTCTTTTAAAATTGATTATGAAAGGCTTTTTACTGTAAATCAATACTTACTAACTTTGCTTATTGGAGTTAGTTTTTTAAGATTAATAGCAACTCCAAAAAAACAAGAAAATACAAAAACTCCTAAAGGGAAAAGCTCTTTTTTTAAAACATACTTTAAGGTGCATCTTTTTGGTTCGATTATAAATATGTCATCATTAATAATTGTTGCAGATAAGATGTATAAAAGAAGTAAATTAGGTGATTTACAAATAGTATTATTAACAAGAGCTTTTTCAACTGATGCGTTATGGTCAATGTTTTTTGTGGCATTTGCAGCAACTATTACCTATGCTCCAAATTTAAAAGAAGAGGTTATTATAATAAATGGACTTATTATGGCTTTTATTGGTTTTTTAATAACCTATTTTGAAGTGATAAGAAGTAAAAAGTTTGATATAGGTAGTTTTGAGGGGTATCCAATATCTTTAAGTAGTTTAGTTTTGCCTGTATGTTTAGCTTTTATGGTATTAGTTGCAAAGTATTTTAATAGTGATTTGAAAGTTATTTTATTGATTGCACTTTTCTCTTTTGTATTGACTTTTTTGGCTTTAATCTTTAAGAATAAGCAAAAATCATATAAAAAATTAAAAGAGTTTGTTTTAACTAGTTTATATAGTATGAAAAATGAGATTGCACTATTTTTAGTTGCAGGAGTTTTTGGGGTATTAGTTGGTAGCTTATTGGTTGGGTTAGATATAAAGGTTCCTTTTGAGCAGTTTAATCTATTTTGGGCCTCTTTGCTTTTAGCTTTTTTTGTGATTTTATCATTTGTTGGTGTACATCCTATAATAACTATAGCTGCAATTGGTGACTTTTTAGCAGATACAAATCATACTATATTAGCAACTGTTTTTTTAATATCTTGGTCTATTACAGTTGTTGCTTCACCCTTTAGTGGGCTTAATTTAACAATGATATCAAGGTATAATTTAGGTATGTTCAAAATTTTTAGATTAAATATTCTATACTCATTAATACTATTTATAGTTTCAATATTCTCTCTTTACATTCTGTTAAATTTCATAAAGTTATAAAAAAATCATACGATTATCATAAGTATACAATAAAATTGCATACATTAAAAAGGTAGATGCATTCTCATTTGTATCCTTTTTTGCTTCCTAAACTATAAATTTTTGCATCTACCTTCTTATTGTTAAAAAACTACTCTTTTAGCTTTCCAATAATGTTTTTTAAAGTAACTATTGTTTAATGATGAGATTATTACTCCTTTACTTGTTGAAGCGTGCATAAACTTGCCATTATCTAAATAGATTCCAACGTGCCTAGAGTCTTGACCTGTTTTAAAAAATAGTAAATCTCCCAATCTTAAAGAGCTTTTATTTATATATTTTCCAACTTTATGTTGATATCTTGTAGTTCGTGGGATATTTAAATCAAAGCTATTTTTATAAGCTTTTTGAACAAATGCAGAACAGTCAATTCCGCTTTTAGAGTCTCCTCCCCATTTATATCTAACTCCTCTCCATTCATTATAAAACCCTTTTAATTGATTATTGGTTTTAAGTAGAGTATTTTTAAGTGATGCACTAGGAAAAGGAAGATTATCTAACTCTTTATAGCTACTTATAAATTTTTTTGTACTATTTTTATTAGAACAAGCTGTTATAAAAAATAAGCATATGAGACTAAGGATTATTGATTTTATCATGATGTATATTACCACAAAAATGTTATAATCTATTTTAATGAAAGGATTAAAAATGAGAATATTATTATTTAGCTTTATAACACTTTTTATTTTTTCAGGTTGTATTCCTATTAAATATAAAAACTCCTTTGACTCTTTAGGTTTAAATACCCAAAAAGAGATTTTAACTTCTGGACTTTGTACAAGGAACTCATATATAAAAAATATAAATGATAGTAAATATAAAAAACTATTTATTGAATATATTCATTTAAATAACTCATGTACTTGGAATGGACTTCCAAGAGGCTATTTTGTTTATCAGTTTAAGAAACATTTTAATATCACAAGTATGAAAAAGATAGAAAGATTTGACTATGAAAACTATGAGTTTACAACTTATTTAATTGATAATAAATATTATATTGATTTAATATATAAGTTTAATTTTAAACAGGATTTATTTATTTTAGATTATGAAGGCCTATATTTTGAAGAGTTGATACAAAAATATGATAAGTCATATATAAATAAAAATCTAAATAAATCAAGATTTGATAAAGACTATTTTAAAAGTTTAGTAAAAATGGATATAGTAGAAAACTATTTTGAGAAAATATACCTAAAAGATTAGGTTTATAAAAAGGGAAATTAAATATGATTGATGGATTAGATGATAGAACTATTTTAGAAGGTATTTTTCGTAATAGCTACAATTCTATTATCATAACTGATGCAAATCTTGAATTACCAGGACCTAAAATAGTTTATGTAAATAAATCATTTACAAAAAATACAGGCTATTCTTTAGATGAAATATACGGTAAAACTCCTAGAATACTTCAAGGTGAAAGAACTGATCGGAAAATTTTAGATGAATTGAAACAAAAATGTAAAAATGGTGAAGATTTTGCTGGTAGTAGTATTAACTATACTAAAAGTGGACGACCTTATTATGTTCAATGGAATGTATCTCCTATTAAAAGTTCTCAAGGAAAAATAACACATTATCTTTCAATTCAAAGAAATATTACAAACGAAATAGAGACGATTGATACACTTCAAAAGATTATTGATCAACAAAAGAATATTATAATAATTACAGATGGTTTTAACTTGATTTATGCCAACCAGTCATTTAAAAACTTTTTTGCAGTTGAGAGCTTAGAAGAGTTTTTAACTCAAGATGATTGTATCTGTTCTAGGTTTAGTAAAATTGAAGGTTTTTATTACCAACAAACAGAAGATGAAAACTGGATAGAAGCATTACAAAATCTCTCAAGTGAAAAAAGAATAGTTAGTATGCAAGACCAAAACTCTATTCCTCACGGCTTTTTTGTGGGTATTGATGATTTTGGTGACAACAAAGATATTATAACTTTTACAGATATTACTAAAAGTATTGGTGAAAAGTTAACACTGGAGCATAAAGCGTATCATGATAATTTAACTGGAGCTTTTAATAGAGAGTTTATTTATGATAATTTTTTAGATTACCAAAAAGATGCTTTAAAAAATATGTTTAATATTGGTATAATTATGTTTGATATAGATCATTTTAAACATGTAAATGATACTTATGGGCATAATGTTGGAGATAAAGTGATACAAAAAATAGTTTATATCACAAATGAAACAATTAGAAGTAGTGATTATATTATAAGGTGGGGTGGAGAAGAGTTTATAGTGCTTGCTCAAGTAAAGGTTATAGAACAAATTGAAACTGTAGCAGAGCATATTCGAGTTGCCATAGAAAATGATTCGTTTGAACCTGTCCCTAAAATTACCGCTAGTTTTGGAATTACTTTAAGTAAACAAGAAGAGAGTTTTGAAACACTTGTGAAAAAAGCAGATGATGCACTTTATAAAGCAAAAAATGAGGGACGAAATAGAGTGCTAAGAGCATAAAGAAAAATTTATAATAGGAATAAAAATGAAAAAAACTATAATAATTACATCACTTATACTAAGTTCAAGTCTATCTTTTGCATTTGATTTAAATACTTTGACAAAAGATGTATTAAATACAGCTACAAAAAGTGAACAAAAAAGTACAAAAGATCAAAACTCACTTAAAAGTTCAACAGTTTCAAGTGGATTAAAAGAAGCCTTAAAAAAAGGTGTAAGTTATGCAGTATCAACATTAGGAAAAGAGAATGGCTACTTAAATAATAGTAATGTAAAAATCCCTTTACCTGAAAATTTAGCAAAAGTAGAAACACTTATAAGAAAAGCAGGTGGCAATAAAATTGTTGATAATTTAATATACTCAATGAATAAAGCAGCAACAAAAGCAGCCCCTAAGACAGCTGATATTTTTATAAAAAGTATTGAAAATATGTCAATAGAAGATGCAAAAAAAATACTTGCAGGTAATAATGAAGCTGCAACAAAATATTTTAAATCAAATACTTCTGATTCTTTAAGAAATATGATTAAGCCTATTATTCAAGAAACAATGAAAGATAATCAAGTAGCAACATACTATAATATGGCAAATAACTTTTATAAAACAAATGTAAAATCAATGGTAGATGAAAGCTCTGTTATGGCAGCAGCTAAAAACTTTGGAATTGATTCATATCTTCCAGGAAGTAGCAATAAAAACTTAGATGAGTATGTAACTAATAAAGCAATTGATGGTTTATTTAAAATGATTGCACAAAAAGAAGCACAAATTAGAACTAATCCAGTTGCACAAACTACATCAATTTTACAAAAAGTATTTGGAAACTAAAAGTTTAGAATGAATAAAGATGAGCTTTAAGTGAAAAAATTAGATCTATTTATAGTCATATATTGTATAGTTATTGTACTATCGGTTATGTACGCAACCCAGCCACTTCAGCCTTTACTTGCAAAGGAGTTTGATGTATCTGTGGTAAAGGCATCTTGGTTTACGGCAATTATAATGCTATTTCTTGCTATTTCACCTATTGTTTATGGTTATATATTAGAGAAAGTTTGTGCAAAGAAGATGTTGATGTACTCTTTGTCTATTTTACTTATAACAAACATCTTTTTAGGTTTAAGTAGAGACTATGAGATGTTTTTGTTTTTTAGGTTTTGTGAAGCTTTAGTTATACCTGCTATTTTAACAGCACTTATGAGTATTTTAGCAAATATTGACAAAACAAATATCAAATATAATATGGCTATATATGTAGCAGCAACAGTATTTGGAGGAATGTTAGGAAGAGTTTTTTCAGGTGCAATTGCTACTAGTTTTTCTTATGAGTATGTTTTTTACTCTTTGTCATTAGCAATTTTTATTTCACTATTTTTTATTAAAAAATTAAAATATGAGGGGGAAACAAGTTTATCTAAACCAAAGATAAGTGATATTACAAATATATTAAAAGACAAAAGATTTTTGATTGTATATCTACTTATGTTTTGTGTATTTTTTGTTTTTGCAGGTATTTTAAATGTACTTCCTTTTAGAGTAAAAGATATAAGCAGTTCAATAAATGAGTTTCAAATTAGTCTTTTATATTTAGGGTATGGGATGGGTATTTTAGTTTCACTTTTTTCAAAAAAGATAGTTAAAGTCTTTAAAAATGAATTAAATACAATTCTAGTAGGTTTGAGTATATTTATAATAGTAAACTTTTTTCTTATGAGTCAAAATGTGGCTTTTTTATTTATTATATTGTTTATTTTTTGTATTGGTATGTTTACAGTTCATACTATGAGTACAGGCTTAGCCAACTCTATGAAAAGTGAGCAAAAATCACTCACATCAGGGATGTATCTTACTTTTTACTATTTTGGTGGTGCGATGGGTTCTTTTTTACCATCTATAATATATGAGCATTTTGGGTGGAGTATTATGGTTTATATATTTATCTCTATTTTAACTATAATGTATATCTTTGTATATAAAAACAGAAAACTATTTCAATAGATTTAGACTTAAGAGGATTAAAACCCTCTTAATGTAACTCCAAAGTAAATTGCAATAACTCCTAATACAATATTTATAGGAATAAAATATTGTGCTATTGGAAGTAGGTGTCTCTTTGCTGTTGGTAAATCACCACTATTAAAAGCTTTTGATGCTTTGTTTCTTTTTATGTAAATAGTAATAAATATTATAGTCATAACTGTCCATATAATCTCTTTTATGATAACAATAATATATAAATCAGTACCTTTAAACCCTAAAGCTACAATCATAATAATTGCAGTAAGCAGAAGTATTAATATAGCAGGTATTACCATATTAAAAAATCTTCTTAATGTCTCTAAGGTTCTACCTAGTTTTATTTTAGGGTCATTAACCTCTTGCATTGAGTAGTGAACTGCAAATCTTATTGCTAACATTCCTCCTACCCAAACAACAGCACTAATCACATGTAAGAAAACTATTAATGTTGAGTAGTTTTCAAATAGCATAGTCATAATAAACTCCTATATATTCTCTTTTGCATACTCTAAAGAACCTTTTTTTGCATCTTGTATTTTTGATACATCCTTACCGCCTGCTTGAGCGAAGTCAGGTCTTCCACCTCCGCCTCCACCAACAATAGGAGCAATATTTTTAATCCAATCACCAGCTTTGATATTTGTATTTTTGCTACCTGCTACAATCATTACTTTTTCACCCTTTGGTTGAAGTAGCATAATTGCTAATTTTTCATTTGCATTTTTCATATCATCAACAATTTTTTTAATATCACCTGTTTTTACAACATCAACTACAACTTTTGTATCACCAATTGTCTGTTCATCTATTGGTGCTTGGCTTTGGCTTTGAGCTTCTTGCAGCTCTTTTTTAAGATTTTTAATTTGATCTTTTAGTTTTTTTATACCTGTAATAACATCATTGTTTTTAACTTCTGTTTGAACCTCTTCAAACTTTTTCATAAAAGATTTAGCATAAGAAATAGCTGCATTTCCACAAACTGCTTCAATTCTTCTAACTCCTGCACTTACACCTGATTCTTTTACAATATAAAATGAACCAATATCTCCACTATTTTTTACGTGAGTTCCACCACAAAACTCAACTGAAAAGTCCTCAAAGCTAATAACTCTTACTGTATCACCATACTTTTCACCAAACATAGCAATAGCACCTTTTTGCTTAGCCTCTTTTATTGGTAACTCTTCTATTTTACCTTTTAATCTTCTTGAAATCATAGAGTTTACTAAATCTTCAACTTCATCAATTTGCTCTTTACTCATAGCTTTAGGATATGTAAAGTCAAATCTTAATCTTGAGTCATTATTATATGAACCAGCTTGAGTTACTGTATCTCCTAATACAATTTTTAATGCACTTTGTAAAAGGTGAGTAGCACTGTGGTGCTTTGCAACTTCATATCTATTTACAACAACTGCTTCAACTTTTTCATTAATATTAATATCAGAGTTTTCAACTCTTACTTTTGATAGGTTTAGTCCATGGAATTTTTCTGTTTGTTCTATTATTGCAATGTGTTCATTGTCTTCAAGTGCACCTATATCGCCATTTTGTCCACCTGATGTTGCATAAAAAGGGGTTTTATCTAACATAACCCAACCGTACTGACCTTTTTTTAAGGTTTCTACTTCTTTGTACTCATCATCTAAAAGTGCTACAATTTTACTTTTGTAGTTTGTATGTTCATATCCTACAAACTCATTTTTTCCATATTTTTCTAAAAGTAGTTTAAAATCACCTTGTGTAGCTAAATCACCACTACCTTTCCAGTTTGCCTTTGCTTTAGCTTTTTGTTTGGCCATAAGCTCATCAAACTTTTGACTATCTACTTTTAGTCCTTTGTCTCTTAACATATCTTGAGTTAAATCTAAAGGGAAACCTTTTTCATCATAAAGTTTAAATGCAACTTCTCCTGAAAATACATCTTTAGTGTTTTTTAGCTCTTCTTCAAAAAGAGTCATTCCTGAATCAATTGTTTTAAAAAATCTAGCCTCTTCTAATGTTAGTTGCTCTTTTATATACTCTTTTTGATCTACTAAATCAGTATAATGTTCACCCATAATCTCACAAAGGGTATCAAAAAGCTTAGCCATAAATGGCTCTCTTAATCCTAATAAATATCCATGTCTAACTGCTCTTCTTAAAATCCTTCTATTTACATAAGGTCTTCCCTCATTTCCAAATAAAATACCTTGAGATAGCATAAAGCAAGTAGCTCTTAAGTGATCGGCAATAACTCTATAAGAACCAATATTTTCATTGGTTGCTTTTTTATTAACAATCTTTTCAAGTTTTTTAATTATTGGTTGAAAACTTGATGTATCAAAGTTATTATAAACACTCTCTTTAATAGCAATAACTCTCTCAAGTCCCATACCTGTATCAATTGATGGTTTAGGTAAAGGGTTTAAATCTCCTTTTTCATCTCTTTCATACTGCATAAAAACCAGATTCCAAATCTCTAAAAATCTATCACCCTCACCACCTAAGTAGTCCTCATCACTATTAAAATGTTTTTCACCTTGATCATAAAAGATTTCACTACAAGGACCACAAGCTCCTGTTTCACCCATAGACCAAAAGTTGTCCTTATCGCCAAATCTTTTAATTCTTGAAGCATCTATATGCTGTTTCCATAGCTCAAATGCTTCATCATCACTTTCGTGAATTGTAACCCATAGTTTATCAATAGGAAGTGCAAGATTTACGGTAATAAACTCCCATGCATAAGCAATAGCATCTTTCTTGAAGTAATCACCAAATGAAAAGTTACCAAGCATTTCAAACAGTGTGTGATGTCTCGCAGTGTAGCCAACGTTTTCTAAGTCATTGTGTTTACCACCTGCTCTTATACATAGCTGACAAGATGTGGCTTTTGGGTTTGCAGGGGTTGGAACTGCACCTGTAAAAATATCTTTAAACTGTACCATCCCAGCGTTTGTAAACATAAGTGTTGGGTCATCTGGTATTAAAGGCATTGAAGATACAACTTCATGCCCTTTGCTTTCAAAAAAATCTAAATACTCTTTTCTAATATCCATTAAACTATCCATTTTTTAAATTAAAATCTTAGATATTTTAACTAAAAATAGATTTAGAGAAGATTAGTGTAAAAAGGATTTATACATAAAACTAATTTTAAGTTTATATAGGTTAAACTTATATAGTTTAATTTATATTATTTTAATAAAGAGAACTAAAATCTAATAATTAAGGAAATAAAAATGGGTAAATATACTGAATTGACTCCTTCAAATTTTGAAGAGGTTACAAATAGTGGTGTTTCACTAGTAGACTTCTGGGCTCCATGGTGTGGACCTTGTAGAATGATAGCTCCAGTGATTGAAGAGTTAGCTGAAGAGTTTGATGGAAAAGCAAACATTTGTAAAGTAAATACAGATGAAGAGCAAGACTTAGCTGTAAAATATGGAATTAGATCAATTCCAACTATTATTTTTATGAAAGATGGTGAAGTTGTTGATCAAATGGTTGGTGCTTCGTCAAAACAAGCTTTAGCAGATAAGATTAACTCATACTTATAATATTTAAATAGATACTAACAATTATA
>JBNJFB010000057.1:0-13705 GCA_051746405.1 Campylobacterota bacterium
TATATGCAAAGTCGCCTGAAGCATCATAATGCCCACAAGTTAGCATTAAAGAGTTGATTCTTTTTGCTTTTGAATCATTTATTAAAAGTTCATTTGTAAAAGGGTTTATCCCATGATTTGTTAAAAAAAGCATTGATTTTGCTAATTGATTTGTATTCATCATTATTGAACACTGTTGAAAATAGGTCTCCATAACTTTATTAGTAGGGTTTTTTATATTTTTGAAACTTTTCATTAGATTTATTAAAGCTAGATTTCTATAAGCAGTTTTCTGTTCGGATTTATAAATCTCATTATCAATAAACAAACTAGAATCATCTGAAACTTTTTTTACAAAATCTAAAATATAATTAAAAGTCGCTGATTTATACTTTGAAATAAGAGCATCGGTGGTTACTATAGCTCCTGCGTTTATAAAAGGGTTTCTTGGGATAGCATTTTCATACTCTAATTGAACCAATGAATTAAAAGGGTCACCTGATGGTTCATGTCCAACTCTTTTATATAACTCTTTATTATAGTTTTTTAAAGCTAAAGCAAATGTAAATACTTTTGAGATACTTTGAATTGAAAATAGTTTCTTATAAGAGCCCACATTATACTCATTTAAATCTAAATCAATAATACTCATAGCAAAATCATCACCTCTTACTTTTTCTAAAGCGGGGATATAATCAGCCACATTACCTTTTTTTAGGTAAGGTTTTATCTCTTTATTTATATCTTCTAAAATCTCTTGATAGTTCATTTTACACCTTTAAAATTTGAAATATTATAACAAACAAAGGCAATTAAAAGATAAGCAATGTTACTAAATTGCAATATTTTAAATTTAAAGTGGATATATAAGCAAAATTTTAGTATAATCGCGATAACAAGTTAGGAATGACAAGCTTATATTAAAAAATTCCAAAATTATTACAAAGAGATTAAATGAGAGAAATTAGAAACATTGCCGTTATTGCACACGTAGACCATGGAAAAACTACATTAGTAGATGAACTTTTAAAACAATCTGGAACATTCGATGAGCATCAAGCAATTGATGATAGAGTAATGGACAATAATGATATTGAAAAGGAAAGAGGTATTACAATTCTTTCTAAAAATACAGCTATTGACTATGAAGGTGTAAGAATTAACATCATTGATACTCCAGGCCATGCTGACTTTGGTGGAGAAGTTGAGAGGGTTCTAAAGATGGTTGATTCTGTACTTTTACTAGTTGATGCCCAAGAGGGTGTTATGCCTCAAACAAAATTTGTTGTAAAGAAAACTTTACAATTAGGACATAGGCCAATTGTAGTTATAAACAAAATCGATAAGCCAGCAGGTGATCCTGATAGAGTTGTTGATGAAGTATTTGACCTGTTTGCTGATATGGATGCAAATGAAGATCAACTAGAGTTTCCTGTGATATATGCAGCTGCAAAAGATGGCTATGCAATGATTAATTTAGAAGATGAGAAAAAAGATGTAAAACCACTTTTAAATACTATCTTAGAAGAGGTTCCAAAACCAAAAGGTAGTGAAGAAAATGGACTACAACTTCAAGTATTTACACTAGATTATGATAATTTTATTGGGAAAATTGGTATTGCAAGAATATTTAATGGAACTATTTCTAAAGGTGAGACAGTTACACTTGTAAAAGCAGATGGCGAGCAAGTAAAAGGTAGAGTAACTAAACTTATTGGGTTCAAAGGTTTAGAAAAAATTGAAATTGAAAAAGCAGGTGCCGGTGATATTGTAGCTGTTGCTGGATTTGAAACTATTGATGTGGGTGATTCACTATGTGACCCAAGTAACCCAATGCCACTTGACCCTATGCATATCGAAGAGCCTACACTTTCTGTAACTTTTGCTGTAAATGATTCACCACTAGCAGGAACTGAGGGTAAACACGTAACATCAAATAAAATTGATGAGAGATTAGCAGCTGAAATGAATACTAATATTGCTATGAATTATGAGCAAACAGGTGAGGGTAAATTTAAAGTAAACGGAAGAGGTGAACTTCAAATTACTATTTTAGCTGAAAATATGAGAAGAGAAGGTTTTGAGTTCTCTATTGGAAGACCTGAAGTAATTACAAAAGAAGAAGATGGTGTTATGATGGAGCCATTTGAGCATTTAGTAATTGATACACCAGATGATTATTCAGGAACAGTTATAGAAAAGCTTGGAAAAAGAAAAGCTAATATGACAAATATGACCCCAATGGGTTCAGGTTCTACAAGATTAGAGTTTGAAATACCAGCTAGAGGTTTAATAGGTATTAGAACAGAGTTTTTAACTGACACAAAAGGTGAGGGTGTTATGAACCACTCATTCTTAGAGTTTAGACCACATAGTGGAGTAGTTGAAAGCAGAAAGCATGGAGCATTAGTCTCTATGGAAAATGGTGAAGCATTAGGATACTCTATTTTTAACTTACAAGATAGAGGTACTATGTATATAAAACCTCAAGATAAAGTATATGCAGGAATGGTAATAGGTGAGCATTCAAAATCAAATGATTTAGATGTAAACCCTATAAAAGGAAAAGCACTTACAAACGTAAGAGCATCGGGTGCTGATGATGCTATTAAACTTGTACCACCAAGAGAGATGTCTTTAGAAAATGCCCTAGAGTGGATTGAAGATGATGAGTTAGTAGAAGTAACACCACAAAGTATTAGAGTAAGAAAAAGAGACTTAGACCCAACAGTAAGAAAAAGAGCAGCAAAAAAAGTAAAATACTCTTAATATTACTACATAAAATTAAGAAAAAAGGGAAGCTATTAAAGCTTCCCTTTTTTTATGCATAATCCAACTTGATAGATATAGTATAAAGTTTTTTATAAAATTAGCACTTTATATTGACAAGTGCTAAAAAAGTTGCTATAATTTTAACGAAGCTATAAAAAAGTAGCTTAATAAAATTAAAACATTTATAAAAGGAGTCCAAAATGCTATTAACAAGATTTGACCCATTTAAAACATTTAATGAATTAGAAAGAAACTATTTCAACTACCCAACAAATAATAATGAAGGAATAAATGCTTTTATTCCAGTAGTAAATACAAGAGAGGGTGAGTATGCATATCATATTGATGTGGATTTACCAGGAGTAAAAAAAGAGGGAATAAAAGTGGATATTAGTAAAAATATCTTAACAATCTCAGGTGAAAGAAAAACAAAAGATGAGGTTAAAGAAGAAGATTATCATAAGGTAGAAACTTCATTTGGTAAGTTTTCAAGAAGCTTTACATTACCTGAAAATGCAGACATTGAAAATATCGAAGCTTCATCAACTGATGGTGTTTTAGAAGTTGTAATTCCAAAACAAAAAGAAGAAAATAGTAAAAAAACAATTGAAATAAAGTAAGTATTTAAATATAATAAGAGGGATTAGTTTCTTTTTTAAGAAGAGCTATAGGGTTATACCTAAAGCTCTACTTTGTTAGCATTTCTTGAACTCTAACTTTAAACTTTTTACTATTTTGATATAATTTAGTCATTAAATTATACTTTTCTATAGTAAGCCCATTCTTTTCAATTATTTGTTTAGCTTCATTAGCAAAGTCATTGTTATACTTTTCTACTTGTTTTTTTGATAAAGGCTGTTCCTTTTCATTTTGTTTACTCTGCATCTTTTTTTGAATATTCATCTTAGCTGTATTGATTTGCGTTGATGCATTTGTAAAGTTTTGAATCTCTTTATCACTTACTTGTGTATTTTTATTCTCTCCTGTAGTTGGATTTGCACTTAAAAATGCACAGAAAGCAATAATAGAAAATATTATTCTTAACATAGTCACGTCCTTTTTTTGAATTTCCGTATCCTAACATCAATAAGCTTATACGAAAATAAAGTTAAAAATAGACACTGACCAACTTTTGATTTGTAAATATTATATCTTATTAGAGTATATAATATTATTAAAGTTCAAACTCACTCTATAAATGTTCAATTTGTAGAAGCTTTAAGCAATTGATACTATGTAAGTATTAATATAAGAAAGGGATTAGTCCCTTTCTTATTTATTTGATACATTTGATAGATTATACTCTTGTATTTGTTCTTTTAAATTTTCTAAATGCATGTCAATATTATTTTCCTGACTTCATCAAATGGGTCACCCAAGTTCAATATCAATAATATTTTGTATTTTTAATTGAATATCATTTAGTTTTAATACCTCAAATTTTTTCTTATTTGTAAGTGGATTAATATATTCTAAACCATAAATAGTTTTAATCTCTTCAATAGCTTGTAAGACTGATATATCTTTAGCATGAAGCTTTAATAATCTCTCTAACTCTTTATACACTGTATATGCTATAAATGATATTGAAATATGTGCTTCTATTCTATGTTTTAAATAATGATGTATAGGTCTAATTTTTAAATCTGTTTTTGAAATCCTAAATGCTTTCTCTATATGCCATAAGTTTGAATAGTTTTTAATTACATCATTTGGTTTTAGTTTAGTATTGGTAATATAACCTTTAAGTCCATCCCAAAGTGCATCTTTTTCAAATTTATCATAATCAATTATAACTTCTATATCATTTTTTAAATGCAAATATTTATTATATCCTCTATTATTAATTTTATCTTTTGTAAGTTTACCTGTCTTGACTCTTTTTTCTAATCTTCTTAAACCTTTTTCCCTATTATATTTATCTTTCTTTGCTCTTTTTGAAGTATATGATATTACTAATCTATCATTATCTTTTTTTATTGAAGATATGGAGTTCTCTTCATCTAGATTCAGTGATAAAATTTTATCTTTTGTGATATGCTTTTCATTCTTTATTCTTGCACCTAAAATGTATTCATAGTTATGAAGTTTTAATTGTTCTATATTTTTATTTGATAACAATCCAGAATCAGCTATTACAATTGGTTTTTCTAAATTAAACTTTTTTTCAAACTTTTGTAATATCGGAATAAATGTATTACCTTCATACGTATTCCCCTCATAAATATCATATCCTATTGGATATCCCATCTCTCCAACTAAAAGTCCAAGCATTATCTGTGGGCTTTGAAATTTACCATCTTTACTAAATCCAATTCGTCTTAAATCATCCTCATCTTCATTTTCAAAGTATAGTGTTGTAACATCATAAAATAAAACAGTGATTTCACCTAATACTTTTTTTGTGTGATTAAATGCAACTTGTTCAATCTCCTCTTTATATTTTAAATGAAACTTATCCATAAACCTATAAATTCTCATAACATCAATATCTATATTTCTGTATCGTTTTAAATACTCTATTACTTTTAATTTACTTCCTGGGTTAATCAGTCTACTTACAACTAAATGTTTTAATATCTCTTCATCAACTATTTTATTAAACCCTATATAATCAAACAATCTTGCTATAATTAATTCAGGACCAATACAAATAATACTATTTGTTGATAGTTTCTTAACAAAATTATCAAATATATTCTCATCATTTTTATCTGGATATAAATCTAGTTCAGCTTGTTTTGTAAGTTCTGGTATAAGTTTTAAAGCTTCTTGATATAAAACTTCTATCTCATATTTATCTTTTGAGGAGCCTACTGTTTTTATAAGTTTATTTTTTCTATTTATTTTTTCAAGTATTTGAATACTAATGGAACCACTAGCATTTCTTTTTTTACGTATAAACATACAATATTATACAGTGGGTCACCCAAGTTCAAAATTAAAATGCCTTAACCATGGGTTTTAAATGAGTTTAAAAACTTGAATTTCTATAAAGTGATGAAGTCAGGAGCTATAGGGTTATACCTAAAGCTCTACTTTGTTAGCATTTCTTGAACTCTAACTTTAAACTTTTTACTATTTTGATATAATTTAGTCATTAAATTATACTTTTCTATAGTAAGCCCATTCTTTTCAATTATTTGTTTAGCTTCATTAGCAAAGTCATTGTTATACTTTTCTACTTGTTTTTTTGATAAAGGCTGTTCCTTTTCATTTTGTTTACTCTGCATCTTTTTTTGAATATTCATCTTAGCTGTATTGATTTGCGTTGATGCATTTGTAAAGTTTTGAATCTCTTTATCACTTACTTGTGTATTTTTATTCTCTCCTGTAGTTGGATTTGCACTTAAAAATGCACAGAAAGCAATAATAGAAAATATTATTCTTAACATAGTCACGTCCTTTTTTTGAATTTCCGTATCCTAACATCAATAAGCTTATACGAAAATAAAGTTAAAAATAGACACTGACCAACTTTTGATTTGTAAATATTATATCTTATTAGAGTATATAATATTATTAAAGTTCAAACTCACTCTATAAATGTTCAATTTGTAGAAGCTTTAAGCAATTGATACTATGTAAGTATTAATATAAGAAAGGGATTAGTCCCTTTCTTATTTATTTGATACATTTGATAGATTATACTCTTGTATTTGTTCTTTTAAATTTTCTAAATGCATGTCAATATTATTTTGAGTTACTAAGTGATTTTTATTTTTAATTTGTTCAATTATCCAATATTCTATTATACGAAGTTACCACTCCAATATTACAGGATATTTGAATATTGATTATAAGACTTTTGATGATATGATTGAAAAAGCAGAGAATAACTTAAGTGAGTTAAAAGATATACAAGAAAATTTCGGGAAGATTCCACCACAATATTTGAAGAAAAAATAGAGCTATAGGGTTATACCTAAAGCTCTACTTTGTATTTTTCCTCTTCATAATTGATATTCATATATTTCATTCTCCTTTATTTATCTGAGGTATTTATTTCATTCTCTAAATTTTTTAATGTTTTTAATATCTCTTCAAAAGTTAATTTTTTATCAAATATCATATTTTCCATAGCTTTATAATCTTTTTTTAAATCATTAATATGAATTTTTGAGGGGGTTAGTTTTATAGTTCCTGGCTTTGCTTCTTCAAGTCTTGTCCACGTTGCAGGATAGAATTTTAGTTTGAAATCAACAACTTGTTTTAATAAATCAATATCATTTAAAGCTTCATCTTTTACACTTGATTTAGCCATCATTGCTAAATCATAATAATGCCTTGAGTATCTAATTGGTAACTTCTTATCTTTACCTCTATTTGCTTCTTGATGTAAAATTGTAGCTTTTTCCCAAAAAGTTCTTTTTGCAAGTATCGCATTTACTTTGCATGTTTGTTGTTCAAATAGATTTGGGAATAAATCGACTACATAAGGAGATATTTCAAAACTATCATAAGGCATCCATACAGCTAAAGGTCCTATTTCAAGTAAGATTTCATTTCTTAAGTATTTATCTTTAAAAGTTGCAGGATAATAAATTTTTATATTAAAAAGATTGTTTTCATCTATTTTACAACTACATATTGGATTTAACAAATATTTAACTATAGGTAAAAGAGTTTCTCTTATATAAATTAATGCATTTTCATTTACTTCTTGATTAAACTTTTATTTAGTCTTTCATCTTTAAAAAGTTTATCAAGCACCCAAACAACCCAAAAATCTTTTTCTATAATTGAAGGGGTTGCTCCTATTCTAACTGCAGCTTCAGTAAAAAGCTCTCTTTTTTCTTTGTTATTAAGTTCTATTATTCTATACATTTTCAATTCTCTTTTTAGTGCATATTTCTTTTATAGTCATATATATCCAATTAGATGATGTTTTTGTATCTTTTAATATTTTCTCATACATTTTTTCATCTATTTGTTTTTGAATTTTAATTATAACTTCTTTTGAAATATTTTCTTTTCCAAGTGTTTTTAATGCTTGAACTATTAATGAGCTCTCTTTATATTTGAAGCCAATATTTTTCAATGATGATTTTTTAAATTCAATATTTATATTATTTAAAATATTATACTTTTTTGATGGACCACTTGATAAATAAACATAATTAGCAACTATTTGAGTGGATATTCCTAAAATATTTAATGCAGTATCTCCACTAACTTCTATTTTCCAGTTAAATTTTCTTGCATAGGCGTATGCTATTTGTTCCACGTCAGGAGAAAGATCTGTTTTCAAAAGTTCACTATATTTTGGGAAGTCATAAATACCTCTAGATATTCTTCGTATCTTACCTTTTTTAACTAAATCAGATAGGGTATTATCTATCTCTTGTCTGGAGAATTTATGTATTAAATCACTTGATGAAAAAGCCCAACCCCTTCCATGACCTGCAATAAAGTAAAATACCTTTTCATAGAGTTTCAAGAAATATTCCTTAATAATTAAATCTAGAAAAAAGTATATCTATTTCTAGATTTAAATTAGCTTCATATTTATAGAAGAGAAAATAATAATGCTACTTTTTATTTTCCATTTTATGGGTTAAGAGCGCTAAAAGTAGAACTACTACAGTGATAACTGAAAAGCTTATAAGCTCATTTGTAAATGTCTCCATACTATAAACTACTCTTTTCTAAATTTTTTATTATCTGTGTTTTTGATAATCTCTACAGCTATCTGATTTGTTTGTGTAGCTATATCTTTTGCATTTGAAGCAACTTTTGCATTATCTTGGGTGATTTTATCTATTTTTGTAACAGCCTCATTTATTTGTGATATTGTTTTACTCTGTTCTTGTGTTGCTTGGGTTACATGGGTGATTATTTCACTTGTTTTTTCTATTTTATCATTCAATTTACTAAAGCCTTCAATCATCTCTTCTGAGCTATTTTTACCTTCACTTGCTTTTTCATTAGCTCTTTGAACAATCTCTTTGATATCTTTTGCAGCTTCGGCACTTCTATTTGCTAGGTTTCTAACTTCACCTGCTACTACTGCAAAACCTTTTCCTGCCTCACCTGCAGTTGCTGCTTCAACTGCTGCATTTAGACTTAAGATATTTGTTTGAAAAGCAATATTATCAATAACTGTAATTGCTTCATTTATCTCAGCTGTGGCACTGTTAATCTCATTCATTGAGCTTTGAGTTTTTGTTGCTAAATTTTTACCACTATTTGCATAAGTTAGTGTTTCATCTGAAAGTTTTTGCATATCAATTGATTGTCTTGATATTTCTTGAATTGATGATGTAGTCTCTTCAACTGATGCAGCTGTTTCTTCTATAGATGCAGCTTGTGATAGTGCGGAGTTATTTAGTTGTTCAACATTTTGACTTAACTCTTTTGAGTTAGTGTTTAGGGTATCACCATTTGATTTATTCTCTCTTAGCATTAAAGTAATTGCTTCTCCAAGTGAGTTTATTCCATCAATTAACTCTTTTGTTTCCCCACTAATATTTTTATTGTCAATTTTTGTTAAATAATCATAGTGTGTATATTTATCTAACTCTGATAAGATTTTATTCATCTGTTCTTGTTGATGTTTTAACATCTTATTAATTGTTTTTGCAAAAGTATTTATTTGTGGGTTTGCAGGTATTGACATTACTTGATTATCATAATGACCTTGTTCTAGTTTATTTAAAACTAAGATAGCTTCCCCAACACACTTCATATCTTGTTCTAACTCATCTTCTAAGTTTTCTAAATTTGTATTAATAAAATCAGCAATCTCGCCCAATTCACCTTTTGTATTAATATCAATAGGATTGAAGGTATTTCTTTTTCTATTCATAAAATCAAAAAACTCTTCAATACCTACTCTAATTTTTCTAATAGATTTTATAGTATCTGTTGTAATTACTGATGCAGTAATTGAACTAATTACGATTATTAAAACTAAAAGTAAAAAAGATATTAAAAAGTCATAGTATGCATCCATTTTTTTATAGTTTGCATCTTGAATAATACTCTTTGAGATATAGTCATCAATCTGTTTTAATAGATTAATTTTTTCTGTTATGGTTTGAAACCAATCATCAGCTTCTATATTATAGTCGCTATTTTTTGATAGTATAAGTTCTCTCATTTTATTTACTTGGTTTATTGAGTTATCTTGTAAAGTTTGGTTTTTATAATCAAGAAATTTTTCTACTGCAAGATTATCAAAGGTCTTCATAAAACTATTTTGCATAGCTATTAGAGTTATAAATTTATTTTTTAACTCAAGGGGTGCTTTGTCTTTACCAAATATGGCAGAACCCACAGCCCTTTCAATACCAGCTCTCTCCTTAGCTTCTAAAAAAGCATAATATGAACTACTCTCAAGTGCTATTTGTGTATTTTTTGTCTGTTTTGAAACTAGTGTAGTAAACTTTAAAAATGCAGAGTTTATATTTGTATAATAAGCTAAAGCTTTATTTAGCTCTATTTCAAAGTTATCAACCCTTTGTCTTATACTATTTACTCTTGATAGTTCTTCAAGAATATTATTTAAGCTACTAAAGCTTTTTTTATCTAAAATATTTTTTATATCATTCTGTTTTATAAACTCATTTAATAATACTAATTTATTATTTGTCAAAGCTCTTTGTTTTTTTAGGGTTGATTCAAAGTTTTTGCCATTACTTGCAAGAAAACCAGCACTTGCACCTCTCTCTTTTTGTGTTTCATGTATTAAGTGAGATATTTGTGAGTTTAATTTCATTAGATTCTCTATATCACTTAAATTTCTATAACTATAAAAGTTTTGAAAAATAATAATCAAAGATGTGATAACAACTGCAAACAATGGAATAAGAATAGTTATTAGTAGTTTCTGTTTTATGGGCAAATTTTTTAAAATCATTATAGTGCAGTCCTTATCTCATTGTTTTGTATAATTCTTGGGCTTTTTGAATCTCATCTTTTGAAGCCACTTTTCTACAAGACATATAACCCATTGAACCATCACTTGACTCAAGGGGATAGATAGTTGCATATACCCAGTAGTAGTTATCATATTTTGTTCTGTTTTTTACAAAACCTTTCCAAACTTTGCCACTTTTTATAGTTTTCCATAAATCCTCAAATGCAGCTTTTGGCATATCTGGATGTCTTAAAATATTATGTGGTTGTCCTATTAGCTCATCTAGTGTAAACTCACTTATTTCACAAAACTCATCATTAGCATATTTTATTATGCCTTTTTCATCTGTTTGAGAAACAATAAATGAATTATTATCTAATAAAATCTCTTTTTTACTCATTATTCTAGCCTTTTTTATGTCATGATAAATTATAATAATATTCTAATGTGATAGAACTTAAGAGATGATAATTATTATTATTTAAAGTTTTATAAAAGTTTATTTATACATTCAACTAGTTGTAAAATCTCTTCTTTTGTTTGAGTATAATGAATAGATATTCTAAGCCATCCTGGTTTATTATTTATATCAATATTTTTTATGCCCAATAAATCATGCCCATAAGGTCCTGCACAAGAGCATCCTGCTCTTGTTTGGAAACCATCAGATTTACTTAATCTATCGCATAGTTCATAAGCATCTAAACTTTTTATATTAAAAGAGACTATTCCTATATTTTCTTGTTTTGTATTACCATAAATCTCACAGTTTGGGAGTTTCTCAAGCTCTTTAATAAAAAGATTTTTAAGTAGATTTTTCTGTTTATTTATAAACTCAAATCCCACTTCATTTCTTAATTGATAAGATAAAGAGGCTCTAATAAACTGTAAAATGCCAGGTGTCCCTGCATCCTCTCTTAGTTCAATATCTTTTTGATAAACTTGACTTTTTTTATTTACATACTCAACAGTTCCACCACCTGCAAAAGTAGGGGAGAGTGAAGTGTCTATTAATGATTTTTTGATTACAAGAAGTCCACAAGAGCCAGGACCTCCAAGTAGTTTATGGGGCGACATAAAAATAGCATCATATAATTCACAAGAAATATTCATATAAGGTGAACTAGCAGCTGCATCAAAACATACTAAGGCATTATATTTCCTAAGAAGCTTTGAAATTTTTTTATAAGGTGTGATGATACCTGTAACATTTGAAGCAATACAAAAAGAGCCTATTATCTCTCTTCCTTTATTCTTTTTTAGTATTTTTTTTAGATGTTTTAAGTCAACAAGCCCCTCATCATCCAATCTAACTCTTTTTATTTCACAAAGTGCTTCCCTAAATGAAACCTCATTTGAGTGGTGCTCATATGGTCCTACAATAACTAAAGGAAGCTTAGATTTTTTAACTTTTATATCATATCTTTTTTTTGTAGCAGGTGGTATGTAAATTCCCAATAACTCTTGTAAGTGTTTTATTGCAGCAGTACTTCCACAACCACTTGGCAAAATAGTAAAGTCCTTATTCAACTCTAAGTTATTATGGAGATTATCTCTAGCCTTTTCATAATAATATGTTGTAGCTTTTGCATTTGATGACTCTTGAGAGTGTGTATTTGCATAGGTTTCAAGTACATCTCTTACTCTATTTTCAATAGGTCTAAAAGCAAGACCTGATGCAGTATAATCAAAATACTCTTTTTTTGCTTTTCCTATAGTGTTGTATTTTAAAAAATCTTGTACATTTGTGTTTTCATTAAAAAAAGGTTTAAAAATATCTCTAGTCATTGCTTTCTTTCTATACTTAAATTAGTTTATATTATTAAATTTATAATTTTAAATTATTTATAATAAGATTTAGCTTGTAGTTTTATTAAACACCAATAGAAATCTCTCTATTGATATTTTAAGGAATAACAAAATCTAATTTTTCAAGCTCTAAAGCTAGCTTATGAGCAGTTTTTGTTTTTGCATCTAAAATAATTAGATTGCCTTTATGTGTAATTTTTAGTTTTGAAGCTTCATATTTATCTAAAAGATTTAAAACAGCATCAAATAGTTTTACATCTACTCTTTTATCTTTTACTTTAAAACCAATATAACTCTCATCTTTAATTTTGCTATTGTTTATACCTAATCTTGGCTGTTTTCCTAAAGAAAACTCATCATCTATATCTTCATCTTTGATTTTAAAAGTTACAGTTGAATCTAAAACATCAAAAAATTCACTAAACCCCCATGAGCCAACAAACCATGAAAATAAGCTATCTTCAAAGTTATCTCTACTACCAAACTCTTTATATGTTTTAGCAATAGCCCTTGCAGTTGGTACAACTTGTGATGGAGTTACAAATCCTAAATGCTCACCAATAACTCTAAGGGAAAAAACAACTTTCCCTTTTTTATTTTTGTAAGCATTAAAACTAACATCAGGAGTAAACTCTAAAGAACAACCTTGCGTATAGCCACTGATTGCTATTTTCAAACTATTTGGTAGATTTGAAAAGTTTTTATTTCCTCTGAAAGTTTCATTTAGTTTTGTAGCTAAATCACTCACGTCCATTATTTGAGTTTCGTCAATGCCATTTACAGGACAAGTTATAATATTTCTTACATTGTGACCTGATTCGCTAATAGTATTAACTCCAACATCATGTAAAAGCTTAAAAATATGTGGAAAACTACCTATTTTTATATCATTGAGTTCAACTTTTTGAGATTTTGTAATAGTTAGTTTATTATTACTAAACTCTTTACTAATAGTACTTAGGACTATAGCTTGCTTTAAAGTGATTTCACCTAAATTAAAAGGAATTTTTAAAGTAAAAAGTTCACTATTATCTTGCTTGTGAATTCCATACCAAGTGAACCTTACTAAATCTTCCTCTTTTGGCTTCTCTCCAAGTACCGCATAGATATAGATGTCACTTATAACATCTAATCCATCTTTCTCTTTTTTTATTTTTTCAATATCCATTGTGACTAGGTTCCTTGACATTAAATAGCCTTACAGTTCCATTCTGGGAAGTTTTCTCTTATATAAGCATTTAAAGCAACTTCAGCATCAGTATATTTTTTAATCTGATTGCTAAA
>JBNJFB010000058.1:0-13397 GCA_051746405.1 Campylobacterota bacterium
ATGGTAACTCTGCTGTTGCTTTAACGCAAATTGCAGATAAAGCTATGGCTGAGCAATCTAATATTTTAGATGTGGTTAAAACTAAGCTTGTTCAAGCTGCAACTGCTACTACTTCTGATGAAGGTAGAAATGCTATTAGAAAAGATGTTAGCAAACTATTATCACAACTTGATAATATTGCACAACAAACAAATTATAATGGTACTACTTTACTGCAAGCTAGTTCAACATTATCAGCAGGTGCATCAACTGGTTTAACATTCCAAATGGGTGAAACTAGTACTGATACTATTGAAGGTGGTTCAAGTGTTAATGCAAACTCTGATGGACTTGGATTAGTAGCACTAAGAGATTATGGTTCAGGTGCACTAACCGTATCTGCTGCAGGCTCTGGAATGACACTTGTAGATAGTGCCTTAAATCTACTAAATGGATGGAGAGCGGACTTTGGTTCTACTCAAAACCAATTAGAGTCAGCTGTTAGAAACCAAATGACTCAGCAAACTAATATTAAAGCTGCAGAGTCTGTTATTAGAGATGTTGATTATGCTCAAGAGAGTGCTAACTTTAATAAACAAAACATTATTGCACAAGCTGGTACTTATGCTATGAGTCAGTCTAATGCAACTCAACAAAATGTTCTTAGATTACTTCAGTAGTAATCTTAAATTTTATAACCATTAGTAATACCCTGCTGGGTATTACAGGTTATAATTAATCTAAAATTCTGTACAATGTTCGTTAATAATTCAAAAGGTATTTCATGGAACAAGAGATAAAAGACTTTAACAACATATTAATAAACTTATATGTAAAAAATTTAAATTATTTAGAAACTAATCACCCAGAAATTTTTGAAAAAGTAGAAGATTTATCAAATCAAATAAATAATGGAAAATATAGAGAAAATTTCACTCTTGAGTATCAAGAAGAAGGCTATTTTGATATATTTGATATTAAAGCTGATGATTATATTTATGGTTTTAATAGCTATGAAGAAGCAGACAAAAGAAAAGATTATGTGAATTTTACTCAAAAACACTCACTAAACCTTCTAAGACATGACTCTGTAAATAATAATTTTGCATTAATGAGTTCATTGGGAACTGCATTACCTTTAGTAAGTTTTTTAAATCAAAAAATTGATTTTGAAAATATTACTTTTTCAAAAATTTTTAAATTTATTTTTATAGGCGTTGGGGTTGGAGTTCATATACATGAAATATATAAAAAAATTGATTCAATGAACACTCTAATTATTGAACCTAATTTAGAGATATTTAGATTATCTCTATTTACAATTGATTATACTGAATTTGATAAAGAAAATAAAAAACTATTTTTAAGTGTTGCTAATACAGAGAATGAGAGAAGTAATATTTTAGATAAGTTTAATGCATATCATAGTTACATGAATTATAGTATTAAGCATCATCTGTTTTCAATAGAATACGAATATATATTAAATGAAGTCATTGAATACTATTCACATAATTTTGCAGCAGCATTCTCATATAATAGTGTATTAAAAGTTCTTTCCAGAACAATCAAGTATATGAATAAAGAGTATAACTTTTTAAAAAAATCTTATATAAATAATCAAAAACCTTTAGAAAACAAAAGAGTTTTACTTATTGGTGCTGCACCATCTGTTGATAAGCAAATGAACTGGATTAAAAAAAACCAATCTAAATTTATTATAATCTGTGTAGACAAAATGATTCAGAAATTAGAAAAGTACTCTATTGTACCTGATATAGCAGTATCAGTTGACCCTTCTCAAATTGTAGAAAGTTTTTTTAATACAAAAGATAAAAAGTTTTTAGAAAATAGTAGTATTATATTTTTATCTCAGCAACATAAAGATGTGATAAAAAGAGTAGAAAATCTTAATTTTTATTTCTCTCAAGTTATGTATATATCAAAGGATTTAGATTATTCATTCTCTGTACCAAATGTTGGAACTTTTGGATTTGCAACAGCTCTACTTTTAGGGTGCAAAGAGATCTATATCGCAGGAAATGATTCATCATTTGATACAGATTCTGGAAAAGTTTTTGCTTCAGATACCTTAGATAGTCACCACGAATCATTTTTAGGAAAAGAGAATGATAACAGCGATATGATTTCTTCAGAAGATATTATAGAAGTAAAAGGAAACTTTACCAAAAAAGTTAAAACAACAAGAAAACTTATTACATATAGAAATGATTATCAAAATTTTATTTCAAATAATAAAGATATGTCATATAAAGCTTACAATCTATCAGAAGGTGCTTACATAGAAGGTTTCACACCTTTAAAAATTGAAAATATTGATACAGAAAATTTTGAAGATAAAAAAGATGATTTAAGCACTTCAATTAAAGAATCATCTACAATTGTAAAAGATTTGGATTTTAGAAATGATATAGTAATTTTAAATAGTATTATTAGAAGAGCTGAAAAGTTTAAAAGAATGAAAATTTCATCAAAAGATGATTTTCTACAAAAGAAACTTGATATTATGATTTGGATTTTAGAACAAAAGAAAAAAATGGACTATCCTGTTTTTGGAAATATATTTTTAAAATTTACTGACTTAATTGATATTTATATTAATTTTACGATAAATTTGAAGCAAAAAAAACTACATAACAAAGAGACACTAAATGAAATCAAAACATATTGGGCAAATACTTTAATTGAACTTATAAAAGACCTAAAAAAAGCTACAAAAGAAGAAGTATGATAATAGATAAAACTATATTAGTTACAGGTGCTGATGGGTTTATTGGTTCACATCTAACTGAAATGTTAGTAAAGCAAGGAGCTAAAGTAAAAGCTCTTAGTCAATATAACTCATTTAACTACTGGGGCTGGCTAGAAGATATTGATTGCTTGGATAAAGTAGAAGTTTTAAATGGAGATATAAGAGACCCTCATTATTGTAAGCACATTACAAAAGATATAGATATAGTGTTTCACCTAGCTGCATTAATTGCAATTCCTTACTCTTATGTAGCACCTAGTTCTTATGTAGATACAAATATAAATGGAACACTGAATATTCTTCAAGCTTCTTTAGACAATAATGTTAAAAGAGTTATTCATACAAGTACTAGTGAAGTTTATGGGACTGCACAATATGTTCCTATTGATGAAAAACACCCTATTCAACCCCAAAGTCCTTATAGTGCAAGTAAAATTGGTGCTGATAATATGGCAATGAGCTTTTACAATGCTTTTGAACTACCTGTTACTATTGCTAGACCATTTAATACTTATGGTCCAAGACAAAGTGCTAGAGCTGTTATTCCTACAATTATCACTCAAATCGCAAATGGGAAAAAATCTATCAAACTTGGTGATGTGAGTCCAACTAGAGACTTTAACTATGTGGAAGATACTTGTAGAGGTTTTATAGAACTTGCACAATGTGAAGAATCAATAGGTGAAACTGTAAATATTGGTTCAAACTATGAAATAAGTGTAGGTGATACCTTAAATTTAATCAAAGAGATTATGAATAGTGATGTGAGGTTTATAACAGAAGAACAAAGAATTAGACCTAAAAAATCTGAAGTATTTAGACTATGGTGCGATAATAGTAAAATTAAAAGTCTTACAGGTTTTGAACCAAGATACTCTATAAAAGAGGGATTAGAAAAAACAGTTAAATGGTTTAAAAATCAAGAGAATCTAAGAAAATATAAGGCAAATATCTATAATGTATAAAGAAACAATAAGATTTATCAAGAGTTTATATAATACTGATGATTTTATTGCCCTACACGAACCAAAGTTTAAAGGTAATGAGAAACTATACCTAAATCAATGTATTGATTCCACATTTGTATCAAGTGTTGGTAAGTTTGTAAATAAGCTTGAAGAAAAAATAGCAAATTATACCAGTTCAAAATATGCTATAGCAACAGTTAATGGTACCTCAGCACTTCATACAGCATTAATTGTAGCGAATATAGAAAAAGATGATGAAGTAATTACTCAAAGCCTATCTTTTATTGCAACAGCTAATGCTATATCTTATATAGGTGCAAAACCAATATTTTTAGATGTGGATAAGAAGACACTTGGACTTTCACATAAGGCTTTAAAAAAATTTTTAGAAGAGAATACATATATTAAGAACGATAAATGTATTAATAGATCTACAGGTAAAACTATAAAAGCTTGTGTACCAATGCATACTTTTGGACACCCTTGTAAGATTGATAAGATAGTAAAAATCTGTAAAGAGTATAATATTAAAGTAATAGAAGATGCTGCTGAAAGCTTAGGGTCTTTTTATAAGAAAAAACATACAGGAACCTTTGGAGAAATATCAGCTATATCTTTTAATGGGAATAAAATCATCACATCAGGTGGTGGTGGAGTAATCCTTACAGATGATGAGAAATTAGCTAAAAAAGCAAAACACTTAACAACTACATCAAAAGTACCACACCCTTATGAATATATTCATGATGAGATAGGATATAACTATAGAATGCCAAACTTAAATGCTGCCCTACTTTTAGCTCAACTTGAACAACTAGATGAGTTCTTAAGACAAAAGAAAAAGCTTGCTAAAAAATATAAAAACTTTTTTAGTAAATACAAAGATCTTAAATTTATAGAAGAACCTAAAAACTGTAACTCAAATTACTGGTTAAATGCTATTATTCTAAAAAATGAAGAGCAAAAAGAACAGTTCTTAAAAGTTACAAATAAAAATCAAGTTATGACAAGACCTGTTTGGAAACTATTAAACGAACTTGATATGTATAAGAATTGTCAAAGTGATGATTTAACAAACTCAAAATATTTACAAAAACATATTATTAATATACCAAGCGGAGTAATCTAATGAAGTTATCTATTGGATATTTTGCCGATGGGCCTTGGAGTCATAAAGCATTTAAAAAACTTATAAATGATAAAGATATTGAAATAAAATTTATTTGTGTTAGATATGATACAAAAGATTTAACTCTTAAATCATATTGTGAGAAATATCAAATTGATTATATAAAACATAAAAATGTGAATTCACAAGAGTTTGTATCAAAAGTAAGAACTTACAATTGCGATCTTTTTGTCTCTATGTCTTTTAATCAAATTTTTAAATCTGAACTAATAAACCTTCCAAAATACAAAACTATTAACTGTCATGCAGGTAAACTTCCATTTTATAGAGGGAGAAATATCCTAAACTGGGCACTAATAAATGATGAAAAAAGCTTTGGAATAACAGTACACTACATAGATGAAGGTATTGATACAGGAGATATTATACTTCAAAGAGAGTTTCCTATAACAGATGAGGACAATTATAATACACTACTAGAAACATCATATACTCAGTGTGCAAATATTTTATACGATAGTATTGTTTTATTTAAAGAAAACAGAGTTAAAAGAGTTAGACAAAAAGATATCTCACCTGTAGGATTTTATTGCACTCAAAGAAAAATTGGAGATGAAATCTTAAATTGGAATCAAAAAAGTAGAGAAATTTTTAATTTTGTAAGAGCTATAAGCTACCCTGGACCAAAAGCTAGAGCATTTATAAATGGTTTAGAAATGAAAATTAATAAAGTTGAATATATAAAAGATGCTCCAAATTATAAATGTATTACAGGTGCAGTATTAAATAAATCAAATAATAGTTTTTTAGTTAAAACAGCTGATAGTTTTATAAATGTACTAGAGTATGATTATGAAGGTAATTTTAAAGTAGGAGATAGATTTGAAATCAAATGATGTATTTATTATCGCTGAAGCAGGTGTAAATCATAATGGCTGTATTGAAACTGCAAAAAAATTAATTGATGTTGCTTATATTGCAGGGGCAAATGCTGTTAAATTTCAAACATTTAAAGCAGAAACTTTGGTATCTAAAAATGCTCAAAAAGCTGCTTACCAAAAAAAAACAACAGATGAAAATGAGTCACAGTTTGATATGATAAAAAAACTTGAACTTGATGTGAAAACCCATGAAATACTTATAGAGTATTGTAAAAGTAAAAATATTATGTTTTTATCTACTCCTTTTGACATAGATAGCGTAAAACTACTAAACAATTTAGGATTAGAAATTTTTAAAATCCCAAGTGGGGAAATTACAAATTTACCATATTTAAGAGCAATTGGCAAGATAAATAAAAAAGTAGTTTTATCAACTGGAATGGCAAATCTTCAAGAAGTAAAAGATGCTGTAAAAATTCTAATTAATAGCGGTACTAAAAAAGAGAATATCACTGTATTACACGCAAATACTCAATACCCAACCCCAATGGAAGATGTAAATCTAAATGCAATGCTTACTATTCAAAAAGAACTAGATATAAAAGTAGGTTATAGTGATCATACATTAGGTATTGAAGTTGATATTGCAGCAGTTGCAATGGGTGCATCTGTAATTGAAAAACATTTTACTCTTGATAAAACAATGCAAGGGCCTGATCATAAAGCATCTCTTGAACCATCTGAATTAATTTCAATGGTAAAAATAATAAGAAATATTCAACTTGCACTTGGAGATGGCATTAAAAAACCTTCAAGAAGTGAAACCCCTAACCTTAGTATAGTAAGAAAATCAATTGTTGCTAAAAAAGATATAAAAAAAGGTGAAAAGTTTACAGAAGAGAATATAGCAATTAAAAGACCAGGAAATGGAATAAACCCAATGAAATGGGATGAAGTTTTAAAAACTACTGCTACAAAAGATTATAAAGAAGACGATTTAATATGAAAATATGTGTTATTACAGGAACTAGAGCAGAATATGGCTTACTATATTGGCTAATGAAAGAACTACAAGATGATGATTTCTTTGAATTACAAATTATTGCCACAGGAATGCATTTAAGTCCTGAATTTGGTCTAACATATAAAGAGATTGAAAAAGATTTTAAAATTGATAAGAAAATAGAAATACTACTATCATCTGATACTTCTGTTGGTATTTCTAAATCAATGGGGTTAGCTCAAATTAGTTTTGCAGAGGCTTACGAAGAATTGAAACCTGACTTGATTTTAGTTCTTGGTGATAGATATGAGATTTTTGCTGCAGCTAGTGCTGCAATGATTTCAAAGATACCTATTACACATTTACATGGAGGGGAAGCAACAGAGGGTTTAATCGATGAACCAATAAGGCACTCTCTTACAAAAATGTCTCATCTTCACTTCACTGCTACAAAAGAGTATAGAAATAGAGTTATACAGTTAGGGGAACAACCTAATAGGGTATTTAATGTTGGTGGATTGGGAATTGATAATATAAAGAAACTTCCACTTTTAAATAAAGATGAGTTTGAAAATTCTATTAATTTTAAACTTAATAAAAAAAACCTTCTAGTCACTTTCCATCCTGTAACACTTGAAAACAACTCTGCAAAAGAACAGTTTAAAGAAATTTTACAAGCCTTTGATGAACTTAAACAAACAAATATTATCTTTACAAAAGCCAACAGTGATACAAATGGAAGAGTTATTAATCAAATGATTGATGAATATGTATCAAATAATACAAACTGTATTGCCTTTACTTCTTTAGGACAATTAAGATACTTAAGTTCATTACAGTATGTTGATGCAATGGTGGGAAATAGTTCAAGTGGTTTACTAGAAGCTCCAAGTTTTAACATAGCTACTATAAATATTGGAGATAGACAAAAAGGTAGAATTAAAGCTAAAAGTGTATTAGATTGTAAAGCTAAAAAAGATGATATCTTAAATACAATAGATATAGCATATTCTAAAGAATTTAAAAGTATTTTAAAAAATTCAACAAACCCTTACGACAATGGTGGTGCATCAAATAAAATAATAGAGATATTAAAAAACATTGAGCTTGATAATATCTTAAAAAAAGAGTTTTATGATTTTAAGGTTTAATAAATGAGAATAGTTTTTATTGGAACAGTTGAGTTTTCATATATATTACTTAAAAAACTTATTTCACTTAATGCAAATGTTGTTGGGGTTTGTACAAAAGAGATTTCAAATTTTAATAGTGATTTTTATGATTTAACACCCACTTGTAAGCAAGAAGATATTCCATATAAGTATGTTAAAGATATCAATTCAAAAGAGAATATAGATTGGATAAAAGATTGTCAAGCAGATGTTATATTTTGCTTTGGTTGGTCCAATCTTATAAAAGAAGAGTTATTAGGTCTTACAAAGTATGGAGTAATTGGATATCATCCTTCAAAATTACCACTTAATAGAGGAAGACATCCTTTAATTTGGGCTTTAGCATTAGGTTTAAAAAAGAGTGCTTCAACTTTTTTCTTTATGGATAAAGGTGCAGATACGGGAGATATAATATCACAAAAAGAGTTTGATATTTTATATGAAGATGATGCAAGAACCCTGTACAACAAAGTATCAATAATTGCACAAAAACAACTTGAAGAGTTTTTACCAAAACTTGAAAACAATAGTTTCAAAAGAATTAAACAAAAGCATTTAACTTCAAATACATGGAGAAAAAGAGGTAAAAAAGATGGTCAAATTGACTTTAGAATGACCTCAAACTCTATTTATAATTTAGTTAGAGCACTTACTAAACCTTATATAGGTGCACATATTGAATACAAAAATTCAGACATTTCTATTTGGAAGGTTGAAGAGATAGAGTTTACAAAAAATAATATTGAACCAGGGAAAGTTTTAGAATCATCAGATAGTTATTTAATCGTTAAAACAATAGATAAAGCAATTAAAATAGTAGAACATGAATTTAAAGAACTCCCTAAAAAAGGAGAATATCTATGAATAAAAAAGTTCTTGTAGTTGCGGTACACCCAGATGATGAAACGTTAGGGTGTGGAGGAACACTTCTTAAACACAAAGATAACGGTGATGAAATCAACTGGCTAATTTGTACAAAATTAAATAGTAATATTAAAAGCTTTTTAACAAGGGAAAAAGAGATAGAGACTGTTTCTAATCTATATAACTTTGATAGTGTTCACAAACTTGAGCTTGAAACTACTAAAGTTGATGAATACTCTATGAGTGAATTAATCTCTAAAATTTCTTTAGCGATAAATAAAGTTCAGCCTAATATTATTTACCTACCTTTCAAAACTGATGTTCATAGCGATCATAGAAAAATATTTGAAGCAGCATATAGTTGTACAAAATCTTTTAGGTATCCATTTATAGAAAAAATATATATGATGGAGACATTAAGTGAAACAGAATTTGCAGTAAGTTCAAAAGAGGATAGTTTTATTCCTAATGTTTTTGTTGATATAAGTGATTATTTTGATAAAAAAGTGAAAATATTAAATGTTTATAAAAGTGAACTAGGAGAGCATCCTTTTCCAAGAAGTATAAAGAATATTGAAGCTTTATCAATATTAAGAGGTGCAACATCAAACTGTCAGTATGCTGAGTCATTTCAACTAATAAAAGAGATCAAATAACATTTCTTAATATTAGATTAATATTAAGAGTGTTATCATTGTTTAGATGTTAAGGAGTAACTATGAACTATTCTAAAAACTTAGTAATCAAAGAAAATTTTACAATTAAAGAAGCTTTAGAGATAATAGACAAAGGAACAAAGAGAATAGCCATTGTTATAGATGAATCAAATAAACTTTTAGGAACCCTAAACGATGGAGATATTAGAAGAGCATTATTAAATGAATACTCTTTGGAAAGTTCTATTATAGATATTTATCAAAAAAAACCATCTGTTTGCAAAGTTAATGATCCAAAAAATAAGATAATAGAGACTGCTTTAAGAAATAAGGTTTATCAAATCCCAATAGTTGATCATGAAGATAGGTTAGTTTATGTTGAAGATTTAGCAACATTGCTTTCTAGTAAAGATAAAAAAAATAAAGTAATACTAATGGCAGGGGGACTTGGCACAAGACTTCAACCCCTAACAAATGATATGCCTAAACCTTTACTAAAAGTTGGAACAAAACCTATATTAGAAACTATAATTGAAAACTTTAGTAATTATGGATTTAAAGATATTATTATTAGTGTAAACTATAAAGCAGATATGATTAAGAACTATTTTAAAGATGGCTCTAGTTTTGGAGTGAATATTACATATATAGAAGAGAGCAAAAGATTAGGCACAGCAGGCGCACTTAGTTTGATAAAAGAAGAGATTAATGAACCATTTTTTGTAATGAATGCTGACTTACTTACAAATGTAAACTTCGAACAGTTTTTAGATTTTCATATACAAGGTAACTCAACAGCAACAATGTGTGTAAGAGAGTATGATTTTCAAGTTCCTTATGGAGTAATAAAAACTAATAATGATAAGATTGAATCAATTAGTGAAAAGCCTATTCATAAATTTTTTGTAAATGCAGGGATTTATCTTTTATCTCCAGAGGTTTTAAAATTTATTCCAAATAATAGTTTTTATGATATGCCTACTCTTTTTGAAAATCTTATCAAAAAAGACTATAACGTCTTATCATTCCCTATTCATGAATACTGGTTGGATATTGGAAGAGTGGTAGATTATGAAAGAGCAAATAATGAGTATGCTCATATTTTTAAGGAAAAGTAATGAATAATTTACCAACAAAAGTTAATTTTGATATATGTACCTTTTGTAACCATAAATGTAATTTTTGTTCAAATGGTGATAAAAGAACTTTAAAAAATCAGGTTAGCTTAAGTGATTTTAATAAAGTAATGACAAATATTACAAAACATTTAGAAATAGAAGAACTAGGATTGTCAGCTAAGGGTGAAGTTCTTATAAATAAAGATTTATCAAAAATTATTGAATTATGTAAAAATACTTATAAGATCCCTTATGTTTACATAAGCTCAAATGGTTCACTCCTTACAAAAGAGAATACTTATGACTTACTAGAAGCTGGACTTGATAGTATAAAATTATCAATAAATGGGATTTCAAATAGTGAATATAGAACTACTCATCAAAAAGATGATTTTGAAAAAGTAATTAACAATCTCAAATATCTATTACAATTGAAGAAAGATAAATTTCCAAAATTAAAAGTTTTGATTTCTTCAATTATTGATAAACAAAAAAAGGAAATAGATACAGCTTTTAAAGATTTACTTGAAGAAAATTATGAGTTAATTGATAATACTTTCAAATATAATATCACTTATACTCCTAAATTTGAAAACTTTTCTGTTGATAACTCAAAACTAAAACCTTGTCCTCTAGCATTAGAAGAGGTTTATATTGATTCTGATTGTAGATTAGGACTATGTTGTAAAGATTACTTTAAAGAGTTTGATTATGGTTCTTTGCTGAATTATGATTTTTTAGAACTTTATAATTCAAAGCCTATGAAAAACTTAAGAAAAATGCATTTAAACAAAAGTTTTCCAGATAATCACTTTTGTAGAAAATGTCTAATATTTAATGAAGAGGTTAATGATGACAAATAATAAAACATTTTTAGCTGTTATTCCAGCAAGAGCCGGCAGCAAAAGGTTACCAAATAAAAATATTAAAGATTTAAATGGCAAACCTTTAATCTCATATACAATTGAAGCAGCAAAAAACTCTAAATATATATCTGAGGTTATTGTATCAACTGACTCAAATGAAATAAAGGATATCGCAATAAAAAGTGGAGCAAAAGCACCATTTTTAAGGCCTGAAGAACTAGCTAAAGATGATAGTAAATCAATTGATGTTATCACACATGCTTTAAGCTTCTATAAGAATAATCTTAATAAAGAGTTTGATTATGTATTACTTCTTCAACCTACTTCCCCACTAAGAACTCAAGAAGATATTAATAATTCAATAGAGTATCTTTTTAAAAAGAGTGCTGATGCAGTAATTAGTGTATGTGAAATGGAACATAATCCAATATGGTCAAATACTTTAGATGAACAAAAGAGTATGAAAAACTTTTTAGATAAAAAATTTATAAATAAAAGAACACAGGATTTAGAAAAGTTTTATAGAATAAATGGTGCAATCTATATCTGTAAAACAGACCAACTGATAAAAGAAAATAGATTCTTTATTGATGAAAATATATATGCATATGAGATGTCACAAGAAAATTCAGTAGATATAGACACAAAATTAGATTTTAAACTAGCAGAAACTTTATTAAAGGAAGAAAAATGAATGAACATGTAGAGAAAAAAGAGGAAGAAGTTAATTTTAATGCCAATGAAATAATATACTCAAAGAACTGGGAAAAATATAGATATGAAGAGTATTTCAAATATAGAAAAGCTTGGTCAGAATATCCTAAAAAAAGATATGTTTCAGACTTTCCATTACATTTAGATATTGAGACTACTGACCTTTGTAATTTAAAATGTCCTATGTGTTCAAGAACTATTATGGACGAACACGAAAATCCAAATAAAAAGAAATATATTACAAAAGAAGAGTATATCAATATAATTGATCAAGCGGTTGAACATGGTGTTAAAAGTATTAAATTACAATATTTAGGAGAACCTTTACTACATAAAGATGTAGTTTTTCAAGTTGAGTATGCTAAGAAAAAAGGTATAATTGATGTAATGTTTAATACAAATGCAGTTTTACTTACAAAAGATATGAGTAGAAAACTCCTTGAAGCAGGTCTTGATAAATTATTTATTTCATTTGATGCAGTAAATCCAAAACTATACCAACAACAAAGAGTTGGCACAACAATGGGTAAAGTAATTGATAACATATACAATTTTATTCAATTAAGAGATGAACTTTCACCTAAAACATTTATTAGATTATCAATGGTTATGTATGATGATCCAATTTGGAAACAACAATTTGATGCCATGAAAGTAATGTGGGATGGATTAGTTGATGCCCTTGGTTATGGGATTTTCAATGAAAGAGATAAGCACAAAAGAGTAGAGTTTGAAAAAGTAGATGGTTTTGTTTGTGAACAACTTTTTCAAAGAATGTTTTTAAAATGTAATGGAAATGTTACAATATGCTGTACAGATGAATATGATTCATTTGATATTGGAAATTGGAGAGAAGAGAAGCTTTATGACTTATGGAATAGTGAAAAATATAAACAAATCAGAGAGAACCATATAAATAACAATTATGATAAATATGAAACTTGTAAAAAATGTTTTATGCCTGATGTATATAAGAAAAATTTTATAGATGAATAGAGTTTAGAGAATGCAAAAAAAATATAATTTATTTTTTTTGCTATAATTCTATTTAATCTCATACTTTTAATGATATATAAAATACATAAACCTTTAAAACTTAATACTGTATAATACCAAATTATTAATTACAAACCAAAAAAGAAGTAGGTGAAAGAATGGCTGAAGACAAAATCCCAAAAAATATATTAAAAATACAAAGAAAGCTTGCTACTTTTGAAAAAGGCTCTAGAAACTATGAAAAGTATACAAAAATTTTGACTAAGCATATTAAGAAG
>JBNJFB010000059.1:0-13283 GCA_051746405.1 Campylobacterota bacterium
TGTAGTGAAAAATTATAACTTATTTGAAATTTGATTCAACTTTCTAAAATTTAAATCAGCTTAAATTACGGGTTGTTTTTTATAATCTGCAAGTGGCTCCAAAATAAACTTTTTTTAGTAAAATAGAGATAAAAAAGAGTTTTTATGGATAATATACTTGCGACATTTACCACAAAAAGTGACGGGAACCTTGCATATCATGTAAACGATATGAAAGAAAATGTAGATAAAAACAGACAAAAACTAGCCCAAAAGTTAGGTTATAATTCTGATGATTTAGTATATATGAACCAAGTCCATGGAAATAACGTCCAGATTGTCACACATAATTCACCAAAATTCATCGATAATTGTGATGGACTAATCACAAATGAAAAAAAACTACCTTTGATGGTAATGGTTGCTGATTGTATACCAATACTTCTATATGATAAAGTAAATGGTGTAGTTGCAGCACTTCATGCAGGTAGAAACTCAACTTTTCAAAAGATAACTCAAGCGGCAATAGATAAGATGAAAGAAGAGTTTAATACAAACCCTTTAGATATTCAAGCAGTATTAGGTCCAAGTATTCAAAAGTGCTGTTATGAGGTAAGTGATGAGCTTTTAGATATAGTAAGAAAAAGCTTTGGAAAAGAGTTTATATATAATAAAAATATAGATTTACAAGGTATAAACTATTCAATCCTTAAACAAAATTTAGTAAAAGATATACAAGTTTCAAATATCTGTACAAAGTGCTCAGGGCTTGATTATTATAGTTTTAGGAAAGAGAAAAATAGAGGTAGATTTGCAGGTATTATAATGCAATAAAATTATTAAACTAGATTAGTTTTTAAATTTAATCTTACATAAAGCTTTAAAAACTAAAAAAATTCATAGTTTTTTTAATTAAGTTAAGAAATGTTACTATTTTTACCATAATTTTAAAAATAAAAACTATTAAGGTATAAAATGAGTACAAAAATAACAAAAAATGAAGCATTAGATTATCATAGAGTTCCAACTCCAGGAAAAGTAGCGATTGCTACAACAACTAAGTTAGAGTCACAAAGAGATTTATCTTTAGCATACTCTCCAGGTGTTGCATATCCTTGTGAAGAGATTAGAGATGATGCAAAAAAAGCATTTGATTATACTTCAAAAAGAAACTTAGTAGCTGTTATTTCAAATGGTACAGCTGTACTAGGTCTTGGAGATATTGGTGCATTGGCATCAAAGCCAGTTATGGAAGGTAAAGCTGTACTATTTAAAAAGTTTGCATCAGTGGATTCATTTGATATTGAAGTTGATGAAAAAGATGTAGATAAATTTTGTGATGCTGTAAGAGCTATTTCACCAACCTTTGGTGGAATAAACTTAGAAGATATAAAAGCACCTGAGTGTTTTGAGATAGAAAAAAGACTTACAGAACAGTTAGATATACCTGTTATGCACGATGACCAACACGGTACTGCTATTATTACAACAGCTGGACTTATAAATGCATCTTCTATGATGAATAAAAAGCCTGAAGATATGAAAGTTGTAGTTGTGGGTGCTGGTGCTTCAGCTATTTCTTGTTCTAGAATGTATAAAGAGTTAGGCGTTAAAAATCTTATTATGTGTGATTCAAAAGGTGTAATTCACAAAAATAGGACAAATCTAAATAAATATAAGCAAGAGTTTGTTATAGATGAAGTTTTAAGTATTGAAGATGCTTTTAAAGATGCGGATATGGTTTTGGGATTATCAAAACCTGGTACATTTACAAAAGAGCATATTGCACTTATGAGTGAAGAGCCTATAGTATTTACATTAGCAAATCCTACACCTGAGCTTTTCCCTGAAGAGGTAAAAGAGGTAAAACCAAGGGCTATAATAGGAACAGGAAGAAGTGACTTTTCTAATCAAGTAAATAATGTACTTGGATTTCCTTTCATATTTAGAGGTGCACTTGATGTACAAACAAAGAAAATAAATATGACTATGAAAATGGCAGCTGCTAGGGCAATTGCTAATTTGGCAAGACAGCCTTTAACAAATGATTTAAAAGTACTATTTGGTGATTTAAAATATGGAAGGGAGTATATTATTCCAACACCATTTGATAAAAGACTAATAGTAGAAGTTTCATCAGCTGTTGCACAAGCTGCTGTTGATACAGGTGTGGCAAGGGTTAAAGAGTTTGATATGGAAAGCTATAGAGAAAAACTTGCGTTGATGGTATAGTTAAATAATCTATTAATCAATAAAAAGGTATTATTCTCATTTAAAATCAAATGGGAATAATATAGGATAGAAATGGAAGAATATATACTTTTAATTGATACTTCAGACTCAAAAGGGCTAGTTTATAATATCTCAAAAATACTTTTTGCAAATAACTTAAATATTGAGCAGAATGCTGAATATGTTGACCCTCAAACAAAGAAATTTTTTATGAGAACTGTTATATCTGGAAATGTTTTCAAAGATATTTTACTAAAAGAGCTAAAAGAGGTTTTACCTAAGGATGCTCATATTAGACTTAATAAAAAAGCAAAAAAAGATGTTGTGATTTTAGCTACAAAAGAATCACATGTATTAGGTGATTTATTGATTAGATATTATGATGGAGAGTTAAATGCTAATATTAAAGCTGTAATTGCAAACCATAAAGATTTAGAACAGTTAGTATCAAAGTTTAATATACCATTTAAATGTATAAGTGCAGATACTTTAAGTAGACAAGATCATGAAGAGTTGATGATAGAAGAGATAAATAAATACGACCCAGAGCTAATTGTTCTTGCAAAATATATGAGAATTTTAACATCAAACTTTGTGGAGACTTTTCCACGAAAAGTTTTAAATATCCATCACTCATTTTTACCTGCATTTATAGGTGCAAACCCTTATAAACAAGCTTATGATAGAGGTGTTAAGATTATTGGTGCAACGGCTCATTATGTTACAAATGATTTAGATGAGGGACCTATAATAGCTCAAGATGTAGTAAGAGTTGACCACTCTTATTCATGGCAAGCCATGAGAAATGCAGGAAGAAATGTGGAGAAAGTAGTATTATCAAATGCTTTTGAATTATTGCTTGAAGATAAAGTATTTGTTCATGGAAATAAAACGGTGATTTTATAATGTTTAATATAGTTTTACATGAACCAAGAATCCCAGGAAATGTGGGTACTATTGGGCGACTTGCTTTTGCTTTAAACTGTAGGTTACACTTGATAAAGCCCTATGGTTTTGGAGAGATTACAAAAAAAGCTGTGAGAAGAGCAGGGCTTGATTATTGGTATGATTTAGAGGTTTTTGAGTATGAGAGTATTGAAGAGTTTTGGGATAAAAACCCTTTAGATGATAGACACTTTTTTGCTACAACAAAAACTCAAAAAGTCTATTTTGAACAGGAGTTTAAAGTAGGGGATTATTTCTATTATGGTAGAGAAGATGCTGGACTTCCTGAGTCTATTATGAATAAGCATAAACAAGGATGTATTACTATTCCTATGACAAATGATGCAAGAAGTTTAAATATGGCAAACTCTGTATCTATTGTGACTTATGAAGCACTAAGACAAAACTTTTCAAAGTTTAAGTAAGAACAGAACCTAAAAGATGAGGAATATATTTGTATAAAATATTACTATTAGAAGATGATGAGTTATTTTCAACTACTTTAGAGGATTTTCTGGGTGATGAGGGATTTAGTGTTGATATTGCTTATGATGGCCAAGAGTGTTTGGAGTTAAACTATAAAAACAACTATGATTTGTATATTTTTGATATAAATGTACCTAAAATAAATGGTCTTGAGTTATTAGGTCAATTAAGAGATGCAGGTGATGATACACCCTCTATCTTTTTAACTTCTTACAAAGATAGGGATACACTACATGAAGGCTTTTTAAAAGGTTGTGATGATTATTTAAAAAAGCCTGTAGATTTAGATGAACTTATTTTTAGAATAAAAGCTTTGCTAAAACGAAATAAGAAAACATTTGATAATATAAATTTACCAAATGGCATTACCTTTAATCCAAATACAAAAAGAGCATATGAAAATAGTATAGATTTAAATCTACCCATAAAAGTATTGGAACTTCTAGAGCTATTTATTGAAAACAAAAGTGAAATAGTTACAAAAGATATGATTATATCAAGACTTTGGAGTATTGATGAAACATATAGTGAGGGTTCTATTCGAGTTTATATAAATACATTAAAAAAGTTATTAGGAAAAGAAAGTATAGTAAATATAAAAGGTGTGGGTTATAAAGTTGAATTCTAAAAAGAAAGATTTTTTCATATCAATATCTATAGTATTTTGTATAACTACACTTATAATACTATTTGCTAACTATTTACTAATCTCAATTTTTGGATTAAATCAACAAAACTTTTTATTTATAATTTTGCCACTGGTCCTTTTAGGTCTGCTTGTTTTTTTGAATTTTGTGAAATCCATAGCAAAACCACTTTTTAAAAGTGATGAAAAACTACAAAAGAGTATCAAAGAGACTATTCATGAATTAAATATTCCCGTTTCAACTATACAGATGAACACACAGCTATTACAAAAAAGTGTTCATGACCAAAAAAGTGTTAAAAGGTTAGAGAGAATAAAACAAGCTACTAATAATCTTCTAAAACTATATGAAAATATGGAGTATGATATCAAAAAAGAGATTGATACAGTGGAAAAAATTGATTTTTTACTAGATGAGGTTATAAAAAACTCAACATCGAAGTTTCAAGATATTAAAAAAAGTGTATCTATTATAGTAGAAGTGCCATCAGTAAAACTACATACAGATAAAAATGGTTTTGAAAAGATGGTTGATAATCTCATCTCAAATGCAATTAAATATAATAGAAAAGAGAATCCATATGTAAAAATATCTTACAAAGATGGCATATTGTCTTTTTTTAATACAGGTGAGAAGATAGATACAAAAAATCTATTTTTGGTATTTGAGAAGTATTTTCAAGAGAGTAAAGAAAACAATGGCTTTGGCTTGGGGCTTAGTATTGTAAAGGAGTTTTGTGATAAATATAAGATTCCTATAACTATTGATGTTTTAGAAGATGGCAATAGATTTAATATAAATTTAAAAAATTTAATATAAATCAAGTCATATTCATATAGAATAAGAGACTTAATAATTTTATAGTGAGTATTATATGACAAAAAGCTTTGAAAAACTAAAACAAAACTCTAGTATATTTGGTAGGGATGAATATATTGATATTATTTCTAACCATATAGATTATACAAATAAATACTCAAATGTATTAATATCAATAGGTGGTTTTTCAGGAGTTGGAAAAACTACATTAATAGAGTATATCCTAACTAATAAAAGATATGATATTTCATATATATTAAATATGAAAATATATAAATATAAGTATAATACTCCATATGAATTACTCTACAATGCTATTAGAAATCTCGTAAAACAAGTTTTAATAAAAGAACAAAACCACTTAAACACTTGGAAAAATAGAATTAAAGAGTCAATAGGTGAAGATATAAGTATATTAGCTAGAGAAATACCTGAAATAAACTATATATTAAAAGAGCAAGATATAACAAATAAAGATGAAATTATTACGAAAAAAACAAAATTTGATGTTGTTCTTTTCAAGTTTTTAAATCTTTTTACACAAGATAACAAGCCATTTTGTATATTTATAGATGACATACAGTGGGCTGATTTTATCACACTAAAGTGGATAGAAAATGCAGCTTTAACTTTAAAAAATACAGTTATAATAGTCTCTTATAGGGATAATGAAGTATATAAAAATGACGAATTAGTAAGTAGTTTTGATAGACTAAAATCATATGATATAAACCTACATGAAATGAAACTTAAAGAGCTTGATAGAAAGAGTACTAGTAATCTTATAAAAGATAGTTTTGAGTTTGATGATATAGTAGCTTTAACAGATATCATTTATCAAAAAACAAATGGAAATGCTTTTTTTACAAAAATGTTTTTAAAACAGTTAGAAGAAGAAAATATTATATATTATAGTGATATAAATAAAAAACTAAACTGTAACTTAGAAGAAGTTTATAAACTTCCTTTAGGTTTTGGGATATATGAGTTTTTAAATAGAAGTATCAAACAGTTAAACAATAATGAAAAAAGACTCTTAGATTTAGCTGCATGTATTGGTAGTTTTTTTTCATACGATTTCTTAAAAAAGGTATATTTAGATGATGAAAGTTTTGATAATAGTTTAAAAAAGCTTTTAGATAAAGAGTGGATAACTAAAGAGGCTTTTTATGATGAGTCAGCTTCTATAACTTATCATTTTTTTCATGACAAAATACAGCAGTTTGTTTATACATCTTTAAGTGAAGATAAAATAAAAAATTATCATAAAAAAGTAGGGTTTGCATATTTTGTAAATAATAAATTAGATGATAGATATCTAATTACAGCAATGAATCATATAAACTTAGCAATAGATAAAATAGATGATAAAAAAAGCCTTGATTTAATAAAAAACTTGAATATAGAGGCTTGTAGAAGTGCTAAAAGAAGTGGTGATTTTAAAAGTGCTCTTAAGTATATTGAATATGTTGAAAAAATAATACAAAAGCTAGGGTTTGAAAATAGTAGTTATGATATTTCAAAGCTTCATGCCCAGTGTGAACATTTATGTCATGATAAAAATAGTGCAATTAAGTATTATAATTTAAGTTTAAAACTAGCGTCAAATAAGATTCAAAAAGCAAGAATATATGAGTTGATGATTAAACTATATACTGATGTTTCTGATTTTAATACAGCTTATAGTATTGGAGTTGAGGGTGCTAAACTATTTAATATAAATCTACCAAATAAGTTTAATAAAACTGTTTTTATTATTGATTATATATTATTAAATATGAAATTAAAATCAAAAGAAACAGTCTCATTTTTATATGAATTACATAATGCAAAAAACGAAGATACTATTATGGTTATAAAGATTTTATCATCTATTTTAAAAGTTGCATATCAAATAAAACCCGAACTTAGTGTACATATTTCTATGAAAATTGTAAATATATGTTTGAAAAATGGATTAACAAAAGATTCTATAATAGGCTTTATGGTTTATGGAGTTAACTTTCAAGGAGGTATTTTAAAAAAGCATAAACTAGGGTATGAGTATGCTAAATTCTCACAAGATATGCTAAATCGTTTTGATGATGATACACTTGAAGCAGAAGTTAAATTTGTGTGTGGGTATTTTTCTAATTCTTGGATAAACAAAGCAACAAGCACTGAAAAACAGTGGTTTGATGCTTATAAAATAGGTTTAGAAACAGGTGATTGGTTTCATAGTGGATGTTGTCTTGCTGCAATATTAGAAAGTATGTTTATAAGAGGGGTTTGCTTTAAAAAAGTATATAAGAAAATTAAACAGTTTGAAATAGTTTTAAAAACTATAAATGTACAAGAACAACTAGAAATAATACAAAGTATTAAGCAAGCTATGAAGTGTATTGAGGGCAAAACAACTGCATTATCATTTAGTGATGAGCACTTTGATGAGTTTTCATATGCTTCAAAGATAAAATATTTTGAATCAAAGCACTTTGCACACTACTACTTTTTAAATAAAATAGTAGCTCTTTATTTTAATAATGAGTATAGGGAAGCTTTAAATATAAGCCATGAAAGCAGTGCGTATTTCAAAAGCTCATATGGAATGCTTCATAATGCAGAACATAGTTTTTATGATGGCTTATTATATGCTATGCTTTATGAAAACAGTAGTTTTTTAGGAAAATATAAGAGTTTAAAAATGCTTAGTAAAATTAAAAAAGAGTTTTTTATATACTCAAAAGAGTGTAAAGAGAACTTTTATGTAAGAACTTTACTTTTGCAAGGTGAGTTTTGTAGAGTAAAAGAAGATTATGCACAAGCTTTAAGAAACTATAAAGAAGCAACACTATATGCAAAAGAGTTTAAACAGCCACATTTAAAAGCTATAGCAGAAAAGTTAAGCGCTATAGTATATGAAAAAAGAGGAAATTATGATTTAGCCACTCAAACAAAAAAAGATTACTTTAAAAGTATGAATATCTGGAAAGAGGGTGAAGTCTTTTAAATTAGCAGAAGTTTTTTATCTAAACTTCTGCATTATCTTAAGCTCTAACTCTTCAACTGAATGAATAGCGTCTTTTTCATGATTTGAAAAGCCCCAATTTACAAGTACTGAATCAACATTTGCTTTTTTTGCAGCCATAATATCCTTGTGGGAATCACCTACTAATTGGGCATTGTGATTTAGTATATTATGGTTTGTTAAAATTTTATGTACCATTTCAGGGTGTGGTTTTGGGTTTTTAACACTATCAAAACCTAAAATAGAAGAAAAGTGTCGTTCAAGTCCAACATGATCTAACATCTTTCTTGCAAATTGTGAGCTTGCATTTGTAGCAACTGCTAAGGTGAATTCACCTTTTAAATCTTCAATTAATTTATTTATTCCATCATAAACTTTTAAATCTAAAAGACAGTGTTCGTTGTAGTACTCTTCAAAAAGTACAACTTGTTCTTTTGTAAAATCTTTTGTACCATAAAAAAATTCAGATGCATTTATACTAGGGTCATTTACTTTTTCTAGTATAAACTCTTTTTCAAGTTTTTCAAATCCAATATTTTCCCTAACATAATTTATAGTATTTGTAATTGCATTGGAGCTATCAACTAAGGTTCCATCCATATCAAACATAATTAATCTCATTTAAATTCCTAAAAACAGTTATTTTTAATGGTATTATATGATTTAGATGATAAAAAAGAGTTTTATTTTTAATTATGTGTTACAAAATTACAATAATTTTAAAAAAAAATAGATAAATAGGACAAAAAGTATCTTGAATTAACAATTAATTAACATTTCGTTTGATATAGTTTTAAACATATAGGGTATTTATATTAAATCCTCCTACTACTAATCATATTTTAATTAGTATCCTATTTAACATAAATTTAAATAAATTTGAATAATACAAGCTTCACAAAACTTTGTGAAGCTTTTTTTTTGTCTAAATTTTATCAATTAAAAGTAAAATTTATGATTAAATCAATATAATACCCGTGGAGTAATAATATATGGAAACTATAAGTATCTTAACTATAATATCAATAGCAGTTTTAGGTTCATTTGGACATTGTGTTGGAATGTGTGGCGGAATAGTAATGGCATATTCAAGTACAAAAATAAGAGAACAATGGTCAAAAAAAACACAAGCTATTGCTCATCTATTCTATTCATTTGGAAGAGTTACTACTTATGTTTTTATTGGTGCAGTGATTGGCTTTATTGGAAGTGTTATAACTTTTAATAATCTTACAAATGCCCTTTTACTTCTATTTACAGGTATTATGATGATATTAACAGGTCTATCTTTACTTGGAAAAATAAAATTTCTTACAAAATTAGAACATACTTGTTCTAAATCCACTTTTTATCAAAAAACATTTAAAAAGCTTTTAGGCTCTGATACTATTGCTAGTTTTTATTTTCTTGGTGTTTTAAATGGTTTTTTACCATGTGGATTTGTATACGCTTTTGCAATAATAGCTGCAAGTACAGCAAGTGCTTTTTGGGGTGCAATTGTTATGCTTATCTTTGGAATTAGTACTATTCCTGCACTTTTCTCACTTGGCTTTTTTATAGGGCTATTTAAGCAGTCAGATTTAAGAGATGTATTTATCAAAATAGCTTCAATGTTAGTAATAGGTTTTGGTATTTATATGATGTATATGGGGTATCAGTTCTACACAGATACACAAGGTGCATTTACATCAATTAAACTATAATAGCTATCTTTTAACATTTTTTATATATAATTCCGAACTTTTTAACTACAAAAAGATTTTAAAAATCAAGAAAGGGGGAATGTATGCTTAGTAAATCAAAAAAATACTTTACATTTTTTGGTATTTTAGCTGCGACTGTAAATAGACAATTGCTCTCATTTAATAGCTCAATTGATGCATTAATTAGTAAAAATGTACCAAAAATAAACAAAATACTTATAAGTAAAGAACTAAAACCAATCAAAACATATACAACAATAAATCTATAAAATATATAATCAAGGGAAAATAATGAATAAAAAATTAACTACAAGCTTAGTTGCAAGCTTACTTCTAGCAACAAATCTAACTGCAAACGAAACTTTAGATACTATTACTGTTACAAGTGCCACAAAGTCAGAGCAATCAATCAAAGATGTTACTTCAAATGTAGAAGTTATTACAAGCCAGGAAATAGAAGAAAGACATTTTACTACTGTAAGTGAGGCTTTGAATACATTATCTGGAATTAATGTGATAAACAATGGTGGTTTAGGTAAAAGTACATCGGTATTTACTAGAGGCTTTGATTCTCAAAGATTATTAGTTTTAATTGATGGTATTAATTTTAATGATTTTACTGGAATTGGTGGTGCAAGATTTGAACATCTAATTATTTCTGACATTGAGAGAATTGAAGTTGTAAAAGGCGCTCAGTCTGGTATATGGGGAGCAGATGCAAATGCAGGTGTAATTAATATTATTACGAAGTCTTCTCAAAAAGGTACTAATGCAAATATACAAGTAGAATATGGTTCTTACAATACAAAAAAATTAATAACTTCATTATCTCACAAAACTGATAGATATGATGTAAGATTAGGTATCTCTAGAATTGATTCAGATGGCTTCTCTGCAAGAGTTCCAAGGGGTGGTGATATTGATGATTTTGAAAAAGATGGATATGAAAATACAACAATTAATTTTAAATCAGGCGTTAATTTAAATGAAAATAATAGAGTCGAATTAGCTCACAATATTATTAATTCTAAAAGTCAGTATGATGGTGGTTTTGGTGCAATTCCTTCTATTGCTAATTCAAGAGGTTATGAATTAGAAACTAAAAATGATTATACTTCTTTTCAATATACAAATAATAATAGTTTTTCAGATATAAAAGCTTATGTAAACTATTCAAGAGTTAATAGAGATGACCCTTTAGGATATACAAAAAAATTTGATGGTAATCGAAGAGAATATGGATTAAATACTACAATTCCTTATTTTAATGAAAAATCATTTATAACAATTGGAACTGATTATAAAATTACTAACCATAAAAATAGTGTTAATAAAGAGTTAAATAATAAAGCTATTTTTGCAACAAATAGTACAAATTTTGGTAATACTGTGTTTACACAATCTTTAAGATATGACAAATATGATTTATTCAATAATAAAACTACTGGAAAAATTGGTGTAAGACATAATTTTAGTGAAGATTTATATGCAACTGTAAATTATGGTACTTCATATAATGTTCCTAGTTTTTATAAACTTTATAATCCTAGTGCAGGTTTTGCTGATCTACAACCAGAAACAACAAAATCTTCAGATGTTACTTTAGGTTATAAAGGGTTTAATTTAACATATTTTCATAATAAAATTATAAATATGATTGAATATAATACGGCTACTTATAAGTACTTTAATATGGATGGTGTAGTTACTTTGCAAGGTTTAGAAGCTGGATATAAGGGTAGTATAACTGATGATTTATTAGTAGGGCTAAATTATACATTTACAAGTGCAAAAGATGATAATGATAAAAGATTACAAAGAAGAGTTAAGGACAGTATAAAGTTTGCTTTTGATTATTATGGTATTGAAAAATTGCATTTAAATCTTAATGGTGAATATGTTGGTGATAGATTCCAATACACATTTGGTACATATAATAAAAATGCTAATACTGGGAACTATACTTTATGGAATGCAGTAGTTAATTATGATGTTAATAATACACTAAAAATTTATTTAAAATTAGATAATATTACTAATAAAAAATATCAAAATATTGATACTTATGGTGCCGCGGAAAGAAGTGCTTATGTTGGATTAAACTACAAGTTCTAATTATGAAAAAATATATATTTATACTTTTATTTTTATGTATAAATTTATTTGGGAGCCATAGAGTAGTTACTTTGGCTCCTTCAATAAATGAGATAGTTTTTGCTTTGGGTATGGGTGAAAATGTAGTTGCTAATACAATGTATTGTGATTTTCCAAAAGAGTCAAAAAGTGTTACTAAACTAGGTGGTTATGCAAACATCTCTTTAGAAAAGATACTAAAAGCTAACCCTACAGTTGTATTAGCACAAAATTATGATGTAAAACTTCATAACAATCTAGAAAAGTTAGGAATTAAGCTTCTAGTTTTCAAAACACAAACTATTGAAGATATAAAAAATACCATAAATGTATTAGGTGAGTATTTTCAAAAAGAAAACAGAGCAAATGAGCTAATAAAAAATATTGATAATGCACTTAAATCTTTAGAATATATTGTTGAAAACAAAAAAGTATTAATAGTAATTAGTCCAAATAAGACACTTTCAAATCAAATATATGTAAGTGGAAACTACTTATACTTTGAGGATATTATAAAAGCATCAGGTAATAAAAATGCCTTTTATTCAAAAAGTAAAAGTCAGCCAGTGGTAAATACAGAAAAAGTTATAAAAATGAATCCAGATATAATAGTTTTATTAGCTCCTTTTTTAGATAATAAACCAAAACAAAGAGAAAATATAAAGAAAATGTGGAAAACATTGCCAATAAGTGCAAGTAAAGATGATAATATCTATACAGTACATAAATCCTATGCAGGTATTCCAAGTCAAAGAGTAGTTTACTTTATAAAAGATTTTAAAAAGATATTAGAAAATGTTAGAGATAAATAGTTATAGTGATGAGATTTTACATGATATAAGCTTCTTCTTAAAAGAGGAGGAAAATCTAATTATATTAGGTCAAAATGGAGCAGGGAAGTCTACTTTGGCAAAAGTATTATCAAATCTAATAACAAATAACAAAGTTAAATTTTATGATGAGAGTATAGATAGTTTAAGTGATAAAAAAAGAGCCCAGTATATAAACTATATACCACCAAAACTATCTATATTTGATGAGTATGTTACCTTAAGAGAGTTTTTAGAACTATCTTGTATAGATTATGTTGATAGATATAAAGTACAGGAGGTTATTAAACTTCTTAAGTTAGAAAAATTAGAGAATAGATATTGTAAAGCTTTTAGTTCAGGAGAAAAGCAGCTTGTTTTATTGGGTTCTAGTATTATGCATGATGCAAAAATTACTATTTTTGATGAGTTAACAGCTAATCTTGATATTAGTAGATTAAAAGAGGTTTTTGATATTTTTAAATCAAACTTTTTAAAACAAAAAATAGTAATAACTCATAAT
>JBNJFB010000060.1:0-13225 GCA_051746405.1 Campylobacterota bacterium
GCATTTACTTCTGCTTTAATATTTTTAGCATTATCTTCATAGCTTGTTTGTACTCCATCTTCTGTAATATTTACTTTTGTATTATTTAAATCACTACTTGCTTTAATAGTTTTACCATCTAAGTCTATTTCATGGGATACAGTATTATTGCTATCTGGTTTAGTTTGTGCTTTTACTTTTTTTCCATCTTCAAATTCAACTGTTACAGTCTCATTTTCATCTACTTGTACTGTTCCTTTATCTTTAATATCATCATTCTCTTTTAAAGCAAGAACATTAAAGCTAAACACTCTTGATTTACTGTACTCACCATCATTTACTGTTACATTAATATCTGATTCTCCACTTAGTGTATCAGCTATTGAAATAGTCATATTATTATCAGTAAAGTTAATATCTTCTATTAAATCACTATTTGTATATGTAGCGTTTATATCTAATTCATTAATACTATTATCTATATCAGTTATATCTAATAATACAGATTTTGTTTTTGTATCTTTATAGATATATTGATTTGATATTGGTGCTAAATTTGGAGCATCATTTACAGGATTTACAGTAATTGTAAATATATCTGTTGAGCTTGCCCCTTGGATATCTTGCACTTTTATAGTTATATCAACTTCACCATTTGCATTATCTACTGTTGTTAGGTTGAAATCAAGTGGTTGCGAGTAGCTAGCTTGATTTTGCCATTTATTCTTATCCCAGTTTTGGTTTACTGTAACTATTGTACTATCACTTGATTTAACTGTGATATTTAAATCATCACCCTCTATATCTGTAGCGTTTATTTCATAGTTTGTAGTTCCACTATCTTCATCTATACTTAGGTTAGTTAGGTTTGTTGTGAATGTTGGTGTATCATTAACTGGATCTATTTTTATATCAAAGCTTTCTAAAGTGCTTTTATTATTTGCTGTGGCATTTACTTCAACACTTACTGTTCCATAAGCATTTTCTACAGGAGTTACTACTATTTTTCCATCTACTATAGAAACTGTTGCTATTGATTCATCTGATGATTTTACTGTATAGGCTATCTCATCACCTTCTGGATCTGTTGCATTTAATGTAATATTAAAATCATCAAAATCCTCTTGTTGCACTTGATTCGAGAGAGAGGAAAGTATTGGGGCTTCATTTACATTGGATATAAAGATTTTAAATGTTTTATCAAATGTAGCATCTGCACTATCTGTTGCACGAACACACACTTCATAACTATTTTTACTCTCATAGTCAAATTCTGTATTTGATTTAAGTGTATTGCCTTGTATTGTAAAGTTATCATCTATTTCTGCATTGCTACAAGCTAAACTATAGGTATGTGTATCACTACTATCTGCATCTATCGCATCTAAAGTTCCTATGGTTGTATCACTTGCACTATTTTCTGCAATAGTTGTATTACTTAGAGTGATGTTAGTTGGGGCACAGTTACCACCTTCACATTGGACAATGAGTTGAAAATTATGTGCTACCTCATGGGTACCGTCGCTGACTGTGAGGTTGACATCGTATGTCTTGCCAATATCCGAAGCCGTTGGAGTTCCGCTTAGTACCGTACTGTCTGAAAACTTTTGAACGCGGTCATTACTCCCATCTGCAACATAAATATTACCATCATTATCTATGGCAACACTATTCGGACCATCAAGTTCTCCATCACCGCTTCCGGTTGTACCAAACTGTGAAAGGTAGCCTCCATCGCTGTCAAATTTTTGGATACGATTATTCTTTTTATCTGCAACATAGATATTATCATTGCTGTCTATGGCTACATCGTATGGAAGATCTAGCTGCCCATCACCGCTTCCGGTTGTACCAAACTGTGAAACATAAGTTCCGCTACTGTCAAATTTTTGGATGCGGTGGTTGCTACGATCTGCGACATAGATATTACCGCTGCTGTCTACGGCAAGCCCGTATGGATAACTAAATTCACCTTCATCACTTCCATTTGAGCCAAATTGTGAAACATAGACTCCATTGCTGTCAAATTTTTGTATACGGTGGTTGTCTGTATCCGCGACATAAATATTGCCGTTGCTATCTACAGCGACGCCACTTGGGCTATTAAAATTACCATTACCGGTAGTTCCATTTGAACCAAACTGGGAAACATAGCCTCCGTCGCTGTCAAATTTTCGGATGCGGTCGTTGTTACGATCTGCGACATAGATATTGCCACTGCTATCTGTGGCGACATTATATGGCCAATCTAGTTGACCATCACCGCTTCCAGCTGCATCAAACTGAGAAACATAGCCTCCGTCGCTGTCAAATTTTTGGATGCGGTCGTTTTTACGATCTGCGACATAGATATTGCCACTACTATCTGTGGCTACGCCAGTTGGAAGGTTAAACTCTCCATCACCGCTTCCGGTTGAGCCAAACTTTGTATCAAATTGTAATCCACTTGACAACTCCAGCCAATCGGGCAGAGTTGTCGCATTATTTACGCTCCAGGTTAAATTATCATCATCTCCATCAGTTGCAGTAAGTGAGTAACTATATATATTCTCTTTTATAGCGGTTTTTTCAGGAGTGCTTGTTACTATTGGTATATCTTCTACTGATTTTACAGTTACATTTACCGTTATGGTACTCTCAGCCCCACCGCTTGCTTTTACTACAAAGCTATCTGTTCCATTGAAGTTTTCATTTGGTGTGTAGCTTATGGCTTGAGTCTGCCCTATTGGGTTGTCACTTACATTTGCATCTCCATTGTTTGGATTGGAGTCTATGCTCCATGTGATAGTATCACCCTCTACATCGGTTGCATCTAGCTCTAAGCTAAAGGGTGTTGGATCTGCATCTTCACTCATAGTTACATCCACACTTGAACCTTGAGTGATAACAGGAGCCTCATTTGTTGTGTATACCCAAAGCTCTTGGCCATAATCACCCCCATCATCAGCTTCAAAGTAGAGCTTACCTTTAAATACAGTCAGCTCTTTTGGGTAGCTATGATATTTACCCTCTCTAATATCACTTACCATTACTGGATCATTGGTGCCATCATACGCCCAAAGCTCATAACCGTTACTACCGTCTGTAGCTTGGAAATAGAGAGTATCCTCAAATACGGTGAGGTGCTCTGGTTTGCTCCCTGAGCTACCCTCAATAATATCACTTGCCATAGTTGGTTCATTAGTGCCATCATACTCCCAAAGTTCATAACCGTGACTACTATCCCTGGCTTTAAAATAGAGTTTATTATTAAACACAGTGAAGTGTTCTGGATTACTACTGCGATTATCAGGGTAAATATCTTTGACCATAGTGGCATCAGTGCCATCATAGACCCAAAGTTCATAACCGTGACTACCATCCCTAGCTTTAAAATAGAGTTTATCATTAAACACAGTGAAGTGCTGTGGATAGCTATTTCCAGTGCCAGAGTTGATATCTGCGGTCATTACTGGATCACTGATGCCGTCATACTCCCAAAGTTCATATCCATTATCTCCACCATTAGCTTGAAAATAGAGTTTATCATTAAACACAGTGAAGTACTTTGGAACACTACCCCAGCTGTCAGAACTAATTTTGAACACCATTTTTGTTGTACCTTCTGCACTATCATGAACCCAAAGCTCAGTTCCATTTTCTCCATCATCAGCTTGAAAATAGAGCTTATTATTATATACAGTAAGGTATTCTGGATCACTATCCGAGCTGCCAGGATTAATGTCTTGCACCATTTTTGTTGTATCTGTTGCACTATCATGAACCCAAAGCTCAAAACCGTTTGAACTATCTCTGGCTTGGAAATAGAGCTTTCCATCATACACTGTAAGATGTTTTGGGAAGCTACCAACACTGTCAGGATAGATATCTTTGACCATAGTCGGATCATTGGTGCCATCATAGACCCAAAGCTCAGCTCCACTTTCTCCATCATTGGCTTGAAAGTAGAGCTTTTCATCATACAGTGTAAGATATTCTGGTTCACTATCACTAGTACCTGCCCGAATATCTTTTACTAACTCCGTTGTACCAGCTTGCAAATTCCCCATTGTCAGCAGCACCAGCGCTGCGCCAGCTGCTAACGCATGGGGGAGCTTACTTTGTTTTTTAAAGATTTTCATTGTCTATGTTCTCCTTTGCTTTCCTCTATTTTTTTCATTGTACAGAATTGAACTCTCTTTTTTCTCTCTTTTTAAAAAATTTTAGAGATTTTTTTAATAGAATCGCCAAACTGTCAATTATTAATAGAATAAATACTACAAACTTCACTACATAAATCTAAGCTTAACTAAAAATTTTAAAAACAATTGTTTACTTCTTTTTATCTAGTAATAGTCCATAATACCGCAGCTTAAAAATAGGACAAAAAATGTTATTAGAAGATTTAAAAGATTATTTAGGTTTTGCAGTTGCAGGAAACTTTGCTAACCACTTGGGAGAAGCAGGTGAAGCTGATGAGTTTGCTGTAATCAAAACAGAAAAAAATGCCCCAAAAGGAATGTTTCCTTTTTATATTAAAAATCATGATAGTTTTCTTGGAACTTATCCAATATGTGATGAGATAATTCAAACACACAACAGAGAAGATGATAACTTACAAGTTGAAGCTGAAGTTGCTTTAATATGTGATTTTAAATATGAAAACAACAAAGTTGTTGATATCATCCCTAAATATTTTTCAGCTTTTAATGATTGCTCTATTAGAATACATGATGGAAAAAAATTAAGTACTAAAAAAAATTGGGGAAAAAATACAAAAGGGATTTCCCAAGATTTAATAGAAATAGATAACTTTACAGAAGATGGAATATTAAGTAAATATCATATCTCATCTTTTATTAAAAGAGATGGTATAGTTCATGACTATGGAACAACAAGTGCTGTTAGGTCTTATAGCTACTTTTTCACTCAACTAAAAGATTGGATGATTGATAAACTAAACACACAAGAAGATTGTGGTCCCCTTGAAGAGTTAACACAGTTTATGACAAATGCCAAAGAAGCAAAAGGAATGCTAATAGCAGCAGGAGCCACTGCATATACAGATTTTGGTAAGAAAAACTTCCTACAAAAAGGTGATGAAATTTTTGTGTACGTTTACAATGCCCATGCTCATAGTTTCAATGATATTATGAATGATATGTGCGGGGTTGATACTTTTTTAGGACAGTGTTCAAAGCTACATCAAGTTGTACAATAGATTAATCATAAGAAGCAAAATACTTCTTATGACTTTCTATTTAGTTTTGTATTTACAACTGCCACATCATTTAGTGAACTAAACAGGCTGCCTGTAATATCTTCGATATCTTTTGCTTTATCTTTTAGCTCATCATTACTAGCTTTTGAAGCATTTAGTCTAATTAACTCTTGCATTAATTTATGGAATTTCTGCTTTCTTTGCTTTAACTTTTTCCACTCATTTGAGTTTGTAAACAGTCTATTTTCATTTTCACACTGCTGTATCCACTCTCCAAGTTCTGTTTGTAGTGAGCCTTTTACATCTATATACTCAAACTTATTTAAATCTTTATAATACTCTTTTTTGAAATTTATATTATTATTTTTATATCTGGAAATATCTTGAATTAAGTCTATGTCATCAACCATATCATAATATTTCTCATTTATAGTTGCTTTTGAAGTAATCCCTAATAGTCTTGAAGATAGTGATGCAACTTCATTTGAAAGATTCCCAATATCAGAAGATGTTGAAGCATTCTCTTGGGTCATTTTATCTAGGTTTGCAATTGCATCATTGATTTGTAGCATTCCTGTTTCTTGCTCTTTTATTGCACCACTTACACTATCAATTATTGTTTTTGTATCTACTATTTTTGAAGATAACTCATCATAACCTTTTATCATATTAGTTGCTATTTGCTTACCCTCTTTTGACTTTGATGTGGCATCCTCTACAAGCTGTTTAATACTATGAGCAGCTTCAGCACTTCTATTTGCTAGGTTTCTAACCTCTTGTGCTACAACTGCAAAACCTTTTCCAGCTTCACCTGCGGTTGCTGCTTCTACTGCTGCATTTAAACTTAGAATATTTGTTTGAAATGCTATTTTATCAATAACACCAATTGCTTCATTTATAGCACTTACTTTATCATTAATCTCTTCCATAGAACTAGAAGTTTCATTCGCAAGCTCATTTCCTGTAATGGCAGAACTATTTAACTCATCAGATATATTTAACATCTTCTCTACATCACTACTACTTGATTTCATATTTGCTGTGATTTGCTCAACTGATGCTGCTGTTTCTTCCAATGAAGCTGCTTGATGATTTGCACTTTGTGATAGGTTTTGTGAAGATTTACTTAAAACTATTGTATTTGATTCTAACTCTTTTCCTGCATTAGTAATCATAGCTATTAATTGAGATATGGACTGTCCTAATAAAACAGACCCCGCAAAAAGAGTTCCAAAGTCTCCATATAAACCATCTTTTTGTTCTCCTTTTAATCTTGTATTATACTCCCCTTTAGCGTACCCATCTAATATTTTATTAATATTTGTAACTTTATTATTTGTATTTAAAATCATACTATTTATACTTACTCTTAGTGATTCTACTTCTTGTGTTGCACCTTTTTGATTTATCTGATACTGCAAGAAACCATTTGAGATTTTCCCTGTAATATCTTCTAATTCATAAACAACTTTTCTATCTTGTTCAATTATTGACTTTATTTTTATGATTTGTTTATTCATATCCTCTGTCATATTCGCAAACTCATCGCTACCTTTTACTTCCATTTGACTTAAATCATCTTTTTGCCTAATCACATAAGAGAAGAAATCTTCTAATCCTTGCTTAAAATCATTTAATGAGTTTACAATATTTTTAGTCATCATAAGTACAGATATAAGCAATAAAATAAAAATTAGTATTATTATAGATATGATAGTTATAAATTCACTATTTATTTTTGAAGTTTTTGAAGCTATAAGGCTATTTAGATTTTGTACAACTGATTGCTGAAGCTTTTTTAACTGCTCAATTCTATTAAAAGAGACCCTATCCCAAAGCTTCACATCTCCTCCAAAAATTGTTTTTGATAGTCTATTTAATGAATCTATAGCTTTTTTATCATCTACAGTGATATAATCTCTTATCTCTTTTATTGTTTTATTGTTATTCTTTAAACCCTTTATCTCTGAAGCATAAAACAGATAGTTATCAAATACTCTTTGTATATTTTTTAAAAGTTGTTTTTCCTCTTTTGATACATCACCAAATCTTTTATATCTTCTTAGTTTTCTTAAGACAGATACGTGATTTTGCTCAAACTTCTTTAAATAGCTTCTATCTCCTGTTATTAAATAGTCCTTAAAGTTATGAATCAAACCTCCATAACCTGCAAGCTCTCTTATTTCTGAAAGTAATGCATCTTTGTTATTTTTATCTATTATTAATCTTCTAAGTTTTTTTACTTTTTTATTAGTATTTGACTCTTTAAACTTTTTATACTCTTCTTTTAACTCTTGTGTAGAAATAACATTTTCTAATGTATCCAAATAGGTATTTTGTGATGCAACTAATGAACTAAAGTTATAGAAATCTTCACTTGTGATTCTAACCTTTGTAAAAATATCTTTTAATACAAGTGATTCATTATATGCTTTTTCTTTAGTGTTTTGTATTGATACATAAGCTTCTGAGTATTTAGAGATATCTGCACTACCTGAAAAGGTAACTAACTCATCAAAAAAAGATAATAGACTATTTACAATATTTGAATAATACTGATTTACATCATCAACTCTTAATTGTGTCTTTTTTATTTTATTTCTTATTTTTTCTAAGTTCTCTAACTGCTCTTGTAATTTTTTTAACTTTTTATTTACAAACTCTCCATACTCTTTAGTTTCATTTTTTTTAATAAACTCTTTATATCTATTTAAGCTTTTATTAGTAGTTTCAATTTGTGAAAACAGTTCATTTTTAAAACTATTACCATATGAGCTTATATAGTTTAAAGAGTAGTACCTCTCTTTTTGGATATTGTCTAATAATATATTCATTTTTTCACTAAAAACAATATAGTTTTGTGTTTTATTCATATTTACTTTTAGTTCATACTTACTATAAAGAAAGTTTGCTGCAAGTACCAATATAAATATTACAGGTAGTACTAATATAAGTAAAATTTTATTTTGTAATTTAAGTTTGTTCATCTATTAACTCCAAGCTATTTTTGTAAATATATATAAAGTACAATAAATAAACTATTAAGAGTTATTTTTTGTAATCAAAATGTAATATAAGTCTAAATTTTATAATATAATAATTATAGTAAGTGTTTATAAAATAAATTTTATAGATTTTTAAGGGGCTTATGTATAATTATAGAAAATAAGATAATCAAATTAAATTATCTTATTTTACTATTTATAAATTATTTATCTAAATCTACCATCTTTTTAAAGTATGTTCCACATCTTCCAATATTATCAATATCAACATGAAATCTATCAGTTAAACGTCCATCTTCTAAGTACTGTTTTTTAACTTCAAGTATAATAGGAGTAGTTTTACTTGGTATATCAACCACATCATAATAGTCACAAAAAAGTGCACTTTTAGTTGATGAAATCATTGCAGGATAATCTTCAAGTATTTTTGCTGTTTGTATATCATACTCTTCTATCTCACTTTGATTTTTATCCAATGCATTTGCACACTGTTTAACCACAGCTGCATTATCTTCATTTACAAAACATATAGTTGCTTTTTTATGTTTAAAGATATTTGCCTTTGAATCCTTTGGCACTCCCTCTTGCTTTTGCCCAATAGCAACTATTACAAGTGCTGGATTAGTAGAAATAGGTATAAAGTATGAAAATGGAGCTGCATTTACTACTCCATCATCTTCTGTGACTAACCATGCAATTGGTCTTGGGGTAACTGTATCTGACATTATTTTATATCTATTTAAGTCGTTTATGTCTTTGTAGTCTAATATCATTTGCATTCCTTATTTTTAAGATTAATATACTAAATTGTAACTAAATAATCAAATCAAAAAATATACTAATTGTTTTTTTTCAGCTTTGTTTTTAGACTTGCATTTATATTTTTAAGTGCATTATTTTGATTTTCTATTCTAAATCTATACTTTTTAAATATTTGATTTAATTTATATGACATAAAAATAGAAGCAATAGCTGCTAAAATCCATACAAATAAAGATACTAAAACTGCATTTGTAATAAGCTCTTTTTTCAGTTTTAACTCTTTTTGAATCTTTTGCTTTAGTTTGCTATCAAAATCTTCTATTTCTAAACTAACACCTATAATATAATCCCAGTAATCTATATAATCAAATATATATAGTTTATAACTATTTTTCTTATTTATATTATTATCAAAATAGTATTTATAACTTTTATTTCTAATTTTTAGTTTTGATTTATCTTGATATGTTTTTACTATCTTTAGTAAATTATCATCTAATTTAATATTTTTATTAGTTTTTTGTATAAATTTTAGATTTTCATCAAGTGTAAAAATAGCTGTCTTATTTGAAATCTGCATAAGATTTAATCTACTTAAGACTTCACTTTTAGTTATATGTTGAATATTATCTAGTGACATTTTATAAATAAGTATTCTGTTTTTATCTTTAAAGTTTTTAATATATGCTAATTCAATTCTTTTTTGCTCTTTACTACTACTTTTATTTTCATTAAATAGAATAAAACCTTCAGTTCTGTTTTTTACAAGTTCATTAAACTTTTCAATAAAACCCACATTTGAATAGATAAAACTATTACTTTTAGGTTGAACTTTATCTATAGCTTTTCTATTTTTATAACTATAAATATAAAAATTACCTCTAAAGCTACTATCAATCTTAGATAAAAAGGCAAGTTGATTTTCTAGTTTTTTATACTTTGGCTTATGAAGTTGCTTATAAACAAAGTTGAAATTCTTTTCAACCTCACTTTTTAAAATATTTATAGAAGTAGCTTTTTTAAACTTTATATATGAATCAATTGAATCAACTATAGTTGTAAGTCTATCTTGCTCTTTTTTAATAAACTCTTTTTTCTGTTTTGTGTAGTTATTTTCAAATCTATCATAAATAGTTTCTAAATTAAAAATTGTAATAATTAATATACTAATAGTAACTATAGTTATAGGAACTATATAGATTAGTTTTGATAGCTCTTTATCTTTTAACATGATTTTATAAAGTAGTTATTAAAGTTTAAATTCATTTTCAACTTCTTTTGCTTGAAGTTCACCTTTTAAACTCAAACTACTATCGGATATAAAACCCTCTTTTTTTAAACCTTTTAAAAGTCGCTTTCCCTCTTTTAGATTAAAAAGCCCATTACTCTCTAATTTTATAACTATATCAATTAGAGTTTCATCCTCATCTTTTTTATATATTCCCAAAAGCAAAACTTTTTCATTTATATCCATTCTCTAATCCTTGTAAAATAAAAAGCAAAAATAAAAAACCCTATTCCTAAAAGTATTGTAATTATATCAAGTGAAGTTAAACTAGCCATTAAACCTATAAAAAGGGTTGTAAGAACACATGATATCATAAAAAACATATCATTATAAGAAATCACTCTTCCTAAATACTCTTTATCACACTTTTCTTGAAGCATTGAGTAGGTTATTGACCATAAAAGTGTAGTAAAAAGTCCTGTTGAGAAAATAAATATAAGTGATAAATAGAAATTAAACTGTGTAAGTTGTGTTTATTAAAATACCTTGATAAAAAAACAGGTGCTATCATCAAAGCTACTGCTCTTATTGCATTTGATATTCCAATAGAAGTAGAAGCATTAATGATTTTATCTTAAACCTATCAATTATTGCACCTGAGAAAGGTGCAATTAAAACAGCAGGTAAAAAGTGCATAGCAGTTACTACTGCAATTGCAAACTCAGTTGAACCAAATTTTACAAGCATTGTATATATTGCTACATTTGAGAACCAAGCTCCAAAATATGCAATTATTTGAACAAGTGAAAGTTGTCTTATAACCTTATGTTTTCTAAAAAGCTCACGATAATTCAATAGATATTAAAACCTCTTGATACATTGCACTATAAGACTCTTCATCATCTATATTTGGTGTTAAATAGTTTACAAATCTATTCCCCGCATAAAAAAATGCACAGTTTGATTTTATATCATCACTAATCTTAACTTTAAAGTTTGCACTTCCATATTTTGAAGAGATAACTACCTCATCATCTTGATTAAATTTTGTTTGACTATTTAAATATACAAAATCATCAGCAAAGAACTGTGAGTTTATTGATTTTTCATTTTTTGCTGTTATTAAGTAATAGTTGTCTTTAGTTTTTTTCTTATGTAAAGGCTCTATTTCAACATCTTCTATAAACTCAAACTCTTCAAAGTTTTCAAACTCAACTCTATTATTAATATAGTAATCAATTACTTCATTCTCATCTTTTAATTTTTCATAATCAAACTTATCTATTAAAAATGAAGCTAACTTATACTCACTAATTGTATTTTCATTTGGTTTTCTTACAGCCTGTGAAACTGCAATATACTCATGTCCATATGATAATCTAACATCTTTTTTACTCAAAAAATCACTTGATGGAATAATCAAATTGGCATATTTGCAAGTTTCATTGTAAGTTGTTCCAAAATATACTACAAAACTATTTTCTAAACCATCTTTTACAAACTCTGTATTTGGTGCTGATACAACAGGATTAGCCCCTTGAATAAATACCAAATCATACTTAGAAAAATCAACACTAGCAACTGAGACTTTTTTATTTTTTGCTTTGTGTTCAAACTGTTTTTCATATCCATAATTAGAATCAGAACTATACCAAACTCCACCTTGATTTTGTTTATGAACACCTAAAAAAGTAGCAAAAGAATCAATGCACCTCATAATTTGGGCACCTTCAAAATATTTTTGTACTCCTACTCCTAAAACAAAAGATACCTTTTTATTTTCAATAATATCAAAGAACTCATAGGCTTCATCTAAACTAACACCTGTAGTCTCTTCATAAGATACAAGGGGTCTATTTTTTGCAACATCAAAAAACCAATCATGCCCTTGAGTATTATCTTCTAAATACTGTTCATCATCTAATCTATTCATAAAAGCAAGTCGCGTTAGATATAGTGCCAACTCATAATCACTCTTTGGATTTAGTTGCATATGAAGTTTTGATTTTTTTGCAATTGTAGTTTTGATAGGATCAATTGTAATAAATGTTTTATCTTTTACTAACTCATACATATGCTTTGATGTAACTGTAAAGTTTCTACCCCATACAACTATTACATCCGAATCTATTAAGTCTTCAATTGGTGGGTTTTGAACACTACCTCGCCCCTGTTCAATCCCTAAAGCTCCTGCCCCATCACATAAACTACCTTTAGTTAATACACTCCCATGTTTTGCAAAAAAGTTTTTTACTGCACTTTGCATAACACCTAAATTTCCACTACCCTTATAAAATAGTGTCTTATCATTTGGTATATCATTTAACTTTTGTTCTAAAATCTCCAGTGATTTATCCAAAGAGACAACTTCTTCTTGATAGTATGATTTTTCTAATTTCTCTTGCTTTAATAAGTTTGCAAAATTTACACAAAGCTTTTTATTTGTAACTAGATTTTCAATACTACCTTTAATATTATCATCTACCTCATAAGCTTGACATGTATCATAACAATCCAAAGGACAGGCTACTTTTTTACTATCTAAACTCAATTTTTACTAACCTTGAGAACTTTTTTACATTATCTAAAACTAATCTTACTTTATATGAAGATATATGAGAAGAGTCTGCAACTTGATAAACTTTATCAATCTTTATATCACTTTTTTTACCATCAATATAAATATCACTCTTTTTAACCTCATCTATTTTGTCAATAGGAATAAAAAGTTCTAATTTTCCCTTTGATAAATCACTAGCTTCATATAGTAAGGTCCCAGGGTTTACATAATCACCTCTATTAACTGCTATGTTTGAAATATAGTTTGATTTTTCAGTTAATTTTTTATTTGAAATAGTATCTTTTAGTGTCTCAATTTTAGTAATTAAATCTGCTTTATTACTTTGTAAATTAACAACCTTTAACTTCTGTGCATCTTTTTCAAACTCTGACTTTGAAGATACTTGATTTAATCTCTCATAATTTTTCTGTTCAATTTCAATCATTTTATTTGTATAAGACAACTTCTGCTTTGAGTACTTTAAATCAATC
>JBNJFB010000061.1:0-12919 GCA_051746405.1 Campylobacterota bacterium
GGAACACATGACGATGTGTATTAAGAGTTTTTAAGTATATAAGGTAAATTATTTTTTACCTTTTGTTAAGTTAGTATGAATATATTATTAGATAAAATCTTTAGATTAATTTGTAGAAACCTTTGTATTCCAGGGAGATATAGCCATTTAAATAATGGCGAGAAGGTGTAGGAATCGAACCTACCGCCAGACATACACATGCCCAGCCAATCAGGGTTGAAGCCTGTGGTGTCCACCAGGATCACATACCTCCCATAGCAAGAGTTAGATTTTACATAAAATATTTTTAAAACCATCTGAAAGGGTAAATATGAATTTACTTAAAAATCTTCCAAAGATTGACAAGTTTGTCAATGACAAAGCTTTTGAAGGGTATAGTAAAAAACTTCTAACCTCTATAAGTAAAAAAGTTATTGATAATTATAGAAAAAAAATTTTAGATAAAAAGATTGAGTCTTATGAGTACCAAGATATTGTTGATGAGGTACAAGACAATTACAAAAACACTCTTAAGCCATCTTTACAAAATGTGATAAACGCAACAGGTATAATAGTTCATACGAACTTAGGTAGATCACTTATAAATCCACAAAGTTTTGATAGAGTAAAGAAAATAGCCACTTCTTATAATAACCTAGAATATTCACTTAAAAAAGGTAAAAGAGGTGAGAGATATGAGCATATTACGAAAACTTTACAAGAGCTAACAGGCTGTGAAGATGCAATAGTAGTAAATAACAATGCAAGTGCTGTATTTCTTATATTAAACACTTTTGCTAAAAACAAAGATGTGGTTGTAAGTCGTGGTGAACTTGTGGAGATTGGTGGTAGCTTTAGAGTTCCAGAGGTTATGAGTCAAAGTAAAGCAAACCTAAAAGAGATAGGTACTACAAATAAAACTCATCTAAGTGACTATGAAAATGCTTGTGATGAAAATACAGCTATGCTTATGAAAGTGCACAAATCAAACTACTGCATTGAAGGCTTTACCAAAGAGGTACCTTATGAGCAGATTATTGAAGTTGCTAAGCAAAAAGACGTGATTGATTATTATGATATGGGAAGTGGTCATATTATAGACTTACCTTACAATCTTAACTCTTCTGAGCCATCACTTTTAAAGTATATGAAACACAAACCAAGTCTTTTAAGCTTTTCAGGGGATAAGCTTTTAGGTTCAGTACAAGCGGGTATTATAGTAGGGAAAAAAGAGCTGATTTCAAAAATAAAAAAGAATCAACTATTAAGAATGCTAAGAGTTGATAAAATCACTTTAGCACTTCTTGAAGACAATTTAATGTCTTATGTTAAAAATGAATTAAATAGTATCCCTACTTTAAAAATGCTTTATGAAAAAGTTGAGACCCTAGAGAAAAGAGCTTTAAAACTAAAAAGTAACATAGATGATATTTGTACTTGTGAGATTATTCATACACAGTCTTTAATAGGTGGAGGAACAACTCCAAATAAAAAGATTCCAACTGTTGCACTAAGTATTAAGTATAAAGATTTCAAACCAAACAGAATAGAAAAAATCTTAAGAGAAGAGAATCTTATTGCAAGAATTGAAAATGAAAAAGTTCTTATAGATTTTAGAAGTATTCAAGAACATGAAATTGAGCAAATAGAGAATATTATAAAAAAAAGGTTTAATTAATGTCAAATATTATTATTGGAACAGCTGGACATATTGACCATGGTAAAACTGCACTTATTAAAGCTTTAAATGGTTATGAGGGAGATGAAACACAAGAGGAGCAAAAAAGAGGTATTACTATAGATTTATCTTTTTCAAACCTAAAGAAAGCTCAACAAAACATAGCTTTTATTGATGTTCCAGGTCATGAAAAACTTATAAAAAATATGATTGCAGGTGCATTTGGTTTTAACTGTGTAATGATTGCTATAAGTGCAGCAGAGGGTATCAAGCCTCAAACAAAAGAGCACCTAGAGATTATCAAACTACTTGATATAAAAGATATAGTTATAGCTATTACTAAAAAAGATTTAGTAGATAAAAAAACACTTGAAGAGAAAAAAGAGTCTATTTCAAGCTTTATAAAAAAAACAGGCTTCAATATTTTATTTACAAACTGTGTTTCAATCTATGATGAAAAATCTATAGAGCAGTTAAAAGAACAACTTTTTACTATAAAGCCTAAGCTAAAAAAAGAAGAAAATTTCTTTAGATATTATGTGGATAGAGTATTCTCTCCTAAAGGTATAGGTACAGTTGTAACAGGTACAGTTCTTGGAAACTCTTGTACAGTAGATGAAAAAATATTTCATAGTCAAAAATCAAAAAATATAAAAATCAAAAATATCCAAGTACACAATGAAAATGCACTTAAAGCAAAAATCTCAAATAGAGCTGCATTAAATCTTCAAGGAATAAATGCAAATGATATTAAAAAAGGTGATTTACTTACAAAAAAAGGTTTTATAAGAGGTTTTGATACTATAGATATATCATTTGAGACCTTAGAGAATAAAAAATTAAACCACAATACAAACTATACTCTATTTATAGGTTCAAAAAAGTTAGAAGTAAAGGTACTACTTTTTGAAAACACTCAACCACAAGATAGTGGTTTCGCATCAATAAAAGCCAATGAGAAACTATATACAATATTTGGTGAAAAAATTATCCTAAGACAGGGTAATCAAACAGTTGCAGGGGGAAAAGTACTAAACCCCGTAGCAGACCCTATGAAAAAACCTCAAAAACTAGAACTTTTAAAAGCTTTAGAAAATTTAGAATTTATTGAAGCTTATGATATTTTACTAGATGCTCATAAAAAAGGTTTAGGATTAGTATCCTCTTCACAAAGGTTTGCATTAAGTCATGATGATGCTATAGAGTTTGGGCGAAAGCTAAAAAATGCATTTATCGATGAAAAAGAACTAGTAATCTACCCTATTTCCAGTAAAAATAAAATCAAAGATTATATAAAAGAGATTTATGAAAAAAACAAGTATGCCCTACTCTCAACAGCTTCAATAAAGCTTAGAATCAAATGGGCAAGTGAAAACTTTATAACCTTAGTTTTAAATGAGCTTGAAGAAGAGAACTTCTTAGCTTGTGATGGTAAACTTTATAAAAATGCCTCTATAAAAAAAGATTTTAAAGAAGAGTTAAAAGATATAGTTCTTAATAGATTAAGAAAAGAAGATATAACTCCAACTGCACCTTATAATATCTATGATGATTTAGATATAGATAGAAAATTAGGTGATAGTATCCTAAAAAGTCTCACTGCCAAAAAACTAGTTATTAGACTACAACATAATCTTTTTATTCATAATGAGAGTTTAACTAATATCATTAGTGAAATGAAAAATATAATAAAAAATGATGGATATATTGAGATTAAAAACTTTAAAGATAGATATAGTAACTTAAGTAGAAAATACCTTATAACCTATTTAGACTATTTAGATAACTTCTCAAATATAAAAAAAGAGAACAATAAAAGAGTATTTGCATAAATAACAGGTTTTAACCTGTTATTTACTACTTTTTATATAAATGTAACTCTGTGTTTAAACCTTTGTATAGACTCACACACATAACCAATAATACAACTGTAAATGGTAAACCTGTAGTAATAGCACCTGCTTGAAGTGCATCTAAGGCTTCTTTTCCACCTACATATAATAAAGCACCTGCAATTAAACCCTCCATAGTAGCCCAAAAGATTCTTTGAGGTACAGGAGCATCAATTTTACCACCTGATGTTATTGAGTCAATAACCAATGAACCTGAATCAGATGAAGTAATAAAGAATACTAAAACCAGTACAATAGCTAAAAATGATGTGATACTAGCTAGTGGTAAGTTTTCTAACATTTGGAACATTGCTAAAGATACACTTGAAATACCATTTGCTAACTCTCCAACACCACCAATTGATTGCTCTAATGCCGAACCACCAAATGCAGACATCCAAACAATAGTAATAACTGTAGGTACAATAAGTACAGCTGTTAAAAACTCTCTTACCGTTCTACCTCTTGATACTCTTGCAATAAACATACCAACAAATGGTGACCATGAAATCCACCATGCCCAGTAAAATACTGTCCAGCCGTGGAACCATGTTGAATCTTCTCTTCCCACCCAGTTACTAAGTGGGATGATATTTTTCACATACTCTGATGTTGTTGAGAATATTCCTGCAAATATATTAAGTGTAGAACCAGCTAAAATAACAAATATCAATAGTGCTAATGCTATTAACATATTTGTATTACTTAAAAGTTTAACACCACCATTTATACCTCTTATTACAGATATAATTGCAACAGCAGTTACAAAAATAATAATACCAACTTGTGTATTGATACCTTCACTTATTCCAAATAAATAGTGTAAACCACCACTTGCTTGCTGTGCACCAAGTCCTAAAGATGTGGCTAAACCAAAAATAGTAGCAAGGACTGCTAATAAATCAATAATATGACCAGGCCATCCCCAAACTCTTTCACCTAAAATAGGATAAAAAGCTGACCTTACAGTCAAAGGCAAACCTTTGTTATAAGAGAAAAAAGCTAATGATAGTGCAACTACCCCATAAATAGCCCAAGGGTGAAGTCCCCAGTGATACATAGTAGCACCCATTGCCATTTTTGCAGCTTCAGGTGTATTTGCTTCAACTCCTAGTGGTGTTCCATACCATCCTGTATAGTAAGCAACAGGCTCTGCAACACTCCAAAACATAAGTCCAATACCCATACCAGCTGCAAATAACATTGCAAGCCATGAAGCTCTTGAAAACTCAGGTTTACTATCTTTTCCTCCTAATCTAATTTTACCAACAGGTAGAAAAATTAGTGCTAGACAAAATATTACAAAAATATTCCCTCCGATCATAAATAACCAATCAAAGTTATTAATAGACCATGTTTTAGCTCCACCAAGCATCTCTTTTGAAGACTCTGGGAACATTATTGTAAGAATCACAAATAGTAGTATTAATACTGCACTAAACATAAAAACAGGATTGTGCATATCCATACCAAAAATTTTTAAATTGTCTTGACCAATTTCATAGTCGGTATTATATTCGACTTTTTTCTTAGCCATATTTATCTCCTTTGTGTTTTGAACATGTAAAAAATACAAGCCATTAGTATCTATACTACTAAAAAAACCTTAAATAGTAATAATTGATTTTATTAATAATTTAGTATTTACTGCTACAATTTCAAAATGAATTTAACTCAAGAACAAAAAGATATTATAAACTCAAAGCATACATCCTTTAAGATAAATGCTGTAGCTGGAAGTGGAAAAACAACTACCCTTTTGGAGTATGCAAAACAAAAAGATAGTATCAAAATATTATATTTAGCTTATAATAAATCTTTACAACAATCAGTTCAAAAAAAATTAATATCATTAAATATAAATAATATAAAAGTTAGCACTATTCACTCACTAGCTTATAATAAAATACAAGCTTATAGATATAAGTTATGTCATGAATTAAAAGTAAGAGTTATTGAAAAAGTTCTAGGAACATATGAACAAAAAGTAAACCAAAGAGCAAACTATTTTCCAATACCACAATATATTGCATTGATAAAAGATTTAGTTAGTTTTTACTGCAATAGCTCCCTTATTGACTTAGATTTGAAACTAATTGAATCATATAAAAAATATAGTGAACCATCTGCTAAAACTTTAGAACTTATAAATAAAGATACATCAAAAGTATTAGCTCATTTAAAGTTTATACTAAGCTCAATGAAAAATAGACAAATAGATGCAACCCATGATTTTTATTTAAAGCTTTTTTATCTAAATAAAAAAATATCTTCAAACTTAGGTTATGATTTGATTTTAGTGGATGAAGCTCAAGATATTTCAGATGTTATGATAGGTATAGTAGAGTCTCAAAACTGCAATAGGGTCTATGTGGGAGACTCATTTCAACAAATATACTCTTTTAGATATGCAATGAATGCTTTAAATAAAATCGAACTTCCCGCTTATAACTTAACTAAAAGCTTTAGATTTTCAAATAGTTATGCAAAAGAGTTAGAGAAAAATATAAATGAACTTTATAAACAAAATAGTAGTAAACCACTTTTTATAAAAGGAAATGAACACCAAACAAACTTCTCAAATAAGTGCGTAAATAGAAATAAACAGTTTGCTATAATAGCAAGAACAACCTTTGGCTTAGTACAAGAGTTAGTTCACTATATCCATAAAAATAAAAAACTATATTTTGAGGGTGGATATGGCTCTTACTCATTAATGAACCAAACTGTTTACTCTATTTTTTATCTAAAAGAGAAAAAGAATGAAAAAATAGCTTTAGATGAGATAAAAGAGTTTGAAACAATAAAAGAGTTAGAACAGTTTGCAAAAGATACTAAAAATCAAGACTATCTAAATATCATTAAGTTTATTAATACTTATGGGGATAACATTTTTGAGATAAACAACAAAGTAAAATCTCAAATAACCTTAGACAAAAATGAAGCAGACATTATATTTACAACAACACACAAATCAAAAGGTTTACAATATAATCAAGTGGTTATGGCTGATGATTTTATTACAAAAAAAGATATAGTAAACCCAAAAAGTAATCTATCTCATGTAAAAATAAATGAAGAGCTAAATATCTACTATGTGGCATCAACAAGAGTAAAAGATGCAATAGAGTTAGCCTCTTTTAAGCTTGAGTATAAATATAATGAGTCTGACTTTATAAATAAAAATAGTGAAAACACAAAACCTAAATATACTAAAAAAACATCACATAAAAAGATGAAACAACTACAAGAAAAATGGCTTAAAAACAATAAAATAAAAAAAGTCGAAGCTTTTTAAATAAATATTTGATAATATACTTATAATACTTTACAAGGACATATATGCAATATTTTGGTACATTTGAAACTAAATATGAAGAGGTTTTCTTAACATCAAGTTATCTATACTTTAATAATGATGAAGATGATATTTTAACACCTAAGGGTTTAGAAGAGAAAATTAAAAACAAAAAATTAAAAAAGAAAAATATAATTGGAACAATCTATTTATACAATCCAATTGTCACACCAATTGGATATGACTCAAATAAATTCTTGTTGGATCAAGATTTTGAAGATTTTGAACAGACAGTTGAAATAAAAGTAGAAAACTATCTTACGACTTTTAAACAGGCTATGAGAGAAAACTGCAAAGGTAAAATAGTAGAGATAAAAAACCTATTTAATTTAGTTGAAAAAAACATAGATGCCTCCTCTTTATTAATAAAATTTAATGGAGATTTAGAAAAATACTATTCAACACAAAATACAGAGTTTCAAAGAGATATTATGTATCTTGATGCACAAGAAACAATTCCAAATGGGAAGTTTGTATTTTTTTGTTGGGGAGATAAGATAAGAGATAAAGAGTTCCCTTATATAAATGATTATGCAAAAACTTTATATGAAAATGTTTTAAAATTAGGGAAAAATGAAGTTTTTGTATATAAAGAGGAGAAAACAAAACAAGAATCAATAAACTCTTTACAGTTTTCAAATCCAGAACAAAATCCAAAAAATAAAGCAAAAATAGTTGCAGCTATAAAAAAAGCTTTTAAAACTTTTCCACCCACTAGCACATCTTATTAAATATCACCACAATACCCTAGTCTTAATTAGGCTTAGGTATTTTTTTGGAAAATTCTTTGTTTGTTTTATTTAAATTTAATAAACAACCTATTATACTTTCAGTCCAACAAAACAATGGGGTATGGCCAAGCGGTAAGGCAACGGTTTTTGGTATCGTCATTCGGGGGTTCGAATCCCTCTACCCCAGCCATAAAATCTTCTTAAGGTGAGGTTGGAGAGTGGTCAAATCCTGCGGATTGTAAATCCGCCGCCTACGGCTTCGAAGGTTCGAATCCTTCCCTCACCACCACTTAAATCAATGGTTCGATAGCTCAGTCGGTAGAGCAATGGATTGAAAATCCATGTGTCGGCAGTTCGATTCTGCCTCGAACCACCATTGTTATTATGCACGTGCGAGTGTGGCGGAATAGGTAGACGCGTGGGACTTAAAATCCCATTCCAGTTTTTGGAGTGTGAGTTCGATTCTCACCATTCGCACCATATAACAAAACAATTTTGAATCTTTTTATTAATTATATCTCTTCTTCTATAACAAAAGTTTTATTTTTATATTTTTTTAAACAACTATCAAACAATTTTTTGTTATACTATTTGTAACATCCAAAAAAGGAATCCTTGTGAATCTTGAAAATATGAATATTGTCTCAATCGATGATAATGAAAACAATCTTTTTTTAATTGAAGCTTTTTGTCAAGAGCTTAACTTAAATGTAAAGAGTTTTTCTAAACCACTTGATGCACTACTTTATGTCTTAAATAAAGAAAATCAAATAGATATGATACTTATTGACTATATGATGCCACAGTTAAATGGTTTAGAGTTTATAAAAGAGTATAGAAAAAACAATAAAAAAGTTCCAATAATTATGATAACAGCTGCAAATGATGAAAATGTTCATACAGAAGCATTTACTCAAGGTGCAAATGATTTTCTAAATAAACCTGTAAATGCAACACTTTTTAAAGCTAGAGTAAATAATCTTTTAAACCTATATAAAAACAGCTTACTATTAGAAAACAGAGCTCAACATCTTGAAAGTGAAGTAAATAAAGCTACACAAAACCTAATAAATAGAGAGCATGAAACCCTTAGAGTCCTTGGAAAAACAGCAGAATACAAAGACCCCGAAACAGCTTCGCACGTATCAAGAGTTGCTTACTACTCAAGAATGTTAGCAAGAGAGCATAAGCTAAGCTTAAAAGAGCAAGATTTGATTTTCTATGCTGCTCCATTCCATGACTTAGGTAAAGTTGGTATTGAAGATAAAATACTACTTAAACCAGGTAAACTAGATGATGATGAGTATGAAATAATGAAACAGCATGCTAGCATAGGATATGAGATACTTAAAGACTCCCAAAGTGAATATTTAAAAGCAGGTGCAACTATAGCAATGCAACATCATGAGAAGTTTGATGGCAGTGGATATCCAAATGGTAAAAAAGGTGAAGAGATTCATATCTTTGGAAGAATTGTTGCCATTGTTGATGTATTTGATGCACTTACTTCAAACAGACCATATAAAAAAGCATGGAGTTTCCAAGAGGCTTTAGACTTATTAAATAATGAAAAAGGGAAGCATTTTGACCCTTTGTTAGTTGATTTATTTATGAAAAATATAAATGAAGTAAAAGATATATATAAATCTTTTGATTTGCAATAAAGAGAATAGAGAATATTATGAAAAAACTAATTCAACCTCTTTTTAACCCTTATATAGGTCCTATAATAGTTATCTCTTTCATTGTAGCTTACTTAGTGGCTTTTATAATTCCCACTTACTCTTTAGAGAATAAAAAAGAGCAAATGACTCAAAAAGCTGTAAATACAATAAATAACTTAAAAAAAACAAGAAGTTACTATACAAATAATGTAATTAATGATGTAAAAAAAAGTAGCAACTTAAAAATAAACTATGACCACGATAACAAAGAAGATACTATACCTTTACCCGCTACTTTAGTTCATGATTTAAGCAATATTCTAACAGAAGAGAATATGGAAATAAAAATGTATAGCAACTACCCTTTTCCAAATAGAAAAGATAGAGTTTTAAGCAAGCATGAAAAACAGTCACTATCTTGGCTTATTAATAACCCAAATAAAACCTTCACAAGAACTATCACACAAAACAATAAAAAGGTTTTTAAAGTAGCTGTTTCAGATGTATTTTATAATGAAAGTTGTGTACAGTGTCATAATACAAGAGCCGATACACCAAAAAATGATTGGGAAATAGGCGATGTTAGAGGTATAATTGAAGTTAGCTTACCTATTAAAGAAGGATTTATTTTATCAGGTAAACAAACAATATATATGATTGCTACACTAATAGTATTTATTTTAGCACTTGGAATTCACTATACAGTTATATCATATATTAGACAAAAAGATTACAAAAAAAACAGAGAAAAGCTTGAAAAAGAGGTTCAACTTAGAACAAAAGATTTAAAAGACTCTAATATACTATTAAATCAGTATAAAAAAGCAGTTGACACTAGTGCAATAGTATCTAAAACCAATAAAAAAGGGATAATAACCTATGTAAATGAAGAGTTTATGAAAATTTCAAAGTACTCACAAGAAGAGTTAATAGGCAAAAATCATAATATTATTAGACATCCTGAAATGAGTAATGAGTTTTTCAAAAATCTATGGGATACTTTAAATAGTAAAAAAATATGGAAAGGAAAGATTAAAAACAAAGCAAAAGATGGTACAGTCTATTATGTGGCATCTACTATTGTTCCTATATTAAATAGTAACAATGAGATTGAAGAGTTTTTAGCTATTAGATTAGATATTACAGACGTTATTAACTCACAAATAAAAGCCCAAAGAGCAGACCAAGCAAAATCTACATTTCTAGCAAATATAAGTCATGAGATTAGAACACCTCTAAATGCAATAATAGGCTTTTCAAGTATCTTATGTAAATCAAAAAACCTTGATATTTCAAGTAAAAAACAAGCAAATATAATACAAACAAGTGCAAACTCACTTCTTGGAATTATAAATGATATTTTGGATATTTCAAAAATAGAGAGTGGAAACTTTGAAATGGCTATAGAAAATACTGATATTTACTATGTAAGTGAACATGTGGTTGAACTATTTTCTAAAAGAGCTGTAGAGAAGCATCTTAAACTTATATTTAATCTAGACCATAAAGTACCTTTATGCATACAAACTGATGGAGTTAGAATAAGACAAGTTTTATCAAATCTTTTAAGCAATGCCATAAAATTCACACCCGAACACGGAAAAGTATATTTAAATATCACACAAGTAAAACTTGAAAATAACATAAGTACTATTAGGTTTGAAGTAGTTGACACTGGAATTGGTATCCCAAAAGAGAAATTAGAAAATGTATTTAAACCATTTGTTCAAATTGACCACAAATCAAATAGACAGTTTGAGGGTACGGGACTAGGTCTTAGTATATGTACACATATAGTAGAGTCACTTGGTTCTAAAATCAATATTGAAAGTGAAGTTGGTACAGGCACTAAGTTTTGGTTTGATTTATCTTTTAATACCTGTGATGATTTCCACTACTCAACTAGACAAAAGGCTACAAAAATAAACTTTATTATTGATGATAGTAGTAGTGATTTATACCACTATGCTAAAAGGTATTTAATGTCACTTGGAACAATAAATCAAAACCAAAGTGATGCAAATAGTGTACATATACTAACAAAAAAAGATATTTCAAAAGATGATTTAAAACAACACAGAAAAAGCAGCTTCAATACTTCTACTTTAGTTCTCTTTGAGTATGAAGACAATATTGACAAACTAGATTTAAAAGATAATGAAAAAGCTATAGCATTACCTTTTTATGCATCAAAAATAAATGATGCAATTCAAGAACTTCAAAGTTTATCAAGCTCTATGACTTGTATTGAAAATGAAGACTCAAATGAATCTTTTAATGCAAATATTTTAGTAGCAGAAGATAACATAGCAAATCAAGAGCTTATATCTTATATACTACAAGAGTTTAATCTTGATTTTGATTTAGCAAAAAATGGTAAAGAAGCCTTTGAGTTATTTGTACAAAACTCTTATGATATTGTCTTAATGGATATAAATATGCCTATTATGGATGGAATTGAATCTTTTAATAAAATAAAAGAGTATGAAAACTCTATGCAATTACACCATACCCCTATTGTAGCATTAACTGCAAATGCAATAAAAGGTGACAAAGAAAAATTCTTAAGTATGGGAATGGATGACTACTTAAGTAAACCAATTAATACAGATGAATTAAAAACTATATTTAAAAAATTTGTAATAGATAAACAGTTAGATAGTAAAAACAGTGATGAAACCCAACAAACAGCTTTAGAAGAAGAGATTACCGTTTCACCTGAAGTTGTAGCATCTAAACTTGGAGTATCACAAACTATTGCTAATATGATTATAAATAAATTCAAAGAAGAGATTCATAATGATTTAAAAGAGTTAGAAACATATATCCAAAAAGATGAAATTGAAAACAGAGCTAATAAAGCCCACTATATTAAAAACTCATGTTTAAACCTTGCCTTAGATGATATTTGTGAATTACTTCAAAAGCTTGAAGATAAAGAGTTATCTAATAACGATGTATTAAAATATTTTGACTCTATTTATAATAAGTTAAACACAATGGCAAATAAATAAAAGAGCCAAGAGCTTAAGAGACTCCCACTGTTTGTGCTTAAAAAATATGCATAAGCAGTAGGATAATTAAAATATATATGAAATCAAGTTACCACTCCAAGTATCATCATCTACATACAGTTCCATAATTTAAGCCCCCATCACAAGCAACTCATCAATCTCTTTATCCCATACTTTCTCATCCCAGTTTTTTTGACTAGCTCTATCAAAGATGATTAGCACTCCCTCACTAGCATCTACTTTATCCATGTACTCTTTGGTTTGAGTTACTCCTAGTTTTATTGTCTCATCTAGGTTTGAGTATAGTATTTTGGTCTCTATTACTATGTGTTGCATCTCTCCAAAGAAACCTTTAGAAGTAGTAGGCCACTCTATAAAAATATCTGTTCTACCACGACCTAATGCATACTCTCTATGGATTCTTCCTCCACCATTTATAATACGCTGTAAAAAAGCTTGAAGTAGTAGCTGTGGTCCTGCTTCTTTGTACTGAAACTTCTCTAGCCAACTATCTGCATTTTTTCTAAAAAATGCTTGAAAAGCTAATAGTAGTTTTTTTGTATTTATTGTATTGTCTTGATTTATATACCACTCTTGTTCTTG
>JBNJFB010000062.1:0-12109 GCA_051746405.1 Campylobacterota bacterium
GTTATAGTTTCAACTTTTAAATTAACTGCTTTATCGTATTTACTCCCTGCATCATCACCATATATCAAATAGTCTGTTTTTTTAGAAACAGAAGAGCTTACTTTTGCTCCAAGCTCTTCAAGCTCTTTTTTGATAATACCCCTTGATTTACTCATTGTTCCTGTTAAAACTACGGTTTTTCCTTTAAATGAGTTATCTTTTATCTCTTTTTTTTCTTCAACTATTGGTTCAATTATTTCTACTAATTTATTTACTAACTCTTTATTTATTCTCATAAACTCAACAAATGAGATAGCCATCTGTTCGCCAATACCATCAAGGGCTATAAGTGAATCTATATCTGTATTTATTACATTTAAACCAAACTCTAAGCATATCTGTTTAGATGCAACTTCTCCAATATGCTCAATACCCAGTGCATTTATAACCCTATGAAGTGGTGTGTTTTTTGTATTGTTTATTGCATTTAGTAGATTATTTATCTTTTTATCTTTAAATCCCTCTAAGGAAGCTAAATCTTCATACTTTAGTGAATATAAATCTAAAATATCATATATCTTTTTTTCTCTTACTAGCTGTTCAACAATCTTATTTCCCAAACCATCAATATTCATACAGTTTTTACTTGCAAAGTAGATAATAGAGTTAGTAACAATTGAAGGACAATCAAGGTTTTGACACTTTATTAGTGTATCTTCATTTAGAAGTTCACTATCACATTTTGGACAGTTTGTGGGTCTTTTTATCTCAATCTCACTTCCATCTCTTCTATCATAAAACACTTTTGTAATTTTGGGAATTATATCACCGCTTTTTATAATAATAACATCATCATTTATTTTTAAATCTAACCTTTCAATCTCATCAAAATTGTGCAGTGTGGCTTTGCTAACAGTTGAGCCATCTATTAAAGTTGGTTCTACTACAGCTACTGGAGTTATGACTCCTGTTCTTCCAACTTGTTGAATTATCTCTTTTACTTTTGTTGTTTTCTCAACTGCTGGAAACTTATATGCACATGACCATCTAGGGAATTTTACTGTATATCCTAACTCTTCTTGAGTCTCTATATCATCAATTTTTATAACCATACCATCTAACATCATAGAGATATTATCCCTTAAATTGATTATTTCATGGTAACTTTCTTCAATCTCTTCAACAGTTTTTGTAAGTTTATAAATAGGTGGTTTATCAAATCCTAAAGAGTATATATAACCCATAAGTTCAGATGTTTTTTTATAGTTTAGACTATTTTGACCAACACCCCATACATTAAAAAATAGTTTTCTTTTTGCTGTTATTGCTGGGTTTAGTTGTCTTAAACTTCCAGATGCTGCATTTCTTGGGTTTGCAAAAGGTTGCTCATTTTTTTGTATTCTTGTTTCATTTATTTTTTCAAAATCATCTTTTTTTATTACTATTTCACCTCTTATTTCCAATAGTGATTTTTGTTTAATTTCTAAGGGTATTGAGTAAATTGTTTTTACATTATTTGTAACATCCTCTCCAATCTCTCCATCACCCCTTGTAATTGCTTGTTTTAAAACTCCATTTTCATAAATTAGATTTAAAGATGCCCCATCAAACTTTGGTTCACAAATAAAATCTAGGTTTGTATTAACCTTGTTGGCTCTTTTTATCCAATCTTTTAGCTCTTGTGTATCAAAAACATCCTCTTGTGACCACATAGGGCTTAGATGTTTTGCTTTTTTAAAACCATCTAAAATCTTTCCTCCTACTCTTTTATTTGGTGAGTTTGGATGGGAGAGTTCTGGGTTTTTTTGTTCAAATGCTAAACAATCTCTTGAGAGCTTATCATACTCTTCATCTGTTGCTATTGGATTATCTTCTACATAGTAAGCGTGAGCCCATCTTATTAGTTTTTGTATCTCTTTGTCATATTGGTTTTTATTCTCTATACTCATTATCTCTCTTTAATCTTTTTTGAAAATTCTATTAATTTTTTTTATTTTAACAAAAATAATATATATAGTTGCTATAATAACTCCACATAGATATAAGGAGCTGTATGAATCTTACTTCAAATCTAACACTAGAGTTATCAAATCAGCCATTTTTACTAGAAAAAAGAATAGAGCTTTTAAAAGCTATTAAAAACCAAGGTTCAATTAGTAAAGCTGCAAAAAGTATTCCCATGAGCTATAAAGCAGCATGGGATGCAATAAGTGATATAAACAATCTATCAAGTAGTCCAATTGTCTCTAAAGAAACAGGTGGAAAAGGTGGGGGTGGTACTTCTCTTACTCCATATGGTCAAAAACTTCTCAAAACTTATGAGGTTTTAAAGAGTGAACAAAAAAGATTTTTACAAAATTTAGAAAGTATCACGGACTTTGATACAGGTACTTTAAAAACAATAGAGAGGTTTGCCATGCAAATAAGTGCAAGAAATCAAATAAGTGGAGTTGTTAAAAAAATAGTAAAAAATGATATAAATGCAAATATAGTAATAAGTACAAAAAGCAAACAAGAGATTTTTGCAAATATCTCCTATGATGCTGTTAAATCACTTGATATAAAAGAGAATGATTCAGTAATTGGAATTTTTAAATCAAATAATGTACTTTTGGCAACAAGCGATGAAATAGCAATAAGTGCAAGAAATAAAATAAAAGGTAAAATTGTTTCAATAAAAAAAGATAATACAAATAGTGAAGTTACAATAGATATTAACAACAGTGAAACAATCACTTCAATAATAACAACAGGTGCAGTTAAAAAACTAGGTTTAGAAATAAAAAAAGAGGTTTTTGCTTTTATAAAATCCAGTGATATTATAATAGGTAAATAGATATATTAAGTAAATAATATTATTATATCTAAAGAAGATTAAAATTTATAATTTAGTAAAAGTTTATAATAAAAGGGGTACAATAAATCATAATTTTTTAGATTTCTGGAGAAACTTATGAATGGGATTAACAGTTTTGATTTTTATGAAAAAATATTAGCTAATTTGCCAGTTGGAGTTTTTGTAATAAATAAAAAAAATAAAAATATTTTATACATAAATGAAAATGCAAAAAAGCTTTTAGACTTTGAGTTTAATAGTTTTGATGAAGTTGATATTGAAAAAACTTTTATTTGTAACTCTAATATTAAGCAGACTGTTACCCTTGAAGATTTGATTAAACGAATTACAAGTACTGAATCCATAGAGTATAGAATTTATATGAATAATAAAAATCTAACCCCTGTTGAAATAAGGCATGAACAGATGTCTATTGATAATAAGGAGCTAATTTTACTTAATGTTTCTAATATACAAAAAACTCAAAGAAAAATAAATCTTTTAAACTACTATGATAAAGCACTTGAGAAGTCTTCTAGTTTCTTAGCTTTAGTGGATAAAAACTATAAATATTTATGGGTAAATGATTACTATGCAAAAGTATATAATAAAAAAAAGAGCTACTTCACAGGAAAGAGTTTAGCAGAAGTTTTAGGGGATAACTATTTTCAAAAAATTGCAAAAGAGAACTTCGATAAAGCTTTAAATGGTGAATCAATTGAGTTTGAAAGTAAATTAAAACTTTTTGATAAAACTATTTATATTCAGGTATTTTATGAACCTTATTATACTATAACAAATGAAATTGAAGGTGTTGTGGTATTAGTTTATGATTTATCAAAGTTTAAAGAGTATGAAAAAGAGGATAAGAAAAAAGAGAAACTTTTAATTCAACAATCAAAAATGGCAGCAATGGGTGAAATGCTTCAAAATATAGCTCATCAGTGGAGACAACCTTTAAGTGTTATCTCCACATGTACAAGCGGTATAATGCTTCAAAAAGATTATAATGCCCTAACAGATGATATACTGTATGACTCTTTAAAGAATATAATGAATACAACAAACTACTTATCAAATACAATAGATGACTTTAAAAACTTTTTTGAAAGGGATAACGTAGCAGTTGAGTTTAATGTAAAAGATTTAGTATTAAAGTCTTTAGATTTAGTTGATATGAGTTTTTCAAGTAAGGATATAAAGCTTGAAAAGAGTTTAGATGAAAATATTCAAATAGTAAACTACAAAAATGAGTTTATGCAAGTTATCTTAAATATCTTAAATAATGCAAAGGATGCTTTACTTGTAAATAATGATGATATTAATCAATTAAGATTAATAAAAATTGATTTATATAAAACAGAAGATAAGGTGGTACTTGATGTTTTAGATAATGCAGGTGGTATTCCAAAAAGAATAAAAGAGAAGATTTTTGAGCCATATTTTACTACAAAACATAAAAGTCAAGGTACAGGAATAGGGCTATTTATGACTCAAGAGATTATAGAAAAACATATGGATGGTAATATAAAAGCAACTAATAAAAGCTTTGAGTACGAAGATAATAATTATAAAGGTGCTCTTTTTACTATATCACTTAGTTTAAGTTAAAAAAATATTTGAATTGCTATAATTAAATTTAGTAAAATTTGGAGATATTAATATGAGCTATTTAGATATATTTATTTTAGGTTGGAATTTAAATGCTTTGATGTTTTTGGTAAACTTTACTTTAGCAATAAAAGTTCTCATAGGACAAGATAGAGAGAAGTTACACGAAGAGAGTATGGTTTTAAAAGAGTTGAAAGAACAGATGGATGAGTACTATCCTTATAGAACTCAAACTACCATATTAACATATGCTATACCATTTACAGCATTTTTAAGAATGTCATATAGATTAGTAGAGATGTTTCTGTTTTTTCAAAAAAATAGAGACTCTAAAATGTTTGATTATATGGTGTATAAATACTCAAATGAAATTCAAAAGGCAAAAGCAAAAGATTAAATCTCTTTAGAGATCTCTTTTACTACTTCAAATACACTATTTACAGACTCAATTGAAACTTGCTCTTTTTTTGAGTGAGGATATTTGATAGTTGGTCCTATTGATGCAACCTTTATATGAGGGTATTTATCTTTGAAAATTGCACACTCAAGTCCTGCATGAATTGCTTTTAGGGATGCATCGCTATTAAACTGTTTATAAATCTCTTGCACTTTTGTTGTAAAGTCATTAATATCAGGTTTCCAAGCTGGATATTTGCCATCAGTACTTACGCTAAAACCATGTTCATTTAATATATTAATAGTTTCATCTTTTATAGCTTTTAATTCATTATTTGCCATAGACCTAGCACTAAATTCGATTTTTAAACTATCAATTGTAGTAGATACTATTGCAATATTTATTGAGTTTTGTACCACATCTAACTTTTCATCTCTTGATAACACTCCATGCTTAAAGCTATCTATAAAATCTATGATTTTATCATCAAATATACTTAAGTGTTCACTTTGTGCATCTATCTTTTCTATTTTCATATTTTTGTGTGAAGTTTGAGGTTTCTCTTTACAAGCAATAATAGCTTTTGCATTTGCTGCTATGGAGTTGATTCTCTCACCTCCATTAAAATCCAGTAGTTTTCCTTTGGCTTGCTTTACTGTTTTAGCAACTAGCTTTATGGCATTTGGGATATCTTTATCTATATCAACACCACTATGACCACCTGGTAAGTTTGATAATGTAATTTCATATAAATCTAGATTTTCATCATTTGGAATTATCTTTTTATTTGAGTTTATTGCAAAGATATCAACACCACCTGCACAGCCTATACAAATCTCACCTTCTTGTTCACTATCTAAATTTAGCATATATGATGCATTTAACTCTAAAGCTAAGTTGTTAGCACCTATAAGTCCTATCTCTTCATCAGAAGTAAATAAAAACTCACCATCATAGCCATCATACATGAGTTTTATCATATATGAACAACCCATGCCATTATCACTTCCAAGGGTTGAGTCTTTTGCAGATACTATATCGCCATTTTGTACTATTTGAGGTATGCAATTATCACTTAAACATACTATGTCATAGTGTGATTGAAAAACAATTTTTGCTTTTGAATTATCTTTTTTACATAAAATGTTATTAAAATCATCAACTAAGCATATATATCCTAGCTTTAAAGCTAACTCTTTCATATACTTAATAAATGGTTCATGGGTTTTAGAACATCTTGGAACTTGTGTTATCTCTTTAAAAATATCTATTATATTTATACTATTCAAAATTTAATCCTTTTTTTTATAACTCCTAAGAAAATTAATTCTTAGAAGTTTGATTTTTTTGATTTGTTATGCCATCTTTTAAGTCTCTATTTCTATAAGCTAATGCAATAGTTATAAATATAGCTGTTACCACATAATATACCCATGATGGGATAGGTACAGGGTCACCTGTTGCATATGAATGCATTCCAGATAGATAGAAGTTAACACCAAAGTAGGTCATTAAAATTGAACTAAATGCTAATAATGAACCAGTTGAAAATGCAAATGGATTGTTAAGTTTTTTAACAAATCTCATATGAATTACAAATACATAAACTACAATTGAAACATAAGCCCAAGTCTCTTTAGGGTCCCAACCCCAGTATCTACCCCAAGACTCATTTGCCCAAACTCCGCCAAGGAAGTTTCCAATAGTGATAAATATAACACCAACAATTAAAGCAATTTCATTAATTGCAGTAATAGTTTTAATAGTCTCATCTAAATGGGGTCTTTTCTTTCTAAAAATAAATAAAATAAGAGTCATATATCCTAAAATAGCTCCTAATCCAAAGAATCCATAAGAGGCTGTTAATATAGAAACATGAATAGTAAGCCAATATGATTTAAGTACAGGTACTAAATTTGTAATTTGAGGATTAATACCTGTTAAATGTGCTGTGAACATAAATATACCTGCAACAATAACAGCGGCACTTAAAGCAAGTAGTGATTTTCTAAAGAAGACAACTCCTGCAAAAACAGCTGACCATGAGATATACAGTAAGGACTCATAGGTGTCTGACCATGGTGCATGTCCTGATACAACCCATCTAAATCCCATACCAAATGTATGAGCTGCAAATATAAGTGATAATATTACAAAGAAAACAAATGTTGTCTTTTTAGGTTTAATATTTGGATTAAACACAACAATAAATGCAACAACTAACATAACTAAACCAAGTAAAATATAAGCAAGAGTTAATTTAGGAAAAATATCTAGTTCATTAAATAAAATCTCATTTTCTATTTTTGATTCACTAGGAATAATTTCCGCACCAACTTTTTCTTGGTAAAGACTAATCATCGATAAAAATTTATTAGCTTCTTCCCATTTATTTTGAACAACTGAGTTAATAAAACCTCTAACCATAGTCTCAACAGCAGTTTGGGTTTGTCCTTGAAAAGTTTGCATTGCATCTAATGGTGCATGCCATTTATTCTCTGGATGCTGAGGCTCTGGAAAAATATTAAATAAACTACCATTAAAAGTTGAAAATGTGATATTTAATCGCTCATCAAGTCTTACTATATCTTTTTGATAAGTTCCTCTATCTTGAGGTTTTGATATTGCTGCTCTTTCAGCCTCTTTTCTAAGTAGATATTTTCCATCTACAAAAACCTCAGAAAATGCAATATGCTTTCTGTTTTCATCAACTCCTAAAACATTTTTTAATTTTGGAGTTTTTACTTTAAGCATTCTAACATCTCTCCACATTTCAGGTCTTGTTAGCATACCTAAAACTATTTGATCTGCATTCATTCCAAATAGAGTTCTTTTACCACTAAGTTTTGCTAGGATTTCTCTATTTAGTGTTGATAATGGTTTCATTCTACCACCTCTATCTTGCGTAACAAGCTTAGAGAATTTATCTGCAGTTACTGTTGACTCTTCTTTGAATTTATTTAAATACTCAACTGTTGACTCTGTTTTGTTATTTAACTTAATTTCCTCTTGCTCATTTGCAAAAGAGTCTGTAGCTGCAAAAGAGAGTAAACATGCAATTGCAATTGATACAGCATTTCTTGAAGAGACATATTTTGTTAGTTTCCAAAATCTTGATTTTTTATCAAATAAGTTTAAAGTTAGTCCTAATGTAAGCAAAAAGTATCCTAAGTAAGTTGGCCATTTTCCTGGGTCATTGTTCACTGATAGTACAGTACCACTCTCATCTGGGAAATATGAACTTTGGAAAAATAAGAAGTTACCCTCATGTAGAGTTCTATTCATAAATATTCTATAATCATAAGATTTATCCTCTTTTATTACAGTTATTTCAGAAGCGTAAGAAGAGGGTGACATACTACCTGGATATCTATCAAGTTGAAAATCCCTTAACTTAATTGAGAATGGCAGTTTTAGAACTTTTGAACCATACGATAAAGTTACACTTGTATCCTTATCAAACTCTAAGTCCCTTTTTAAACCTTTTTGACCCCTTTGTCCTGGAAGCCTTATTTGTTTGGTTTGTCCATCAATAGTAACATCAAGACTTAAAAGCCCCATTTTAGCACTACCTTTTCTAGCTAACATATAATCAGCATACTTTACATTTAACTGCTTATCATCAAATTTAATTGTATGCTCAAAGTCATTAATTGATTTTAAAAATGAAGTAAACTCTTTTTGATACTCTTTGTAGTATGTTTTATCTCCATCTTTAATTGTGATTTGTAAATAAGGCTCCAGCGAATACATTCTATTTTCAGTAGTACCTTCTTTTATTTGCATAATTCCTTCGTAACCTACATATCTAGTTACACCTGCACCTATTAATATCACGACAAACGATGTATGAAAAATAAATTTAGCTTTACTTCTCCACATCTTATACTTAAAAATAATACCCATTAAGTTGATTGTTGTTAAAACAAGCATTATTTCATACCATAAATTATTATAAACTAAAACTCTTGCAGATGATGTACCAAAATCATTCTCGATAATAGTAGCATAACCAGCACCAACAGCTAAAATAGCAAGTAGTATTAGAGTAGTCTTAAATGAAAATAAGACGTTTGTTACTTTCAAAAAAAATCCTTTCAATATAAATTGTAAAATCTTATTATATAGATATTAACTGTATCTTAATGAAATATGAAGAAAAATTCATATCTATTTTAATGCGTAGTATACCAAAAAGAATATTGTTTTTTTATGATTTATTTGTTTAAGTATATTTTTTACTTAATAGTTTATAATGTCACTTATGAATATAGAAGAACTAAAAAAGAAAAAAGACATTTGTAGGCAATGGAAAAACGTAAAGCCTTGGTATGAGCAGTTAAATCAAGCAAGAGAGATTAAAACAAATAAACTCTACTTAGATTATGGTGATTGGTTTACTGTTGGAAAAAGAGAGGATATAACTCAAGAAGAGTATGACCTAATAGAAGAAACTGCAAAAAAACTAATACCTTGGAGAAAAGGGCCTTTTGATATATTTGGTTTAGAAATAGATAGTGAGTGGCAAAGTAACATAAAATATAATTTGATAAGACCATTTTTTAACTTAAAAGATAAAATTGTTGCAGATGTGGGATGTAATAATGGATATTATATGTTTAGAATGTTAGAGGATAAACCAAAAAAATTAATAGGGTTTGATCCAAGTGCATTAACACTACATCAATTTGAGTTTATAAATCATTTTGTAAAATCAGATATAGTTTATGAAATGCTAGGAGTAGAGCATATAGAGTTTTATGACCATAAGTTTGATTTTATTTTTATGTTGGGTGTTTTATACCATAGACCTGACCCAGTAGGGTGTTTGAAATCACTTGCAAAAAGCTTAAATTCAAAAGGTGAAGTGATTATTGATACTTTTATGATTGATGGTGATGATGAAATTTGTTTAACACCAAATAAAAGATACTCAAAAATACCAAATATCTATTTTATTCCAACAATAAATGCATTAAAAAATTGGCTTACAAGAGCAGGATTTGAAAATATGGAAGTATTAGCTACGACTGTAACTACAAATGAAGAACAAAGAAAAACAAGATGGACTTTTGACCAAAGTTTGGAGGATTTTTTAGACCCCAATGATAGCTCAAAGACTATTGAGGGTTATCCAGCTCCAAAAAGAGTCTATGTAAAAGCTAATAAGATACAATGATTAAAATAAATCTATTGTATCCTCTTCAGTTAACTCTGCATAATCAAAAAACTGACTTCTACCTCTGTTTTTAGCTTCATATAATGCAATATCTGCATTTTTAATAGCATCATTTATTGTACCTGAAGAGTTTGTATGAAATGTCTCTAAACCTATACATATAGTTTTCATAAGCTTTTGTTTTGTTTGTATATCTACAGTTATTGCTACTTTTGCAAAATCCTGAATAATATTTTTTGCTAGTTCTTCAACTTGATGTTTCATTTTATTGCTTAAAATTGTTACAAGAAATTCATCAGCATTTAATCTTGCAACCATATCAAACTCATTTATATTAGTATGTATTATTTTTGCTAATTCTACTAAAACTTTATCAGAAATATCATAGTTAAACTCATCAACAACTGCTTTAAAGTGGTCAACTCCTACCATTAAGAAGTATATCTCTTTATTCTTATTATTGGATAGTGTTAAGTGTTTACTTAAGTTATCGATTAAATAGTTACGATTATAGACTTTTGTTACAGAGTCCAATGAAGATGACTCGATAAAATTCTTTTTTAGTATCCCATTTTGAATAATGGGTGATATTTGAAAAAAAGCAGCTTCAATAATTTGATATTTTGCTTGTAGTACTTCATAGTGTACTTTAGAAGTAGCACAAAATGAAACAGTTGCATTTAAATTTGTGTGGGTATTTATTATAAAAAAATATGACTTATCATCGTCTAAAAAGAACTCTTCTCCTTTTGAGTAAACCTCTTCTTTTGAATTGCTACTAATATCAATTAGTGCAAATGTAAGGTTATCTATTTTAAATTCATTATGAAGCCAATCATAGATGTCATCTGCCATTTGTATTAAGTTTGTTGAAAATTGCAGCTGTTCATATAGGCTATAAATAGTCTCTAAGCATTCATAGCTATATTCATCTGTTTTTGACTTCTTAATCAAATCTAATATTTGTTCTTTCATTATAAACCTTAAAAAAAGTCGATAGTATTAGTATCCTCTTGGGAAAACTTAAAAGTTTTACTTCGACCTAAATTTCTAGCTTCATATAAAGCTATATCTGATTTTCTGATAATCTCATCTATATCTGTTGCATCATCAGGATAGATGGAAACACCACTACATATTGTTTTTTTTAGTATTTGATTAGTTTTTTCATTTACTACTACTTGTTGTTCACTAAATCTTTCGATTATTTTTTCTGATATCATCATAGCATTCTCACTACTTACAACATTAAGTAAAATTACTAAAAACTCATCTGAGTCAATTTTGACAACTATATCTGAACTTCTTACACTATCTCTTAATATTTGGGCTAAAGCTATAAGTACTTTATCTCCTACTGTATAATCAAACTCATCAATAACAGCTTTAAACTGGTCAACTGCAATCTTTAAAAAAGCAACTTTTTTATTCTCTCTACTTGATAAACTTAGTATCTTATCAGCATAGTTATCTAAATAGTGCCTATTATAAAGACCTGTAACATTATCAACCAAAGATATGTCTTTTAGTGTATCTTTTAATAGTCTATTATATAAAGTTTGAGAGAACGCTTGCAGGGCTAAGTTTATTACAAAACGGTTATCTTTTAAAAATTCATAATCATCAATTGCAATAATTATTTTAATTGTTGTTGTGTTACTTTGAATTAACTCAAATACAATATTCTCTTCATCTATTAATTCATTTGTAGACTTATATAGTATTTGTTGATTTCTCTCTTCATTGTCTATTAAAATAATTTCAATATCTTTTACTTTAAATTTACCTTTTAAGTAATTAAGTATTTCATCATAAAACTCATCAAATGTCTTAACAAGCTTTAAACTATCATTTTTCTTTGCAATTGTTTCATAAAATTCGCTCACGGTTTACCTTTATACTATGTATCTGTACCACTGTTTTAAAGAGTCAATCTCACTTTTGAAAGTAGTTTTCTCACCATGACCTGGATATATATGATAATCCTCACCTTCCCATGCAATAACTTTTTTGATACTTTCTTTCATTTTTTTTGCATCTGATGTTGGAAAATCAAATCTACCAATTGAGCCTTTAAAGATAAAATCTCCTGTAAATAGATGTTCAT
>JBNJFB010000063.1:0-11594 GCA_051746405.1 Campylobacterota bacterium
TTACCTTTGAGACAAAGCTAGTTTTATTCCTAAACTTACTAAAACAAATGAAGTTAATACATTCATATACTTTACTACCTTAGGATTTTGTGTGAGTTTACTACTAAGTACATTCCCTGCAATACCAATTGATGAAAAAGTGATAATAGTAAGCAACATGAATATTCCACCTAGCATAATCATTTGAATAGGAACACTACCTAAGTTTGGATTTACAAACTGTGGTAAAAATGCCAAGAAAAAAATAGAGACTTTAGGGTTTAATATATTCATAATAAACCCTTTTATATATAGTTTTCTCAAAGCTAAACTACTATTTACACTTTTTAAATCTAAAGGCTCATTTCTATGTTTAAATGCCTGATATGCAATATATAATAAATAAGCAGCACCTGCAAACTTAACTATATCAAAAGCTAATTGTGAAGTTTTAAAAATCATCGAAATACCCAAAGCAGCTGCACTTGTATGAATTATCAATCCAGTTGCTAAACCAAGTGTAGTAACTATTGCTGCTTTTTTACTCTTTGTCATACCTTGGGTTAATACATAAATATTATCAGGTCCTGGTGCTAAACATAGTAAAAAAGAGGCTACTATAAACATATAAAGATTTGAAATATCAATCATAAAAAGCCTTAATTATATTATTTTTTATACGTTATTCTATCTAAAAAACCAAAAAAAAATTTTATACCACTAAGTGAACACCAATATCAAATAGACTTTTATCTAAAGGAGTTTATTATGAACTATACAAAAAAAAGATATCTTACATATCTTATCTTAACTGTTTTTATTTTCACACTACCATTTATCAAAATAAATGGTAACCACGTTCTACTTCTATCTTTTGTGGATATGAAGTTTCACTTTATAGGGTACGCATTTAATGTAAATGAACTTTACATTATGCCTTTTTTACTAATGTTTTTATTTATTGGTATTTTTGCCATAACTACTATCTTTGGTAGAGTTTGGTGTGGTTGGGCATGTCCTCAAACTATCTTTAGAGTTATTTTCAGAGATTTTATAGAGGGTAAACTTTTAAAACTTACAAACCAAAAAAATAAGCAAAAAGAAATTGATTTTTCTAAACCTAAAAATATGATGAAAAAGTACTTATCTGTAGTTATTTACTTTTTTGTTGCACTTATTGCCTCATCTAATTTTATGTGGTACTTCGTACCTCCTGAAGATTTCTTCTCATATTTACAAAATCCAACAGAACATATGTTTATGATTCTATTTGTATTAAGTGTTGCTGTATTTTTAGTATATGATATTGTTGCTATTAAAGAGAACTTCTGTGTTTATATCTGTCCTTATTCAAGGGTTCAATCTGTACTTTATGATGATGATACAAAGCAGGTTGTTTATGATACAAAAAGAGGAGGGGATATATATCAAAATAAGAAAAAATCTATTTTTAAAATGAAAGAGTGGCAAGGAAATGAGCAGTGTACTACTTGTGAAGCTTGTGTAAGAGTTTGTCCTACTCATATTGATATTAGAAAAGGTTTACAAGTTGAGTGTATTAACTGTTTAGAGTGTAGTGATGCTTGTGGAAAAGTTATGGGTAAACTTGGTAAAAAATCCCTTATTAATTGGGGAAGTACAAATGAGGTTATAAATAAAACAACAACAAAGATTTTAAATAAGAGAAATTTAGCATATTTTATCTCTCTTGCTTTATGTATTGTTTTAGCCTTAGGGTTTGCATCAAAAAAAAAGTATTTTTTAGTAAATGTAAATAAAACTACTAAACTATATAGTATCAAAGAAAACCAACAAGTTGCAAATAACTATATCTTTATATTTCATAATACAAGTGATAAAGCCTATACTTTTGATATGAAACTACAAGAAGATAGTAAGTTTTTCCTAAAGAGATTTAAGCCATTTACGTTAAAACCAAATAAAAGAGTTAAAAAAGTTGTGATAGTTCAAACAAAAGATAGACTTTTCCTATCAGACAATAAAAATACACCTTTAAAAGTAAAAATTGATATTCTTACAAAAGAGAATAAAAAAGCAAAACAGACTAAAACCTTATCTTTTATCTATCCTAGAAACTCAGAGTTTAAAGACTAAGGAACAACTTTTTCAAAAAAGAGGGTAAAACAAGCTCCCTCTTTTTTATTTTCTACTTCTATTTTCCCATCAAATGTTTTTTCAATAATCTCTTTTACTAAATACAGTCCTATTCCTAAACCATCTTTTTTAGTTGTAAAGTAAGGTTGGAATATCTTATTTATGTTTTTAATACCACCTGCATTATCCTCTATACTTAAAGTTGTAAAAGCACTATTTGAGTCAATTATGATTTTAATCTCTGGTTTTTCTATATTTTTTAGTTCATCTTTTGCATTAAATAGAAGTGATAAAAGAACCTGTGATAACTCACTTTTAATTCCATATATCATAACATCACTATTTGTCTTATACTCTATATCAAGTTGAATATTATGCTTCTTTAAATCTGCACTTATAACTGTCAAAGCACTACTTATAGACTCTTCTACAAAAAAGTTCTCTTTGTGTTTTGTAAGGGTATAAAAATTTTTAAAATCATCAATTGTTTTAGATAAAAACTTTAATTGACTATTTGCTTGTTCATACTTTTTATCAAAGTAGTCTTGAGTTAATTTCTGATTTTCATACCTTGTTTTTAGATTCATCAAAATATATGATAGATTATTTAAAGGCTGCCTAAATTGATGGGTGATATTTTGTATCATTTGACCTGACTGTGCTAGTTTTGATTGCTGAAAAAGCATATTTTCATACTGCTTACTTTGCTCTTTTAAATTGTTATATTTATATGCAGCAAGAAATGTAAATAAAACTGCCTCAATAGCAAAAGCTAAGAGTAATAAATCTATATACCCTTTGTTTGTATAAAACCCCTTAAAATCCCAAATAAACAAAGCTATACAAATTATCGACCAACCAAATACATATATGCCTTTTGATTTAAAATTATCCTTTGCATTAAAGATAATCGATAAAAAAAGAATCCCGTAAATGATAGTATAAGGAAGATACTCAAAAACCATATAGTGATAAAATGCACTTAAAATCACTATATTTAAAAACAGAGTATTTACTAAAAGTTCTTTGTAGTTTGAGATTTTAGGAATAAAACTAATATTGTAAAAGTTAAAAGCAAATACCAAAGCACTAAGACTAGCCCCAACTAAAGAGATTTCTAAAAAAAGATAGTGAAAATCAAATAGCTTACTATAAGCTAGAATATAAACTAAAGAGAAAATTTGCATAATTGAATAGCTTATATAAAAAATCTCTTTTGAATAAATTGATCTAATAAGTGTATAAACGATAGTCATCAAAACTATACCAAAAGTGACTCCGTATGTTAGTACAACTATTAAATCATACATCTATTTTATATCCAGTTCCCCATAGATTTGAAATAAGCTGTCTTGGAACCTTTGATTTTAGGTTTTTTACTACAGTTTTTAATGCATCTTTAGTCATAACACTATCTTGCCATACGAAGTTTTCTATTTCATTGTAAGTTACATATCTATTTTTATTTTTTATTAAAAGGGTTAAAAACTCAATCTCTTTAGCCCTTAGTTTAACTTGCTCTTCTTTGAAAAAAAGTGTTTTATTAAATATATCAAACCTATAGCCATCTTTTAGATTTACGATATTTGAGCTATCGTTTTTAATAGCTTCAATACACATATCTAAAGACTCTTTTAAACTCTTCTCAACAACAGGCTTAACTAAATATTTCACAAGCTGTAACTCAATAGCTTCAAAAAGATACTCTTTATTACTAAAAGCTGAGATAACTATAACTTGTACTTTTTTATCTTTTTGTCTTACTTTTCTTACAAACTCTAAGCCATTTAATTTAGGCATTTGAATATCTGTAATTATGATATCAGGTTTAATCTCTTCATATAGCCTTAAAGCACTTAAAGCATCACTAGCCTCATATATATCATCAAAGAAGTTTTCCAAATACTCAACTGCATTTTGTCTTGTAATCTCATCATCTTCCACAAATAAGAGTTTTATATTTTCATAATTACTATTTTGCATAATATATTATATCTTATTTTCTTTATGATAAATATTTAAATCATTACATACCTATATTTAATCTACTCTCAAATCCCCATTTGATATAATTCAATGAAAAAGTTAATGATGGTAATGTTTGTTTTAATCTACTCTCAAATCCCCATTTGATATAATTACAAATAGACAGTTTGCAAGTGCTACTTGTTTTAATCTACTCTCAAATCCCCATTTAATATAATTATTATCCCATTTGTACCCATCTTTTGCTGGTTTTAATCTACTCTCAAATCCCCATTTGATATAATTTTTGTTGGCTATAGGACGTGGAAGAATAAGTTTTAATCTACTCTCAAATCCCCATTTGATATAATAAAAAGAAAAAAGGATAAATGGTAAGAATAGTTTTAATCTACTCTCAAATCCCCATTTGATATAATTTGATTTGTAGTTATATTGTTCACACTTAAGTTTTAATCTACTCTCAAATCCCCATTTGATATAATATAGATGGTTATGAATATAAACTTTCAGAGAGTTTTAATCTACTCTCAAATCCCCATTTGATATAATTATAATTTACCTCGTTTACGTCTACGCCCTGTTTTAATCTACTCTCAAATCCCCATTTGATATAATATTAAATGTTAATGTTTGTTCATCTGCTGTGTTTTAATCTACTCTCAAATCCCCATTTGATATAATAAAATGGTTACAGCATAAGAGAGATAGCCAGTTTTAATCTACTCTCAAATCCCCATTTGATATAATTAAAATAAAGAGTTAAAAAATTATAAAGATGTTTTAATCTACTCTCAAATCCCCATTTGATATAATCTCAATGTTATTGTTCCCCATGCTTTCCAAGTTTTAATCTACTCTCAAATCCCCATTTGATATAATAGATAGTTTATTATGAAGATGAATACATAGGTTTTAATCTACTCTCAAATCCCCATTTGATATAATTGAAGTTAGAAGATTAAAAACAAACAATTGTTTTAATCTACTCTCAAATCCCCATTTGATATAATAATAGCAAATGAGTACAATATTGAAATCGAGTTTTAATCTACTCTCAAATCCCCATTTGATATAATTTTTTTTCTTTTTTTTATGCGTAACTTGTGGTTTTAATCTACTCTCAAATCCCCATTTGATATAATGTAAAAGATTTTAAAAACCAATAATTGCTAGTTTTAATCTACTCTCAAATCCCCATTTGATATAATTAGAGAAGATATTTTAAAAGCTTTGGATTCGTTTTAATCTACTCTCAAATCCCCATTTGATATAATTAAACAACCAAAAGGTAACAATAATTATTTAGTTTTAATCTACTCTCAAATCCCCATTTGATATAATAGAGTAGCTTAAAGCTCTGTTTTTTGGGCTTGAATAAGAGTTTTTATACTAAAAAACCAGCACACTTTGTGTTTGTTTTAGTACTTTTTTCTCAGGTTTTTCTCGATAATTTTCTATTATCAACATATTTTTATATTGAGCTTCTGTGATTTTTACTACTCTTATAGAGCCACCTACTGGTGCAGCTAGTTCTATTTTTTTCTCATATTTTTGAGCTATGGCTAAACTTTTACAAAATCTTATATAGATAGAATACTGAAACATTATAAAGCCCATCTCTAAAAGCTTTTTACGGAATTTTGTATATTTCTTTATATCTTTTTTAGTGTTTGTTGGCATATCAAACATCGCAAATAATACCATTTTTCTATACCTACTAGTTTCGTTTGTATTTTTCACAGTTCAAAGGGTGTGAGCTCTTCACATTTTAATAAACATATCGATTGATAGTTTGCTACCATACTTTTCATACAGTTTGATATACTTACGTTTTTATTATCATAAAAAACTGTAGTATCAAGGAGTTTAACAAGGTCTATTTTTACCTTATTAGAAAACTGTATATTTTTTTTCATATTTCTTACTACATAGTCATCTACAATAGGTCTAAAAGGTTCTATCAAATCATCTGCAAGATTAAAAGAGTTTAACTCACTACTATGATGTATACCAAAAGCAGGATTTAGTCCATAAGCTATTAAATATCTACATATAGAACTTCTAAATATACTATAGCCATAATTTAAAGTTGCATTTATATTATTGTCATCTTTTCTTGTAAAATCTTTACCAAACAACGCTTTAAGATAGTATGCAGCAGCTGTAGCTTCTATATTTTCTTTATCATTTGATTTTATTCTTGGAATTAATGAGTTTAGATACTCACTATTTTTATTTAGTTTTTTTAATATATTTGCTTGGTTGTTTACCTTTGAGATAACAATATCTTTCCATATTTGATTTAGTTTTGGTTTTGATATAGCTATTTGTGACTTTTGAATCTTTGTAGTACGACTATTTTTATTTATACCTTGTAAGACAGAACTAGGCATAAACTTTTCATCACAAAAGATGACATTTATATCAGCTTTTGTAAGCTGGGATAATAAAGCAGAGGTTATAGTCGTTTGTTGGTTTTCTATGATAATGGTATCTATATCATCAAAGCAGACTGTTGTTTCATAATCATCGATTTTTATAGATATGAGATTATGTTTGTAGCTTAAATAAGATTTGTTTTTGATGTATAGTTTTTGAGAAGACATTAAAAAACTCCGAATTGAAGGATAAACCTTGCGTGGCTCGGAGAAACACCACTTGTTTTAACCAAACTATCAAATCCCCATTTGATATAAAATAATTGTATAATATTGTTTCTTAAATTATTCATAGCTTATCTTTCCATAGAAGTCTATATTTACTTTTTTTGCTGAATTAGTTTTATTTAAAGTAATAAACAATCGTTTATCATCTTTTTTATTAATAGGTTTTACTTCGATTTTATTATTTCCACCTGCAATATTTCCACCTCCATTAAACACAAAATATTTTTTTGTATTATCTTTTAGATTTTCTATTTCAAGTGAATCCCCTTTTTGAATAGTTACCTTATCATGAAAAGTTTCTATTAAATGTAGCTTTTTTTCGTTTATTTTAGTAGGAATATCATTTTTAATAGATGAAAAATAGTTTAATCCTACCACTTGTCCTTTTTGTGTATTAACTAAATCTACATTTAGAGTACTATCATTTAGTTTAGCTACAAAAGGAGTTTTATTTAATTTCAAATTCTCATAAGTTTCAGTAGAAAGTCTTTGTACTCTATTTTTTTCACTCTTATCAGTGATTATAATACTATCTACTTTTGTGACACTTTTTGTCTTTACTTTGATATTTCGTATGATTTGTTTTTTAGCTTTTTTTGTCAAAAAATAGCATGGTTCATTTTGAATATCTTCTTGAGTTTTTTTCTCTTTTTCTAAAACTTCAATTTGCTTTTTTATTTCAAAAGTTTGTGGTGTATCTATATAGTTTTTTTTATTAGGTAGATTACTTTTTAGCTCTTTGATTTGCTTTTCAAAGTTTTTGATTTGTTTTCTTGTACTTAGAAGTTTTTCTTTGTAGTTTAAAATAGCTTCTTTTATATTGTTTTGTTTCGGTAAATCTAAAGCTTCTACTAAATCACTTACTCTTTTTTCAACTTCACTATCTTTTACATCTTTTCCATTTTGATCAAAAAGTAGATTTTTATCTACTGACTTTTTATCTATTTGATGAAACTCTTTTTTATCTTTATCCCAATAAAGCTTTATATTTCCATCTTTAAAGCCTACTATGTTATTTCTTTTTTTAATCATAGGACAAACATAAAGCTCTTCATTTTCATATTTTTTTACTTTTTGTTTTACAAAATCCACTAAAGACATTCCATCTTTTGTTTTTGGAAATCTCTCTTTTAGGTTTTCTAATATAACTTTTGTTTTATAGCCATTTTCATTTTGTTTAAAAAAGTCATTTAAAGCTTTTTTTGATGAAGAGTTTAAAAGAGAGATTACAATAGCATCTATAGTATGATGATAGTTTGTATCTCTATCTTTTTTATTACTTTCATTTTTAGGCTGTACTTTATTTATACCCCAAAGTCGTTTTAGTTCATTTATCGCTTTTCCTGTAACTCTTACGACATTTAAGTTTGTATCTCCTTTTCCATATTCATTTTGTTTTGGATAAAGGTAGTGTTCTAAATAGTTTGCTATGATTTTTGTGGCACTTTTAGTGTCATTTAAAAACCTATCTTCAAGATTTTCTTTTTTCCAATTATTATTTATATTTTCTTCATCTGTTAGCCAAAATACTTTATTTTGATTATGTAGGGTCTCTTTTACTCTATCTTGAAAATTTTCCCACATATTGTTTGACTTTAGATAGCTTATTGGGTGTTTATCACTTTTGTTTTGATTATGTTTTTTTAGAACTAAGATTTTATTTTTATATGAATTTATCCAAATTTTACTTCTTGGGATAAAATGCTCTACTTCTGTTTGTGTTTCATCCAAAGCTTCTTCTAAAGTAAGAGGTTCTCCACTGTATAAACACTTTGATTTTTGTTCTTTTAATAACCTTGCTCTTTCGATATTTTTACTACTAGATTTATAACCTTCTGCTAAAAGTAACTTTTCAGCTTCATTTATCTCTTTTTTACTTTGCTTTTGAGTCTCTTTTATTTTCTCTTTTTCTCTATCTGTATTTAAATCTCTTGATGTTTCTATAGTGATTTGATCTATATTTCCATATCTTTTAATAATATCATTTACAAGTCTTCTTAAAATAGAGATTATTCTTTTTACATTTGGAGAAACTAAAGGCTGATAAAAGAGGTGTTCTCTTTTGAAATTAGAGATATTTTTTTCAAGCCACTTTATATCATCGAAAGATGGATTTAAAGGTGGTAAATAATCATAAGCTTTCATATCAAGGTATTTTTTAAAATATCCTAATTCACTAAGACTATCATGATAGCTTTTTCCCTCTTTTAGTTTTTGTAAAATCTCATCTATAAATAGTAAAGAAAAAGAAGCATAAGACTCTTTTGTACCTTTATCTACTTTTGAAAGCTTTACGATAACATCATCACTTAAAAGCTTTTGGGTATCTACTTTTTCTTTTATCTCTTTAACTATTTGTTCTTTATTTACAAAATAGTGGATTTTTTCTAAGATTTTTGTATATAAATCTCTGTGTTTATCAAAAATATCTATATTTACATCTTTAAAGATTTGTAATAGCTGAGCATGTAGTTTTATATCTAAAATCGTATCATCTTGTTTTTGGGCTGTTTTTATTTTGATATTTTTTAGTCCAGCTTTATCAAATATATTTTTTGTATTGATAGTTTGAGTTGCTGGTTTTTTGAGCCAAAACTCTATAGTATTTTCAATTTCTTCTTTTGAAGGAGTAAAAATCTCTCCTGTTTTGCTATTAAAAATCAAATTACCTAAAATAGAGTTTTCAATTCTTTGCCTAAGAGTAAGCTCTATACTTGAGATATGAGATTTAGAAACTCTTTTTTGTGCATTTTTGTGATGTGCATTGTAAAAACTACAATAACCCACCATACTTTCCATACTTTTTAAAGCCCTTTGCTCAAATTGCCCTAGAGAGTTTTCATTTACCCCATTTAAAAGCTTACTTTTAAAAGTTTCATATTTATTTATATCATCAAAAAGTTCTTTGTTTTCTTTTTGACTTTCAAGTAGCTTTTCTAACTCCTCTTGCCAAAGTTCTCTATCTAAAGAATTATTGTAATTATCTTTTTTATTTCTTATGGCTACATTTATGAAGTTATTTTTTTCAAGCTCTGCTTTTTTGTCTAACAATACAAGAGAGGGGATAGCTAAATTATTTTGTAAATATTTTGATCTATTTTTTGAAATTGCTTCATTTATCACACCATCATCTTTTGAATCTTCTGCTTTAAACTGATTTGAGTAACCTCTTCTTGAGATGATAGTATAAAGAGAAAATGTAAATTCATCTTTATTTAAATTTTTTCCAAGAACTGCTTGCTCCCTTAATAAATATGGATTTTGATTTTGAGAAAGTTTGTTAAAGTACTTTATAGGATTTGAGAGTATTGACCTATCAGCAAGATTAAAATCATATATTAGTTTTCTAACTATCTGCTTTCGCCTACTATTTCTTTCATTTCTTCTTCGACCACTTCTAAAAGACCTTCTATCTTCTGCTTTTATATACTCACTAAAGATAATACTATTTGAAACCATTTCATTGAATATTGTTTGTTCATTTTCTATATATATTTCATTTAAAGAAAAACCTATACTATTTGTACCTATATCTAAACCCAAAACCTTTTTCATTATAAACCTTTAAAATCTAAATATTCAATTATAACATAAATAATTGATAAGTTTATAATAATTAATAATAAATTGTTATCCTATTCTATAAGTAATTTTATGCATCTCAATAAGCTCTTTATAGTCTCCTTTATCAGCCTTTTTTAAAGCTTTGATATAATCACTTCTTTTTGGGTTTTCTTTTGCTAATAGATCTTCTTGCCAACGCACAGGCATTTTGTCATGTTGTCTTAAGTAGATATTTGCAAGCATTCTACTCCATCTACCATTTCCATTCTTAAAAGGATGAATTTGAACTGCTCTATGATGTATTCTAGTAGCACTTTCATAAATATCAAATGTTCGGTTCTTATTCCAATAAGCTATATCATCACATAAGTTTTTAAGTTCCATAGGAACAAGATATGCTTTTACACCAATTGAAAGTTCAACTTGTCTTAAAACTCCAGCCCATTTCTATACATTACCAAACATCTCTTCGTGTAAATCCATCATCCAGTAATAAGTAAAAGGTGCTTCTTTTTTGCTTGGAGAAGAAGAAAGGTATTTTATAGTTGCTTTTGCTATATTTAATGCTTCTTGTTCGTAAATCTCTTTTAAAGTGTATACCTTATCATTTGGTAATTTTAATCCAGATATATCATTAAGAGGTGTTGCATCATCTATAGGTTTTGTAGAGTCAATCATTATGCCACCCAAAGTCTATTTTTATATTGCCCTGTTAAAAACTCTTTTTCAAAATTATCAATAATCTTTTCAAGAGAGTTCTTTTCTAAACCTTGCATTTCTAAAGCAGATGTACTTTGAACAAGTGATGCCATAAATAAAGCTTTCTCTTTTGCTCTTCTCTTTTTAAGTTCCCTAATAGACAATGTCTCATTTCCTGCAAAATCTAAGCCTATTATATTTGTTATTTTTTCAAGAGTACTTAACCTTACATCATCACCTGCAAAAAAACGATTTAAAGTTCTTATGCCTACACCACTTAATTTAGCTAAGTTCTCAATAGAAATATCTAATTCTTGTTTTCGATTTTTTATTTTAGTAATCAGTTCTATTCTTGTCATAACTAACCCTTTTTTATATTATGCCACAAATGACATACTATAATCAATATACCTATATTACCCAAATCCTGACAAGAAATAAAAAATCTCCTAAATATAATAAAAATTTGATTTTTAGATAAAAAATTTTCTAAAACTCTATATATAATGTAAAAAAACATTCTCTATTAGTAAACTTTTTATATGATCTTAGTTTTTTAAGTAATTTTTGTTAATTTTAGACAAT
>JBNJFB010000064.1:0-5972 GCA_051746405.1 Campylobacterota bacterium
TGATCAAGTAAAGAGTGGGTGGATATCAATGGGAAGAAGAGTTCAGGAACTTGAAGCCATGATATCTGAGTATACAGGTGCAAAATACACAGTAGCATTGAATAGTGGAACTGCAACACTGCATGCAGCACTCATTGCTCTTGGTGTTGAGCGCGATGATGAAGTAATTGTTCCTTCATTATCTTATATTAGTTCGGCGAATGCTGTTCTTTATTGTCAGGCAACTCCAGTATTTGTTGAAGAAGATGAATCTACCTTCAATATTACAGCCGAATCAATTGAAAAAAAGATTACAAATAAAACCAAAGTGATTATGACTGTAGACTTAAAAGGCATGCCGGTAGATTATGATGCAATAATCGATGTTGCAAATAGATATGACTTGAAAATTTTGGCAGATTCTGCAGAATCTTTCGGTGCAAAGTATAAAGATAAATTGGTTGGGACACAGGTGGATATACACTCTTTTTCTATGTTTGCCAATAAGAACATTACTAGCGGAGAAGGTGGGTTTATTACTACAAATAGTGAAAAATATGCTGAGACTTGTAGATGCGTTAGAAATCAGGGACAATCAGAGCGATATAAACATGTGATGTTAGGCCACAATTATAGAATGACAGATGTAACTGCTGCAATTGCAATAGAACAACTAAAAAGAGTTGAGTGGATAATGGAGGAAAAAAATGCACTGGCAAAAGCATATAATAGCTTGTTTGCTGGTCATAAGCTTTTGAGAACACCGTATGTACCAGAGTATGTAAGTAGACATAGTTGGTATATGTATAGTTTGATTGTTGATGAAAAAGTTGATAGAGATTGTATGATTAAAATAATGAAAGAAAAAGGTGTCGATAGCCGTCTTTCATTTCCTTTAATACCTTATCAGCCAATTTATAAAGAATTGTATGGCTACAAGAAAGGTGATTTCCCTAAGTCTGAAAAAATATTTAAAACATTTTTAGATATCCCAAATTGGGTCAATATGCCTATTGATGTTATTCATAAAGTTGCTGATATTGTGATTGAATCGGCTGAAAAATCAGCTAATATAATGCCACTAAAAAACTAGACAGAAATAATGAGAGGTTATCTTCCTAAATGTTACAATATTTAAATTATTTTGGAGAAAAGATTATGAGTAGAAAAAGAAAAACATTTTGTGCAGAATTTAAAAGTAAAATTGTACTTGAATTATTATCAGGTGGAGATGTAGCATTAAAAGAACTTTTTGCTAATAATGAAAATTATAAAAAGAAGTTGCAAGAGATAAAGTTGACAGATACTATTTTTTATATAGCTAGAGTAGATAATGTATAAAAACAAAACATTTATAGCAATTGTACCTGCAAGAGGTGGTAGCAAAAGATTACCTCGTAAAAATGTATTAGATCTTAATGGTAAGCCTTTAATTGCTTGGAGTATAGAAGCAGGATTAAACAGTAACTATATAGATGAAGTGATGGTAACGACTGATGATGATGAGATAGTAGAAGTATCTAAAAAATATGGGGCAAATGTACCGTTTAAAAGACCTGAAAAATTAGCAGATGACTATGCAACAAGACCAGAAGTGATAAAACATACTATAGAGTTTTATCAAAATGAGCTTAATAAGAAATTTGATTATTTGATTTTTTTGCAACCCACTTCACCGTTAAGAGATACAGCCGATATAGATAATGCTATAGAGTTTATGTTTGAAAAAAACTGTGATGCTGTTGTATCTGTATGTGAACTTGAGCATCCAATACATTGGAGTGGAACTTTACCACAAGATAAAAATATGAGTAAGTTTCTTGATAATGTAGCAGTGCGATCAAGAAGTCAAGATTTGGAAAAATACTATAGGTTAAATGGAGCGATTTATATCTGTGATGTGCAGAAGTTTTTAGAAGAAGGGTGTGTATTTTTTAAAAAAAATATCTTTGCTTATGTGATGGAGAGGCAACATTCTATTGACATTGATGAAGAGATGGATTTTAAATTAGCTGAGATAATAAAAGGAAGTACATGTTAAATAAATTATTTATTGTTTATGCAATTGATACAGAAGGGCCTCTTCATGAGACACTGAAGGCTACTTTCCAAAGGCTTCAAGATATCTTTAACTTAGATATTAAGCCAACAAAAGAAAACCTAAAAAAACTGCAAAAAAAAGAAATTTTTTTAGGAGGTCTTGAGAATGCTGTATGTAAAGTTGTAGATCCTCATTTGTTAGATTATAATGATACTTGGAATAAAATTGATTTTATGTTAGATAAAATCATGACTGAACAATATAGAAAAAAGTTTATTGATAGCAGAGGAAAAGGAATAGTTTATAATTGGCATTGCCTTGATCACGTTGGGTTTTCAACAAATGAAAGAAGAAGGGATATAGGGTTTGGAAATGTATTTGGGCATTATAAGCAAAAAATTAAAGAGCATGGATCAAAAGATCAAATTCACTGGCATTTTCATCCTTTGTCATTTAATAAAGAAGCACATATTCCTGCAACATCTTATGATAATTCAATGAATATATTGCATGAGATTATAACCAGAAGAGTAATTGAACATAACTGGTTTCCAGTAGTAAATAGGGCTGGCTTTCACACAATAAGACAAGATTCGAGTTTTTTTCTCGAGCAATGGATTCCTTTTGACTATTCAAATCAAGCTGAATATGATAATTTAGATTATAACTATCATGATTTGGAAAGTACGAGATTTGGAGATTGGAGGCGAGCTCCAAAAACATGGAAACCCTACCACCCGTCATTTGACGACTATCAAGCAGAAGGTGCTATGAACAGAGTTACTACAAAATGCCTCAATATTGGCACTAGACTAAGACTTTTGACGGATAAGGAAATAGAAAAAGCTTTTGAGCTATCATGCAGTGAAGGTAAAGCTATTTTATCATTTACAAATCATGATTTTAGAGATATGGATATTGATATCCAAGATGTATATACAAGAATTTTTAAGATTGCAAAACAGTTTCCTAAAGTTGAAATATATAATTGTGATGCAATAGAAGCAATGCAGTATTATTTATACAATGAAGATGAATGTTTTGAAAGAAAAATTAAGCTTGGCTACAAGATTAAAAGAGAAAATAATAGTACTCAATTAATAGTGAACGTTTTAAATGGGGAAGTTTTTGGCAGTCAACCATATTTGGCTATAAAAACTCTATGTGGTCAATTCTTTCATGACAACTTTGATGAGCTTCAAAAAGGCGTATCTTGGAGTTATTTTTTTGACAAAATGACTTTAGATATAGAAGCTGTAGAGATTTTAAAAGTAGCCTCTAATGATAAATATGGAAATTGTGATATTATAGAAATTGATTTAAAGAATATAGGGTTAAAATCATGCTAGAGCCAATATACATAAGTGGATTATATAGAAGTGGCACAAAACTCTTAACCAGCCTTTTAGATCAATGTGATACAGTTAAAACTACATATGACACAGTTCATTTTATGCGATTTTCATACAACAAATATTTACCTATTGAATTAAATTATAAAAAGCTTGTTAGAGATACACATGCTAGGATATTGAAACGGTGGGGCATGAATTTTGATGTAGAAAAAACATTAAAAATTATTTCAAGTCAAAACGACATTACTCAAGCAAAAGTTTATGATGCTATTATGCGCCAATTTTTAAACTTGGAGAACAATATTAGGTGGGCAGAAAAAACTAACGTTGAATGGGAAGGTATAGAGGGGTTTTTGGATATGTTCAAAAATGGAAAAGTGATTCATATATATCGAGATCCAAGGGCTGTTTTGGCATCTTATAAATATATGACTATTCATGAAGGGTTGAAATACTTAGATGCAATATTTGCCTCATTAGCAATGTTTAATTATATTTCTCAAGAAAAAATACTTAAAAATCAAAATATTTTACTCTTGAAATATGAAGATTTTGTAAAAAATCCCCGTCAAAACACTATCAAGATATGCGATTTTTTAGAAATTAAATTTACTGAGAAAATGCTTGATGTTACATCTTTTAAAGACAAATTTGGCAATAACTTTGACACAGACTCATCTTTTACTCCTCAAAAAAAAGCTATTGATACTTCCAGTGTGAATTTATGGCAAGAAAAACTATCTGTTGTAGAAATTTATTTTACAGAATTGATACTTAAAAAACAGATGGAGGCATTTAGCTATAAACCGTTATCTGTAGTACTTACAAATAAAGAAAGTGAAGAGTTTAATAAACTACTAAAAGATCCATTTATAGCCAAAAGATACAACTATTTTATAAAATATGAAGATGGACAACAAGCATATCCAAATACAAAAGATGCATATAGCGATGAAAGGTTTTGATACATAGTATGATTCATAAAAATTTAATAAAAAAATTAAAAGATATCGAAAAACATTATAATGTAAACTCAATATCATGCAATAGTGTCATTGTATGGCCATTACTGAGAAGTCTTATTGGCCATAGGTTTAAGAAAGATTGTTACTTCACTGCACCAAAGATAAAATCAATTAGTGGGTTAAAAGCAAAATGCCAATTCAATAGAGAACAATTCAATAAAGAAATAAAAAATCTCAAAATAGAATCAGATTTTATTTTCAATATTAGACCCAATAACACAGGTTGGGTTAAACATAATAAAGAAGACTACCAAAACATGATGAGTTTTTTGTATGATTATTCTTTTAAAGAGTTTAAAATTTATCTATTTGCTTCTGAAAAGTTTGATATAAAATACCATGCAAAAGAAAAAATCATTAATCTCAATACCCTCTATGAATATATTCGGATTGCAAGCTTACTTAATTATGCTGAAAATAGATTTACGATCGACAATATCGAAGAACTCGAACATATATTAAAGTCAGACATTGACTTAAGCGTAGATATTGAATATATAAAATATTGTGTTAATGTACTCATGACACATATAGAAGCATATGAGCTTTTATTGAAAAAAATTAAAACAAAAGTGATTTTTGTTGAATGTTATTACTCGATAGGAAATTTTGCTCTTTGTCATGTTGCTCAGCAATCTAATATAAAAACTGTTGATATTCAGCATGCTATTCAAGTTGATTCTCATTCCATGTATACAAACTTTGATGCTATTCCAACCAATGGATATACGATGCTTCCTGATTATTTTTGGCTATGGAGTGAACACCGTAGAGAAAGAATTGATTCATGGGCAAGTAAAACATCTAAGCATACAAGTATAATAGGAGGAAATATACAAAAAATTTACATGTCAAAATATGCCCCATTGAAAAATAAACATTATCCCAAAGAAAAAATAAATATACTGCTTGCATTATCATTAGAAAATCGCTACACAGATGAAATAACAAAAGCCATCAATGATTCTCCTCAAAATTATTTGTGGCATTTACGAGATCATCCAGGACATAATCAAAATGTCATTACTAATAAAATTTTAAATAAAGTCGATAATAGTAAAATAGAGTATAAATATACCAACAATACGAAATTATCAGAATTTGAAAAATTTGTGGATGTATCAATATCTTTTGGTTCAACCGTTTCATATGAGTTAAGGGATATTTATAAGACACCATCTATTATAATATCACAGGATGATTCATTAAAAGATAGTAATGGAATTTTTTATGCTTATTTTGCAACACAAATTATTCAAAAACTTGATTATATTATTCAAAATATAGAAAACATCAAGTCTCAAATAACTCCAGAAGAGATTGTATTGAAAGAAGAATTGATTCACGAGACACTTCAACATCTAGGAAAAAATGAATGATAAAATTTACTGCCATAAATGAAAGTGAAAAACAACAAACACTACCTAACCTCTTTGACTACGCTACATCCGAACTCAGCCAGGATGCGGTAATTGGCTATATGTTGGCCTGGGCAAACCCGCACTGCAAAAAGACCGATGCGCAGATGCATGACCTTAGCACAAAGTTTTTAGACAAAATCTTTGCAAAGCA
>JBNJFB010000064.1:5982-11103 GCA_051746405.1 Campylobacterota bacterium
GACAAAACCGATACGACCCACCACAGCGGTCAACTTTCTCGTTACAGGGAATGTATAACCACAGAAAAAGTTGATCAAAACAATATTTTAACGATTTACTATAAAACGGGCGAAGAGTTCAATACAGACTCGATAAAAAATAACAATTATAAATTCTTCTCAAAAGAAGATATTTTAGAAGTTATACCTGAGAGTGTAGACAATCAAATCTTAAAAGAGTATCGCAGATACATCACAAAGCTACGAAACCAGTGTCTTTACACAGAGCTACCCTTTTCACAGTGGAGTGCATCCTCTTGGATATGCTTATGCAAAGACTTACAAAAAAGTGGTATCCGTTTTGGCAGTACAATCACTCATGCAAGAGGCAACAATGCGGGGACTTACTTTAACTATACTGTTATAGATATGGATGGCGTAGGGTTTTATCTACGGCTTGCTTTTGATAAAAACCGGGTAGAGTTCAAACTTGAAACTGAGGGAGAACTCATCACAAGCGGTATCTTTGAAAAGTATCTATATCTTATAAAAGACACAGGGTTGCAGGTACATTTTTCCACTACTCCCAAAAAACCAAAAAAGATTAAAACAGTCGGATTTATAAACGATATTATTTCACTTAAAGACGATTGTGTCGATTTTGAAGCTGTGAAAAACAGGATGTTGCGGCTGCAACAGATACATCAAGACATTGTAGAATCCAGATTAAAATAAAAAGACCGTTAATGAAACTTGCTCCAATAGTACTTTTTACCTATAATGACGGCGGTAAGAATGAAAAGTCTTGGGAAAAAGTCAATGGAGTAAGAAAATATTTAAAAACAATTAAATCTCAAATGCTTCCAGAGAAAGTTACATTGAAAGAAGAATTGATTTATAAAGCACTTCAATGCTTAGGAAAAGAAAAATGCTAAAATTTGCACTAGTAGGCTGCGGAAGAATCGCAAAAAAGCATAGTGAACTACTAGGATTAAACCAAATAAAAAATGCTTCGCTAGTAGCGGTATGTGATATAGATAAAGAGAAAGCAAAAAAGATAGGTGAGCAGTTTAATGTGCCATATTATACAGATATGGATGCGATGATGCAAAAAGAGTCAATCGATGTAGTTTCTGTTCTTACGGAGAGTGGATACCATGCAAAACATGTAATAAATCTTGCAAAATATGGAAAACACATCGTAGTGGAAAAACCTATGGCTCTTACATTAGATGATGCTGATGACATGATACGAGCTTGTGATGAAAATAGTTGTAAACTTTTTGTTGTAAAACAAAATAGATTTAATGTACCAGTTGTAAAACTCAGAGAAGCAATGGATGAAAAAAGATTTGGGAAGCTAGTACTTGGAACAGTAAGGGTTAGATGGTCAAGAAATCAAGACTACTATGACCAAGCATGGTGGAGAGGTCGATGGGATATGGATGGTGGAGTGCTTACCAATCAAGCAAGTCACCATGTGGATCTGCTAGAATATATGATGGGTGATGTGGAGAGTGTATTTGCAAAAAGTACAACAGCACTTGTAAATATTGAAGCAGAAGATACAGCTATAGTGACACTCAAGTTTAGAAATGGGGCATTAGGTATTATAGAAGCTACAACAGCTGTAAGACCAAAAGATTTAGAGGGTTCTATCTCTATTTTAGGTGAAACAGGAACGGTTGAGATAGGTGGATTTGCAGTAAATAAGATGCTTCATTGGAACTTTACTCATAAGAAAGATGGTGATGATGAAGTGATGGAAAAATACTCTGTAAATCCACCAAATGTATATGGATTTGGTCATCAAGCATATTATGAACATGTAGTAGATAGTATTTTAAATAATAAAAAACATCTAGTAGATGGACTTGTCGGAAGAAAAAGTTTGGAACTCATCTCTGCTATTTATGAATCAATAGAAACAGGTAAAGAGGTGTTTTTAAGATTTAAACCTACAAAATGTAAACTAGGACAAATTAGTGAATAAACCTACAATATACAAGTCCCAAATCAAAGATGTAATATTTGGTGAAAATGTAAAAGTAGTAGAACCACTGAATATTTATGGATGTGAAATAGGTGACAATAGTTTTATAGGTCCATTTGTAGAGATTCAAAAAGATGTAAAAATCGGTAAAAACTGCAAAGTTCAATCTCATAGTTTCATTTGTGAACTTGTGAATATAGGGGACAATACAGTTATAGCTCATGGAGTGATGTTTATCAATGACTTGTTTACTACGGGTGGTCCAGCGAATGGGGATAAAAATCTTTGGAAAAGTACAACTATAGGAAACAATGTCTCAATCGGATCAAATGCCACAATACTTCCAGTATCTATTTGTGATAATGTAGTGATAGGTGCAGGAAGTGTAGTAACAAGAGATATAAAAGAGTCTGGAATATATGTAGGAAATCCGGCTAAAAAAATAAGAGGTATTAAATAATGGTAAAGTTTTTAGATTTAAAAAGTCAATATGACAGTATAAAAGATGAGATAGATGAAACTATAAAAAATGTGATAAACGAGACAGCTTTTATAGGTGGTAAATATGTAGAGCAATTTGAAAAAGAGTTTGCCGAGTTTTGTCAAGCAAAATACTGCCAAGGTGTAGCAAATGGTACAGATGCTTTAGAGATAGTTATAGAAGCACTTGATTTACCAAAAGTAAGTGAGATAATAGTACCTGCAAATAGTTTTATAGCTTCATCAGAAGCTGTAACAAGAGCAGGTTATAAAGTAGTGTTTTGTGACTGTGATGAGTCGAACTATACTATATCAATACCAAGCCTCAAATCAAAAATCACTCCAAATACAAAAGCTATAGTAGCAGTGCATTTGTACGGACATCCTTGTGATATGGATGAGATACTAGCCCTTGCAAAAGAGCATAACCTAAAAGTGATAGAAGATTGTGCTCAATCTCATGGCGCAGAGTATAAAGGTAAAAGAGTAGGAGCTATTGGTGATGCTGGTACATTTAGTTTTTACCCTGGGAAAAACCTGGGTGCTTATGGTGATGGTGGAACAATAGTTACAAATGATGAAAATGTAGCTAAAAAGTGCAAAATGATAGCAAATCATGGAAGAATAGAAAAGTACAATCATGAGTTTGAAGGTAGAAACTCAAGACTAGATGGACTTCAAGCAGCAATTTTAAGTGTGAAACTCAAACATCTTGATAAGTGGACAGATGCAAGAATAAAAGTAGCAGATTATTACCTTGAAAATCTAAAAGATATAGATGGACTTACTTTACCAAAAAGAGAAGATTGGGCAAAGCAGGTTTATCATCTGTTTGTTATCAGAACAGAAAAAAGAGATGAATTACAACAGTACTTAAAAGATAACGGTATTCAAACAGGCATTCACTATCCTATATCTCTTCCAAAACTAAAATCTTATGATTATACAGGTCAAGCAAGTGAAGACTTTTTTGCAAATAAAAGTGATACACAGTTGTTAAGTTTGCCTACTGGTGAGCATTTAAGTCTTTTAGACTTAGAAAAGATAGCACTCAATATAAAGGAATTTTATAAATGAGGTTTTTAAAGATAAATATGTCACACCCTATCGTTTTTGATCAGTTTTATCAAAAATATGACAAAAGAGAGTTGCGTAGCCCCGAAGAGTGGCTTGAACTGTTTTTCAATGAAGGCTACTGGCCGTCTGATTATTATGAAAAGTATTTAGCAAAAAACTATGGGTATGAAACATATACGATTCCTCTTACATACGATAGAAAAAATGAAAACTATAAATATTTTCTTGAAAATGTCATAACTAAAATATACCCAATAAAATTTGATACAAGCAAGCAAAGAACATCTATTCAAAATATGATCACATATTTTAATCCTGATATTTTATATCTACAAGAAACTAAATTTTACTTTAAAGAGTACTTAGAAAGTACTAGAAAAAACTGTCCAAATCTGAAACTGATAATGGGCTGGCGCTGTGCTCCCACATCTCTTAATAATCCAAAAGATTTTGAAGGATTTGATATTATTTTCACATGTGGACTTCAGTTCAAAAAAGCAATACAGGATGCTGGAATTAATGCTGTTTTATTGGGCCACGCCTTCGAGCCATCAATTATTCAAAACATCAAAAAAACATCAAAAAAACATGATGTGGTTTTTACTGGTCATATAGGCACAAAAGATCATAGAAAGAAAATACTGCAAGAATTAGAAGCGAATGGAGCAAACATTAAAATTTTTTCTACACCAGAAAATCAAAAAGATTTTGTAAATAAAATCCATCCACCTTTATTTGGTTTGGAAATGTATCAACTTCTGGCTGATAGTAAAATAGTGCTCAATATCCATGCCCTTGATGATAACTATGCTGGAAACATTCGCTTATTTGAAGTTACGGGCATGGGTTCTTTATTGTTAACAGATGACAAAAAAGATCTAAATCAATTATTTGATAAAAACAATGAAATTATAGCCTTTGATGGCGCGAAAGACGCAGTTAAAAAAATAAAATATTTATTAGATAATGAAAATGTATTAAATCAAATAGCAAACCAAGGACAAGAAAGAACATTGAGAGAGTATTCTTATGAAGCTAAAGCGAATAAAATTCATAATACAATTATTCATCATTTATAAAAAATAATGAGGATTCCTAGTGGATACGTTTTAGGTGCGCAAAAATTATAACAAGGAAAGCAGAAATGGATCAGATATTAAGTTTACTTAGTACCAGTAGACCTAAAAATACAATGATAATTAATTGGATACTAACTAGAAAATGTAACTATTCTTGTACATATTGCGGGTCCTATCAAAACACTCAAGAATTTGAGCCTTTTGATAAAATTAAAAAAGCTATACTGCAAATAAAAATGTTGAATAAAAAACACTATAGATTCACATTAAGTGGGGGAGAGCCTACTCTGCACCCTCAATATATAAAGATAGTAGAGAGTATTTACAAGGAACTTGGAAATACTGCTTATATTAATACAATAACCAATCTTAGTAGAAGCAAAACTTTTTATGAAAAATTGATTAATCGACTTCATGTTTATAGAAAAAACCTTGTATTTGACACCTCCTATCACTTTGAATTTGCTAATTTTGATCAATTTATAACTAATTGTAAATTACTTTCTGAAAATC
>JBNJFB010000065.1:0-10647 GCA_051746405.1 Campylobacterota bacterium
AAAAACTTATAGGAAAAGTTGACTACAGTCAAACAGAAAAAAAGAAAAAATCACGTCAATTTGCAAGAAGCCTTTATGTTGCCAAAGATATCAAAAAAGGTGAAACGTTTACACAGGAAAATATAAGAAGTGTCAGACCTGGATACGGAATGCATCCTAAGTATTTGAATGATGTTTTAGGTAAAAAGGCTGAGAAAGATTATGAGTTTGGAGAAAGACTTTAAAAGATAAAGGCTAAAATATGCAAAAAATATTAGTTATAAATATTGAGATAAAAGCAAGAGAGCTTGAAAGTAGGCTAATGGTAGCATTAGAAGCACTTAAAAGAGACTATGTTGTAATCATAGGCGCACAAAGTGAGATATATAAAATTTTAAAATATCTACCAGAAAGTATTGTTTTCGAGAAGAGTATTTCTAAAAATAAGATTGAAAAGTTAACAAAAATAAAAACACTTGGTCATAAAATTATCAACCTAGATGAAGAGGGAAGTGCCAGTCAAAATAATAAATGGATTTATTTGAAACAAAGACTATCAAAAGAGACATTAGATTTAACAGAATATTTTTTTACCTGGGGAGAAAATGAAAAAAAAGTAATTGAGAGCAACTATCCAAATGACAGTTCTAAAATTAAAATCACTGGAAATCCTAGAATAGATACATGGAAGTCTGAATATGTGAAAATGTATGAGAAAGAAGTTAACAATATTACTCAAGAGTATAAAAGTTATGTTTTTATTGCTTCAAACTTTGGTGTTAATCATGCGAAAGGTAATGACTTTTTAAAAAAACAAGCAAAAGATTATAAAATAATAGAAACAAAAGACGATGAAGAAATTTTTGATGAAAATTATGCATTTTTGGGAAAAGTATATACAGCATTTTTAGAGATGATAAAAAATTTAGCAATATTACTACCAAGCAAAACTATTGTGATAAGACCGCATCCATCAGAAAACATTGAAGCTTGGAAAGAAATCTTCAAAGAATATAACAATGTGTTTATTGAATATAAATATAGTGTCACTCCTTGGATAATAGCTTCTAAATGTATGATACATTCTTCTTGCACCACAGGGATAGAAGGGTTTTTGATGAAAAAACCCGTTTTTTCTTATCTTCCATATAGTGATAATGATTTTGTGAACTATGTATCAAATACACTTAGCGATATATGCAGTACGCAAGAGCAACTGATAGATAAGCTCAATGCAGTATTTGATGGAAAGTATGACTTGTATTATGGTAGAGAATCAAAAATGCAAGAAGCTAAGCCCATACTGCACAATATAGATTCCTTTGATGCTGCGAAAACTATTGTAGATTATATTGATAAAATTGAAATACCATCTCATAAAACAATAGGTAAAAATAGAGTAAGACTTTTTAAGTATGAATCTGCAGTAAAGAAAGCTGTAAAAAAAATTATTAGATATAGGTCTGATAGAGATGAATATGCTCACCAAAAAATGCCCGGTATTGTTTTAAGTGAAATGCACAATAAAATTAGAGAAATTCAGATGTGTAATGATGTATCAGAACCTATTTTAGTAAAAGTGAGTCAATTGGGTCCTAGTCTTTTTATGCTGAATGTAAATGAGGAGTGAATAGTACAAATGAATTTTGAAAGTCAAGTTATATATACACTTAAGAAACTTAGTAAAAAAAATACAATTTTAACGACTTCAGCAGGGACTACATCGTTGGTTTTAATTGACTTGCTAAGTCGTGCAAATGTAAAAATACCCGTAGTGTTAATAGATACAGGTTTTTTATTTGACTCTACGATAAGTTTTTTTGACAAGATTAAAAGTTATTATCCAGAGATACAATTTAATATAGTTAAAACTGCTCTGGATCAAGATGAATTTATCGAAAAAGGCGTTATTAAAGATGACAAGCTATGTTGTTTAAAAAATAAAGTTGAGTTAATTCATAAATATTTAACTGAAAATAATATAGATTTTTGGATAAGTGGGGTTAGGCGACAACAGTCAGACAATAGACAAAATTTGAAGAAATTTTGTAGAGTGAACAAAGATTTAGTAAAAGTGCATCCACTTCTTGAATGGAGCGACATTCAAATGCATGATTATTTAACTAAAAGAATGTTGCCCCTACATCCTTTATGGTACCATGGATTTGATAGTATCGGTTGCTTTCCATGCACAAAAAAGGGACACGGAAGAACCGGAAGATGGCAGGGAAATAAAAGTGAATGTGGACTTCATAGTGTTTATCCTAGAAAATGTGGCAGTTCAGTATCTTTTAAAACATTAGAAGGAAAAACTACTATGGATCAAATTGAGTTAAAACTTGATAAGATATTGCTAGATGGTCAAGATGACAGGTTAAAAGTTTTAGAAAATGGAATGACTAAATATGGTTGTCGCACAAAACCGTATCCCCATCTATCCTACTCCTCTTGCACTGCTTCAACTATAAGCAATGAAGCATATACTCATGTAAAAAACTATTTCCAAAGTAAATTTGACGCTGATGATATAAGCCTAGATGATTACCAAGCCATTAGAGATAATCTAAGAAGTGTGTTTGATCTTAAAGATAGTGTTGATATATGCTTGTCTTCTTCAGGAACAGACTTAGAAATGTTGCCCTACTTGTTTATACCAAAGCATAGTAAAGTCTATAATGTTATTGTTGGTGCCGAGGAAGTCGGAAGCGGTACATTATTGGCTGCAGAAGGCCGCTTGTTCTCAGAAATGTGTTCTGACAAACACAATTTGCATAAGGGTGATCAGTTAGCAGGATTTGAAAAATATAATATAGAAATAGTTAAATTACCCATTAGAGAAGATTGTGGTGCTATCATTGAAGATGAGAATATTTTAGACAGCATATCATCTCTATTAAAGCAAGATAAGGGTGAAAGTTACTATATATTACATAGTGTGTTTCATTCAAAAACAGGCTTGATCAAACCATCTCCAGAAAAATTACTAGAATTGGCTGGAAATTATAAAAATGTTATAGTTGTTATAGATGCTTGTCAGTTAAGAGTTTCAAGGGAAACTATAAATAGGCTATTAGAAAAAGATACAATAGTTTTTATAACTGGGTCTAAGTTTTTTGGGGCCCCCACATTCAGTGCAGCAGCCTTGATTTCTGAGGGTCTTAGGGATTTTGCAGCTCAAAAACCTTTTGTGCCAAAAGGTTTAAATTATTTGTTTGGAAAAGAGTTATTTCCCAAAAGATGGAACAGTGTAAAGAAGTTCAGCTATGAAAATAACTTAGGGCTTCTTTTGAGATGGAGAGCTGCAATTTTTGAAATGCAGCAATTTAATTCAGTTTCAAAAGAAAGAATTATAAAAACTATTAAAATTTTCAATGATTGTATAAGAGGACTAAATGAGAAATACCAAAATATAATAATATATTCTGATATAAATAACATTCCTACAGAGTATGACCTATTAATGTCAAAATCAATATTGACTATTGGATTTAAAGATAAGTCAATTGATTTTGATTTTTCAAAAAAAATATATCAAGAGTTGATTGGAGATAGTTGGTTAAATAAAAAATTCCCGTATCCAGTGCATTTAGGCCAGCCTGTTAAAATTAAAAAATACAATGGTAAATGGCTAGGAACACTTAGAATTGCATTGGGTTCTAGGTTTTTTGTAAAATATTCAGGCAAAGTTGAAAGTGAGCAACAGGAAACTATGTATACTGAATTAGAGTATATATTTAAAGCAATAAATCAGACTACCAATCAAATATCTCAGAAGGAAAATAATGAATATTGAGTTTACCAATAGGGCTGTAAGTATATATAAAGAAACTTTCGAGGATGATATAAATTTATCAAGAGGTGGCAAATCTATTAAAATAGTAGGTGATATAAGAGCCAGTAAAGAAGATATAAACTTTTTGTTCAGTCATAAAATAGATTTTGACGAAAAATTTATACAATATTTTTTTGAAGAGGTTTCTGGAGAATATATCATTTTAATAGAATCACATCAGTATAAGCAATTGTTTCTATCGTATTCTTGCCCTCAATTTTATATTGCGAAGAAAAAAAATACTCTCTTTCTTAGTCAAAATGAATCTTATTTCAAATCTGACTTTGATCAAGATAGATTATTATTGAGAATGCTTAGTAATCAAGGGCTTTTTGTACCAAAAGGTGTATTTACAAAAGTAGAGGACTATTTGCTTCCAGGGATGTCAATGGTAGTTGATAATAGCACTCTTGAATATAAACAGTCATGGATTATACCAATAGACCGTTTTGCTACTAAAGCTGATCATGAAAAAAATGCTTCAAGCATAGCTGAAGGATTTTGTAAAGAGGTTGAAAGTTATAGAAAATTTTCGAGTAATAAAATTACATTGCAGTTATCAGCAGGTATAGATTCAGCGCTTATATTGTCAGCAGCTAAAACACAAAAGCTAGAAATTGAGCCTATAAATTTTCGACCTAGTAATCGTCCGGGCGAATCAGTAAATGCGAAACAAACTGCTAAATATTTTGGATACGAATTGACTGAACTTTTCCAAGGTCCAGTAAAAGAAAAAAATGTTTTTACTCGATCCACTGATGTTTCTGACTATTTACAAAGTATGGAAAAGTTATTGAAAACAGGTTCAGGAATGTTCATTCTTGATCATATTAGCTTATTGGCTGGTTATCGGTATAATTACCATACAAGCTTAGAAGGCAGCTCATATCCAACTGCACTTTGTCTCACACACCATACTTCATATCCTAATTTATTCAAACCTAAATTTGAACCTAAAAAAAACTCACAGCAACGATATTATTATTCGGTGCAATACTTAGAAAAAAGAGTCATTGGCGAAAAAAAAATATTTGATAAATGGGAAATAGGATTACACTTTTCTACCATTGATCCGTATTATTATGAGTTTTTGGAATCATGTTTTTATGGATATGTAGATGTGGGCTATAAAATGTTTCCTAATTTGGCTTTATCAGGAATTGAATTAATAAGTTTCAATAATTTATTAAAAAAAAGAGGATATAGTATAATTAATAAAATATTAAAAAGTGACTACATGTATAAAGCACTTCAGAGTCCATCGAATGAAACTGCAATGAAGTTAATGAAATTAATTGTTTTTATCAATAATATTTCTTGGAGTGCTGCTAAATTATTTAATAATAAACAATCAGGACTATTGGATCAAAAAAGACCCGGGTTAAATTCTAAAATTCTTATGGATTTGCTAGAAGTTGTGATTGATGATACATTGGTTCAATATCCAAAATGGGAAATTTTTAGGGCGTTTGAATTACTGAGCGGTAAAAACTTTTTTGAAATACAGGGTAAAAAAGCTTATTTGAAAAGTGGACTGCAGGATTATTATGGCAAGGCAGAGCTTTTTCTGAAGGGACATAGAGGTATTAGAAAGGAAATGATTCACAATACATCTGTTTTTAACTATATGGAAGAAAATGGACTTTTAGATAGATATGAAAATATTTTAAATAAGTACGAACTAAACAAAGTGTTGCCAAATTTAAATGAACTAAATCAACGAGATAGTGGTGGATCTTTCTGGTACTTAAACAATGTTATGAATATAAGTAGTTTATGACATGAGGGTAAATAAAACAAATATGCCGTCATATTTTATAATAGGCGCGCCTAAATGTGGCACTACTGCATTAGCTCAATATTTTGGTGAGCATCCTGATGTATTTATGACAAATCCTAAAGAACCACACTATTTTGCAACAGATTTTGATGATAGTATGCGAGCAACATTGACATTAAAACACTATCTTTCGTTATTTAAAAGTGCAACTGCAGACCAAGTGTGTGGTGAAGCATCCGTGTGGTATATGTATTCCAATGAAGCTGTAAAAAATATAGCAGAATTTAATCCAGATGCAAAAATTATCATTATGCTCAGAAATCCGGTGGATATGATACACTCTCTACATAGTCAAAAACTATACAGCCGGGATGAAGAAGTCGAAGCTATTGAAAAGGCGTGGAACTTAGCGCCGGAAAGAGAAAAGGGAAACTTCATCCCTGAAAAATGCCGTGAACCCAAAACGTTGTATTATCATAAGGTTGCCAACTATTTTTCTCAGCTTGAAAATGTATATAAGTACTTTCCAAAAAAGCAGGTAAAAGTTATTTTATTTGATGATTTCAAAAAAGACAACCTGCAAGTTTATAAAGAAGTTTTGGAGTTTCTAGGCATACTGTATGATGGAAGAAAAGAGTTTGATAAAGTAAATGAGAACAAAATAGAACATTCAAAAGCAATAGGTACTTTTTTTGCAAGACCTCCCAAAGTTTTGTTGTCATTGGGCAATCAAATAAAACAAAAGTTTGGTATTGGTAGCTTTGGCATATGGAGGAAGCTTCGCAATATCAATACCACTTCTTCGAGAAGAAAAGTACTAAACAAAGATATTAGAGATAAGATTCATGCTCACTATAAAGACTCACTAATAAAATTATCTAAAATATTGGATAAAAGACTTCCAGATGAATGGCTAAGCTAGAGATGAAGTCAAACTTTGATGTAAAATTGCTAATTATTAAAGAAGCACTGAATTGTTTAAAAGATGTCTCACAACCAAAGATGTCGATATCTGGTTGTGTTTATTCATGGGATAACCTTACAAATTCACCTAAAGTGCTACTTTATATTCGTGAAGTTTTTTATGCAGCTAGAGAATTAATTGATATAGTTGTTTGCAAGGTTAGAAATGAAACATCAAAGAAAACTGCAAAAGACTTAGAATCTTTTGTTGCTAATTATGTAAATGGAACATATAATCAGTATTTAGAGTTGTCACCAACACTTCTAAAGTTAGACAGTTCGAAAAACACTATGCGAGCATTTATGCAAATAAGACAACTACGGAATAAATTAAAATACAGTGCTACGGATATATATCTATCTTTTTCCTCAGACAAATCACTAGTGCTAAAAACTGAAGTTGATATTCCAAAATGGAAAGATAAGATTGATAATTTTGATGACTTGTTTAATATTAAAAATAGAGATATTCAGAGAAAGTCTTCATCTATCGTATTGGAAATCAGTGTGTTTAATTATATTTTAGATATTTTGCATCTCTTTGGAAAGCTACGATGAATAAAAACCTCTCAATCCTCATCACATCTCTCTCAGGAGGTGGAGCAGAAAGAGTCGTATCTGTACTGCTCAATGAATTAAAAGATGAATACAACATAACCTTAGTGCTTATGAACGATACCATAGCTTACGACATACCAAAAGGAGATATAAAGATAGTCTATCTTGAAAACAGTTCAGCTTCACAAAGTGGCATCAAAAAAATACTCAAGCTACCACTGCTTGGCTGGAGGTACAAAAACATTTGCTATTCTTGTGACATAGATGTGAGTTTGTCGTTTATGTACAGACCAAATTTTATAAATGTGTTTGCAAAATTTTTTGGATTAAAAAGCAAGATAGTGATTAGTGAGAGAAATACACCTTCGCAAGTTTACAAAGGAAACGCTTTGAGTGCAAAGGTGGGTAACTTTTTGATCAAGTGGCTTTACCCTAAAGCAGATGCCATCATGCCAAACTCCAAAGGCAATGCTTTGGATCTAGTAAAAAACTACGGCATAGATAAAGAGAAGCTAAGAGTGATAGAAAATCCTTTTGACATAGAAGGCATAGCAAAAAAGGCTAATGAAGATATAAATCTACCCAAAGGTGATGACTTTGTATTTATCATGGTGGGAAGGCTAGAAGAGCATAAAAGGCACACGCTAGCCATAGAGGCATTTGCCAAGCTAAAAGAGCCTAGCACTCAGCTATGGATACTCGGACAAGGACCAATGCAAAAAGAGATAGAGAGCCTGATAGAGAAGTTGGGCTTAGAAAACAGAGTCAAACTACTAGGCTTTGATAAAAACCCATACAAATACATGGCAAAAGCCGACTGCTTTGTGCTAGCTTCAACTAGAGAGGGCTTTCCAAATGTGGTGGTAGAAGCATTAGCGTGCGGATTGCCGGTCATTAGCAGTGACTGCCACAGCGGACCTAGAGAGATACTAGCTCCTAGTAGTGATGTGGGTAAAAAGCTTGCTGATGAGATAGAGATAGCTGAGCATGGAGTGCTTTTTCCTGTTGATGAGGAAGAAATGCTTTTAAAGAGTATGCATATGATGGTTGAGGATAAAAAAATATATAGAGAACTAAAGCAAAAGTCTAAATTGAGAGCTATCTGTTTTGCGACAGGTACAATTATAAAGAAGTTTAAAGAGGTATTGGGAGTGAACAATGAATAAAAAAATTGCGTTTTTATCTCACCTTGACCGGAATTTATACACTTTCAGGGGACCTATTATCAAACAGTTGGTACAAAACGGACACGAAGTTTATGCGGTATGTCCCCCCGGTGATAAGAATGACGCACTCAAAAGCCTGGGGTGTGAAGTAGTTAATTATAAAATTTCACGACAAAGTCTCAATCCTTTGCAAGAGCTGCTTACGATACAAAGTATTTACCGTGCTATTAAACCTTTGAAACTGAACGTTTTACAAAGCTTCACGGCCAAGCCAAACATATACGGCAGTATAGCGGGCAAAAAAGCCGGGATACCATTGGTGTGCAACGCCGTGACAGGGCTTGGAAGCTTTTATGTCGAAAATACACTCAAGGCAAAAGCCGTAAGAACTGTCATGAATATACTCTATAAGTTTGCAAATACAAAAGCTGACTATTGTATCTTTCAAAACAGTGATGATATGCGCTATTTTAAAGATAAAAAACTGGTAGCCTGTGATAAAGCGGTTTTGATAAAAAGTTCGGGCATCGATACCAAGCAGTTCAAGCCCCGGGCATCGACATCAATCCCACAGAAAAGAATCAGGGTATTGATGATTGCCAGAGCTATATGGCATAAAGGTATCAAGGAGTATTACGAAGCCGCCGGAGTATTGCAGGGCGTGGATGTTGCGTTTGTTTTGATAGGAGGCACCGATGAAGGAAATCCAAGTTGCGCGGATAAAAAGTTTTTAGAAAACGGCAGCGTAAAATGGCTTGGCCGAAGGGAAGATATAAAAGAGCAGATTGACAAATGTGATATCTTTGTATTACCAAGCTTTTATGGTGAGGGTGTGCCTAGAACTTTATTGGAGGCTGCATCTATGGGCAAGCCAATCGTAACTACTAGCAATGTGGGATGTAAAGAAGTGGTTGATGATGGTGTCAATGGATTTTTAGTACCTGTAAAAGACAGCAAAACATTGGCAGAAAAGATACGAATATTGATCAAAGACAGAAGCATGAGAGAACGCATGGGACAGGCAAGCAGACAAAAAGCCATAAACGAATTTGAGATTCATTTTATTGTGCAGCAGTATTTAAAACTGTATCAAGGAAGAGGGCAGGAAAAGTAAATGCAGACTATCAAGTACCAAAACATTAATTGGTTATATAAACACGGGGCCTTGATACCGGGTTTGCCTCCTCACAAAAAAGTTGACCTATCCTGCCACGAGCAAAAAGAATTGCTTATACTCTCAAAAGCTTATTTTATACGATACAATACTACTTTTGATGATGAAAAAGGGCCATTTTGGTATGTTGTCAAAGACTCGTTTCAAGGGCTGGAGGAGTTATCATCAAATACACGAAGCAAAGTCAGAAGAGGGTCGAAAAAGTATTATACAAGCATTGTAGACAAAAGTGTTCTGCTGGCTTACGGATATCGGGTATATGTAGAAGCCTCCAGACGGTATGAGACGTTTGAAAGGATGATGAATGAAGATGAATTTAAAGAATATATAACTGCACTGGATACAAGTTATGAATTTTGGGGTGTGTTTGATAAAGATACGGGCAATTTAGCTGCTTACTCGCAAAATTTCATACAACACGGTTCGTGTTTTTATGAAGAATTGTTTTTTACCCCGTTGTCATTAAAAAAATACAGCAGTTATTTGCTTTTTTACGACATGAACAAGTATTATCTGCAAGAGAAAAATTTTCGCTATGTGCATGACGGAAGCAGAAGCTTGTCGCACGATACTTCGATCCATCAGTTTTTAGAAAAAAAATTCAAATTCAGAAAAGCATATGCGAAAATAGAACTGGTATACAGAAGTGACGTCAAACTGGCCGTGAAGCTGCTGTACCCGCTGCGAAGTTTCATATATAGATTACGTCACGATATTTTCAAAAAAATATCGGTATTACTTGCTCACGAAGCAATAAGGAGAGGCTGTGAAAAGTAGAGCATCTGCTGCCGTCAAGACAGGACGGTTCATCCAAAAATACTATCATCTTTTTAGCTTTCTGGACAAAATCTTTATACAAACCAAAACAGATTCCGTACCCGTTATCTGTATCGTAGCTCCCCCTAGAAGCGGCTCTACTTTGACATACCAAATACTAACACAGGCGTTGGAAAATTTTCATCTCACAAACTTTTCCAACCTTCTTTACGCCACACCGACGCTTGGTTTTAAACTGCAAAACAAACTTTGCCAAAACTATTTATCAAGTTTTTCTTCATCCCACGGTTTTGTACCCGGTCTCTGCGGAGAGGCGGAGGGGTTGAAGTTTTGGCAGTACTGGCTCAATCAAGGTCTTGTAGAAAATAATGAACTCGATGCAAAAAAACTTCATCATTTACATAAAAGATTGAAAAAA
>JBNJFB010000066.1:0-9772 GCA_051746405.1 Campylobacterota bacterium
TTGTGATGATGAACCTTTGAGTACTACTAGACTTATTGAACTTATAGCAAAAAATCTAGATAAAAAAGTGTATCTCATAAAAATACCATTTTTTGAAACTATTTTAAAACTACTCAAACCATCATTTCATAAAAGACTTTATGGAAGTTTGGAAGTGGATAATAGTATCACAAAAGAAAAATTAAATCTAAAAAACCGATATAGTGTGGAAGAGGGGATTAGGTTAATGTTGAATGGTGAGTGTTGAATTTTGAGTTATAAACAATTGACAAAAAAGTACTAAATATAGTATAATTTTTCATATTAAAAAAGGAGTTTTAAATGCAACCAATACTAGCAAATTATACAGCAAGTATAACCGAACTTAAAAAATCACCAACACAATTACTCAAAGATGCTGGAGATGAGGCAGTGGCTATTCTCAATCATAATGTAGCAAGTGCATATCTTGTGCCAAGTCATATGTATGAAAAGATGATGGAAGTTATGGATGACTATTATCTGAGTAAAGAAGTAGAAGAGAGGCTCAAAGACAATGAAAAACCAATAAGAGTAGAGCTAGATGAGCTACTTTCTTGATTTTCATCCAAAAGCCTTAAAAGAGTGGAAAAATCTTAATCAATCTGTAAAGATACAGTTTCATAAAAAACTAACAAAACGACTTGAAAATCCAAGAGTACCAAAAGATAAACTAAGTGGATATGAAAATGTTTATAAAATAAAATTAAGAAGTTCTGGTTTTAGACTTGCTTATGAGGTTAAAGAACAAGAGATAATAGTATATGTTGTGAGTGTTGGTAAGAGAGAAAATAATAAAGTGTATGAAAATTTGAAAGATAGAATATGAAAACCATGAGTTAGAGATTTATTTTTGCAAAAGAGAACTTTGCTCATAATAAAACAACTTTTGACCTTGTGGATATGACACATAACTATCCAGAGTGGAAAAGATTTGAAAAATCACTAGAGGATGGACTAAAAAGAGAAAAGATTAATATGGAGGATTTTTTCTTGCCATCTACGGATGAACAAGATCCATACATAGTCATACCTCAAGAGGTAGTTGATATGTCAAGAGATTTTTATATGGGAAGATTTTGATTTGGAGATACCAACTGCTCTTTTGACTCAGTTTATGGGTGATTCGTTTGAAAATGAAAAAGTCTATCTGTTTAAAAATAAAAACTATGATAAAAATGCGCCAGCTCATTTTCATATAGCCTAAAAACAAATCAAGATGAGTATTTGGTACTTTCTATGATAACTTCACAAGTTGAAAAATTGAAGCAAAGATAAATAAAGATTTAAAAAATAAACTTATCAAAGCTATAAAATCAAGTGCAAAAGTAAGAGAAGAGATAAAGAGTAGTTTAGTAGATTTACGATAAAATAAAAGAGATTAAACCAAAGGAGTTGAGATGCAAGAAGTAAATTATACTAGAATCATAAAAGACTGTTTTTGGGATTTGGATATTTCTGAAATTGATTTACAAAATATTATAAAAAGCGATGATGAAAGAAAAAAGAAGATGCTCTTTGAAAAGATACTTTTAAATAGTACCGCTTTGTTTAAAGATTTGAAAATATTTGATATGAAAGATATTGAGAGCTATTTAGAAGATTATAGGGTCCCTAAATTTAACGGTAAGTATGCTTTTAGAAGAAAAAACCTAGCAGAGGTTTATTTTTTTGATAAGCCACTACTGATAGATGAGCTAAAATGGGTAGCATAGATTATCAAAAACTTTATTTGCTTCAAGATGAAGTTTTAAAAGTAGTTTTTGAAACTGAAAATGAATTTTACCTTACAGGTGGTACTTGTCTTAGTCGCTTTTATGTAGAAAAAAGATATTCAGATGACCTTGACTTCTTCACTAATCAATCACCAAGATATAATTTTGCTATTAAAAATATCAAAAAAGCTCTTAAAGAAGAGTTTGAACTTGTAACAGAAGTAGAGTCAAAAGATTTTACAAGATTTAAGATAAATGATTTATTGCAAGTAGATTTTGTAAATGATATTGCATACAGATACAAAGAACCAATTATAAATGAAAAGAATTATCTTTTAGATAATATTGAAAATATATTAAGCAATAAAATTACAGCAGTGATAGGCAGAGACAATCCCAAAGATATATTTGACATCTATCTTATTTGGAACAATTATGAAATTGATTGGAGTGAGATCCTTAGGTCTGCACATCAAAAAGCTGGTTTTTCAAATGAAGAGTTGATAATACGACTTAAAAGCTTTCCTCATGAATTACTAAATGAGATAAAAATAATAGATAAAAGATTTTTAGATAATTTTAATAAAGATTTCAAAACAATAATAGATAATATTGAAATAGAATAGCAGGGGCAGAGGTCAACTTTTTATAAACTTTTTGTTGCGGGATTGCTTTATATTGATGATAGAGCTTTATAGGAAATCTATGTCATTTTGTGGATGTGATTATAGGCGCGACTGAAGTCGCACGTCCGAATAAAGCATCGCTTCCTTATAGTGTGGAAGAGGGGATAAGATTAATGTTGAATGGTGAGTGTTGAGTTTTTAATTATAATTGACAAAAAAGCGTAAAAGACATATACTTCTGGTATATATCAATAATATAAGGAGGGTAGAACTATGACCATGATGGCAAAAGTTTTTAAAAACGGTAGAAGCCAAGCGATAAGATTACCAAAAGAATACAGAGTTGATACTGAAGAGGTTTATATCGAAAAAGTAGGGCATTCGTTGGTTATTATTCCAAAGGAAAAATCAAAATGGGATATTATGAGAAATGCTATTGAGGATTTTGATGGATTTGAGTTTGAAAGAAACCAACCAGAGCAGCAGACAAGAGAGCTGTTTTAAATAAAGGAAACCTTTTGATATACATTCTTGATACAAATATCATCTCATATATTATAAAAAATAGAGATTTTTCATTAATTGATAAGTTTGAAACAATCTCAAAAGAGCATAATATAGGTGTGTCATCAATTACAGTAGCAGAGCTATATTATGGAGTTAGAAAAAGAGGTAGCCAAAAGCTAGAGGTATTGGTTAGTGAGTTTTTATTGCCACTTGAGAGATACCCTTTTGATGAAAATGCCGCTTTTGAATATGGAAATATAAGATCTACTTTAGAATCAAAGGGAAATACAATCGGACCAAATGATTTATTTATCGCAGCTCATACAAAGTCATTAAATGCAGTATTGGTAACAAATAATACAAAAGAGTTCCAAAGAGTTGAAAACTTGAGTGTGGAAAATTGGGTTTAGTTTAAAATTTACTTTACAAAATAGAGTTTTTAAGACCAGTTATTGTTTTTAGAAAAATAAATAGAAATACTTTAGATTGTAGTGATGTGAATGTGGTGTTTCATTTATCTGCACTGGTTCATCAAATGGGGCGAGTGTAGAGGAGTATGAGAGAGTGAATGTAACTCAAACTTTAGAGCTTGATAGATGCGCGAAAGAAAGTGGTGTGAAGCACTTTGTGTTTATGAGTACTATTAAGGTGTATGGGGAAGAGACGGATGGTGTTTACACTGAGGAAATCTATGTCATTTGGTAGATGTGATTATAGGCGCGACTGAAGTCGCACGTCCGAATAATATCTATTTAGCTTGTGATGATGAACCTCTTAGTACTACTGGGCTTATTGAGCTAATAGCAAAAAATTTAGATAAAAGAGAATATTTGATACAATAAAGGAACTACTGAAAGGATATTGAAATGGCTTATATATTTAAAAATGGTAAAGTAACATCTGTATCAACAAATGATGTGAAAATTCCACAAAGAATAGTGGCTAAAGTTGACTCAAACAAAGATTCAAAACATATCATAGACTTAGCTATAAAAAGTGTAAAAAAGGCAAATGTAAGATATGCTTTTTGAGCTTAAAAAACTAACTTCAAGCTCTTTAAAATCAAAATTTATAACTCTTACAAAAGATGAAAGGCAAAAGCAGTTTATTAAACTTTTATTAAAAAGTTGTCAAAAAGGTGATACTGTTATTTACTACTTAACTGTAGATGATGATATTTGTGGATTTGTAGGACTAAGTGCTAGTAAAATAGATAATATTCCTTGTATTAATATTGATTATATCCATGTCGTAGAGGAATATAGAAAAATTACATATGAAGACTTAGACAATAAAAAAATATCTGAATATCTTATCTCTTTTTGTTTGTCTCTATCTTCTGAATTAAAAAACTCTATAGGTTTTAGATGGCTTGTTTTAACTCCAGATAATAGCGAACTAGAAAAATTTTACACTGAATCATTTAAATTTATAAAATATAAAACTCAAAAAGATAAAATTACTTATCTTTTTATTGCAATTTAAGAAGTTAAATCTGTGAATGTTGAGTGTTGAATATTGAATGTTTTCAGGAACGCCAGTCTTTCTCACAGAGAGTGCAAGCACAAGGTCTTATGAACAACCACTACCATCTGCTTCTTAAGACTACAGATTTAAATCTTTCTATCTTTATGCAAAAGATAAATTCACGATATAGTATCTACTATAACAACAAATACAAAAGAGTGGGACCTCTTTGGCAAGGTAGATTTAAATCTTGGTTTGTTTATGATGAACTGTATCTTAAAGCATTAGTGAAATATATAGAATTCAATCCTATAAAAGCAGATATCACTAAAAAAATAGGTGAGTATAAATGGGCGATGAGTTCATCTAATGTTAAATGCTTAATGCTTAATTTTGAATTGGTGGAAAATATCAATTTTGATAAAGAGCTAGATGAGAATGAGCTTAAAAAAATAGATGAGCTTTATCGTGCAAAACTAGAGATAAAAAAAGAGATTGTAATAAAAAAAGAGTTAAAAAAGCTTGACTTCTACTTTACTACTTATAAAAAAGAAGTTGCAATATCTAAAGCTATCAAAGACGGCTATATGGGTACAAGTATAGCAGAATATTTGGGGATAACAAAAGCTGCTGTTTCTAAAATATATAAAATATACAAGCAAAAAGTAAAACTTTTTGAGCATTTACGAGATAAGGGTATCTTTTGGAGTTATGATACAGATGTGAGCTATGAAGAGTTTGGAGAAAAGCTACTTATAGAGTATGTGCTAAAATATGCAGACTTTGATGAGATAGAGCTTTGCTTTAATCTTTTTGGTAAAAGAGCAGTGAAACGAGTATGGGAAGAGAAACTCAAAAGCGATAGAGGTTTTATCAAAACAAATCTTATGATTGCAAGGGTATTTTTGGGTATGGATGTTGAGAGTGATTATTTTAAAGGGGTGAAAAATGCAAGACTTGAAAAACTTAAACTGCTTGCTTGACAGAGGGGATAACATATAAACTTTTTGTTGTGGGATTGCTTTATATTGATGATATGACTTATATTTTATATACTTTGAAGTATAATACTTTAAAGTATAAATATAAAGGGACATTAAAATGTTAAAAAAACCATTTCACTATGGCGGTACAGTAGATAATCAACACTTTTGCAATAGAAATTCTGAGATAAAAGAACTCACAACCGATATCGATACGGGGCTCAATCTTTTGCTCTATGCTCCTAGAAGATTTGGTAAAACATCTTTGGTTTTGCATACATTAAAACAAACCAAGTATCAGTATATATTTTTGGACTTTATGAGTATAGTTGATGAAGGTGAGTTTATCAACGAATACTTTAATGCCATCTCAAATAGTCTAAACACTACGGCAGACAAAGTTGTGGAGTTTTTCAAAAAGATTTTAAAAATCAAACCAAATATTTCGGTGGACTTTGATATAAGTGGAAGCCCTTCATTTAAGCTTAACTTTTTACAAAAAGAAAATAGTGCCGTACTCAAAGAGGTACTTGAACTTCCATATCTATATGCGAAGTATCATAACAAAAGGGTAGTTGTAGTATTTGATGAGTTTCAAGAGGTAGTAAATCTAGGAATCGAAGATAAACTAAGAGCTGCACTACAACACCATGAAGATATGGTGTCGTATATCTTTTTGGGAAGCAAAAAATCTATCATGACCAATCTTTTTTTCAATAGAAGTAAGCCGTTTTATAAATCTGTCAAACATATCCCAATAGATAAAATCAACTCACATCATTGGGATAGGTATATAACTGATGGCTTTAAGGCAAATGATAAAAAAATACAGAGTGAATATATAGAGATGATTTTAAAGGTATCAAAAGGGTTTCCCTACTACACACAACAAATTGCAAGTGAACTTTTTAATATGACTGAAAAAGAAGTAGATAGTGGTTTGGTTGAAAAAGCGATTGATTCTATACTCGAAAAAGAGGAAGATTTGTTTTTGAATGAATGGAATCACTTAAGCCAACACCAAAAAAAGGCTCTCAAGTTTTTGATCCATTTTGGTGGTGAAAATATCTATCAAAAAGAGAAAATGATAGAATACAACTTCACAAGTTCATCTTTGAAAAAAGCTGTAGAGGGGCTTGTTGCAAAAGATGTGATAGATAATAAAAAAAACAGTTTTTATCTACAAGACCCACTTTTTGAACTTTATCTAAGTAGGATGTGATAAAAAAACAAAAAATACAAGTGATATCACAAAGGTGGAAGAGGGGATAAAGTTGATGATAAAAGGTGAGTGTTGAATTTTAAATTATAAAAAAGACCCCAAGCTTTGCTCTATTTCAAACAAAGACTATAGATGCCAAAAGATTAAGATATAAAATAGAAAATAAGCGAAGTATGGTCTACATAGGAAATCTATGTCATTTGGTGGATGTGATTATAGGCGCGACTGAAGTCGCACGTCCGAATTGTAGCAAGAGTTATGCCAAAAACTTTGGTAAAGATTATATATAAGTTGTTAAGAAAATAATTACATCACAGATGTAATTGCTGTGAAACTTTAGTTTTGCAGCCAAACGACACCAAAGATTCATCCCCCAAGGGGACTTACCCTCAAGGGACACCTCGTCCTCGCTAAACTCACGGCGAACGCAACTAAAGATTTTATTTCGAATTGAGAATTGAGAATTAGGGGAGAAGATTTAGTGGAAATTTATCAAATATAGTTTATACTTAAGGTATAAATTTAAAAGGAGTTAGTATGACCGTGACAGCAAAAGATTTAAGATTTAAGATCTCTATGTTATTTGATATGCTAAATAAGGGTGAAGATATCACTGTTACATATAGAGGAGAGCCAAAAGCAAAACTAGTGACTATAGATAGTTCATTTAAAAAAGAGGAAAAAAGTGATGCAATATTTGGTATGCTTAAAGATGAGGATAGTAGTGTAGATGAAGTTGTAAGAGGTATGAGAAAAGGGAGAAAATTTGCTATATGATAAACTTATAGATACTGATGTGTTGATATGGTATCTAAGAGGTAATCAAAATGCTTATAATCTTATTCATAGCTTGAATCAGTTTTGTATATCTTCTATTACATATATGGAATTGGTTCAGGGTATGCGAAATAAAGATGAGTTAAGAACATTACAAAAAACACTTAAACAGTGGAATGTAAAAACCATATATGTCAACGAAGAGATATCAGCTCGTGCCTTGTTTTTGGTAGAAGAGTTTTTTGTGAGTAACTCTATGGAGATAGCAGATTCTATGATCGCTTCTACATCTTTGTTATATGGTATGGATCTAATCACTGCGAACGATAAGCACTATAAGTTTATCAAAGATTTGAAAATAGATATATTTCGTCCATGAATAAAGTAGTTAAATCGCAACTAAAAATAGCAGGGTCAGAGGTTAACTTTTCTGGCTTGACCTCTCCGTCATTCTTATTGACAACATGGTAAAAAAGATGGTAGTATATACCATATATATTTACAAGGAGTATAAGGTGGTGTCAGCTCAACAAGAAAAAGTAACTATCACATTACCTACACAAATGAAAGAAGAGGTGGCAAAGCTTAAAGATGAGATGAAAATCTCAATGAATAGTATCTATCAAACTGCCATACAAGAGTATGTAAAGCAAAAAAAGAGAGAGAAATTAAGACTTGAAGCTTCGCAAATGGTAGAGGAGTATAAAACAAATCCTGAGATGATAGAGCTTTGTAACTTTCAGGAGGATGTAGTTGAATACTAAAGATATCTATTTAGTTGATCTCAATCCTACAAAAGGTGCTGAAATGAATAAAGCAAGACCTTGTATTATAGTCAGTAATGATGATGTTGGTGTTTTACCTTTAAAAATAGTTGTACCTTTGATCGGTTATAAAGAACATCATAACAAAAGTTGGCTTGTTAAAATTGAACCAACTAAAAACACAGGACTATCAAAAGATTCAACAGCTGATCCTATGCATATGAGATCTGTTTCGCACGATAGAATATTAAAAAAGATTGGTTGCATTGATGATAGTATTTACCTTAAATTAAAAAATGCCATGATAATAGTTTTGGATATGCAAGTATAAAATAGTAGGGTCAACTTTTAGAGAAGGAAAAGTAACAGAAAAAGAGCTTATAGAGTCATGAATATCACATGGACTGATGAAAGTTGGGAAGAATATGAACAGTGGCAACAAGAAGATAAAAAAATAGTAAAAAAAATAATAAGAGAAAATGATGGATGTTATGGATGATTATTATATTGGTAAGATAGTAGAAGAAAGACTTAACGATAATGAAAAACCAGTAAGAGTAGAGCTAGATAACTTGAAAGATAGAATATGATATATTTGATACTATTCATACTTTCATTTTTATTGACATACTTCATAAAAGAGTATGCTATAAAAAAGTCACTTGTTGCTACTGTAAATGAGCGAAGTAGCCACACAGTTCCTACTCCACATGGTGGTGGTATAGCTTTGGCTTTGACTTGGTTTTTAGGTTTGACCTATGTTTATATAATAGGTGAAATCCAATCAAGTCTTTTTTATGCTTTGCTTTTTGGTGTTGTTATTAGTCTGGTTAGTTTTTTTGATGATATTTATGAATTAAGTGCAAAGTTAAGGCTCATAGCACAATCTTTAGTAGCTATTGGTGGCTTGTATTTTTTAGGTGGCTTTGAGAGTTTGACTTTTGGTGTTTTTGATATCCAAAATTCTCTTTTTACAAATATATTTGCTTTTTTTATGATAATTTGGTTTATAAATTTGTATAATTTCCTAGATGGTATAAATGGCTATGCTTTGTTTTTGGCACTTGCAGCTTTTGTGTTATTTGGTGGAAGTCATTTTTTAGTTTTAGGTGCAGCTGTTTTGGGATTTTTATTTTGGAACTTTAATAAAGCTAAAATTTTTATGGGTGATGTTGGAAGTACTCTTCTTGGATATAATATAGCTATTTTTACTATATATTATGCCAATCAAGAAGCTACTAATTTTTGGATTTGGATTATATTGTTTGCTCTTTTTTGGTTTGATGCAACCTTAACATTAATTCGAAGAAAGAAAAATGGTGAGAGATTATCACAAGCTCATAAAAAACATGCATACCAAAGGCTAAATCAAAGTGGTTGGAGTCATTTTAAAGTGACAAACTACTCTATAGGTATAAATATAGTTTTATTTGCTATTTTGTACTTTATAGCAAATGTATTTGTAGCATTTTTTGTGGCGATGGTTTTGATGGCTTTTGTCATGAGATTTGTGGATGGAAAGAAAAAGTTTGGATAGAAGAGTCAGAGATTAACCTTTTTAATCTCTTGTAGATAATAATATTAAGGAAACAGAAAAATGCCTGATAAACGAATATTAAATTTTTTAGTAGTTATAGTACTCTCTTTTATTACTTTTTGGTGGACCTCTTTTATATTTCATATAGATATGGCT
>JBNJFB010000067.1:0-9313 GCA_051746405.1 Campylobacterota bacterium
TAGAGTGGCCTACTACTTCTAAAGGTTTCTTTGGAGAGATGCAACACATAGTAATAGAGACCAAAATACTATACTCAAACCTAGATGAGACAATAAAACAGGGGGTAGAACAAACCAAAGAGTATATGCAAAAAGTAGATGCTAGTGAGGGAGTTCTTATAGTATTTGACAGAAGCAGTGACAAATCTTGGGATGAGAAAGTTTGGGATAAAGAAATCGATGGATTGCTTGTGCTTGGTGCATAAAAAAGTCAGTATAAAATGAAATATCTTTTATCTATTTGTTTTCTGATCTTAACTATTGTTGATGCATCCAAGATACAGCTTTCTAAAGCCCAAAAAGATTTCCTAAGAAAAAATAAAAAGATTATATTAGGAATTGATAAGAGTTTAAAACCATTTGTTATTGAAAATAGTGATAAAACTCTTACAGGTTTTGATCTAGAGCTTATTAATCGTATCAATACCATCACAGGTGGAAATTTTGTACTTAAACTTGGTAATATAGAAAACCTTAGAAAGCAGGCTATGCAAGGAAAAATCCATGGTTTAGCAAGCTATACTCCTATAAAAGAGGAAAAGGAGTATTTTGATTTTACTACAAGTTACCTACAGAAGCAAAAGCTTATTTTGACATCCTTAGATAATCAAAGTATTATTAAAAATCTCACACAGCTTAAAGGTAAAACAATCGCTTTACATAAGCATAACTTGCTTGATAAGCAAATCGTTGCAGATATCAAAGAGCTACAACAAAAAGAGTTTGAAACAGTAGAAGAAACAATAATGAGTATAGTAACAAGACAATCAGACTATATGCTTAGCAACGGATCTGTTTTTTATATAATCAACGAACTGGGTCTGCCAAATGTCAAGCCTGTATATCGCTTAAACACTCTTACTAAACATCGATATATAATAAACAAAGACTACCCTCAACTTGTTTCTATTTTAAATAAAGCTTTAAAAGCTATTGGAGAGAAGGAGCTTTTATCATTAAAAAATAGGTGGTTTTCAAAAAATCTTAATGCAACTCTTCCAAAAGAGCATAAAAGGTTAGTGCTAAGTTTTAAACAAAAAGAGCATCTAATCTCTTTGCCAAATATCACTATGTGTAAAGAAAATATTAAAAACCCTTCTTATGATAAATATATCAATGTAAACGATGAACTTATTACCCAAGTAGAAAAGATTTTGTTAAAAAGTTTTGAAACTGTTCAGACTAAAAATATAAAACAGTCCTTTAAGTATCTTCAACAAAACAAGTGTGATGTAATAGCTGCTGCAATAAAAACAGAAAAAAATTCACAAAATGCCATTTTTAGTAATCCCTATCTTGAGATTCCTATAGTATTAGCTACACAAGATAAAAGCTCAACAATAGTTGATATAAACTATCTGAAAAATTTTAAAGTAGCAGTGCTTCAAAGTCGCGGTATTGTAAGTAATGTTTTAAACAGATATGAAAACCTAACTATACAAAAAGTAAAAAGCCTAGATGAAGCGTTTGATATGCTAAAAAATGGCGATGTGGATGCAGTTGCTGGGGCTTTGGGAGTTTTGTCTGAACAGATCAAAAGATACTCTTATAACTTTAAAATAAACGGTACATTTAATGAAAAGCTATATCTTACTTTTGCTTTTCATGATAATGACAAAATACTAAAAGAGATATTTAACAAAGCAATAAATCAGATTCCAAAGAGTAAAAAAGAGAACATCATGAATCGATATTTTGGGGTAAAGTATGAAAAAGGGATAGACTATACTCTTATTTGGATGATTTCTACGCCTTTGTTTGTGGCTTTATTTTTTTATTTATTAAGAGTATATGATCTAAAAAAATTAAATAAAGAGCTTCAAATACTAGTGGACGAAGAGCTTGAAAAATCACGAAAAAAAGATAATCTTATTTTTCAGCAAAATAAACTAGTAGCTACAGGAGAGCTTATAGCTACAATTACGCATCAGTGGAAGCAGCCACTATCTGAGTTGGGAATGTCACAAAACCTTTTGATGACAAAGATAGAAAATACAGCTATAGAGCAAAGCGAACTACTACAAGAGATAAAAGATCAACAAAAAACAGTAACCTTTATGTCAAAAACAATCAACACTTTTAAAGAGTTTTTTCAAGAAGAGAGTCTTGATAATAAAAAAACTCAAACCTTTAAGGCATATGAAGCATATGAAGATATAGAGTTTCTAATATGTGAGAGTTTAGAGTTAAACTCCATAAAGATAGAAAAACAAATAGATAAACAAGCACAACTAAAAGGGGATAAAAACGCACTATCTCATCTTTTTTTAGCTATTGTTCAAAATAGTATCTTCTTTTTAAAAACACGAAAAATCCAAAATCCATATATTAAACTTAAGATATACCAAGATGAAAAAGATATTATAATAACAATAGAAGATAATGCAAAAGGTGTAGAGTCCGCACGACTTGACTTTATATTTGATTTTAACTACTCATTTCGAGATGAAAAACAAAAGTCAACAGGGTTAGGACTGTACATCTGTAAAATGATTGTCACTGAAAAATATAGCGGAAGTATCAAAGCCAATAATAATACTAAAGGTTTAAAAATTCAGATCACTTTACCAAAGAATAGCCTACACTAGGGATAGTTTTAAAGATATTTTCCCCTATCTTTTTACGAAGTTTAAATACAAGATTGCTCAAAGCAGAGTCACTTATACTCTTACTTTCATAAACATTATCTTCTATCATCTCTTTGGTTACAACATGCTGTTTATTTGTTATCATTAGCTCTAAAAATAGAATCTCTTTTGGAGTTAAAGCTATCTCTTTTTTATTTTTATATAAAACTTTATATGAAAAAGAGTATGTTAGATTTTTATTTAGATTATAATCTACAAAACCATTTTCTTCTAAAGATAAAGCTACTTTATAAAGGATGCTTTTAAGTGTCTCATGCTCTACAGGCTTTTCCAAAAAATCGATTAGATTCATAGATATAAGCTCTCTTAGAGTTTGCTTTTCGCTATAAGCACTTAAAGCTATGATAGGAACTTTTTTATCAAACTTTCGTATAAAAGAAGTGAAAGTAGTCCCTGACATTTTAGGCATTTTTATATCAGTAAAGATGACACTTGGTTTTTTAGCTTGATAGATATCTATACCCTCATCACCATTTGATGCTTCATATACAGTATCAAAATATATCTCTAAGGTACTTTTAAACTTTTGACGAAAGCTTATATTGTCTTCTACTATCAATGCAGAAGAAAGTTTTAATATATCTTTATTTTTTTTATCCATAAATATAGTATATCAAAATAATCTCTCTAAAATCTCTCTAAAAGTGAGAAAAAAGATAGATTTAAATGCTATAATATTAAATTAGAAAGGTTGTGAGCTATGCTAAAAAATTTATTATTTGTTTTTATTGTTCAGCTAAGTTTGTTTGGTGAATCTATGGCTAGTTTTCCAAAAAATATGGATAATATGGTGCTAGTAAAAGAGAGTGTAATTCCTGGAAAAGATGTGGTTTTACCAAAAGATACCCCTCTTTTTTTACAAGAAACAGTTGCTATGTACAACTGGATAAACAGTGGCAAAGGGACAAAACTAAATATATTTGTCCCAAAAAATAAACTAAAAGAGTATAAAAATCATGGACCATATAGTGATGGAATAACCTCTGTAGCAATCTATGAAGACCAAGATATAGTTTTTATTACAGAGCATCTAGGTGGAGAACCTTTATATGGAACATATGATAGGGCGGGTAATGATATAAGCCATACCCATCCATCTTTTAATATTAAAACTTGCTATGAATGCCACACAGGCTATAAAGATATATGCAAGTTTGGTACTTGTGCAAACTCATCTATTATTGGAATATTTGAAAAATAATGTTTATCTCTATAAAATACAAGATATTTTTTGCACAATTTATACTTATATTGCTTCTTGTGTGTGGATTGTCTTATAGATTTTACTCTGTTCAAATAGACACCCATACAAAAACACTTGTAAACTTTTATAAAAATTCAACATCATGGATTGAAAATAAACTCTCTTTAGCTATTTCAGGGGGAAATTATGCAAATGTACAGCTTGATAGTTTTGTAAAGTCTCTTGCAAAGCATGAGAAATTGCTGTTTTTTAAAGCCTATGGAAAAACAGATTATTCAAAAGATTATTATGAAATCACCTACGACAAAAATCTAAAAAAAGTATATCGCTCATATCATGAAGATAATTATTTGCAAAATATTGAAGAAAAAATTTCACTATTGGAAAAAAGGCTTAAAAACAATATTAGTGACACTGTAAAGATAGATTTTTTGATTGATAGGTTACATGATAAAAGAGATCAATACCTTTACTCTAAGGATTTAATCAAAAAAGTTGATAAGAGGTATCTGAAGCTTTTAGAGCATGAGCGTATCTTTTTTGACTATGAAAATGGTTTGCTTTTACTACCTCTAAACACTTCAAATACAAACAGCGGGGTTGTGAAGTTTGTCTTTGATATATCAAATATACAAAATATAAAAAATGAAACTATAAAAAATGTAGCTTTAGAGTCTTTTTTTGTTTTGCTACTTTCCATAGCTGTTTTATGGATTGTTTCATATAAAATTATAAAACCATTAGATGACCTTACAAAAACAATCTCAAAAGATTTCCACTGCATTGATACAAACAAAGTTCCCCATACTAACACAAAAGATGAGATAGGAGTACTGGCAAAATCTTTTCAAGTACTGCTTTTAGAGATGAACAACTACATACAAAGGCTAGAACACCTAAGCAAAAATGATCCCCTAACAGGACTTTACAATAGAAGAGCTTTTGATGAGATATTTGCAAAAACATTTAAAAAAACAAAAGCAAAATACATAGCACTTCTGTATATAGATATTGATAACTTTAAGCCATATAATGACCACTATGGGCATAACTTAGGGGATGTAACCCTTCAAAGCGTCTCAAAAAGCATTAATGACTCTTTACATAGAAAAACTGACTATGCATTTAGACTTGGTGGTGAGGAGTTTGCTGTTTTGCTTAATACAAACACTCAAGATGAAGCAAAACTTATAGCACAAAGAGTTAGAAAAAATATCCAAGACCTTAAAATAGAACATATATATAATAAACCCTCAAATCTAGTCACTATTTCAATTGGTGTATATGTGACTGCTAACAAACAAGATATAAAACTCACAGAGCTTTTAAATAAAGCCGATGAAGCACTCTACCAAAGCAAAAAAAATGGAAGAAATAGAGTTACTATAAAAACTATATAACTTCACCTCTCTAAAATCTCTCTAAGTAGTGAAAAAAAAAGAGAGATGATTATGTCATCATAGCAGTAAAATATTAGATATAAGGAATGCGTGATGTATAAAGGTTTGAAAAAACTAGGGGTTTTTATATCCTGTATACTGCTACCACTAGTAGTATACGGTGCACCAACTAGCGGTGCAACAAGCTATGACTCATCGTGGGCAGGTGGTCATGTTTCGATGATGGAAGATGGCTATATAGCAAGTCCTGCTGATGATAGATATGATATGGGAGGCAGTAGCTTTACTGTGGAGTTTTGGGTGTATGCCAATGCATCTTACTCCTATGGAAGTAGCGATAATTGTGATGAAAGGATGCTTTTTGAGTATGGTGAGGGATGGAATGCTGGAAAAACATACCAAGTAACATCATGTAGTGATGATAATCTTAAGTTCAAGTTTACTGATACTGATGCATTGGAAGTGAAGATTGATTATGATTGGACAGATGGAAGTTGGCATCATATAGCAGGCGTATTTGATAATGAAAATAATAAATCCTATTTATATATCAATGGTGAGCTAAAAGGTCAAGGGTCAGGAACAGATGAACCTGGCTCTATGTCCCCTTCTCCTATACATTTTGGTGCAAGGTATAATGGGAGTACGGCGTATAATTTGTCATCTATCAAAATAGATGAGTTTAGACTCTGGAACGATCCACGAACAGCTACAGAAATACAACAAAGCATGTATAAACAGTTGGATGGAAATGAAACAAATCTAGTGGCATACTATAAGTTTGATGAAAAGTATGGCAATACTATTGAAGATACTTCACAAAATCCTCTTCACTCTACAGCTTATAATCTTGGTGGTGATGACAAATGGATATATTCTAATGCAGCTCCAAGTATAGAGACTATTGAAGAGCAGTTTATCTCAGAAGATACTAATATCACTCTTTTAGTATCAGATCCTGACAATGATGAGCTTAATATCACTGCAACTTTGGCTGATACAACTTTAGGTGATATACAAAGTAACACTTTGTGGGAACAAATAGGTGGGGATATCTATGGAGAAGCAGAGGGCGATTATTCAGCTGAAATTAACAAACTAAGTTTAAGTAAAGATGGTAAAAGAGTCGCTATAGGTGCATTTAATAATGAAGCAAATGGTAATAGGTCTGGCCATGTAAGAGTTTTTGAAGAAGTTGATGGCAATTGGGTACAGCTTGGCGATGATATCGATGGTCAAGAAGAAGATAGAAGTGGCTCAAGTGTTAGTCTTAGTGCCGATGGAAATAGAGTCGCTATTGGAGAAATAGGAAGCAATAGCGTAAAGGTATATGATTTTAATGGAACGCAGTGGAATCAACTTGGAAACAATATTCAAGGAGAAGTCAATTCTGAATATGGATACAGTGTAGGATTAAGTGATGATGGTAAAACAGTAGCTATTGGTGCTCGTGGTTATGACCTTTCTGCTGGAAAAGTAGAAGTGTATAGTTATAACAGTAATAATAATAGCTGGGAACAACTAGGTTCAGCCTTAATAGGTGAAGATGATAATGATAAAAGCGGTACAAGTATAAGTTTAAGTAGGGATGGAAAAGTTATTGCAATAGGTGCACCTAAAAACAATAACAGTTCTGGCCATGTAAGAATATACAACTATAACGGTAGTTCATGGAATCAGCTTGGAGCAGATATAGATGGTATGGCAGAAAATGATCGAAGTGGTTCCAGTGTATCCTTAAGTGGAGATGGAATGATTGTAGCTATTGGTGCATATCTAAATAGTAATCTAGCTCCATATGCTGGTCATACAAGAGTATTTAAGTATGATGGCAGTTCATGGAATCAACTTGGAACAGATATAAACGGTAAAATAGAACATGATCAAAGTGGTTACAGTGTTAGTCTAAGTGATGATGGCAAAACAGTAGCTATTGGTGCGATGTATAATGATGAAATTGCATTTGCTTCAGGAAAAGCAAAGATTTATAAATATAATGGAACCGATTGGAATCAAATAGGCTCGGATATAAACGGTAAAGTTTTATATGAGTATTCCGGCTCTAGTATTAGTCTTAATAAAGATGGAGACAAAGTAGCTATAGGAGGTTATGGTGCTAGCAATAGCAAGGGACTAGTAAGAGTTTATAAACTCTCCAATCTTCTTCAAATCTCTCCAAATGAGACTGCATCAGGTACTACGCAGGCAACTGTAACACTGCAAGATGGTACTCATGAGACAAATACGACATTTAATGCAACCTTTTGTCAAGATGGCAACTGTCCGCCAAAGTCTATAAATCTTACATCTACTACTGTAGATGAAAATGCACAAACAGCTACCCAAGTGGGCACTTTAAGTTCAGAAGATGAGCGAGGTGAGACTCATACTTACTCTTTTTGTGGCGGTACGGATGATGGCAGTTTTTCACTAGATGCAAATGCCCTGCAAACAGCAGAGGTATTTGACTATGAGAGTAAAAGCAGTTATGAGGTGTGTATCCGTTCTACAGATAGTGCAAATAATACTCTTGAGAAAAACTATACAATCACAGTAAACGATATACAAGAAGCTCCGCAGATTGATAGTATAGACAATATGACTATAGATACACATATCTCAATGGGTCTAAATGTATTTGACCCGGAAAATGACTCTTTTAATCTTACAGCAAGTATAGAGAATAGCTCTTTAGCAGATGTAAGCATCTCTAAAAAGTGGCAGCAAGTAGGTGCAGAGATAAATGGTGAAAACCCAAATGACTTTCTTGCTTATCAGCATGGTGTGAGTTTTAGCAAAGATGGCAAAAGAGTAGCTGTAGGAGCTATGTATAATAGTGATGGCGGAAACAGTGCTGGTCATGTAAGGGTGTATGAGCAAGTTGATGGAAACTGGGTACAGCTTGGAGCTAATATAAATGGTAAAGAAGCAACTGAATTTAGTGGCTCAAGTGTATCTTTAAGTGCCGATGGAAATAGAGTAGCCATAGGAGCAAGCGGTGCCAATAAAGCCAGAGTTTATGAATACGATGGGAACACTTGGAATCAACTAGGAAGTGATATCACAGAAACAATTGGAAAATTTGGAACAAGTATAAGCTTAAGTAGTGATGGGAGTATTGTAGCTATTGGTGCTTATCAATACACAAGTGACAATAAACCACAGTCTGGATTGGTAAGGATATTGCAGTATGATGCTACTAGTCAGCAGTGGGTGCAGTTAGGTGATGATATCTATGGAGAGTCTGAAAGTGATTTAAGTGGATTTAGTATCAGCTTAGATGATAGTGGGACAGTTGTAGCTATTGGAGCCTATGCAAGTGATACACAAACTGGACAAGTAAGAGTGTATAAATATGAGAGCTCATCATGGACACAATTAGGAGCAGATATCGATGGTGAAGTATCAGGTGATAGAAGCGGATGGAGTGTAGCTTTAAGTAGTGATGGGACAATAGTAGCTATAGGAGCACACGAAAATGATGGAGTTAATGGAAGTAATAGTGGACATGTGAGAGTATATAAATATGAGAGTTCATCATGGACACAACTAGGAGCAGATATCGATGGTGAAGCATCAGGTGATAAAAGTGGGCACAGTGTAGCTTTAAGTAGTGATGGGACAATATTAGCTGTAGGTGCAATGAGAGCCAATAATACAAAAGGTGAAGTTAAAATATACAACTATAACTCTGAAAGTTGGGAACATAGTGTAACAATTGATGGACAAGGAACCTTTAGTGGTTCAAGTATAAGCTTGAGTGGAGATGGAGATAAAGTGGCTGTAGGTGCATATCCGATAAATGCCAACTCTGGACAAGTAAAAGTGTATGCATCATCAAATATTTTAAATATTGCTCCAAAAGACTCAGCATCGGGTTCTACACAGATAACTCTAAGTGCAGATGATGGGACAAGTACTAGTACTGAAACATTTATAGCTACTTTTTGTCAAAACGGTGTTTGTCCTCCAACCGATATCAGTCTTAGCTCTTTAAGTGTTCCAGAAAACTCAAAAGCAAA
>JBNJFB010000068.1:0-8891 GCA_051746405.1 Campylobacterota bacterium
GTGTATCACCATATGAAAAATTTCTTAAAATGCTTCTATAATTGCACCTTTGTATTTATCATTTATAAAGTTCTTAATCTCTGTTGAGTTTAGTACTTCATCTAATGCTTTTATAGACTCTTTATTTTCATTACCTTTTTTAACTACCACAATATTTGCATAAGGTGAGTCTTTTGATTCTAATACTAACGCATCATTTAATGGATTTAATCCAGCTGCTAAAGCATAGTTAGTATTAATAATAGCTACATCAACTTCATCTAAAACTCTTGGAAGTTGTGGTGCATCTAACTCATCAATTTTAAAACTATATGGATTATCTTTTATATCTAAAGCTGTTTTAAATTTTGAGTTTTTAAATGTAAGTAATCCCTCTTCTTCTAAAATATTCAGTGCTCTTGTTTCATTTGTAGGATCATTTGGAACAGCAATTGTTGCACCATCTTCTAACTCATCTAAGCTTTTTATTTTTTTTGAGTACAGTCCCATTGGCTCTAAGTGAACACTTACAGTTTTGATTAGATTTGTATTTTTACTTTCGTTAAACTGTTTTAGGTATGGTAAATGTTGAAAAAAGTTTGCATCTAATTCGCCCTCATCAACAGCAATATTTGGAGTTACATAATCTGTAAACTCTACAATCTCCAGCTCATAACCTTTAGCTTTTAATAAAGGTTTTGCAATCTCTAAAATCTCCACATGAGGAACAGGTGTTGCTCCAATTTTAATAACTTTTTTTTCATTTTGTTTCTCTTCACTGTTTTTTGAATCTGTACAAGATACTAAGCCAAGTGAAACTAAGCTCACTACTAATATTTTGAAAATAGTTTTAATCATAATTTTTCCTTTTTGTAATTTTTGTTGTTTATTTTTTTGTAATTTTATATAGATAGTCACCAATACTTTGACATACTTGAACTAATCCAATTAAAATAAGTACAGTATAAATCATTGTATCAGTTTGAAATCTATAGTAACCATATTTTATAGCCACATCACCTAAACCTCCACCACCAACAGCTCCTGCCATTGCTGAAAAACCTATTACTGTAATCAAAGTAAGAGTAATAGCTGAGATTATACTAGGAAGTGCCTCCACGAACATAACCTTAAAAATAATTTGCCAATCACTTGCTCCAAATGATTTAGCTGCTTCTATAACACCCCTGTCAACTTCTTTAAAGGCACTTTCAATAAGTCTTGCAATAAAAGGTGCTGCACCAATTGTAAGTGGAATAATTGCAGCTGTTGTTCCTATACTTTTACCTATTAAAAACTTAGTTAAAGGAAATAGCACAATCATTAATATAATAAAAGGAAAAGATCTTAAAGTATTAACTATTACATCAAGTGTTGAGTATATTTTCAAGTTTTGTCTTAATCCACCTTTTGATGTCAAGATTAAAACTATTGCAATAAAAAAACCTATAACAACTGCTAAAAAAGTAGAAACAAAAGACATATATACTGTTTCACCTAATGCTGGCAATAAAATATCAGTCATGCAATACCTCCCAAACTATATCATGTTCTTTTAGGTAAGTTACTACTTTTTGCTTTTGATTATCTTTTATATTTACTACTATGTTACCAACAACATGTGTATTGATTTTTTCTAATTTTCCCCATACAATATTAAAATCCATTTCTAACTCTCTTGCCATTTTTGTAATAAATGATTGATTTACATTATCTTTTGGAAAATATAGTTTAATATTTATGCCCTCTTGTGGCACAACCTCTGCTTCTCCTAAAAATTTTTTCATCTTCTCATCAGGTTTTAAAAATAGCTCTTCTGTATAATCAAATCCTATTATATTACCCTGTTCTAAAAGTAGTGATTTTTGTGCAATCTGTTTTACAACCTCCATCTCATGGGTTACTAAAACAATTGTAATATTTAACCTACGATTAATCTCTTTTAATAAGTTTAAAATTGAAGTGGTAGTATTAGGGTCAAGTGCGGAAGTTGCTTCATCACTTAGCAAGATATCTGGGTCTAAAGTTAAAGCTCTAGCTATTGCAACCCTTTGCTTTTGACCTCCACTTAATTGACTTGGATATGCATCTATTTTCTCTTCTAATCCCACAAGAGAAAGTAAATCTTTTACTTTTTTTTGAATCTGCTCTTTTGTATATCCCCATACTTCCATAGGTAAAGCAATATTTTCATATACATTTTTCCTTTGAATAAGTGAAAAATGCTGAAAAATCATACCAATATTTTTTCTAAACTCTCTTAATTTCTCTTTTTTTAATATTTTTATTTCTTTATCATTGATTTTTAAAGAGCCACTACTATAGCTTTCAAGTCCATTTATGCATCTAAGAAGTGTAGATTTTCCAGCACCACTATGACCTACTATAGCAAATATTTCACCCTTTTGAACATCAATAGATATATTATTTAGAACTTGAGTATTTCCATAATATTTATTTAATTTATCTATTTTTATCATCTTTGTCCTTATTTAGTGTCGCAATATTATTATAAATTGAATAAAATATGTGTTAAATCTGAAACTTTAGTGTAATTTAGTAGCTAAAAAAAGAGGAGTTAAAAAGTATCAATGAGTAAAAGCTAGCAAGCTTTTACTCATTCATTGATGCAAAAAACTCTTCATTATCTTTTGTTCTTTGCATTTTTGAGTATAGGAATTTAAGAGCTTCAACTTCTTGCATTGAAGCTATTGCATTTCTTAAAATCCAAGTTTTCTGTAGTATTTCAGGAGTTAGTAGTAACTCTTCTTTTCTAGTTCCTGATCTTGTAATATCAAGGGCAGGATAAACTCTCTTATTTGATGCATCTCTACTTAATACAACTTCACTATTTCCTGTACCTTTGAACTCTTCAAAGATAACTTCATCCATTTTTGAACCTGTTTCAATTAGTGCAGTTGAGATAATAGATAAACTTCCACCCTCTTCAATATTTCTAGCAGCACCAAAGAATCTTTTTGGTTTATGTAGTGCATTTGCATCAACACCACCTGATAGAACTTTTCCTGATGATGGAGTAACAGTATTGTAAGCTCTTGCTAATCTAGTAATTGAATCTAGTAATATCACTACATCTTTTTTCATCTCAACTAATCTTTTAGCCTTTTCAATAACAATCTCTGCAACTCTTACATGATTTTGTGCTGGCATATCAAATGTTGAAGAGTAAACTTCACCTTTTACACTTCTTTGCATATCAGTAACCTCTTCAGGTCTTTCATCAATTAAAAGTACCATCAAAGTTGTTTCTGGATGATTTTTTGTTATACCATGAGCTAACTCTTTTAACAATTCAGTTTTACCTGTTTTTGGAGGTGCAACGATTAAACCTCTTTGACCTTTACCCATTGGTGCAAATAAGTCAAGCATTCTACCTGTCATTCTTGTTGAGTTATATTCAAAAGTAAATTTATCTGTTGAGTATAAAGGTGTTAAGTTATCAAAAAGTGGTCTATTTTTTGACTCTTTAATTGGTAAATAGTTAATAGCTTCTATTTTTAGTAAAGCATTATATTTTTCACTATCTTTATTTGGAGGTCTTACTTGACCTGTAACAATATCACCTGTTCTTAAAGCAAATTTTCTAATTTGTGTAGCACTTACATAAGAATCATTTGAAGTATCAGAGAAGTTTCCATCTAGTGCTCTTAAAAAACCAAATCCACCATCTTTTATCTCTAAAATACCTGTGAATAAAATAAATCCACCTGCATCAATTTGATTTTTTAAAATTGAGAACATTAAGTCTTGTCTTTTTAACTCTTGAGGGTTTTCAACATCTAACTCTTTTGCAATATTTAAAAGATCATCCAAGGGAAACTCTCTTAATTGCTCGATTTTATACCCCTCAACGGGCACATGCGTTCTGTTTTTCTTAGTATTAGTATTTTTGTTTTTATATTGAGTTTTAGACTCTTCCATGAGTATTTCTAACCTTTTAAATGTACATATTTTTAAGTATGTAGTATTGTAGTTTTTGTAGTAATATTTAAAGTATTGTTGTTATTGTAGTGTTTATTTCTTAATTTGTCAATTAAATAATTTAAGTATTTTATATTAAGAGCAAGGATAACCCTTCTCTTAATACAATATGATTTTAAGTTAATATTATAACTTATCCTCATTTTTTCCTAAGTATTCAGCAACACCATCAGTGTTTGGCTTCATACCCTCATCACCTTTGTTCCATCCAGCAGGACAAACTTCACCGTTTTCATTTGTAAAGATCATTGTATCTACCATTCTAATCATTTCATCAATATTTCTACCTAATGGTAAATCATTGATTACTGCATGTCTAATAGTTCCATCTTTATCAATTAAGAATGAACCTCTTAAAGCAACAGACTCACCAAATAATACATCATAATCTTTTGAAATTTGTTTAGAAAGATCTGCTACTAATGGGTACTTAACTCTTCCAATTCCACCATTGTCAACAGGAGTTTCTCTCCATGCAAAGTGCGAAAATTGTGAATCTACAGAACAACCAATTACATTGATACCTCTTTCTTTAAAGTCTTCAATTCTTTTTGAGAATGCAATAATTTCAGATGGACAAACAAATGTAAAGTCTAATGGGTAGAAAAATAGTACTGCACCATTCTCTCCAATATTTTCATATAAGTTAAAATCTTCTACAATTTGACCGTCTGCTAATACAGCTGTAGCTGTAAAATCTGGAGCTTTTTTAGTTACTAACATTTTAATTCCTTTTATTAATAGTTTTTTAAAGTTGTGACGTTATTATATAACAAAAAACTTCAAATTAAACTAACGTCTAGCTTAAATTTTAAAATTTGTAAATTTTTATCTTAGGATAAAATTTATTATATACTTTAAGCTGCTTATTATTAATGAAATTCATTATCATTTTAATAATCAAAAAGCCCACTGTTACGGATTATACTACTTGTTAAGTATCACTTGATAATTTTTATTTTTTAAAGTTAATTTTATATTTACTGTGATAAAGTTTTACTAATATTACATATAGGAGAAAATTATGGCAGTAAAGATTACAGATATTTGTATTAGCTGTGATGCATGTTTAGATGAGTGTCCAGTAGAAGCAATTGTTGATAATGATGATAACCCAACAGGTGAAGATATTTATTATGTATACCCAGATAAATGTGTTGAGTGTGTAGATCACAACGATGAGCCTGCATGTGCTGAAGCATGTCCAACTGAGGGATGTATTGTATGGGATGAGCCAGGTAGCGGTTCTGTTGAAAGAGAAGACAGAGGTGAAACTGGAACTCCTGTAGTTGAAGACTAAATTTTATTAAAATCTAATTAATTTTTAACTAAATATATTCCTAAAAGGTAAGTAGTGCTAAAAACTACTTGCCTTTTTTTTATTTTTTAGGTATAATCCGCGACTTAAAATAAAATTGAGGGATAAATTAAATGGAACAAACACTATCAATTGTAAAACCTGATGCGGTATCTAAAAATGTTGTAGGAAAAATCTTAGACAGATTTGAATCAAATGGACTAAGAATAGCAGCAACAAAAAAAGTTCAATTAAGCAAAGCAGATGCTGAAAACTTTTATGCAGTACACTCTGAAAGACCATTTTTTGGTGAATTAGTAAACTTCATGATTTCTGGACCTGTAGTTGTAACTGTTTTAGAAGGTGAAAATGCAGTAACTAAAAACAGAGACTTAATGGGTGCAACAAATCCAAAAGAGGCTGAAGCTGGAACAATTAGAGCAGATTTTGCTGAATCTATTGATGCAAATGCAGTTCATGGTTCAGATTCATTAGAAAATGCAGCAAATGAGATTAAATTCTTTTTCTCAGACAGAGAAATTTGTTAATAAACTAGTTAATTCAAGTATTTTTGAATGAAAATAGAGTTTAGAAAAGTACCATTTAATACAAGTGACTTTAAATCATCACTTGATTCAGTGAAAATTGAAGGTACTTTTTGTAAAATAACACCTACACTAGTAAAAGTTAATGCACAACTTAATGGAAATACACAAATTAATTGTTGCAGATGTGGGAATGAAGAGGATTTGACCTTAAAAGAGAATGAAAATTTTCTTTTAAGTGATGGAGTTTTCACCCAAAATGAAACTGATGATTTAGTTATTGAGATTTATAATGGTATTATAGATTTTGACGAAATTATCAAAAGTGAAGTAGAATCAATAAAAAGCGACTATCATCTTTGTAGCGATTGTCTAAAAGATAATAGTGAATTACAAAAAGAATTTTAGGAGAAAATTATGGCAGTACCAAAAAGAAGAGTCTCTCATACAAGAGCGGCTAAAAGAAAAACACACTATAAAATTACATTAAAAAGACCAGTTAAAGACAGCGATGGAACATGGAAAATGCCTCATACTGTTAACCCAAATACTGGTGAATATAAAAACTAATGTTAAAGATTGCTTTAGATGCAATGGGTGGGGACTTCGGTCCTGAACCTATAATTGAAGGTCTTGTAGCAGCTTTAAAGAAGAATAACAACTTTACTGCAATTGCAGTTGGTAAAAAAGATGAAATAGAGTATCTATTACCAAATCACTTTCACTCAAGAGTTGAGATATTGGACACTGATGATGTAATCAATATGCACGATTCTGCAACAGATGCACTCAAAAGAAAAGACTCAACTATATACAAAGCTATTGAACTTGTTAGAAATAATGAAGCTGATGCAGTAGTATCTGCAGGACATTCAGGTGCATCTATGTCACTTGCAACTTTGAGAATTGGAAGAATAAAAGGTGTTTCAAGACCTGCAATTGCTACTCTTATGCCCACAAGCGAAAATCAAAATACTTTGGTTTTAGATGTTGGAGCAAATGTAGATAGTGATGCTAATAATCTATTTCAGTTTGCGGTAATGGGTCAAGTGTATTCACAAGATGTTTTACAACTTGATGAGCCAATTGTTGGATTATTATCAAATGGTGAAGAGGAAAGCAAAGGTAACGAAGTTACTAAACAGGCTTATGGTTTAATATCAAAAATTCCTAATTTTGCAGGAAATGTTGAAGGTAGTGATATCTTCAAAGGAACTATTGATGTTGTAGTTTGTGATGGTTTTGTTGGTAATATTTTGCTAAAAACAGCTGAAGGTGTAGCAGATACAATCGGTCAAATCATCAAAAAGAATTTAAAAAGATCTTTGATTTCAATTACTGGTGCAGTTCTTATGAGAAAAGTTTTTAGAAACTTAAAAGTAAGAGTTGATTATGCTGAGTATGGTGGTGCACCACTTTTAGGTGTAAAAGCACCTGTAATTATTGCCCATGGAAAATCAAACGAAAAAGCAATACAAAATGCAATATTTCAAGCAATCAATGCAGCAAGTTCGAATTTAAACGAACATATTGAACAAAGACTAGAACAGTATAGTAAATAGTTTTGCTATTTGCTATATTTACTTAAGGATATGTAAATGGCATATGCAGCTTTTAGATCTATAGGGGCATATATCCCTGAAAAGATCATGACTAACGCAGATTTTGAAAAGATTATTGATACAAGTGATGAGTGGATTACTAAAAGAACAGGTATAAAAGAGAGAAGACTTGCTCAAGATAATGAAGCATCATCTGACTTAGGTGCAAAAGCAGCCAAACTGGCGATACAAAGAGCAGGTATTGATAAAAATGATATTGATATGGTTATATGTGCAACAGTGACCCCTGATTATTTATGTATGCCATCAACTGCTTGTCTTATAGCTTCAAAACTTGAACTACCTAATATAATGGCTTATGATATTAGTGCAGCATGTACAGGCTTTGTATATGCAACATCAATAGCAAAAGCTTTTATTGAATCTGGAATGAAAAAGAATGTCTTGATAATTGGTGCTGAAAAGTACTCATCAATACTTGATTATACAGATAGGGGTACTTGTTTTATCTTTGGTGATGGTGCAGGTGCTGCAATAATATCTGCAACCAAAGATAAAAGTGAAGCTATTGTAGATGTAAACTGTTCAAGTGATGGAAACTATGATGACTTAATAAAAACTCCTGGTGGAGGAAGTAAGCATCCATGTTCACAAGAAGTAGTTGAGCAAAAAATGGCGTGTATTAGAATGAAAGGGAATGAAACTTTTAAACTAGCTGTTAAAACTCTAACTTCTGATGTAAAAGTTATGATGGAAAAACATAACCTTACAAATGATGATATAAATCACTTTATCCCTCATCAAGCAAACTATAGAATTATAAAAGCTGTTGGTGATGCATTAGGCTTAAATGAAGAGCAAACTGTACTAACAGTTGATAGATATGGTAATACCTCAGCTGCTTCAATTCCTATGGCTATGAACTATGCATACGAGCAAGGAAAAATCAAAAAAGGCGATAATATCCTATTTGATGCTTTTGGTGCAGGACTTACATGGGGAAGTGCTTTTTTCCCATTTTCACCAAAAGAGTAGATAAAAAGCTAAAGCTTTTTATCTACTAAAAGTATTGAATTAAACTCATATAAAAAATCGTTCCTGCAAATATTGATACTAAATAGTTCTTCAAAGTAATATGTAAAACTGCAGTAAAGAAAACTGCACTTATCTCTTTTAATCCATAAGGAGCCAAGGAAAAATTTACATCTTTTACAGAGTAAACAATAAGTATAGTCATAATAACAGCTGGGAAGAATTTTTCAATAAACAGTATATATGAAGGCAACTCATTTTTTCTAAAAAATAGAAATGGAGTAACTCTTGTAAAAAAGTTCACAAGAGCCATAACTAATATTGCTAAATATATCTCAATATAACTCATTGCTTTTCCAGATTTTTTCTAAATACAAATAGTAGTAAAAGTGATAAAAATATAGAAAAAATCAACATCTTATCACTTGGAACAAAAATTAATCCGCATATTGAAGCAGTTGCTCCTATTAAAAA
>JBNJFB010000069.1:0-8563 GCA_051746405.1 Campylobacterota bacterium
TAAAAAATCGTTTGATGAAGATGCAAAAGATATAAAAGCGATCAAACCAAAAGATATCTATGAGTTTGCACAAAATATCGAAATCTTTTTGCACAACAACCTTGCAAGTTCACCAAACCTCAACCTCCTAAGTCGCGCCCTCAAAGAAAAGATGAATCTTTTTGAAATGACACTGACAAAAATTGTTTCACTTGAACCAAAAGTGGAACTTACGCATGTGGAGTGTGAAATTGACTTTAGTCAGTCTATTGTTTCTAAGATTTTTGAGTTTGATAAGAGGTTTAATGAGTATCGGTTTGTGAATACTTTTGCTTTTGTAAATAAAGAGGATATAAAAGATATGTATTGCCCTAATAGTATAGGCTTTTTGGCTACTGAGGAAAACACCAAAGATCAGGAGTTTAGACTATACCTTAAAGAGTTAGAAAAACGATTCCCAACTACTCAATTAATAGCTTTTTGTTTTACTCAATATGAAATTTCTAAAGCCCATGAAACTTTTAACAATGAACTGTATAATATAAAGTATCTCATTCCAGAAAACATACTTTCACTCGCTAATCAAGTAGAATTTTATGTTCATAATCACAAACTAGGCGTTTTCACAAAAATAGTGAAGTTTTTAGATCAGTATGCAACAAATATTTTGACTATACTTCATACATTCAAAGCCAAAAATTCTATTGCTTTACAAGCAAATCCAAATCAACATCAGCAAGTTATTAGAAACCTATCACCACTTAGAGTTAAAAACCATAAAAGTGATAGCTACTACGATGTAATATATAATGACATTATGACACAAATTTCAAATTATGATTTTAAGCTAAATGAAGAAAAAACAACTTATGAGCTAAGAATGTATGATGATATACGATTAGGATTACAGTTTAATAAATTTAAAAAAATTTATCATAAAATAAAACAAGTACGCATGAGTATGAGGTAGGATTATGATTTTTAATAAGGCACTTAATATTGCAAATAAAAAAATTTCACCAACTTCACCAACTTTTGTAATAGCAGAAGCTGGTGTGAATCATGGTGGAGATATGAGTGTAGCTAAAAATCTCATTGATTTGGCTAGTGAAGCGGGTGCAGATGCTGTGAAGTTTCAAACCTTTAGAGCTGAACATCTCATACTAGATAACGTGAAAAAAGCACCTTATCAACAAAAGACTACAGAGGCAACAGAGTCTCAAATGGACATGCTTAAAAAGCTTGAAGTTACAAGAGAGCAAAATCTTGAACTTAAAAAATATTGCGAAGAAAAGAATATTATATTTTTAACAACCCCTTTTGATGAAAATAGCTTAGAAGAGATAGACGGACTCGATCTTCCAGCGTACAAAATAGCTTCTACCGACACAACAAATCTGCCATTTTTAAAAAAGGTTGCCCAAAAAGGCAAGCCGATGTTTCTCTCAACAGGCATGACATATCTATCAGAAGTGCAAATGGCACTAGAAACTATCTATGAGCACAATAAAGATGTAGTGCTACTTCAATGTACTGCAAATTATCCAATAAGAGATGATGAAGCAAATTTGGCTGTGATAGATACTTTTAAAAAGCATTTTGATGTACTAGTAGGGTATAGTGATCATACAGTTGGCGTTGGAGCTGCTGCTTTTGCTATACCTATGGGAGCAAAAGTAGTGGAAAAACACTTTACACTTGATAAATCACTTCAAGGTCCAGATCACAAAGCTTCATTATCTCCAGAAGAGCTAAAAGAATTTGTTCAGTTGGTGCGAAAAGTGGATGCTTTTATGGGAAGTAGTATCAAAAAACCAAACTTGAGTGAAACTAAGACTAGAGTTTCTTTGCAAAAGTGCTTAGTGGCAAATTGTGAAATAAAAGAGGGTGAAATCCTTACAGAAAAGAATATCATAGGTAAAAGAACAGGTGGAGAAGGAATCTCTCCTATATATTATAAGGATTTAGTTGGTACAAAAGCGACTAAAAGTTATAAGAAAAATGAAATAATTGAGATAGTATGAAAATAGTGTATTGTGGATTTGGAAGAGCTGGTTTAGAATGTTTCTATCAGCTTGTTAATTCATTAAATATTGAAATGAATAAAATCATAGTATTCACTCATGATGTAGAAGAGAATAGAGAGTTTATCAACCATTTAAAAAACAATAATGTAACATATACTTTTGATAGTGTAAATAATTATTATGAAGATTTAGTTAGCTTCAAACCTGACCTATTGCTATCAGTATATTATAGATTTATTATCAAATCAGAAGTATTACAATTAGTTAATTATAAAGCAATGAATCTACATCCATCACTTTTACCAGCATATCGTGGAACTAAATCAAGTGTTTGGGCTTTGATAAATGGAGAAAAGGAGACAGGCATTAGTTTTCACTATATCACTGAAATAGTAGATGATGGTAATATAGTTCTACAAAAAAAAATAGATATATTAGATACTGATACTGCCTACAGCCTGTATAATAAACTAATCTCGCTATTTGTTCAAAACTTTCCTGAGGCACTTAGTAGGTTAATTGACAACTATAAGGGTGAACCACAAAAAGGTAAGGCAACTTACTATAAAAGAGAACTACCTTTCAATGGAGAAAAAGATTTTAGTACAACTACTTTTGAAGAAGCAAAGCAATTTGTAAAAGCAATGTATTTCCCTCCCTATAAAGGTGCTTTTTTTAGTTCTATCGAATATGAAAAAGTAGAAATTAAGACTGTTCAAGAATTAGATAATTACAAACATTTGTTCAGGAAAATAAAGTGATATATGTATCTTCATCATGTGTAAAACAGAAAAAAATAAAAGATTCAGTTCAAGAATTGGTAGATAATGGCTTTAAAAATATTGAATTATCAGGTGGTACAGAATATTATGATGGTTTTGAAGATGATCTGTTGGAACAAAAAGAAAAATACAATCTAAACTATGTGTGTCATAATTATTACCCACCACCAAAAAAGCATTTTGTACTTAACCTTGCTTCTTTAAATGATGAGATATATGAAAAAAGTTTTAATCATATAGTAGAAGCTATAGAGTTATCAAAAAAATTAGGTGCTAAAAGGTATGGTTTTCATGCGGGATTTTTTATAGATATTAAAGTAAGTGAGATAGGGAAGAAGATATCTAAAAATAGTCTTTTCGACAAACAAAAAGCAATGCAAAGGTTTTGTGATGGTTTTGAAAAACTTCAAATATTAGCAGGTAATGTGAAGCTGTATGTAGAAAATAATGTATTTTCATCTACTAATTATGAAACTTATAATGGTGATAATATCTTTATGCTTACAAGTTCAAACGAATATGATGAATTAAAAAACAAAATTGACTTTAATCTACTTTTGGATGTAGCACATTTAAAAGTTAGTTCCAAAACTTTAGGACTAGATTTTGAAGATGAATTAAAAAAGATGATAGCAATTTCAGATTATATACATATAAGTGATAATGATGCTTTACATGATTTAAATCATAAATTGCAAAAAGATTCTAGTTTAGTAGAACTGTTAAAGCAACAAAGTATAAAAAACAAAGACTTTACACTAGAGATCTATGATGATTTAGATAAAATTAGAGATTCTTATACTCTTTTGGGGGAGTTGATTTCATGATAAAAAAAATAGACATAGAAAACTTTATGCAGCTAAAAGATCAAACGGTAGCTTTTGGATCTATAAATATCATTGCAGGAGTAAACGACACTGGAAAAACTTCTCTTTTAAAACTTCTTTATGCTTCTGTAAAGGCAAGAGAAGAGGCTAAAAATAAGAATATAGAGAACTTTATTGATCATTTTTCTACGAAGCTATTGAATGTTTTTGATATTGATAAATTAGGCGATCTGGTAACCAAAAGAGAAGATACCTTAAAAGTAGATCTCTTTTTTGATGATAGGTCAAGCTTGGATTTTTCTTTTTCTAATAAAGCCACAAAAAATATCAAACACTGTTCAAAACTAGACAACAACGACTTTGAATTACAAGCGACTTTTTTACCGCCTAAAGAGGTTTTGACTATACGAAAGCTTATCCGTACTACTGTAGAGATGTATGACTTCAAAGGGTATGATGATACTTACTATGATCTAGTAAAAGCACTAGATGTGCCAGTGGCAAAAGGAGCACTAGCAAAAGGCTTTAGAGAAGCAGATAAAGAACTAGAAAAATCTCTAAAGGGGCGAATAGTACAAAATAGTGACGAGTTTGTATTTCAAAAAGGCAAACAGAAGTTTTCTATATCTCTTACGGCTGAGGGCGTTAAGAAAATAGGTATTTTTAACCAACTGCTTAAAAACAAAACCATAGACAAAAACACAGTGCTTATTATAGATGAGCCTGAGGTGGCACTGCATCCGGCTATCATCCAAAAAGTGGTCAAAATACTTTTTGATCTCTCGCAGGTCGGTGTGCAGATATTTATAGCTACTCATAGCTATTTTGTTGTGAAAGCTTTTCATCTTTTGGCAATCGAAAAAGAGCAAGATATTTGCTTTTTTAATATGAAAAATGAAGAAAATATCGTAACCATAGAAAAAGCAAACCTAAAAGAAGGAATGCCTGCTAATGAGATCGTAGATAGTTCTATCGATCTTTTTAATAAAGAAAATAGCATCAAAATAAAAAAGCTAGGGATCTAATATGGTAGAACATATAGAGCCAGATATAAAGTTTAGATTCAAAAAGAACAGTGTAATCAAGTATGATGATACTGCAACACATGAACAATGCAAACATGCATCAAAAAAAGGTGTGGACTTTGTCTATAAGTACGGCAGTAAACTTATGCTTATAGAGGTAAAAGATTTTAATAGAAATATAAGCAATAAAACGCAAACTCAAAAAGAGCAGATACTAAAAAATACATATAAAACGCTAGAGATGAGCAATGAAAATCCTTTTGAAGCATTTGCTAGCAAGATCATTCAAAAAGTAAACGATACACTTCTTGACCTATACTCTGCCAATGTTTTAGATGGAAAGGATACTCTGAGGGAGCTTACTAATAGGGTGAAAGAGATAGTGTTTGTAGTTGTGGTAGATCTACCACAAAATATGAAAGAGTATCTCAATCCTATTTCCGACAAGTTGACGCAGTATTTTAAAAAGTATAGTTGTATTTTTGAGACGGATATTGTCGTTTTAGATTCTAGCAGTAAGCTGAGTAGTTTTACAATACAAAAGGTGTAAAATGATCTACACCATGAGATACAAAGGGCTATTAAGATGTTTGAATATGATTAAGGAGGTTGGGTGATAGTCAATAAACACATTTGTAAATTATCCTCATATTTTACATACGAAGAAAAAACTGTTAATCTACCACACTTTTTTAAGCCTGAAACTTTCCATTCAGTTTTAGTTAATGATTATGTATGTGCAGTCGTGTTTACAAAAGATTATAAAATTCCCTTGGTTAGACAATATAGGCCAGCTGTGGAGGATTATACTTTTGAACTACCTGGAGGACTGCTAGAAAGCAATGAAAATGTATATGATTGTATAATACGTGAAGTAGAAGAAGAAGTGGGCTTGCTCGCCACTAGGTCTAATGTTCAACTGTTAGCTAAAATGCTTTCTGATACTGGAAGGATAAATAATCGGTTATGGGCTTTTAAAATAGTAGATGCAGAAAATAAAATAAACTTTGTAAAAGAAGAGGGCATAGATATTGTATTTGTCTCAGAAGACGAGTTAAAAAAAATGGTTGAAAAGGGCAAGTTTAATCACGCTTTGCATATTGCTGTATTATTTTTTTTAAACGAGGAAAAAAGATGGATATAAAGGATACTGTGTATATAGACCAAAATGCCACTATATTAGAAGCATTACAAAAAATAGAAGCTACTCCATATAAAGCTTTAATATGTGTAGATGAAAATCGAACATTGATTGGAATGTTATTTGATGGTGATATAAGAAGAGGATTGATCAATGGGATGAATATAAATGACCCTATAAAAAACTGTATAAAAACAGATCCTATATTTTTTAATGAGAATACTAAACAAGAAGAAGTGAAAAATGTACTCTCTTCAAAATTTAAATTAATTCCAATTGTTAATAGCAAAAAAAGAGTAGTGGACTATTACTGCATTAATGAAAAAAATCATATTTTTAATATTAAGAATAAAAGTATAACAATTTTAGGAATGGGCTATGTTGGTTTAACATTAGGATTAGTATTGGCAGATGAAGGGTTTCGTGTAAAAGGATTTGATATCAATCAAGAATTAGTAAATAATTTAAAGGCTAAGCAACAACCTTTCTATGAAGAAGGATTGAAAAAATATTTAGATAAATTATGTAATGATAGAATTAATTTTACAACAAAAATTGATGAAGTGCATAGTGATGTATATATCATTACTGTTGGAACTCCGTTATTGCCAGCAAATAAACAACCAAATGTTGATTATATTAGACAAGCATCTGAAAGTATAGGGGCTATCTTAAAAAAAGGTGATGTTGTTATTCTTCGCTCTACAGTTCCAATAGGATGTTCAAGAGATATTGTGCTTCCTACTATTGAAAATATATCAGGTTTAAAGTGTGGTGATGATTTTTATCTTTCTTTTGCGCCTGAAAGAACAGCAGAAGGGGTGGCACTAAAAGAACTTAAAAAAAATCCACAAATTATAGGTTCGTTTGATGAAATATCACATGAGATAACTACAAGAATATTTGAAACAATTACAAATACGGTGATAAATGTTGGCACATTAGAATCTGCAGAAATGTGTAAACTGATTGACAACACGTACAGAGATCATATTTTTGCATATGCAAATAATCTAAGTAAGCTTACAGAAAAACTTGGCTTAAATATTCACGATCTTATAGATGCAGTCAATTTTGGATACCAGAGAAACCATATACCTAAACCTTCCCCTGGGGTTGGAGGACCATGCTTGTCAAAAGATCCTTATATCTTAAGTAAATCTTTTAAAGATAATGATCTAAATTCGGATCTAATCTTATCTGTAAGAGCAGTGAATGAAGAAGCACCTGCTTTGATAAAAGAAAAATTGATTAGTTTGTTAAAAAAAGCCAATAAAGATGTATATGGATCGAAAATCGTATTAGTTGGACTAGCATTTAAAGGGCATCCCGAAACTTCTGATTTAAGGGATTCTACCTCATTGTGGGTGTTGAAAGCATTGCAAGATTTTAAAAATATGTATGCGTATGATAAAGTTGTTGATGATGAAACCATTAATGCACTTGGAATAAAAGCTACTTCATTAGAAGGTGCATTTGATCAAACAGATGCTGTGATTGTGCTAAATAATCACAAAAGTTATAAAAATTGGAACTTAGAACATCTTTTTGGTTTAATGAACAAACCATCTGTCTTTATCGATACATGGAATAACTTTGATTCGTTTTTTATAAAACAACATTTTGATGTACTATATGGAGGTTTAGGAAATGACTAATGTGCTCGTGACAGGTGGTACTGGATTTATTGGTTCCTTTTTAGTAAAAGGATTGGTAAATAAAGGATATAAAGTAAGAGTATTTGATAATAATTATAGAGGTACTAATGCTAATTTGGAGGAGGTTAAAGAAAAGATAGAGATAGTTGAAGGTGATATTAGAAATCTTCAAAATGTAGAAATAGCAGCAAAAGGAATGGATACAGTATTTCATCTTGCATTTATAAATGGTACAGAAAATTTTTATAAAAGACCAGAACTTGTAATGGAAGTTGGAATAAAAGGACACCTAAATATTATGGAAGCAATGGAGAAACATAGTGTAAGTAAATTTATTTATGCAAGTAGTTCTGAAGTTTATCAAACACCTCCTTATGTTCCTACTGATGAACAAGTTCAGTGTGTGGTACCAGATGTTCATAATCCAAGGTATTCTTATGGAGGGTCAAAGTTGATTGGTGAAATATTGACTCTTCATTATTCGACCAAGAAAGATTTACAAAAGATTATTTTTAGACCACATAATATTTATGGCCCTTCAATGGGATTTGAACATGTTATTCCTCAATTAGTTGAAAAAATGTATAAAGCATCTGCAGGATTTACTAAAAATAATGTTGAGATAACTATACAAGGGACTGGTGAAGAAACTCGAGCATTTTGCTATGTTGATGATGCAGTAGAGGGTATTATACTTACTGCCGAAAAAGGTTTAAGCAATGAGATTTATCATGTAGGTGTAGATCAAGAAGAAAGAATTATTGATCTTGCATATCAAATAGCTTCGATTTTAAACCTTGACCTTACATTAAAGCACGAAGAAATTCAAAAAGGTGGCACTCCTAGACGATGTCCAGATATATCAAAGTTAAAAAGTTTAGGATATACCCCCCAGTATTCTCTGGAAAGTGGATTAAAGAAAACTATTTTGTGGTACAAAGATTATTTTATAAAAAAGGGAATGTAATGCATTTCATACCTATGGCCATACCATATATTGGAGATGAAGAAGCCAAAGCTGTTTATGATCAAGTAAAGAGTGGGTGGATATCAATGGGAAGAAGAGTTCAGGAACTTGAAGCCATGATATCTGAGTATACAGGTGCAAAATACACAGTAGCATT
>JBNJFB010000070.1:0-8541 GCA_051746405.1 Campylobacterota bacterium
TGTTTATCCATTTGAGTCTTGTGATGGTTCTAAGGGGTATATGTCTTGTAGAAGAAAAGCTAGTGCTAAAGAGATATCTGAAGCAGAAAATCTTTATGCACAGTGGAATAAGCAAGAGGGATGATAAAACCCTCTTACTAATATTCACATACTTTCAAAACAACTTCAGACAAAACCCTTAAAATAAACAATAATTTATTCTATATAGATATAATACCAAAAATATATTTGGAGAGTATTATATGGAACTTATAGATTGCCCCCAGTGCAATAATCATAAAATAAATCAAAGAATAGGAACTATCTGCCCAAGTTGTGGATACACAGTAAGATATTTTGAAAATAGCAAAAATAGAAAACAGTATGGCAGATTTTTTGCACTATCAATACTTATCCCATTTTTTTCATTTACAATGATTCTATTAGCATCAATGAATAGTATTACTTTTTATATAAGTGTTGTGATTGCAATTTATTTAGCATATTATTCATGCCCTATTAGGTATAAAGAGATGTTTCATACAACTTATGAAAAAACTCTATTTGGTTTTATTTGGGGTGTTAGTAATAGTTTGATTTTATTTATGATTTATAATTTAGCTACAAAAATATAAAAGTATTAAAAGATAAGGTTTTATTTCTTATCTTTTAACTTTTTCTTCCACTCTTTTTCAAACTTTTTTCTTTTTATAAAAGATAACTTCTCTATAAAAAGATGACCTGTAAGATGCTCCATCTCATGCTGCCATGCAACAGCTAAGAAGCCATCTGTTTCCATAGTTTGCTTATTGCCATTCCTATCATAGTATTCAACTATAATATGCTTAGCTCTTTTAACATCCTCTGTAAATCCAGGAACACTTAAACAACCCTCTGTAAAGATTTGTTCTCCATCTTTATGTGTAATTATAGGGTTAATAGCCTCTATTAGCTCTTCTTTATTTTGATTATCGTTTTCATCAGGAAGATTTATAATCAACACATTCAAAGGAATAGCAACTTGAATAGCTGCAAGCCCTACTCCTTCTTGTTCAATCATTGTTTCATACATATCATCTAAAAGAGTATGAAGTTCATCATCAAACTTTTCTACATCTTTTGATTTAGTTCGAAGTAATTTATTTGGATAAGTAATAACTTCTCTAATCATTTTAATATCTTTTATTTACTATGTCTTGAAATAACTTCATCAATAAGACCATATTTATAAGCCTCTTCTGCACTCATAAAGTTGTCTCTATCTGTATCTTTTTCTACAGTTTCCAAATCTTGCCCTGTTTGTTCTGAAATAATACGATTTAAAGTATCTTTCATTCTTTGAATCTCTTTTGCTTGAATTTGAATATCAGTAGCCTGCCCTTGAGCACCACCTAATGGTTGGTGAATCATTATTCTAGAGTTAGGTAGTGCATACCTTTTACCCTTAACTCCAGAAGATAACAAAAATGCACCCATAGATGCAGCTTGTCCTACACAAATAGTACAAACATCAGGTTTTATATAGTTCATAGTATCATAAATAGACATACCACTTGTAATCACTCCACCAGGAGAGTTAACATAAAGATAGATATCCTTATCAGGGTCTTCTGCTTCTAAAAAAAGAAGTTGTGCAACGATAGTAGATGCTACTTGATCATTTACTTCACCACTTAACATTATAATTCTATCTTTTAGAAGTCTTGAATAGATATCATAACTTCTCTCACCTCTTCCACTTTTCTCAACTACGTATGGTATATAGCTCATTTAATTATCCTAATTGATTATTTTCCTAATTTTTCATCTAATAATTTAGAGATAACTTTCTCTTCAATCATAGACATTTTTATAGCAGGTAGGTATCCTGCTTCTTCGTACTGTTTTACAATCTCTTGTGGATTTTGTCCCATTTGCATTGCTTCATAATATAACACTTGTGTTACTTCTTGGTCAGATACCTCAACACCTTCAGCTTTTGCTAAAGCATCTACAATAAATGTAGCTTTTACAGAGTTTTGTGCATCCTCTTTTAACTCTTCTCTTAGCTCTTCTACTTTACTTGGATCTTCTTGTAAAGCTTTAATCTCTTCTTCTTTCATCTCTCTTACTTTGTTATTTAAAGCGTGATTAACTTCTTGGTCAATTACACTCTCAGGTAGAGCAAACTGAAGCTCTTCTAAAAGCTTCTCTAAGTAAGCTGGCTTTAACTCTTCTCTATAATATACAGCTTTAGCTTCATTTTTTAGCTGCTCTTTTATTTTCTCTTTTAATGTTTCAAGTGTAGCATCTTCTTCATTTGGTAACATCTTTTTAGCAAGCTCATCACTTAACTCTTCAGGTTGCTTCTCTTGAATTTCGTGTAGTTTTACTTTAAAAGTTGCTTCTTTTCCAGCTAAATCTTTTGATTGGTACTCTTTAGGGAATGTTACTACAACATCTTTTTCCTCTTCGTATTTCATACCAATAATTTGATCTTCAAAACCTGGAATAAACGAACCTGAACCCACATGTAGTGGATATTTTTCAGCTTTTCCACCCTCAAATGCAACACCATCAACAAAACCTTCAAAATCAATAACAGCATGGTCACCATCTTTAACCATTCTTTTTCTTTTGATTTTTACAAGTGGTGCTGATTTACTAGCCATTTCATTTAATTTTTCATCAATTTGCTCTTGAGAGATCTCTTTGTCTTCAACTTCAGGAACTAAAGCTTTATAATCACCTAAATCAATATTTGGCTTAGCAGCAACTTTAACTTCAGCATCAATAGAACCATCATCATTTTTTTCAAATTTTGAAATACTTGGTTCACCTACAATATCTTCATTTGAGATATCTAAATCTTTTAAGCCATCAGCTAAAATGGCTCTTAAAGCCTCACCTTCAGCATCTTCTCTTAACTTATCCCCATATCTTTGCTTTACAATCTTTACAGGAACTTTTCCTTTTCTAAAACCTTGAATATCCATAGTCTTAGCTGCTTGTTTAGCCAGCTTATCAACTTGAGATTCAATTGTTTCTTTTTCTATTTTTGCAGAGATAACTGCGTTTGCATCATCAACTCTTTGTGCATTAAATTCCATTAAATTTACTCCGATGTTTTAATTTAAACATAGATTTTATCTAAAACATACTAAAACTTATTTTAACTTTGTTGTAGTGTTAATATATTATAATACTCAAAAAGGAAGATTTTGATTTTTTTATATGAAAATGTTTTCTATTTTATGTTTTTACCTACACTAGTACTGCTTTTTTTTATAATAAAAAAACAAGAAAAGATAGATGAATATTTCTCTAAAGATATTATTGAAAAGCTATCTTTAAAAAATAAATATTTTTCAAAAAAAGCTAGAGCTATTATGCTTGTCTTATCCCTTTTATTTATGATTATGGCTTTAAGTAGACCTGTTACAAACGAAAAAATTTACAACATAAATCAAGATTTACATACTGATATATACCCCAAGAGCTCAAAAGACCCAATTAAGAAAATCAAAACATATACAGAGTTATTTTACTATCCTTTAGCTATAGCCTTAGTGCTACTTTTTATGGCACTTTTTTCACTTCCAACTTTTAAAAAGACCAATATTTCAAGCTACTTTTTCTTGGCTTTTTTATCTTTGTTTATTATAAATAATAAAGCACAAGCCTCAATCTTTGATTTTTTGTATATTAAAAAAGCTAATAATTACTATAAAAAACAAGAGTATAAAAAAGCTTATAAAGAGTATAAAAAGATAGAAAACTCCCCTTTTAAGTTTTATAATCTTGCAAATACTCTTTATAAACAAAAAAAATACACACAAGCAGCATACAACTACACTAAAGTAAAGACTCAAAATAGAGATTTAAACTTCAATAAGTACCATAATCTTGGAAATGCCTATGCAATGAATAAAAACTATCAAAAAGCTATTTCAAGCTATAAAAAAGCTTTAAAAATTAAAGATGAAAATAAAACAAAACAGAATCTTCAAAAAGTAAAAGAGCTACTCTTAGAGAATAACTCTAAGTAGTAGTACTCTACAGCTTCCAACCTTTTAATATTTTATAAGCATTATCAAACTCAAAGTTTTCAACTTCATTTTGAAACTCATCTAGCTGCTTTTTTGATATGCTGTCTTTTAAGTTTTGAATAAACCCTTGCAAGTCTTGCTCTTCTATTATAGTACTATTAATCAAAGAGTTCTCTATACTGTTATATAGTTTATCAAATCTCTCTTTTGAAATACTCTGCTCTTGAAAGCTATTTTTTAAATCTGCGTTTTTTAAGTCTTGCTTTATATCTTCAATAGCATCTTTTAAGATTTCTATTTGTTTAGAAGATATATCTTGACTATTTTTATATGATTTATCTATGTCATATGCTATGTCATAAACCCTATTAGCACCAAGATTTCCACTAACACCTTTTAGTGAGTGAATTAATGAAGAAGCATTATCTTCTTTATTTTCAATAGCTGTAATAATTTGGCTAAACTCTCCTGTTTCAAGCTGCTTTAAAAACTTATTCAAAATTGAGTTTTTTCTATCTTGTGAAGTTACAGTATCATTTAAATAATCAAAATCAAGTGTATCTAACTTATCAATAGAAATATCGCAAAACTTTCCTATAGTGGTATAAAGCTCATTTGAGTTTATAGGTTTACTTAAATGGTCATTCATACCAGCATCAATTACTTTTTGTTTATCTTCCACAAGAGCTGCTGCTGTTAGGGCAACTATTGGTATATCTTTGTCATGTTTTCTTATCTCTTTAGTTGCTTCATATCCACTCATCACTGGCATTTGTAAGTCCATAAGTATCATATTAAAATCTATTTTATAATCAAAATACTTCTCAATAGCTTCTTGCCCATTAACTGCTATTGTAACTTTTATACCAACTTTTTCAAGCATCATCACAGCTACTTCTTGGTTTATTTCATTATCTTCTACTAAAAGTATTTGTACATCACTAAAGTTTGGATGCTGTCTACTTTTTAAATTAGTTTTTGGATGTACTATTCCACTTTTTGCACTGCTAAATGCATCAAATAGAGTAGAGGTAGTCACAGGCTTTGGTAGAAAACTGTCTATATTTACATCATCTAACTCTATTTCATCTTTTGAGTGAGCCGAAACCATTAAAATAGATGGGATTTTACTTTTTAGCTCACCATTTTCGTACATTTTATGAAGTTTCTTAATTGTTTGTTTTCCATTTAGTGAGGGCATCATCCAATCAATAAGAATAAAATCATAGCTATTCTTATTTTTTTCAGCATTTTGAATCATACTTATTGCTTCAACACCATTTGAGGCTTCATCACTACTGCAACCAAACCCCTCTACCATATCTTTTAAAATTGTTCTTGATATCTCTTGGTCATCAACTATTAAAATATGATAAGTTCTATTCTCAACTATAGGATGAGATTGTCTCCATTGGCAAACTTCAGTATCAAGTTCAAAGCTAAATGTACTACCTACATTTTTTTGACTTTTTACTTTAAACTCACCACCCATTGCTTCAACTATTCTTTTTGAAATCATCAAACCAAGTCCAGTACCACCAAACTTCCTAGTAGTTGATACATCAGCTTGTGAAAAAGGTTGGAATATTCTATGTATTTCTTCACTACTCATTCCAATACCTGTATCACTTACACTAAACTTAAGTCTTGCATGATTTTCATCTATTTTATCAACTAATTCTATTAAAAGTGTCACATTACCTTTTGAAGTAAATTTTAAAGCATTACTTAATAAGTTACTTAAAACTTGATCTAGTCTTAGTTCATCTGCTTTAATCACTCCAGGAACACTATTTTTCATATAAAAGTATAATTCAAGTCCCTCTTTTGTAGATTTTGTAGCAAACAGTACTCGAAGTTGGGAAAATACATTTTCAAGATCAAAACACTCTTTTTCAAGTTGCAGTTTACCAGCTTCTATTTTTGAATAGTCTAAAATATCATTAATAATTCCCAAAAGCATCTTAGAAGAACTATTGATTTTATATAAAATATCTTTCTGTTTTGCATCAAGTTTTGTATCAATTAAAATATCACCTAAACCTAAAATAGCATTCATTGGAGTTCTTATCTCATGACTCATATTTGCTAAAAACTGGGATTTTGCTTTATTTGCAATCTCAGCTTTATTTTTTGCTTCTTTCAGGGCTTCTTGTGCTCTTTTTTGAGCAGTAACATCATCATAAATAGCTACGATTTCACCTGTACTTAGTTTATAAATAAAATTTTCCCTAAATACACTTAATCTACCATCATCATAAAAACTTACGGGATGTTCTTTTGCAACTCCTGTTTTATATACCTCTTTAAAAACATCAAAAAGCCCCATTTGCTTAACACCAGGAAATACTTCTGATACTTTTTTACCTATAATAGTTTCATCTACATTTTCCATTTTTTTTGAAGCTTTATTTATATTTTTGAATATAAAATCTTCACCATCATTATAAGGTATATAAATAGCAACTCCGCTACTCATATTATTATATAACTCTTCAAATAACTCTTTTGATTTTTCAAGTTTTATATTTGATTTAAATAGCTTTTTAGAGAAAAACTCAAAAATAGATACTAATACAAAAAATAGAACTATCATAGCAACCAAAAACCCAACCCCTAACTTAACTAATGCATCTATAAACTGATTGTAGTAAGTTTTTAAATCCTGAAAAAAGATAAAATCCCCAATATACTCACCATTTATATCTTGAATATCATAAGAGTAGATTGCAAAATACTCACTATTTTTATTAACTATGTGCTGTTGTTGGATTTTTTGATTATTAATTGGAGCAATTTCTAGAAATTTTGGATTGTACTGCACATTTTCATACTTTACAAAATCTCCCTTTTTATTAAACTTTAAAACCCCATCAATACGATTAAAGTGCGTTACTAAATCAAGAATTTTTACAGGACTTACTCCTACTTCTAAAGCTCCTATATAGCTACTTTTATAAAATAAAGGGATAATATTTCTATATGAAAAACCCCCATGACCTTTTTCAAATCCACTTACTTTCTTATTATTTTTATGTACCTTTTTTAAAAGCTCTCTTTTTGAACCAATATCATCACCATACTTTTGTAAATCATGTAGTCTTAAAGCTGTCTTACCATTTGCATAATGAAAATGAACTATATCTATATATTTATCACCACTTTTAAGTCTTTTGTATTTTTCATATGTGATATTTTTAAGTTCTTGCCTATTTTTTGAAGCAAGTGCCTTTAAAACATCTTGTGTAACAAATCGCTTTGAAAGCTCTATATAATAGTCTTCTAAATGTTTTTGAATATTTAGTTTAAATGAGTTTGAGATTTTTTCATAATGCTGTTGCTTAATACTTTTTAATCTATCCTCTTGAAACATATAAAAAACATAAAAAGATATAACAGCAAAAAGAGAAACAACCCCAAATAAAGATAAAATTGCTTTTGTATTAAGATAGTTTGTATGCTTCATAACTATACACTCACTTTATTTCTTCCACTCTCTTTTGACTTATATAGAAGATTATCAGCTAATTTATATATTCTATCTTCATTCTCTATTTTATTAGCTTTTTCGCATACAAGTCCTATAGATGCAGTTAAATATTTACTTGCACTACTGTATTCATGTGGGATTTTTAAGTTCTCTATTTTTTCTCTTATCATCTGTGCAAAATCTATAGCTTTTTGTTTTGAATCAGACTTAAATAAAATACCAAACTCTTCACCACCTAATCTAAATGCAACATCATCAGAACGTTTTAGATTATCTTTTAAGCACGAAGAGAATTTTATAAGTGCATCATCTCCTGCTTGATGACCATAGTTGTCGTTATATTGCTTAAAGTTATCAATATCAAGAAGCAAAAAACATACTAACTCATCCTTTCTTTTTGCACTATTAATTACCTTTGGAAAAGTATCATTAAAATGCCTTCTATTGTAAATATTAGTTAATCCATCTGTGATACTTATCTTTTCAACCATCTCAATATACTTTTGAAGCTCTTTATTCTTATCTTTTAAAATTTCAGATAACTCTTCTAACTCTAATTGTCTTAGATGAAGATTCATATGAGTTTTTACCCTTGCTCTTACAGTAGCAGAGCTAAAAGGTTTTGTTATATAATCAACTGCACCTAATTCAAACCCTTTTTTTTCATCCTTTGGATTACTATTTCCTGTTACGAAAATAATAGGTATATCTTTTGTACTCTCACTTTTTTGTAGAATTTTACACACCTCATACCCATCTAAATTTGGCATAACCACATCAAGAAGTATAAGATCAACATCACCTTTTTCTACAATTTCAAGTGCTTTTTCTCCACTTTTTGCTATTTTTACTTGATATCTATCTTTTAAGATATCACTAAGTAGCATTAGATTTTCTTGCATATCATCTACTATTAAAACACTTGATTTTTTATTATTTGTCATATTTCCCACCTGTTTATTATCTCTAAAGCTTCATCAAACTCATACTCATTTACTAGTTTTTTAAACTCTTTTATCTCATTTTTATCTACAATATTTTCTA
>JBNJFB010000071.1:0-8139 GCA_051746405.1 Campylobacterota bacterium
GCTAAAAACTCTCTAATACTTGACCTTAAAACTGCTCTTCCATCTGCACCTCTACAATATGGCGTTTTACCTGCACCTTTTAGTTGCATTTCCCATCTTTTACCATTTAGTACTGCTTCAAGTATTGAGATTGCTCTACCATCACCATAGCCATTTCCTGTTTGAAAGGGGCATTGTTGATAGTACTCTTTTCCATATATTGATAGGGCATAACCACATGCCCAACCTATTTTACTTAAAGGCTCAGGCAAAGTAGAAGTATCCCCTGAAAACATTTTCATAAAATCTTCTGATGTGGCTAAGTTATCATCAAGCCCTAATTCATCAAAAAACCTTTTGCTATGTGCTATGTATTGCGGGTCTTTTATTGGTGTTGGTTCAACTGGAACATAATGTCCACTAAATACCTCTTTTGGATAATGGTTTTGCCCATCTTGATTTGCATCTGGATCACTTTTTAAGTTTTTTAGTAGTGAGTAGTCTGCAAATTTAGCAAGTTGTTTAATTGTTTCTATTTTTTTATTTATATCATTCATACTATTTCTTTCATATTTTATAAGTTTTAAATATTATACATCTTGGTTTCTTTGATAGGCTTTTATAAGAATAAAAAATGATTAAATCAATGAAGTTTTTACAAAAAGTTATAAAGAACAGAGATATCTCTGTTCTTTATTGTTGTTAGTTATTACAGTTTATCTCTCTTATTTTGTTTAGCATTCTAAACACAATATTAATATTTTTCTCTATTTCTTGAGTCACTTTAAATACTGGCTCATTTTCAGCATTTACAGCATATAAATCAGTTGTTTCTTGTACTAATTCATGCACATTTTTGTGAGCTTGCTTTAAGTTCTCCCACTCACTTGTTTTTGCAAATGGCTTATCTTCATTTGCATCTATCCATTTACCTAAATTACACATATGGTGATTTTTTACTGTAAACTTATGACCTTCTTTACATTGTGCAAAGTTGGTATCTTTAAATACAATATGGTCTGATTTTAATCTATTTAAATCAAAAATCATATCTGTATCACAAATTCTTTTCTTTGAGTCTTCATCAAAACTTGTCTTATCAACTATACTTTGTAAATCAACTGCAAGAGATGAAGTATTTTTTGCCATTTCATTGATATTTGTTGCTAATGAAGCATTTTGCTGTGTAGCTTGGTCAAGTGAGTTTACTGTATCATTGATTTGATTTATTGCTGATTGTTGCTCTTTTGTAGCATTTGCCACATCTTCTATAATCTCTATTGTAGAAGATATATTTTCATCTAATTCATTATATCCTTCTATCATTTCAGTACTTACACTTTTACCCTCTTTTGCTTTTTTTGTTGCACTTTCAACTAATCTTTTTATCTCATCTGCAGCTTCAGCACTTCTATTTGCAAGATTTCTAACTTCACCTGCAACCACTGCAAAACCTTTTCCAGCTTCACCTGCTGTTGCTGCTTCAACTGCTGCGTTTAGACTTAAGATATTTGTTTGGAATGCAATATTATCAATAACAGAAATAGCTTCATTTATACCTTCAACTTCACTATTTAATCTCTCCATAGATTCAGAAGTCTTTGTTGCTAAAGACTTACCTTTGTTATTTGATTCTATTACATTTTGAGCAAAGCTTGACATTCTTGAAGCATTTTCACTACTTCTATTTACAGTTTCAGATACCTCTTCAATTGCAGCTGCTGTTTGCTCTAATGAGGCTGCTTGGTCATTTGATGAATCACTTAGTTTTTTTGATGCAATTGTTAACTCATCTGCACTACTTGTAAGCTTTTTATTTGACTCATCTATTAAACACATTACTTCATTTATTGTTGTTTGCGTTACTTTTGTACCACTCATAAGTGAAGCTAAAAGACCTGTTAAACCATCTATTTGTGGTATTTTATAACTATAGTTTGCATTTGCTAAAGCCACCAATGCATCTGATAAAATCAATAGATTATTTTGTAGTGTTTTAATCATATTATTAATTCCACCAACTAAAGAATCAACTTCTTGTGAGTGTGCTTTTTTCTTAATACTATCGTTTAGTAGTCCTGCATTTACTTTTTCTATTACAAGTTTTGCTTCATGTATTACTTCTTTATCTTGTTTTACACCTTGTTGTATAAAATCAAGATATTTATTAAAGCTTTTTACTAAATCACCTATCTCATCATTTGAGGTAACTGCTATTTTATCTGAGTCTGAATTTGAAGTTGTTCTAATAGCGTCAATAGATTTTTTTAGATTATCTAGTGGATTTAGAATTGCTTTTTTCATATTTATTAAAGAAACAATCATACTTAATACTAATGCAATAACTAAAATCAATAAAGCAACCCATACAATTGATGATGCTTTTTCAACGGCTTCATTTACCTTGCTCATCTCTTTTCCTGAAATAGCAATACCAAGTTTTTTACCATTGAAATCTTTTACATCAATATATGAATATAGATAATCATCTGTTATTAAATAGCCTTTTTTCAGAAGCTTTTTATAATCTATTTTTTTAGCATCTGATAAAAAGTCTTCATTTATAAACTTTTGAGAAATCACATAGTTTTGTAGCTTTTTTTCTTCAGGTATATCTACAACTGCTAAGGAACTATCCATAAGTAATAAGAAACCATCATCATTTTTATCAAAAGATTTTGCTACAGAGTTAACACCTTGCATAAACTCTAAGGAACCTAAATGGGAACCGTTTTTAGCAAATATAGGTACAACTGCTCTTATGCTAAGACCTGCTTTACCAACTTCAAAGGTATTAACAGCTTTTTGTGTTTTGTTTACCTTTACTACACTGTGTCTAAATGAGTTTAAATCATCACCATACTTATTAGGTTTCCATGATCTTAAAAAAGAGTGTGAGTCTTTTGTGTGAATATGTACCTTTATATTATTAAAAGGGGTTGACTCTTTCATATTTTTAGACAAGCTAGCTAAAGCTTCAATTGCTAATTGTCTATTATTTGTCTTTAAAGCCTCTTTTATTTGAGAATCATTTGAAATTGATATTGCATTTGAAATACCAACATCAAACTTAGCCTTTAGCTTTATATCTTCTAAGTGACTTAATTCACTCTTTACACTATTGTAAACATCTATTTTCAAATCATTGCTAATTTTGTTTAATACTAAAAAACCAATAACTAGCATTACTAATGTTACAATAATAGTAATAAGTGAGGATTTTTTTGAGATACTAAGATTGTTCATATACTACTCCATTTTGAGATAATATATATTGTACTAAGTTATATATTAAAAAATCTTATAGTAACTGATTATTTATTAAACTTATTTGCAATTTTTACTAAAATGTATGGGAAAGTAGCTACTTTAGCTACCCCATAGGATATAAAATATCTTTTTGAATCTCTTCAATTTTACCCATAAGCTCATCATCTAGCCTAAATTTAAATGCTTCTAAAATCTCATCCATTTGCTCATATTTTCTTGCACCTATAATAGTTGATGCCACAAAATCAAAATGCTTAGAGTATGCAACAGCTAAAGTAACAGGTGATATTCCATACTCTTTTGCTAATTTTACATATCTTTGTGTAGCTTCTATAGTCTTTTCATTTAAAAATCTTTTTGCTTGAGCTTGAACCCTTGGATTTTTATGTTTTACATATGCTGTAAATCTACAACCATCTGGGTACATTCCTGAGTTATACTTACCTGATAAAACCCCTCCTGCTATTGGAGAGTAAGGAAGAAGTGAAATATCCTCTTTTTTACATACATTTGCAAGTTCATCCAAAAATCTTGGATTTAAAAGTGAGAAGTTATTTTGAATTGACTCAAATCTTGCTAAACCTTTATTTTTTGATGTTTCATTTGCTTTTGTAAGTCCATAGGCACTATCATTTGATGTACCTATATATCTTACTTTTCCCTCTTTTATTAACTCATCAAAAGCTTTTAAGCTCTCTTGTATTGGTACTATTGTATCTGGCCAGTGCATTTGGTAAAGATCAATATACTCTGTATCAAGTCTTTTTAAACTTCCCTCAATTGCTCTTTTAATATGAAATGAATCAATTGCAGTAAGTCCATGTCTAGTTGGCGGTACAAACCACCCAGAGGCTGCACCTGCAACTTTAGAAGCTAAAATAACAGAATCTCTTGGTTTTGTTTTTAGCCATTCACCTACAATTTTTTCAGTAGTTCCCTCCCAAGATGATTTAGGAGGTACAGGATATAGTTCAGCTGTATCATAAAAGTTTATCCCCTCATCATAAGCTTTATCCATAATTCTAAAAGCCTCTTGTTTTGTAGTAGTAGAACCAAAAGTCATAGTTCCCATACAAATTGAAGATACTCTAAGTCCGCTTTTTCCTATATATCTAAAATCCATAAATAATTCCTTCATATTTTTAGTATCAATCAATATTATATCTTGAAAAGTTTAAACTAAACTACTCCATTATACATATCTCTTTTTTCTTTATGTGTACTACTGTCTCTTTTGCTACAAGAAGTACAATAATTGTTGTTGCAAACATAAAAATATATGATAACAAACTGTAAAACCAAAGTTGTGATAACTCATACATTGTAAGTGTTGCAAGTGTTACTGCAGCCATTGGAAAAGTAAATGCCCACCAAGAGATAAAAAATCTAATTTTTAAATAGTTTTTATACATTACAAATACCAAAATAGTAAAAAACAGTGCTAAACTAAAAAGTATATGTGCAAAAAAATCTAAACCTCCAGTCATTTTAATATAAGCTAAAAAACCTATTGCAGGTGGTGCAATTAGTATAAAAAGTGTTGGCATAAACTTTGCAGCAAACTGTTTATGAAATATAATTCTATTTAAAATAATAGCAAAAAGAATAAACCAAAAGAAAATTCCAATAGAGAAGTAAAAGTATAAAACCTCATTGCTTATAAAGCCCTCTCCTGCAACAGGAACTATTAAATTTCCAACTATTGGTATAAACCATGCAGGGTTTGAGTGGGTTATTTCTAGATTATTATTTATCCAAAACTTAATAGTAAAAAGTGTAAAAAATATATGTACTAATGAACCAATAACAAAAAGTACATAAGAAAGCTGCTCAAACTCATGCCTAAAAAATATTGATAAAAGTAAAATTGAGATAGAAGAAGCAGCAAAAAAGTTCACTCTTACTGGGTGATTAAGCTCTGATATAAACTCTTTTTTAAATTTAAACACCTTTTTTAAATAAAAAATAGTAATAACAACAAACATAAATGCAGCTAAATAACCCAAAATATCACCAAAAATAGTTGGAAATGTTAAAACTTCACCTATTTTTTTATAAACTAGTGCAAGTCCTGTTACTCCCATAACAGTAGCATACATCATTATTGGAAAAAATTGTAATCTATTTGCGGGTATTGATTTTATACTCTCATCACTCATTTATTAACATCCTTTAAATATAAATTTAATATAATTATACCTTATTATTCTTAAATAGTTTTTACTAATATATAAGTCTGTATTATAATAAAATTAGTTCAATAAAACTTTTATTTTGTTATAATAAACAGTATATATTATTCAAAGGAAGCAAATGAGAATAGCTATTTTATCAGATATAAAATCAAATGTTTATGCTTTACAAGCTGTATTAGATGATATAAAAAATAAAAATATAGATGTTAAAATAAACCTTGGAAACTCTTTTTATGGTCCAATAGCACCTAAGAAAACATACGAACTAATAAGAAAAAGTGAGTTTATAAATATTTTTGGTATTGAGGATAGACTTATTTTAGAGGCCTCTTTAGCACAACTTGAAGAGAGTAAGCTTTTAAATTTTGTATATAATGATTTAAGTGATGATGTTCTTTATTGGATTCAAGATTTGCCATTTGAAAAATTAATAGGTGAAGATTTTTATATGGTAAATGGTACTTATTATGATGATTCAAAATATTTATTGGAAGATATTTCAACTGGTACTGCAAAGTTAAGAAAAGAAGAGGATATCTTAAAGCTTATAGATGAGGATATAAAATCCAAGTTTATAATGTGTGGAAATTCAAGTGTACCTAGATGTACAAGCTTAAGCAATGGTCAGGTTATTTTAAATCCTGGTTCAGTTGGACTACAAGCTTTTAGAAGCAGTAAACAAAACGAGCATAAAATCCAAAACAGTATAAATAAAGCCTGCTATATAATTTTAGATATACAAGATAGTGAGTTTAACATGGAGCTTGTACAGGTTGATTATGATTTTGAAAGTGCAGCTTTAAAAGCTAGTGAAAATGGCTTTGATGATTGGGCTTACGCTTTAAGAAGTGGAAAAGTAAAAGAGTAATGAACTGGCTAGCTCATGTTCTTTTATCAGAAGAGCATATAGATTTTCAAATAGGAAACTTCATTGCAGACCCTTTAAAAGCTAAAGCTTGGGAAAACTCAAGTGATGATTTAAAAAAAGGAATGCAACTTCATAAAAAAATAGACTCTTATAGTGATAAACATATGGCTTTTAAAAATAGCAAAGCAAGACTAAAACAAAAAGGTTTATTAAGGGGGATTATTATCGATTTTACTTATGATTACTTACTAAGTAAAAACTGGGATAAATTCTGTAATAAACCCTTAAATGAGTTTATGAATGAGTTTTATAATAACGCAAATAAGCAAAAAGAGTTTTACCCTATCTTTGCAAAAAATATAGTATCAAATATGATTTCAAGGGATTTACTAAACTATAAAGAGAAAAGAAGTTTAGAAATAGCATTTAAAAGGCTTGATATGAGACTATCTTCAAGATTAGCTTCAAGAGATAGTGCCATATCATACTATGAGATAGTACTCTCTCAAATAAACCATTTAGAAAAAGACTTTATGATATTTTTTCCAGATTTAATTGATGAAGTAAAAAGTAATACAAATAGTTCAAAACTAAATCATCTAATAATTTAGTCTTGAGCTTTACCTCTTTTTGTAAGTAGATATACAAAAAATGGTGCTCCTATAAATGCAGTGACAACTCCAATAGGTACACTTGAAGCAGTATTTAAATTTCTAGCTATCATATCAGAAACAACTAAGAAAACTCCCCCAAAGAAAAAGACAGGAAAGATAAGCTTATCAGCACTTTTTTTATAAATAAGTTTTATAATATGAGGAACAACCAATCCAATAAACCCTATAGGTCCAACAAAACTAATACAAACTCCAACAGCTAATGAGATAACTATTAAAAGTAAAAGATTTAGCTTGTGTACATTTAAGCCTTTTAAAAAAGCTGTATCATTAGAGATTAAAAGTAGTTTTATATTTGCTTTGTTTAAGTAAACAACCAAATACATAAAAATAGATATAAAAAATACAACAAAAAAGCTCGTAAACCCAACCGTATCTAAACTACCAAGTGTAAATCTTATAATTGAATAGTTTTGTTGTAAATCACTCATATAAAATACTAACATCAAAGCAGATGAATAGAAATATGAAAGAGCTATTCCTATAAGTAAAATAGAGTTTGTGGATACTGCTATACTTGAGTTATTTATCATTTTAGAAATAATATATAAAACCATAATAGTTACAAGTGAACCAAATGCAGCTGATACAGACAAAATCATAGCAGGAAAAAATACTATTGATAAAGCTGTAAACAGTGTAGTTCCACTTGCTATTCCTAAAGTATAAGGTGTAATAAGTGAGTTTTTAAATATAACTTGAAATACAAGTCCACCTAAAGCTAAAACCCCTCCTACAAAAAAGGCTAAAAGTACCCTTGAAACTCTTAAATCCCAAAAAACTTTATATGTCATCGATGAGGTATCAAATATTTCACTTAGACTTATTGATATCTCACCTAAAAAAGGTGCAAAAGCTAAAGCTATAAGACTTAGTATATATAAAGCTATTTTCATAGATTTACCACCAAGTGTTCATTTACTTTTATAATAGAGTTATTGTAAAACTTTTGTAAGTTCTCATTTGAAAAAAACTCTTCATGCTCTCCAAAAAACTCTATTTTTCCATCTTCTAAAAACAGAACTTTATACTTTAAAGCATAAGCTAAATCTAGATTATGAGTTATTACTATTTTTTGTTTTAAAAAGTTTGATTTAAAAATATCAAAAACCTCTTTTAATCTACTAATATCAAGATTAGCTGTTAACTCATC
>JBNJFB010000072.1:0-8027 GCA_051746405.1 Campylobacterota bacterium
ACAAGGCTCACCATCTTCAGATAATTCACTAGAGTTTTTTAACCATAATAAAATAGATACATACATTGTTTTAAGTGATAATGTAGATTGTGGAGTCTCAGATTCAAAGACCATATATGCAACTGAAAAATTAAGAGAGTTTAGTAACAAACGTATTATTGCTGAAATTGTATCACAAAAGAATTTTTTAGATGATAAAAATATTTACTATATGCTTCCATCTAAGGGTAGTTTAATAGCAATGGAGGCTATTAAAAGTAATAGCACTAAGGTTATAAATGGCTTATTAAACAACTACCGCTCAATTGGTCAATACAACACGCTAAATAAAGATGAAACTACATGGCTTAATCTAAGTGAGAGTTTTGTAGCTGAAAAGAAAATAGCTATAGGATATTGTAATAATGATAATTGGGAGTTTTTCCCCTCAGAGGAAATAATTATCCCAACAGATGCTACAGTTAAATATATCTCATATGAAAAAATTCAGGGCGATGATACAACATGGCAAAATGTGTTAGTCATAGGAAGTAATATAGAACGTATGAATTATTTACAAGAAAATTATTTTGCAGACCATAGATTTAAAAAGAGCAATATAGATATAGCCTTAAAAGATGGGGAACATGTTTTTATAAATAATGAAAAATTAACTTTTGATAATATTAGTGATTATATAGAAAAATGCTCTGATATTTATACTCATATTGTAATAATGGGTGATTCAAGTGACCTTTACAGCAATAGTAAAAATTATCTATTATGGAAGAGTATTAGAAGTACAAACAAACATACAAAAATAATAACAGAGATAGTTGGCGACATATTTGTGTATGAGATTGAAAAAAAATATGAAGATAGGAAAAATCAATTTATATCTTTTTTCAAAACAGGCTTACTTATCCAAGAGCTTCAAGATGAGGGGATTATAGGTTTTATTGAAAATATTTCAAAAGATGATATAGAACGCATTAACAAACTAGAAAAGAGTCTATATTGAAGTTTAAATAGGTAATAATAGTACAATAAACATAAGTATGCATTCCCATCAAGATGATGGGAACGAGAAAAGGAGACTAAAATGGAGCCAACGCTTACTCAAGAAGAAAATGAAATCATAGAATATATTGAATCCAATCAAGCAAAAAGTATAGATAATCTTGAAAGTGAGAAAAATCGTTTTCAAAAGATGGCTGCTAGCTATGGTGCAAAGAAAAAAGTAGAAGCTGAGCTAAAAAATTTAAGTTAATTGAGATTGTGAGTTAAGAGTTAAAAATTTAAGAATTAAGAGTTTTTTTAGGCCTCACCTTGTTTGATGGGGCTTTTTTATGAATTAAAAATCAAGTGGTGATTTGATATCGCTTTTGTTTAACTCTTTTACTGCATTTTTGATATTTCTACTTAAGGTTACATCTAAAATATGATGTCGCCTTTGTTCACTACTTCTTGGGTCTTTTGAGATTTTATCCTTATGTTTTGTACTTCTTTCATTCTAAGACCGCAACCATACATAAGCTTTACCATAAGTTGATAAATACTAGACATATTTAATATAATACTTTTTACTTCATCAATTGTCAAAACTACTGGTATATGTTTTCTCGTCTGTGCTCTTAATGCTTGTATATTCTCATTTTTTAAAGATATATTTAAGACTTGCTCATAGAGAAATAATATTGCATTAAATGCTTGGTTCTGTGTAGTTGGACTTACATTTAGTTTTGTTGCAAGATAGGTAAGGAACTGTTCGATTTGAATTTTTCCCATATCTCTTGGATGTCTTTTATTATGAAAAAGTATATATCTTTTCGCCCAATGCACATAAGTTTTTTCTGTGCTTATGCTATAGTGTTTAAATCTAATTTTATCAGCCATAATTTCTAATAATTTTTTACCCACAATACACCTCCTGTAACCCTCCCAATAAATTTAACAAAATGCAGATTTCTCAAAGAGAGTGCAAGCACAAGATCACGATATTGTCATAATATACATACATAATGTACTATTATCATCTAAATATCGGTAATAAACATACATAAAAACTATATCATAAACTTAAAATTTATTTAAAAAATATTGCAAATTGCAATGTTTTTTATAGTGAAATATTCAAGAACACCTTATTTAAGGTGTTTATAGTTATTTTAATATACGACATATTTTGTGTATGTTATTTGTTGATTTTCAGGGTGTTTTATATATAATGTATGTTCAATAAATAGTTATATATCAAAGGAACAAATATTAAAGATATTCGTACAACAATGAATTACATACTAAAATATGAAAATTTACAAATTGGGGATATTGTTTTGCAGTCAGGGCATAAACCTCATAGTATAGCAATTAAGAAATATACAAAAAGTAATTTTTCTCATGCAATGATTTGTGTTGAAGGTATGTCAATTATTCATGCAGAAAAAGAAGGCATATTTTCTTTAAATCCTCAAAGATTATTAGTTGAAAATATAACTGATTTGAAAGTTTTAAGATTTAATCAAGAGTTATCTAATGATGAATTAAAAAATATTGAGTTTTTTTTAAGAGATAAAATAGGTTCAATTTATTCAGTCAAAGAAGCTTTGTCTATTGTAAATAAAAACAGAATAGATAAAAACAACAATAGATACCAATTTTGTTCAAGATTAGTAGCTCAAGCATATAAATATATTAATTATCTAATTGTTGATGATGTTGACTTTTGTTCTCCTGCTGATATAGAAAAATCAAATTTATTCTATGAAGTTAAAGATATTGTTAGAAAAGCCAAAAAGCATGATATTGACTTTGCTTTAACAAGAAATATGGTTAAAGAGAATCAGGAAAGCATGTATTTTTGGTTAAATAAAGCAAGAGATGTAGCTTATATAAAATATAATTTTACAATTTCAAAGGTTAATAATGTTGATAATTTCTTATTACAATATCCTAATGAAGATAGTTCTATATGTGAGTTTATACTTGAAAGTGGATATTTAAAAAACTATTTAATAGAAGTAGAGAATAATCCTCATATGCATGATGAAGATATTTTTATTGAAAAATTCAAGGATATAGATAATATTATTTATGCTTTACAAAAAGAATTCAATAATATACCTTCTCACACAAACAGAAATATACAAAATTATCAAAATTCACTGTTGAATTATCAAAACACTGGCTTTCGTTACTACAAATTACATATTGATTTATATAAAGAACTACTTGAAATCTCATTGTCAAAATTTATAACATTATTCAATGTAGCTAAAAAATTAATTTTGGAAAACAACAAAAGTGAAGAGTTAATGCTAATTATGCTACATGCACAACAAAATATAGAAACTTTACAAGAACTAGGCATTGAAAAATATAACAAATCATCGGAGCTAATAAATTACCCTGCGGGCAATTTATTAGCTCATTTTAAACGTTATACATATTCAAATTTTAGGAGGGAAATATGAGTTTTGAAGAATATTTACAAAATATTTTGAAAAATATTGATGATACAAAGGTTCAAGGTATAGCAAAAAAAGCTATAGATGTAGGATTTGGTAATTTAAGTTCTGCTCAACAATCTGTTTTAAACAATGGTATTTCAGACTATATTATGACCAAGTGTCCTAATTGTGGAGATGAAATCACTTATGAAGATATGGAAATCTCAATATTTAACGGTAGATGTCCGCAATGTCAAGCAGATTGGGATAAAAATTACGAAGATTAGATATAGAAAAGTGTATAACAAATCAGTGAGACTGTGAACTTAGTCCAATTCACCCCTAAATTAGCCTAAATTCTCAACTCAATTTTTCAAATATCTCATCTTTTTTGGGATATTTTGTAAAAATAATAAGATATCTAAAAAATAGGCTAAATGAAATCCAAACGCCAAGATATAAGTTGCTATTTCTTCTCTTATTTGGCTTAAATCATTCTCTTTTATAGCAATGCAGAGTTTTTTCTCAAAGAGAGTGATGCTAAAGCACCGCTTCGCTTCACAAGAAACAGAGCTATCCCTATAAGGTTTAGTAATCTTTTAAAGTTGTAGGTAAACATAATGAGAGAGTTTTCACCTAGCACTTTCTTTTTTGTTCTAACAAGAAAGTGATCCCAGCCTAATGTTCTTTTTATGGTTCCAAATGGGTGTTCTACTATGGAGCCTCTTTTTTTCACTACTGCTTTTGCTTCTTCGGTATTCATTTTTGTTGTGTAGTTATCTATAATATCCTCATGCTCCCATCTATACATCTGTTTATTTGGTGTTGCATCTGATAGACAGTTTTTCTTTAGAGAGCAGACTTTGCAGTAACTACTAGAAACTCTATAGACATCTAACATTCTTCCATCTCTTTCATACTGTTTTTCTATCTTTTTGAGTTCTTGGTTATTAGGGCAGATATAACAATCATCTTCATGATTGTAGATAAATTGGTTTTTAGAAAATCTAGCACTCTTTATTTTTTTAGTTTTTGCTATAGCTCTTGGTGGTATGATAGTCTCTATATCATCTTTTATACATTTCTTAATCTCTTTGCTACTGTAGTAACCCTTATCGGCTGTTAGTACCATATTTGGGTTGTCTGTTATCTCTTTACTTCTTGTTGCCATATTGTGGAGTTGGTCTAAGTCGTGACCATTTGTAGATATATCAGTAGCTACTATAAACTTGTATTTGTCATCAACTGCTATTTGAGAATTATATGCCATTAGGTTATGTGCAGGTTTACTCATAACTGTAGCATCTTTATCTGTCTTATTGTGTTGCTCTTTTCCTAGAGCATCTAACATATCTAAATCTTTTTGATACTGCTCTTTTTTTTCAAGGAGGTTATCTATCTCCTCTTTTGAGATTTTTAGGTTTGTAGCATTTTTATCCTCTTTATCTAGTGTCTCAAGAAGAGTCATATAGTTTTTTATATCTTCATCTATTTTAGAGAGATCTTTTTTTACTGTCGTTCTCATGATAAGAGTATTCTTACTAGCATTAGCTCTTCTTGTGCTTGCACTCTCTTTGAGAAAAATGCTCCATCTACTGCAACTAAATCACCTGTTATGAGTTTGAGATTTGTAAGGAGTATACTAAACTCTTTAAATATAGTTTCTAAGGCTTTAGGATTATTTTTTCTAAAATATTAGCAATAGTCTTATATGATGGTCTTAATCCTTGCGTGAGCCACATCATCTCTATATTTCTATTAATCTCCTGTTAAAGCTTTCTGCTACTTCTTATTTTATTTAGGTATCCATAGATATAGATTTTTAGGAGTAGTTTAGGATGAAATGCAGGTTGTCCATCTTTGATGAGACTTTTTTTAGTTTTTATGTTGAGTTTAAAAATATCCAATGTATATACATATGCTTCTATCGCTCGAACTACATTATCTTCTTCTACCAATTCATCTAAACTTGGTGGAAACATCAGTTGCTGTTTACGGTTTAAACCTTGTTTGTATATACCCATAAATTACCCTTTATATGGTATTTATTTTACTGTATTTATGATTTTAGGATGGTTAATTTTAGTGTGGTTTTGGTAGAATATTTTATAGTGTTTAGGATTGGGTTCTTTCACAGTCTCATTGAAAGAAGAACGAAATCCGAGGATACCAATTAATTGCAAGAGATATTCTTTAAAGATGAGAATATAAAAAGTTGCTATATGCACAAACAAAACTCCTAAAAAAAAAAACAAGGTAATCTAAGAAAAATCAAAGATTTGATTAATTAATATCCTATCCTCGGATTTTCAAGCAACTACCAATAAGCCAAAAATTTATACTATAAAACTTAAGTGAAATTCACTTAAATTTTGATATAATAGATAAAATTTAATGATAAGGATTTTATCATGCAAACATTAACCGTTAATATTCAAGATAATTTTGTTCAAGATTTTTTAACTATACTTGAACATTATAAAGATAAAGTTCAACTTCAAAAAGATAAAAACTTAGAACAAGACCCATATTTTTATGAAAGACAAAAGCAATTAGAACAAGACTTGCAAGAAGTAGAAAGTGGAACGGCTGAAATGATTTCACATAATGACTTATGGAGTAATATAAATAATCATTTAAAAACACTAAACTAAATGCAAATTAGTTATAAAAAAACTTTTGAAAATCAATTATTACAAATTGTAAATTATATAGCAAAAGATAAAGTTGGAGCAAGTTTAAACTTTGCTAATGAACTTGAAGAATTAATATTTTTAATCCCAGATAATCCATTCAAATATAAACAATCAATATATTTTAAAAATGAAAATATAAGAGATATGACATACAAAGGTTATACTATAAATTATAAAGTAAATTTTGAAAAAGACTTAATTGAAGTTTTACGAATATTTAATAAAAATAAACCAACATAGTAATAGCAGATACAACAAATCAGAGGAATTAACAAGATTACACTTGTGATAATTTGAGCTTTTAATTTACAAATAAAGTTTATTAAAAATTCAAATATTTCTAAAGTAAAACCATCTTGTAGTTCACTTCAGGCGTTAGACATTAAAAAATATATTTAAAACTTAAAGCTTTTTATAAAGTTTCCCTCGCACCCATCGTCCCCGATGGGAGGGTATATTGGAGTTTAAATAGGTCATAATAGTACAATAAACATATAAGCATGATTCCCATCAAGATGATGGGAATGAGAAAACTATTTAGCTAGTTCAATGAGCTCTTTATCTTTAAAAAGTAATTTATTGACTATTTGTCCCAGATTACTATTTTGTTGATTTGCTAATTGTGTAAAAAAACTTTCAATTTCAGGTTCGAGATAGATAGGTATTTGAAATTTCGCATTTTTTTTATAAAACTTTCCTCTCACACCCTTTGAAAAATCGTATTCTTTTTCCATATGTTCAACCTTCTTTGTAAAATTTCTGTTCATTTTTTGTTGCTTTTCTAGCACTTATGATTCTGATGTTACAGTTATTTTTGTCTATTGTAATAAAAGTATGGACAACAACTATAGTTCTGGTTTTAGTATCTATCCCTAAAGTAATCCATCTATCTTCACTCTCACTATGCTCCTCATCAAAAATAGAGATAGCATTTTCATCTTTGAAAATAGTTGCTGCATCTTCAAAGTTGATTTTATGTTTTGAAATATTACTTTTAGCTTTGCTTGGATCCCATTCAAAATTATAGTTCATATTTTACCTAAATTAATTTAGTTTATTATACCACACTCTTTTTGAGTTTTAGTTTTAAAAAAAAGGCAGGTACAATAAGCATAAGTATGCATTCCCATCAAGATGATGGGAACGATTTAAACTAAATATTGATATGGTTGTTCAAGCGGTATGTAGGTGAAAAGAGAATATGAGTCTTAATAAAGAGTACATTTACTATAAATATAGTAGTATATGGAATACATTCTTAAAAAGGATATAAAAAATGGAATCAATTCTTTTAGAAGACAACCAGCACTGGAATAACCTCCGTGCATATGACCATTTTATCAGTCGTGAAATACTTCCTAAAGCACTCTCTTATCTGAATGCAAAACAGATTTTATATTGGTGCAAGAAGAGTTGGGAAAAGTACATTTTTACTATGTAGTATCAAACGCAACTACTACACTAAAATATTCAAATCTAGCTAAAAAAATAAACATCGACCCAAAAACTATCAAAGAGTATATCAACTATTTTGAGAATAATTTTTTGATACATACTATATCGCTGTATCACACGAAGATTACCGAGCAAATAAAATCAGCAAAAAAAATATATTTAAGTGATAATGGCTTTTTAAATTTGGGGATAAATAGAAGCCTAAACAGTGGTATCATGCTAGAAAATGAGGTGTTTATTATCCTAAATAAAACTTGCGATGAAGTGACTTATATCAAAGGAAACTATGAAATAGATTTTAGGTGTAACGATACTTTGTTGAATTTTTTGACTGAAAATTGACCCACTTTTTTGAAAACTATTATCAGAGAATTCCGTTACACTCCATGACCCACCTCTAAACTAAAAAAACATAATCTTTTATCATTAATAAAAAGTGATGAAAGGT
>JBNJFB010000073.1:0-7412 GCA_051746405.1 Campylobacterota bacterium
TATTGTTACCCAGTCTTCCATGCTAATCATCTCCTTTTACCTTTCATCACTTTTTATTAATGATAAAAGATTATGTTTTTTTAGTTTAGAGGTGGGTCAATAGTTTTCAAAATAGTGGGTCAATTTTCAGTCAAAAAATTCAGACATTGTGCGATTGTTGGTACAACTGGAGGAGGCAAAAGTTATACGATATCAAGGATACTTGAAGAGTTTTTGCACTTAAATAAATCAAAAGCAATTCTAATTGATGCTACTGGAGAGTATGAAAACTTTTATGAGTTAGAGAATGTAAAAACAGTGAAGTTCGGTGCAAATGATGAAGATACATTTTTTCATTATTCAAGACTTAGAACGATGGATTTAGTAGCCTTATTCAGACCAAGCGAAAATTCACAAAAACCAAAGTTAATAGAAGCAATTAAAAGTTTAAAGTTGGTTAAACAATTAGAATTAAATGAGAGCTATACTCAAAATATATATGTTAAAGCCAATCAGCCAAAAAATAGTTTTTTTACTGCATTGGGTAGATATAGAACTATAATTGAATCAGATAAAAGTGATTTTAAATTGGGGAATTTAACCTCACAAATTTATGAAGAATGTATCAATGCTGGCGAAATAAATAATTTTGGAAACTACAATGGTAATGAGAGAAATTGGGTTAGTTCTTTAATTGGAAGAATAGAACACTTAAGAGGGAAAAGAGAATTTAAAAATATTTTTGGTTTCGATAAACAATTAGATGATAATAATGAATTCAATCAGGAATTAGAAGATTTTTTAGATGATAGTCAAACTGAAAAAACACTATTTATAATTTCTTTAAAAGATGCTTCATTTGAAAAAGGTTTAAGGGAAATATTGACAAATGCAATAGGTAGTTATTTATTAGATGAAGCGAGAGATTATAAATTTAAGGATAATCCAATAGTGTTATTTGTTGATGAAGCACATCAGTTTCTTAAAAAATCAATTTCTGATGATTCTTTTCAAGATTTAGAGTTAGATGCTTTTGATAAAATAGCTAAAGAATGTAGAAAACATGGATTATTTTTATGTATATCAACCCAAACACCAAGAGATATACCAGTAGGTACATTAAGTCAAATGGATACATTTATAGTACATAGACTTATAAATGAAACAGATAGAAGTGTAATAGAAAAAGCTTGTTCAGAAGGTAATAAAAGTTCATTGTCATATTTACCTACTTTACAATCAGGTGAAGCACTTTTAATAAGTATTGAAATGCCCATGCCAATTATTATTAAAATTAAAGAACCTAATATAAAGCCTACATCATTAACACCAAAACTTTTTCAATGATAGGAGACTTGATATAATGGATATAGTAAAATGTACTTTAGATAATAAAACATACACTGTTAAAGAATTTAAAAATCTAGAACCTTCAGAATTGGCTCAAAAAAGAAGATTTTTAGAATGTAAATGCGGAGGTCCTGCTTTTTTTCGTAAAACTTCAAGAAGTGGACAAGGAGCTTGTTTTGGTGCACGACCACATAAAGAAGGCTGTGATTTAGCTTCCCCCGATAGTGAAAACATAAATGGTAGTTTATCTCCTGAGGATAAAGAGTTTATAAACTCAGGAAATGAAATAAGGCTAGATTTGCAATACGGTGCTACTGAGAGTAAACATATTACAGGTGATGAGGATTTAAATCAAGGTGGAAAAAATAAAGGAACATCTCATTCCTCAGAGAATGGAAAAGGGAAAAGTGCTCTTCAAAGAAGATTGAGTACATTACTTCGTACACTAGTTAAAGAAAAAGATTTTTTTAAAAATTCTAATCAAGAAATTTATTTTAAAGCTAAACACCCATATTATGCAAAAAACTTTTTTATACATTCTGATTATATTATAAATGAATATGTAAAAAAGACTAATTTTAGAAGTTACAGAGCAATTTGGAGTTTAATATCAGATTGTAGATATTCTAATGATGAAAAAAGTTTATGGATAAATACTGGAGGAAATGACAATATAAGTATTTTAATTGAAGAAGAATTTCTTAATCTTTTTCTTGATAGGTTTAAAGTAAAAGATATTGAAGATTTATCAGGTAAATATCTTTTAAATATTGGAAAGTTAAAAGAGTCTAAGAATAATAAAATTTACTCAGTGCTTGAAGATATTTCATATATTTCAGTAGTTTAATATGAACCTATCTAAATCCCTCTACACAAAAGGCATCCAATGCCCCAAAGCACTTTGGCTCAAAAAATATAAGTCAAGTGTTTTAACACCACCAGATGAACAAGCTGGGGCTATATTTGAAACTGGAAATATAGTAGGAGACTTAGCTTGCGAGCTTTTCTCTGATGGCAGGGAAGTGCCATACACTATACAAAATTACTTATTATTTTTCAAGGAACAAAATGGATAAAGCAAATTATTTAAAAACATTAAAATATTGGCATCTTCAAGAGTTTTTATTGCCTCAAGAAGTAAATGAACCTAAGAAGATAAATGGAAAGACTCCTACTATAAAAGCTTTCAAAGGTGAGTATAGTGAAGTGATGGACTGGATATATAAGTGTCAAAGGGATAATAGTGATAGTCACTTTTGGGAGTTCACACTTTATGGTGGAATTTATATACTAGAAAATATAAAAAATAATTTACTAGATATTTTTAATGTAAAAAATGATGTTGAGGAGAGAATTCAAAAAGGTCACGCTTCTTCTTTTATGATAAAGGTTGATAAGGATTTAACAATAGTAGAAAACTCTTTTCAGTTATCTACTGCTCCTTGGGCTATAAAAGAATTCCGAAATAATAATACAGCTTTAGAGTATTCAGAGTTTGAAAGTCTACTTTCGAATAAAATAGCTGATGAGTTAGATGAAAACTTCATATATAAGGTGATAGATGAAAATATACTGGGTAGATTAAATGATTTTATATATAAAGATATTTTAGAATCATGTTTAGAAATAGAAGATAGCACCTATCAGGTAGTAGCTGTAAAAAAGAAAAAGAACTCCTCAAGTGATACAAAAGATGAACTAAATATGCTAAATAGCTTTTATATTGAAGATTTAGATAAAGCTATTGGTTTAAAGGATTCTAAAAGCTTACTTTATAAGTATCTATCAAAAAGTGCAAATAAAGAACTAAACTCAAAAGTAGATTTACAAAACGATATAGAGTTTATGTATGATGTTTTATCTCCTGAAAACTTTCCTGAGGCTTGTTGGCCTGAAAAAGAGAAGTTTTCTTTAGTTTTTAGTCAACAGTTTGCTGTAAATTCTATATATAAGAGACTAAAAGATAGTAGTGATGTTTATGCTGTCAATGGACCTCCAGGGACTGGAAAAACTACAATGCTTCGAGATGTGATAGCTATGGTTATAACACAAAGGGCAAAGCAACTACTAAAGTACGGGTTTTCAAATCAAAATAAAAAAATTTGGAAAACGAACAACTATCAAAGAAGTTGTTGTTTATTGCAAGAGCAGATTCTAGGTTATGAGATGGTTGTCGCTTCTAGTAGTAATGGAGCAGTAGAAAATGTCACAAAGGAGATACCATCGCTAAAAAGTATAGATCCAGAGTGGGCAAAAGAGGTTGAGTTTTTTAAAGAGTTTGGAGATTTACTTATAGGTGAAGAATCTTGGGGAAATGGTTCAGCATGTTTAGGTAACTCAAGCAACAAAAATGACTTTGTTTCTAAGTTTTGGTTTGATTCAAAAGATAAAAATGGTATCTCTTTTGAGGGGTTTCAAAAATATCTAAAAAAGAAAAGTAGTGAAGATAATAAAGTTTTAAAAGATAGTTGGGGTAAAGCAAAAAAAGAGTTTGAAGACTCTTTAAAAGAGGTAGAAAGACAAATAAAAATAAAAATAGATATTAAAAATAAGCCAACTATTTTAAAAAATAAAATAACAAAAGTAGAAATGGATATAGCTAATCTAAGAAGTGAAATTAAAAAGTTTAGTAAATCGATAGATAGCTGTAAAGAAATAATAAAATCTTATGAGGATAAGATAAATGAATTTAAAATAAATATTGATATTTTAGAGAAACAAAAAAAAGATTTAGAGAGTGAAATTGAAAAATTTAACTTGACTATAAAAGATAAAGATATAGAGATTGATAACCATAGACAAAATAAACTAGGGTTTTTAGAGGTAATATTGGATTTACTTTTTTCAAAAGGTAAAAGAAGTAAAAGATGGAATAATCAACTTGAATCTTTAGAAGAAGAGATTTATACTTTAAAAAACTCTATTAAAGAGGTGAAAAATAAATCAGATAAAAAAGAACAAACACTGAAAAAGATTTATAAAAATATTGAAGTTATGAAAAAAAGTATCTTAAAAGTAAATGAAGATATTAAAAAATATAGTATGAAATTAAAAACAGTTTCAAATGAGCTTATTAAAAAAGAGATAGATTTAAGAAATGTTGTTTTAGAGTTTGAAGAAGCTAAAAGGTTAAAGTACCAAGAGGAAAAAAGAAGTAATGATATAGATGAGCGAGAAAAGTCTTCCCCTTGGATAGATAAAGATCTTCAGTATGCAAGGGCACAGGTTTTTGTAAAAGCATTGAATCTACATAGAGCATTTATAGATCTAAATGCAAAAAAGGTCCAAACAAATCTCTTATCTTTGATGGATGTATTACAAAATAAAGTTAGTAAAAATTGCGGGTTTAAAGGTGATATTTCTCATTTATGGGCTACATTATTTTTATGTGTACCAGTAGTTTCTACTACTTTTGCATCTTTTAGTAGATTGTTTGCTCACTTTGAGGATAAAGAGATAGGTTGGCTTCTTATAGATGAAGCAGGTCAGGCATCTGCTAGTGCTGCTGTGGGTGCAATTATAAGATCAAAAAGGTGTATTGCAGTAGGAGACCCTTTACAGTTAGAACCAATCATAGGGCTTAGTACTTCAGTGCAAGATACTTTAAGAAAGATTTGTAAGGCATCTGATGAATCGCTTAGCGGGCATACCTCAGTACAAAAACAGTTTGATTTTTGTGAAATATATGGAACCTATTTAGAGGGTAATAGTGAAGATAAAATATGGGTAGGGTCACCATTAAAAGTACATAGGAGATGTCAGTCACCAATGTTCGAAATATCAAATACTACTACTTACAATGGTATGATGGTTCATGGTAAAAGTAATAAAAATGATTCAATATTACCTTCAAGCCAGTGGATAGATATAAAATCATCTTCTAGTAATGGTCACTGGATAGATGAGGAGGGTGAAGTAGTAAAGAAATGGCTAAAAGATTTACAGCTCCATGGAATAGAACCAAGTGAAATATATGTAATAAGTCCATTTAGAGATGTTGTATATGGACTAAAAAATAAGCTAAGTAAAACAGGACTTGTAAATAAGAAGCAGATAGGAACTATACATACAGTTCAAGGTAAAGAAGCTAGAGTTGTATTTTTAGTACTTGGAAGTGACCCTCAAAATGATGGAGCAAGAGTATGGGCATCATCAAAGCCAAATTTATTAAATGTTGCAGCTACTAGAGCTAAAGAGAAGTTTTATATAGTTGGAGATAAAAGTAAATGGGAGAATAAACCATATTTTAAAGATGCAGTTATGTTATTAAAATAAATAGAAAATTTGGAGATATAATGGAAAATGAAAATATAATAAAATTACAATATGCAATATTTTTAAACAAAAATATTTTTTAGTGTTATCATTAAAAAAATAAATTGGAGTATTTTATGGAAACTGAGCTTATAAATTCACTTACTAACAACTTTGAATCATTTGCAAATAAAACTGATGATGGTGTCTCTTTTTGGTTTGCAAGAGATTTATAACAACTTCTAGGTTATACAAAATGGGATAACTTTAAAAATGTTATCTTCAAAGCAAAAACTGCTTGTGAAGTATCAGAACAAAATATTTCTAATCATTTTGCCGATGTCGGGAAAACGATTAAAATGCCCAAGAATGCGGAAAAAATTATTGATGATATTATGCTTAGTAGATATGCTTGTTATCTTATCGCTCAAAATGGAGATAGCAATAAAGATAAAGTATTATTCAAATATACAAGTGTAATTAAACAAAAACTATGTATAATGTTAATTAAAGATTAACAAAATGGATATAAAATGTTAGATAGTTTACGAAAACTAGAAAAAAGAATTCTCAAAGAGACCTCAAGTGAGTATAAGCGATATTTACACAAAAGCATTGATTTTAGTTCCCAGATGATAGGGATAGTGGGTGCTCGTGGTGTGGGGAAAACTACTCTTTTGTTGCAGTACCTACAAGAGCTCAAAACAAAGAGTGAAAGCTATAAGTCGCTGTATTTTTCTTATGATTATCCAACCAATGTAAATATAAAGCTTATAGAACTAGCTGAAGAGTTTGTAAAAGTTGGTGGGGAGTATCTTCTTATAGATGAGATACACAAATACGATAGATTTGCCCTTGATCTCAAAGCTATCTATGACTTTTATCCCAAACTCAAAGTGCTTTTTACAGGCTCTTGTGCCACTTCTATTTACAATTCTCAAGCGGATTTAAGTAGAAGAGTTGTTTTGTATCCTATGAATGGTCTTTCTTATAGAGAGTTTTTGGAGATGAAGCTAGATATTTCACTGTCTAGTTTTAGCTTAGAAGAGATTATAGCCGATCATATAAAGATAGTAGATAGTTTAAGTGATCAGTTCTTGCCACTAGAGTATATGCAAGAGTATCTTACTTTTGGATATTATCCATTTTACTTCAAAGACCAAAACCAATACTTACGACAACTCAATGCGGTAATAAACCAAACTATCGATATAGACTTGGTGACTCTTGGACTTGTGAAGTCAAGTTTTACCAATAAGCTTAAAAAACTGTTGCTTATCATTAGCGAATCAAATCCATTTGAACTCAATGTCACAAAAGTAGCTGCCAATATAGAAGTAAGTAGAAATACTTTGTATACCTATTTGCACCATCTTGACCGTGGTGGACTTTTAAATATTGTAAGCAGTAGCAAAAAAGGGATTAGCAAATTTTCTAAACCTGAAAAACTCTATTTAAATAACACAAATATATTTTATACTTTTGCATCAGAGCCAAAAATAGGAACGATGAGAGAGACCTATTTTGTGTCACAAATAAACTCTTTGCATACTATTGAAGCTAGCCATAAGGGTGATTTTGTACTGGATGGTAAATATACTTTTGAAGTTGGAGGTGAGGGGAAATCATTTGAGCAAATCAAAGATATGCCAAACTCCTATTTGGTCATAGACACAGATAGCACTGAAAACAAAAACAAAATCCCACTGTGGCTTTTTGGATTTTTATATTAAATAGATAGATTAAAAAAAATAAAAATTAAAATTAAAATTATTATTAAAACAATACCTATTATTATAAATTGCTTTGATTTCTCTTTTTTTAGAGTT
>JBNJFB010000074.1:0-7300 GCA_051746405.1 Campylobacterota bacterium
AACTTTAACTTAACTTAGGAACTACCAAATGTAGTGCCTTTTTTTAAATGAAAAGCCTTTAATAAAGGGTGCTATAAAGATTTTATGTCCTAAGTCGGGGGGAAGAGTTTACTCTAACTCTTCCTAAATAGAAATTGAATTAATCCATTGTACCAGCTGGAACGTGAACAAATCCATCCATAATAACTCTAGCACTTCTACTCATACTAGCTTTTTCTACAGTTAGTTTATCATTTTCTTTAGAAATTGTTGCACCAACTTTTATAGCACCTGATGGATGTCCAAAATTAACTGACTCTTTTGCTCCACCACCAGCAGCTATATTTACTAAAGTACCCTCTACACAAGCTGCAACACCAATAGCAACTGATGCTGTACCCATCATAGCATGGTGTAGTTGTTGCATAGATAGTGCTCTTACATGTAAATCAATCTCATTTGCTTTAATCTCTTTACCACTTGATGTTGTAAAATCTTGAGCAGGAGATACAAATGCAATTTTAGGAGTGTGTTGTTGAGTTTTTGCATCGTCTGGACTTTTCATAACACCCATTTTTAAAGCACCTGCAATTCTTATTTTTTCAAATTTTGCTAATGCCTCTTCATCAGAGTTAATATCACCTTGAAGCTCAGTACCTTTGTATCCTATCTCATCGGCATTTACAAATATTGTTGGGATACCTGCAGTTATCATAGTAGCCTTTAGAGTTCCTATACCCTCAACTTCTAAATCATCAATTAAGTTTCCAGTAGGGAATAACTTTTCGCTAGGATCAACAGGTTCAACAAACTCTAGTTTAATCTCTTGGGCAGGGAATGCAACTCCATCAATCTCATAATCACCAATTTCTTTAACCATTCCATTTTCCATTGTTACATAACAAAGAATAGTCTTTTTGATATTTGCTTGCCAAATTCTTACACAACAAACTCCATTATCAGGAACATTTTCAACTAGTCCTTGTTCAATCGCAAAAGGACCAACTGCTGAACTTAAGTTTCCACAGTTTCCACTCATGTCAACAAAATCTTTATCAATAGCTACTTGACAAAAGTAGTAATCCACATCATGATTAGGAACCTCTGATTTTCCTACTAAAATTGCTTTTGAAGTTGATGAAGTTGCTCCACCCATACCATCAATTTGCTTTTTATATAAATCAGGAGAACCAACTACTCTTTGTAGTAGTTTATCTCTTTTTCTTCCATCTTCTTGTGCCTCTTTTGGTAAGTCTGCCATATTAAAGAAAGTACCCTTTGAAGTACCACCTCTCATATAAGTAGCTTTTACTTTAAATTGTGGTTTATATGCCATTGCAATTTCCTTTTTGTAAATTATTTATAAAAATATTCAAGTTTAAATATTTTAATAAACAATTTTAGGGCATTAAGCCCTAAAATTAATTTCTATAGCTATTACTTATCTTCAGCAACAACTTCTTTAGCAAATTTTTGTAAAATTCCACCATTTTTATAAACATCAACTTCTGCAGTTGTATCTAATCTACATAATACAGGGAATTTAACTACTTCACCATTTTCTCTTGTCATAATAACAGTTAGGTCACATCTAGGAGTAATATCACCTTCTATATTAAAAGTTTCACTTCCATCAATGTTATATGTATGTCTTGTATCACCATCTTTAAATTGAAGAGGTAATACACCCATACCAACTAAGTTAGTTCTATGAATTCTCTCAATTGACTCAGCAATAAGTACTTCAACACCTGCAAGTCTTACACCTTTTGCAGCCCAGTCTCTTGAACTTCCTTGTCCATAATTAGTCCCTGCAATAATAATTAAGCCTTGACCTCTATTTCTATAAGTCTCAATTGCTTCCCACATTCTTGATTCTTTACCCTCAGGCATAATCTTAGTCAATGAACCTTGTTTAACATTTCCATTTTCATCTTTAACCATTTCATTAAATAGTTTTGGATTTGCTAATGTAGCTCTTGAAGCTGTATTATGGTCACCTCTATGCGTTGCATAAGAGTTTAAGTCTTCAACAGGAAGCCCTTTTGATAAACAATACTCACCAGAAGCTGATTCAGGTAAAATAGCATTTGAAGGTGATAAGTGATCTGTTGTGATATTATCAGGGAAAACACCTAATGGTCTTAAGTCTTTAAGTGCTGGCATACTCATAAACTCATCTTCCCAGTAAGGTGGTTTTTGAATATAAGTAGAGTTTGGACTCCAGCTATAGAATGGATCTACTTTAACTGCACTTAGTCCATCTCTATTAAACATTGGCTCATAGATATCATTAAACATTTGAGGTTTTACAGATGATTTTTCAACTGCGTCAATCTCTTCATCTGATGGCCATAAATCTTTTAGTGTAATATCATTACCATCTTTATCTTTTCCTAACGAATCATTTTCAATATCAAATCTAATAGATCCAGCTAATGCATATGCAATAACTAATGCAGGTGATGCTAAAAATGCTTCTTTAACGTAAGGATGAATTCTTCCATCAAAGTTTCTATTTCCTGATAATACAGCTGTTGAGTAGATATCTCTATCAATAACTTCTTGCTGAATATCTTTATCTAGTGCACCACTCATACCATTACATGTTGTACAAGCAAAACCAACTACACCAAATCCTAATTTTTCCATCTCACTTAATAATCCAGCCTCTTTTAAATAGACTTCAATTACTTTTGAACCTGGTGCTAATGAAGATTTAACCCATGGTTTTCTTTGAAGACCTAACTCATTTGCTTTTTTAGCTAAAAGTCCTGCTGCAATAACATTTCTTGGGTTTGAAGTATTTGTACATGAAGTAATAGCAGCAATTAAAATCGCGCCATCAGGCATTTTATCACCCTCTTGTACAAAATCTTTTACAATACCTTCATCTTTTAAAGTACTTGTAGGAACTAATTTATGAGGTTTTGAAGGACCTGCTAAACTTCTAGTAACAGAACTTAAATCAAAGTTTAATGTTCTTGCATAAGTTGCATTTCCTAACTGATCTGCCCATAAACCATTTGCCTTAGCATAAGCCTCAACTAATTCAACTTGTTTTTTCTCTCTACCTGTAATTGTTAAGTAATCAATAGTTTGTTCATCAATACCAAACATACCAGCACTAGCACCATACTCAGGAGTCATATTTGCAATAGTAGCTCTATCACCTAAGTTAAGGTATTTTACACCATCGCCAAAGAACTCTAAGTAAGCTGAAATCACATTGTTTTCTCTTAAGAATGAAGTCATTGCTAATGCAATATCAGTAGCAGTTATTCCAGCTGCTCTTTTTCCTGTAATTTCTACACCAATAATCTCAGGAACTCTCATATAAGAAGGGTTTCCAAGCATTACATTTTCAGCTTCTAATCCACCAACACCAACAGCAATAACACCAAGTGCATCCACGTGAGGAGTATGTGAATCAGTACCTACTAATGTATCTGGACTTGCAATACCGTTGTCATTATGAACAACTGGAGACATTTTTTCTAAGTTAATTTGGTGCATAATACCATTACCTGGAGGAATTACATCTACATTATTAAATGCCTCTTTTGTCCAGTTAATAAAGTGGAATCTATCTGCATTTCTTCTATCTTCAATATCTCTATTTTTTTGAAATGCATCTGGATCATATCCACCACACTCAACTGCTAATGAGTGGTCAACAATTAATTGAGTAGGAACTACTGGATTTACTTTATCTGGATCTCCACCATCTCTAGCAACAGCTTCTCTAAGTCCTGCTAAGTCAACAAAAGCAGTCAATCCTAAGATATCGTGACAGATAACTCTACTTGGATACCAAGGGAAATCCTTATCAGTTCTTTTTTCAATTAATTGAATAAGTGAATCTTCTAATTTTTCACTTGGACATTTTCTTATTAAGTTTTCTGCTAATACTCTTGAAGTGTAGTTTAATTTATCAAAAGAACCAGGTTGAATATCTTCAACAGCTGCTTTTACATCATAATATTGAACATCTAATCCATCTAATTTTTTTAGATACTTTTCATTTGTCATTTTATATACCCATTTCTTTTTAATTTGATTTGCCATCAGCACTAAATTTTGTATGAACTTATCCACTGAAGTGTGGCACTTGAAATAAGTAGCCAAAGAGGCTACTTAAGTTTGTTTATTTTATTTATAGTTTTTTCCTTAATTTAGGAAAGTTAGGTTAATTATTCTCTATCTATCTTCTAAGCTTACAAAATCTCTTGGTTCAGGTCCTGTATACTCAGAACTTGGTCTAATGATTTTGTTGTTTGCTCTTTGTTCAAATGCGTGAGCAGCCCATCCAGCAGCTCTTGACATAATGAATAATGGAGTGTAGTATAATCTTTCAATTTGCATATAGTGGTAAATTAATCCACCAAAGAAGTCGATATTATCAGGTAAACCTTTTTCAGCTTTTACTTTATCTCTAATAGCTTTTGCTATATCAAATAGTTTTGGATCTGAAGTTGGTAACTCTTTTAACTCTTTAGCTAATTCAAAACCAATAGGTGATCTTGGGTCTACTTCTCTATAAACTCTGTGACCAAATCCCATAATTTTTTGTTTTTGAGCAAATAGTTGATCTACTTCATTTAATGCATGGTCAACATTATCAAATCCTAATACAAATTTAATAGCTACTTCATTAGCTCCACCATGTAAGTGACCTTTTAATGTACCAATACCTGTAGTCATACAAGAGTAGATATCTGATAAAGTTGATGCAGTAATTCTGTTTGCGAAAGTTGATGCATTAAACTCATGCTCTGCATATAATGTAAGCATTGCATTCATAGCTTTTACTTCAACATCATATGGTTCTTTCTCTTTTAATCTTTCTACAATAAATCCAGCCATTGTATCTTTGTTTGATTTTAACTCTATTTCTTTACCATTTACATGCCAGTGATGCCAGTAAACTAAAAATGATGGGAATGCACCTAATAGTTTAGTAATTTTGTCCATTTGATCACTAAAATCTTCTGCTTCTGGGAATACACATCCGTAAGCTGAAGTAGCAGTTTTCATTACATCCATTGGATGTGAAGAAGCTGGAACAGCTCTTAATACTTCTTTTACTGCAGCTGGTAACTCTCTAGCTTCAATAATCTTATCTTGGAAAGCTTTTAATTCATCTTTATTTGGTAATTCACCTACTAATAAAAGATATGCAACCTCTTCGAAATCAGCTTTTAAAGCTAAATCTGCAATATCATAACCTCTATAGTTAAGACCATTTCCTAAACCACACGTACAAATTGATGATTGACCTGCTGTAATTCCTGCTAAACCACTCATTTTCTCTCCTTAAAATTAATGTATCTATTACTTTATTTTATTTGAAATTAAAGAAATCTAAAACTATTTAGATTTCTTTTTTGAGAATAACTCATCCATTTTTTGCTCATAGTCATGGTAACCTAAAATATCGTAAAGTTCCATTCTAGTTTGCATTGTATCAATAGTACCTTCTTGTGTACCTTTGTCTTTTAACTCTTGGTAAACATTTAATGCAGCTTTATTCATAGCTCTAAATGCAGATAATGGGTAAAGTACCATATCAATACCAACACTAGCTAACTCTTCAGTTGTAAACATAGGAGTTGCACCAAACTCTGTAATATTTGCTAATACAGGTACATCCATAGCATCGGTAAACTCTTTGTACTCTTTTAGTGTGTGAATAGCTTCAGCAAAAATAGCATCAGCTCCTGCTTGTACATAAGCTTTAGCTCTAGAAATCGCAGCTTCTTGACCTTCACTTGCATGTGCATCAGTTCTTGCGATAATATAGAAATCTGGGTCTAACTCTTTTTTAGCATCAACAGCAGCTGTGATTCTGTCACACATCTCTTCAGTTGTAACTAACTCTTTATTTGGTCTGTGTCCACATCTTTTTGCTGCAACTTGATCTTCAATATGAAGTCCAGCAGCTCCTGATCTGATGAATTCTTTAACAGTTCTAGCAACATTAAATGCATGTCCCCAACCTGTATCAGCATCTACTATTAGTGGAGTATCACAAATTGATGTTACTCTTCTAATATCAATACAAACATCTTCAATCATAGTCATACCTAAATCAGGTAAACCATATGATGCATTTGCAATACCTCCACCTGAAAGATAAATCGCTTTATGTCCTACTTTTGTAGCTTGTAATGCTTGGTAAGCATTAATTGTTCCTACAATTTGTAAAGGACTCTCTTCTTTTAAAGCTTCTCTAAATTTTCTTCCTGCGCTCATACACATCCTTTAATTTTAAATTGACTTATATTATACATTATATTCGTATGGAGGTATTGTATCATTTTGTGTTAAAAAATACAATTTTTTTCACTAAAATTAACATTTGTACAATATTTGTTCTTATGGTTTAAAATGGTACAATAAAAGTAAAAATGATTCAAGGTAGTATTATGAAATATAAAAGTTCAATTGATAAGTTTATAGAAATATTTAAAAGGTCAAATCTAAGTATATCAAAATTTGCTTCACTTATAAGTAAAGATAGAAGAACTGTAACCTCATGGATAGACAACGTTACTGATGTTGAACCAAGCAATGAAGTAAAAGAGAAGATTTGTAAAATCTTTAGATATCCTGATTATATTTGGGAAGAGGGATGTGTGGATGAAGAGTTTCTTAAATCAATTACTCAAATACCTCAAAAGGAGGTTAGAATTATTGATGAGGACTATCATGGTAGATTAAAATATATAATGGATATAGAAAAAAATAGAAGGTTTGTTATTCAAGCACAGTTTCCTGGACCTATGTATAGAGATACAGCTGTACAAAAAGTGTACAGAACAAAAACCTCAAAAGATATTGAAGAGTTAAAACAAGATAGAATAAAACAGATGCTAAGATATGATTATGATACAACTGAGTGGTACTCTATTAAGTCTGTATTATCTTTTTGTTTTGCAAGTATTGGAAACTTTTATACAAAAGAAGAGAAAATCAAAATCTTAGAGTTAATATATGAACTGTTTAATAACAACTACAATAAAAAGCTTTTTTTATTTGATAGTTTTTCAAGGAAGATTTATGGTATGGAAACAACATATATATCAATTAATGTTAAGCAAAAAATACTTTTCTTTAAATCACCTATTGAGTCAGTTTTTATAGAGATTAGAAATAAAAACTTAGTAGAGAAGATGCATAAATATTACAGTTCACCTATTGAAGCACCATCTCATGTGAATTTTTTAGAATCAGTAAAGATTATAAAAATATTGCAAGATGCTTTAAAATATAATAATGATATAAAACAAGCATATGAAACTATCAATAGAACTACAGA
>JBNJFB010000075.1:0-7078 GCA_051746405.1 Campylobacterota bacterium
TTACATTTACCGTTATGGTACTCTCAGCCCCACCGCTTGCTTTTACTACAAAGCTATCTGTTCCATTGAAGTTTTCAGTTGGTGTGTAGCTTATGGTTTGAGTCTGCCCTGTTGGGGTGTCACTTACATTTGCATCTCCATTGTTTGGATTGGAGTCTATACTCCATGTGATCGTGTCGCCATCAGCATCGGTTGCATTTAGCTCTAAGTTAAAGGGTGTTGGATCTGCATCTTCACTCATTGTTACATTCACACTTGAACCTTGGGTGATTACAGGGGCGTCATTAAGAGATACATAGTTACCTTGGATGTTGACTAAATCATCAGAAACTGAACTTTGGGTATCAGCTTGTACAGTAATCATGAAACCAGACCAAATAAAGTAACTACAATAGGTACTACTAGATTCAAAGTCTGTATAATACAACCCTGAAGTTGGTGGTGTATCTTTACATGTTTCTTTTTTGATATATGTTTTGTTAGCAATTTCATTTGCTACTAAGTTTTCTTCTTGATATGTTGGTGTTGTTTTAAAAGTATTTTGAAATAGATTAGGATCAGCAAATATACGGTCTTGTTCAATATCAACTCTTAAACCAACTGTTCGATCGTTGCCGTAAAGTTTATAAAAACATTCTGTAGTAGCAGTCTTATCATTAGCACTACTATAATCACTACTATGAGTACTACTACACTGCCCTATCGCATGTGCACTTGTTGCGAAAAGCCCTAAGCCTAAGGTTGCTAGTGCAAGCCTTTGCAATATATTTGGGGGAATTTTTTTCATCTTTCTCTCCTAATTTGTCTAAAACATTTCTTTAGCTACCATTATAGAGATGTAAAGTAGAGACAAAGTAGAGTTATGAAAAATATATTAAATTTTAAATCTATATTTTTTCTATACTTTGTCTCTACTTTGAGTGGATAAGATATGGAAAACTATTATAGATTATGGAAAGAATATGTTGGATTTAAAAATTTTAAAAAACCTTACTCTTTTATACGCTGAAGATGAAGAAGATATTCAAAAGATAAATACTAAAACATTTGAGCTATACTTTGGTAAGGTCATAGCGGTGTCAAATGGCAATGAAGCACTAGATATTTACAACAACCAAAGAGTAGATGTGATAGCACTAGATGTTCTTATGCCCCAAAAAGATGGGATAAGTGTAGCTAAACAAATAAGAAAGAGTGATTTTAAAACACCAATATTTGTTTTATCAAGTCAGTTAGAGACAAACTCATTGCTTGAGGCTTTAAAAGTAAATTTAGTAGGTTATATTATAAAACCCATGGATTATGAAAATCTGCAAGAGATTTTGAAAAAATGCCTTAATCATCTAGAGATTCATAATCTTTTGCAGTTTGAGATTGAAAAAGATATTGTGTTTAACTTCTGTTCAAGAGCAATTGAGAGCGAAAAAGAGATAAGCTTAACGAAAAAAGAGCTTTTGCTACTTGAGCTTTTGTGTCAAAATAGTGGAAAAGTTCTATCAAAAGAGTTTTTAGAGTATGAAGTATTTGAAGAGCCAAAAGAGAACTCTTTGAAGCATCTAGTATATAGCCTGCGAAAAAAGCTAGATACAAAACGAATTTTTAATGTAAAAGAGTTAGGGTATTTGCTACAATGATATTTAAAGCTTTTGTCTTACTGCTTTATTTTACCTTGTCTTTACTTGCAAAAGATGATATACAAACTATAAATATAGATGAGGAGTTTAAAAACTTAAATAGCTCTTCTTATACCCTGCATTTTATAGATAAAAACTCTACTATGAGTATAGAAGAGGTGGCAAAACAAAAGAAAAAACTTTTTAAAAAGATGCCAAGGTCTAGCTATAACTTCACTGAAAATACAGTATATAGCTGGATACAGCTACAAAACCATACAGATAAGCTTCAAAATATAGTGGGAGAAAACCCATGGCCTGGGGTAGATTTTATAGATATTTACTTTTTTAAGGGTGACAAACAAATAGCACACTTAAAAAGAGGGGATGCAAATAAGCAAAAGTATAGAGAACTGCTATATGGAAACAGTACTTTCCATGCAGCACTTAAACCACAAGAGAGCTTAGATATTTTGGTGAAATACCGCTCTTTTGGAGCTATAAAAACTACATTTTTACTACACTCTCCGCAAGAGTTTATTAAAAGTGCTCTTTTTTCTTCAAGAATGTACGCATTTTTCTTTGGGGTTTTGATAGCACTTATTATCTACAACTTCTCTTTATATTTTAGTATAAAAGATAGGGTATTTTTATACTACTGTTTGTATGGTGTGTTTAATATAATACTTATTTCTACTACAAATGGTTATCTTTATGAGTTAGATATTGGACTTTATGGAGATAGTATATCATTGATTGGTACACTTGCAGCTAACTTTATGGTAGTAGCATTGATAGTGATGATAGCATCACTATTTGAGCTAAAGTCTAAGCTAAGATGGCTTTATGTATTAAATATTTTTGTGGCATCTTTATTTGCTTTGTTTAGCGTAGCAAATATTTTTACTATTTTAGATAGACAGAGTTATCCATTTTTAAATATTTTGGATAACTATATACTAAACTATCTCTATTTTTTAGCTATTTTTACTTTATCAGTTGATGCTATTTACGGGGTGTATAAAAAGTTAGCGGGGAGTTATTTTGTATTTGTGGGGTTAGCCATATATTTTGTTGGGGCTTATATTTTTTTAGGGTATATAAATGGGAAATTTGAGTATAGTTTCTTTACAAATCGTGCTAATGTTTTTGCGATACTTGCAGATATGATTTTTATCTCTATAGCTCTTTCTCAAAAAGTCTCAATTTTGAAAAAAGAGAATGAAAAAAACAGACTACTTCTTTTTCAAAAGTCTAGGTTTGATACCATTGGCAATACACTTTCAGGTGTAATTCATCAGCTAAAACTCCACTAAACTATTTGGGTTCACAGCTTACATACTTGCAAGCCAAAGCAAAATCCCAAGGTGATTCAAGTGAAGATGAAGCATTTCATAGACTTAAAAGTATAAATAAAGAGATAAACACTATTTTAGAAGATGTACACAAGCTTTATAAAAAAGAGGATAGTAAAACTAAGTTTGATATTCAAAAGCCAATAGAGCATAGTCTTACTCTTTTGTCAACTCAGATTATCAAAAACCAAATTGAAGTAAATATAAAACAGAGTAAAAGTATTCAGATGTATGGATACCCAAATACACTATCGCATATTTTTATTATTATAATAGAAAATGCTATAGATATATTTAAGCAAAGAGAGATTGAAAAACCCATATTAGATATTGATTACTATAAAGATAATGGCAATATAGTAATTAAAGTTTGTGATAATGCCAAAGGAGTTGATAAAAAAGATTTGGAATCTATCTTTGAACTCTATTTTTCAAAAAAACAGGGTGGTACAGGTATTGGGCTTGCTCTTGCAAAGAAACTAGTTGAGAGTAAACTTCATGGAGTAATTTTTGCTAATAATAGTAATCAAGGATTAAATTTACATATATCATTACCTCTTTGGCTTAACTAACAAAAATAAAAGCAACATTAAGTAAAATTAAATAATAAACTAATATAATAAATAAAATAGTAAGTAAAGGTTGAGTTTGAGTGTTTTTATAAGGTTTAAATCATTATTTTTTGCTTTATGTATAATCTTTTTTCTTAGTTGGCCTATGGGGCTATTGGCTATAGATTTTAGCAAAAAAGAGCGTACTTTTATCAAACAAAACCCTGTCATATCCATATCTATGATGCCAAATTTTCCACCATTTACTTATAAAAAAAATGGTGTAGGTATTGGTTTTGAGCATGATGTTCTTGAGCTACTTTCTAAAAATACGGGCTTGGAGTTTAAAAAGAACTATGGTATATGGAGTAAGTCATTAAATAGATTTAAAACTGGGCAAACAGATATGATATCTAGTATCTCTTTAAAAGAAGAGCGAAAAGCTTTTACTATTTATACACAGCCTTATTATACTATACCAATTATGATTTTTGTAAGGGATGATTTTGGTTCTTATACAGGTCTTGAGAGTCTTAAAGGCAAAAAAGTAGGTATTATCAAGGATATTTTTTATGATAAAGAGCTAAGAGAAAAAGGCTACATGAACTTAGTTGAGTATGATACATATCAAGAGTTAACTGATGCATTAGTCTTTGGGAAAATTGATGCTTTGATTCAAAATCTTACCAATATCAACTTTTTGATAAAGAAAAATGCTTATACAAATATTCGTATAGCTTCAGAGTTAGAACTACCAGGTATTAAAGAAGAGGACCTTCGCTTTGGGGTTAATCCCAACAAAGAGGTGTTACGCTCTATTATTCAAAAGGGTTTAGAAGATATTAAACAGCCTAAATGGGATGAGCTTATTAAAAAGTGGCTAGATGTACGAAGAAATAACAACAAAGAGCACAAAGTACTTAGTCTTACTCCAAAGCAACAGCGTTACTTACAAGAAAAAAAGAGTATAGATATCTGTATTGATCCAAACTGGATGCCTTTTGAACACTTTGATAAAGATGGTAGATATGAGGGTATGAGTGCTGATTTTTTCAAGCTATTTGAAAAAAAACTGCCAGTTAACTTTAATATAGTAAAAACAAACTCTTGGACTCAATCTTTAGAGTATGTTAAGCAAGGAGAGTGTAACTTACTCTCCTTAGCAATGCCCACACCAAAACGTAAAAAGTATCTTAGTTTTACCACTTCTTATCTAAGTGCCCCTATTGTAATGGCTACTAAATCAAATGTGGCATTTGTAGGTGAACTTGATGATTTAAAAGATAAAAAGCTTGCCATATCTAAGGGGTATGCTTTTGCTGAAATCCTACAAGATAGATATCCAAACCTTGATATCATAGAAGTAGAAAATATTGATAGTGGTTTAGATAAGGTACGTGATGAAAAGGTATTTGGCTATATTGGTACTTTAGCAACTATTGGATATAAGTTTCAAACAAAATATATGGGTGAGCTTAAAATAACAGGCAATATTAAAGACAAACTACAACTTGCCGTAGCTGTAAAAAAAGACAACTCTATACTCCATGAAATAATGCAAAAAGCTGTAATGAGTATTAGTGATACGCAAAAAAGAGCTATTTTAAACAAATGGATATCCATTAAATATGAAAAAAGAACAGACTATACCCTTTTGTGGCAAGTAGTGGCTTTTTTTAGTGCAATATTGTTAGTTGGAGGTTATTTTTATACCAAACTATACAGGCTAAAAAAACAGCTACAAGAAGCATATACAGAAATGCAACACCAAGCTATTACAGATAAACTAACTGGAATTTACAATCGTCACAAGCTTGATAAAACTTTAGATAATGAAATACAAAAATCAAAACGCTATGGGGCTAGCTTTGGGGTATTGATTTTAGATATTGATTTGTTTAAAAAAGTGAATGATAGCTATGGACATCATATTGGTGATAAAATTCTTCAAGAGTTTACTAAAGTATTAAATGAAAACTGCAGGAAAACTGATTTATTAGGTAGATGGGGTGGTGAAGAGTTTTTGATTATTGTGCCACATACAAGTAAAGATAAGCTTTTAAGCTTTGCTCAAAAGATAAGAGCTGCAGTAAATAAGCACTCTTTTAATGAAGTAGGTAGAGTAACTACTAGTATTGGCTGTGCTGTATATAACAAAAATGATACTAATGAATCCCTTGTAAAAAGAGCCGATGATGCACTTTACGTATCAAAAAATAGTGGTCGTGATAAGGTAATGTTTTATTAAGAGAAAATCTTTAAGATTATCTCTTTTAACTCTTTTTTCATCTTATCGCTTAGACTCTTTTTGTTTGAATATATATAAAATGGTACTGTATTTAACATGGATTGTTTTAATCTTTTTCTTAAAGTGGATACTTCATCAATACTTATTAGACTCTCATTGTCATAAAGGCAAAAGTTTTTTTGAATACCTATTTTAAAAGAGACAATTTTATATGTAAAAAAAACATCCTCTTTTTTATTTTCCCATCTTTTTATAAACTCATCTAGCTCTTTTTGTAGTATAGTTGCTTTATGTTCAGTTATATATCCAAAACTTTCTCTAAACTTATATCTTTGAACTGTTTGGAACTCCAACTCTTTGTAAAACTCATTTAGATTTTTCCAGTGGGATTTAAATCTTCTTTTACCAAATAAAACCTCTTCAAAACAGTAGAGATATTTTTTGTCTGTGGTGGTTTGTTTTTGTTTTTTCTTTATAAAAAAGTACTCTTTTTTAAAAAGGGAAATCAACCAGTTTTCATCTAAAAGAGATATAGTATCAAGTTGTTCTTCACTATTTTCTTTTTTAAAATTCCAAAGCATTGATATATTATCTTCATTATTTGCAGAGTTTATACGATTATTGAAGTAGTTATTTGATAAGTACTGAACTACATTTTCTAAAAGTGCATCAGTTTTTGCTATTCCATGGTTATAGATAACTTTTTTATAAAGATTAAACCTCATCTCTAGCATATGTTCTATGTCAATTAAAGCCATATCAGAGAAGCTTAATAAAAACTTGTCATTATCTTTAACTAAAACAGACTGTTTTGTGATTCTTATATGGTCACTTGGTCCTGTTATATATCCACTTGCTAGCATATCTCTGTTTATGTAGTCTAATCTATCTGCATCAACTGTACTATCAATAAATTTATGTAAAACTCCAAAATCGAAGTTATTAAATATCTTTTCTTCAAATATAAGAAGTGATAGTTTTTCTATTAGTTTTATATACTCTTTATCACTCTGTTTTTTTAATAACTCTTCTAGTTCATATCCAAAAAGAAGTTTTAAAAGCTCATTTCCAATAGCTTCATGTAATACATTTTTTGTAAAGTCTGTTATGCTCTCATAGGTATTTTTAAACTCTATTTCCCTTTGTAAAAGGGGAGAATTGTTTTGTTGTTTTTCTATGATTTTGTAGTAAACTTTTTTTAGTGCATACTCAATTTGGTGAGAGAATGGCAAATGCCCAACATCATGAAGTAAACCTACTATTCTTATTGTTTGTAACGCTATACAATAAGCAGCCCTATGGGATTTTGAC
>JBNJFB010000076.1:0-6760 GCA_051746405.1 Campylobacterota bacterium
TGGTAACTATTTTGCTGATTTTTGTTTAGAAAATGATGTTAGTATTCCTACTGCAACTGTAAATAAATTTATAGAAAAACAAGATAAGTATTTAGATGAAATTCTAGCTTATGATGGTGATGAAGATATCTTTAGAATCAAAACTAGAATGAAAGATATCATGCATGAGAAAGTTGGTATTTTTAGAGATGGACCACACTTAGAAGAAGCAGTTACTGAACTTAGTGAACTATTAGCAAAAACTAAAAAAATCAATGTAAAATCAAAAGTTAGAGCAGGAAATCCTGAGCTTGAAGAGGCTTATAGAGTTCCAAAAATGCTAAAAGTAGCTTTATGTGTAGCTAAAGGTGCAAGGGATAGAACAGAATCAAGAGGTGCACACTATAGAGAAGATTACACTAAAAGAAATGATAGAGATTGGTTAAATAGAACACTATGTACATGGCCAAATGAAGATGATTTAGAACCTACAATTGAGTATGCTAATTTAGATGTTATGACAATGGAAATGCCTCCAGCATTTAGAGGTTACGGTGCTAAGGGTATGATTATAGAACATCCAGACTCAGAAGTAAGACAAAAAGCAGTTGATGAAATCACAGAAAAACTTGAAGCTGAAGGTAAAGATAGACATGAGATTCAAGATGCATTAATGCCTTTTGAATTACCAATGAACTATAAAGAGAAAAATGAAAGAGCAGGAGATAAATAATGAGCGTTGAAAAAGGTAGAGAAATAACTATATCAGTTCTTAAATTTAATCCAAGAAGTAAGGTTTCTAAACCTCACTTTGTTGATTATAAACTTGAAGAAACTCCTGGAATGACTCTTTTTATTGCATTAAATCAAATCAGAGAGACAATGGATGCTGACTTATCATTTGACTTTGTATGTAGAGCTGGTATTTGTGGTTCTTGTGGTATGGTAGTAAATGGAAGACCTTCATTAGCTTGTAGAACACTAACTACAAACTATCCAGATGGTAAAATCCAACTTATGCCTATGCCTGCATTTGAACTAATCAAAGATTTATCAGTAAATACAGGTAAATGGATGGATGGAATGTCTAAAAGAGTTAATTCATGGATTGTTAATAATGGTGAAGAGGCTGATATTTCAAAAATGGAAGAGAGAGTTGACCCAGATGTAGCAAATGAAACATTTGAGCTTGATAGATGTATTGAGTGTGGTATTTGTGTTGCTTCTTGTGGTACTATGCTAATGAGACCTGAGTTTGTTGGTCCTGTTGGACTGAACAGAGTTGCAAGATTTGAGGTTGACCCTCATGATACAAGAACAGCAGAAGACTTTTATGAATTAATTGGTGATGATGATGGGATATTTGGATGTATGTCATTAATGGCATGTGAAGACCATTGTCCTAAAAACTTACCATTACAAAATAAAATAGCTTACTTAAGAAGAAAATTAGTAGCTCTTAGATAATTATGAAAGGCATAGCCTTTCATAATTAATTTATGTATAAAAAGTTAAGTATCACAAAAGCTGGTATTTAACTTTTTGTATTTTAGGGGGATTTATAATGAGCTTAGCTAATGACTATTTTTTACTTTATCATGGAATAACATTTGAACAAAATTCAGATTTTGAACCAATTGATTCAATAATTGATGAGGAGATATTTTCAGTTTTTGCACTAATTGTAAGTGCCACAAGAAAAGATTTTGAGTATTTTACACCTTTAAAATCATTTGAAAAGCTATGTAATAAACTAAATATAAATGTTCCTAAAAATATAAATGAACTTAACCACTTGCAACATAATGTAATTGAGTCCATCTATCAAAATAAATCACAAGAAAATATTGATATTTTACATAAATCCTTAGAACACCTAAATTCAAATAATATACTATCAACTGAAAACTTAACAAAACTATTATCACTATTTGACCCATCTGAATTAAATTTAAAAAGTGAGAATAAAGAAAAAAATGATAACAAAAACCAAGTAACACTATCTTTTAAAGAAGTTAAAAGCAAATTAGAAGAGATAATTCAACAAATAGATAAAAACAGTGTAAGTAAAGATATCAAGACTTCACTAGATGAATGCAAAGAGTATTTAAATACACAAAAGTTTTCCATAGGTATAACAGGTGTAATGAATGCAGGTAAATCTACTATGCTAAATGCACTTATGAAAGAAGAGATTTTAGGAAGTGCAGTTGTACCTGAAACTGCTAATTTAAGTATTGTTAAGTATAGCAAAGAGCAGTATGCAAAAGTTTACTATTGGAATAAACAAGAGTGGAATAAAATAGAACACTCTTCAAATCACTTAGAGTCTATGAAAAAATTTGTAGAAGAAACAAAAGCTATGTTTGGTAACAAACTAGATGATTTAATTAAAGAGGAATCAAAATATGAACTAATTGATATAAAAGATTTATCCTCATATACATCAGCACAAGAAAGTGGCAAAAAGTGTAACTTAATCAAATATGTTGAGTTAGGTTCAAACTTAGAGTTTTTAAAAGATGGTATAGAAATAGTTGATACCCCCGGGCTTGATGACCCTGTTATACAAAGGGAAGAGATTACAAAAAGCTATATCTCTGATTGTGATATGATGATTCATTTAATGAACGTGAGTCAAAGTGCAACTTTAAAAGATATTGAGTTTATTATTGATGCAGTTTTATATCAAAATGTCTCTAAACTTCTAATTGTAATTACAAGAGCAGATACAGTTGATAAAAAAGATTTAGAGGAAGTTATTGAATATACTAAATCTTCAATTCAAAGCCAACTAAAAGCTCAAAATAAAGGTTCCCAACTAGACTATATACTAAAAACCATAAATTTTATTCCAATATCAGGAAAGATGGCTTTACTTCACAGAACAGGTAAATCACAAGAAGCACTTGATACTGGATTTAGTATCGAAGATACAGGTATTTTAGAGATTGAAGAGTATTTATATGACTCTTTATTTGGAGCAGACTCACAAAAAAGTGATTTAATTATCCAATCTTCTAAAAGTAAACTAATAAAAACAATCCAAAAAGAGCAAGAGACTGCAAACTATGAATTAAAACTATTATCAAAATCAAAAGATGAACTACAACAAGAGTTTAAAGAGTTTGAAAAGAAAAAATCAATTAACAAAAGAATATTTACAGCTATGCAAGAGGATATTAATTTTTATAAAACTGATATAAAAAACTATATAAATTCACTTGAGGCATTTTTGGATACAGAGCTATTAGACTTAAAAAATGTAATAAAACAAAGAGTAGTTTCAGATGTTAGGTATAGTTTTGAAAAAACAAAGAAAAGACCCCCAAGTAGTAGAGTTAAAGTTATTATACAAACTGCAATAAAAGATGGAATAATTGATATTATAAGAGATTATAGATATAAGTTTATAAAGAAGTCTCAAACAATTGGTGAGCAGTGTGAACAAAAATATCATGATTTTGGCTTCTCAATTGGTCACAAAAATGACAACTTTGATGCTATTGGATTTTTTCAAGATGACTTTAAGTCTGGATTTTTAACCTCAAACAATGAGATTTTACTAAATCTAATTATTCAAGCAGTTAGTAAAGTAAAACCAAAAAAATTAAATGAGTTTGATAGGGAGATTGAGGAGTATATAAAACAGCAGTTTGTTGATATTGAAGATAGTATAAAAACAAAAGCAAATAAAGTATCAAATATACTTATTGATGAGTTTTTTAAAACCCTAAATGAACCATTAGAACAGTTCAAAGAGAAACTTAAAAGTGATGAAAATATACTTCAAAAGCAACTAGAATCTTCTGAACAAAATAGTGAAAATAGAGCTTTACTATCTATAGATATTCATAAGAAAATAAAAAAACTAAATACTACCCTAGAATCATTAAAAGGACTAAACTAATGAGTGCAGCACTGAATATTTTAGATAATTTTATAAATGAATATAAAAATGTTTATACAAAAAAAGAGATAGTTTATGAAAATAGTTTAGTTGGTGACATAAAAAAAATAAAAGATAAATTGCTAGATGAAAAGTTTTTGCCATCTAGACAGTTAGAAAATATTTTAAATAAACAAATGAGAAGAGCTAGATACCCTATGGAAATTGCTATTACAGGACAATTTTCAGCTGGTAAGTCTACTTTTTTAAATGCCTTACTATCACGAAATATATTACCAACAGGAATTACTCCTGTAACTTCAAAAGTAAACTTTATAAACTATGGGGAAGAGTATAAACTAAAAATAACATACTATTCAGGTGCAAATGAGTATGCTCCTATTGAAGCTATTGCAGAGTTTACAGACCAAAGACAAGATGAAATGAATGATATAAAGTATCTAACATTATATGCACCAATGGAGATACTAAAAGATATATCATTTGTTGATACACCTGGTTTAAACTCTCAATCTCAAAGTGATACAGATACAACAAGAAAAGTTTTAAGAGATGTTGGTGGAATTATATGGCTTACACTAATTGATAATGCAGGTAAGCAATCAGAAGCGGAAGTTTTAGAAGAGTACATGGAACACTTTAGAGATAAGACCCTTTGCGTATTAAATCAAAAAGATAAATTCAAAGAAGAACAAATCCAAAGAACAACACAATATATTGAATCTAAGTTTGATAAATACTTTGAAAAAGTAGTTCCTATTTCTGCAAAAATGGCATTGGATTCAAGGCAACAACAAAAAGATATTTTAATTGATAATAAAGTTGAATTGATTTTAAAAGAGTTTAAAAATGATTTAAAAGACAATCTTCATAATGATTCTTTAGACTTTTTCAAAGATAAGTTTGATATATTTAAACAAGATATTAAAGAGATAAAATATCAAGATATAACTTCAAATATGAAGCTTCTACAAGACTCAAATATACAAGATGTATTAGATTTTATAGAGTATACAATTAGACCAAAAGCAGCTGAAGATAAAGAGTATGCTATTAAGAAAGATTTAAAAGGTATATGTAATATTTTAATAAAAGAGTACCAAACAATTATTGGAGTATATGAAGCTTTAATAAATATTTTAAAAGATTGTGAACCAAAAGTTGTAAAAGCACTAGAAGAGATTCATAAAAAATACTCAAAAGAGCTTATAACTATTTTTAATTCACTAGAAGCTATAATGGAAAAAATGGCTCAAGAAATTTTCAAAAATATTAAGAAAAAACAAGATATAAGATTTGAAGAGACTAAAGGTTCTTTTCTAAAATCAGAAAAGATTGAAAAGATTGATTATGATACTTATTGGATTGATTCAGATAATATCTGTAAAAATCTTTTTTATGATGACCAAACAATTGATAAAATGGTAAAAAGATCCATAAAAATGCTTAAAAATGTAGAACTTAATGCAGATGAAGCTTTTAGAGATGTTTATAGGTTATTAAAAAGCGAAGTACATAAATGGCAAGAGCCCTATGAGCTCATAAGAAAACACAGAGAAATCGCTTCTGATTATGAGTTTTCTAACACTAGACACTTTGCAGCAAAAGTTTATGAAAATGTACTTAGAAGTTACCACAGAGCAATTTTAGAAAACATATCAGCACTCAGAAAAAAGTTTGCTTACTTTAATGGTGCTTTATCATACTCATATATTCAAACCACTCAAGCAACAATTGCTCACTTTGAACAAATTATTATGGAATCAGAAGAGTTATATAAAAAAGAACCAACAAGATTCTCAATACAACATCCAAGAGAAGATCAAATACTTACAAAATTAAAAGCAAACTTTGGCTTTGAAAAGATTGAGGACTTTTTAACATCAAATAGAAACTACTTATATAAAATCGTTATGTACTCAAAAGAGCAGTATTTAGAAATCAATGAAGATAGAATAAAGTTCGTAAAAGATAAAGAGTCTTTATACCATGAAAAAATAAATGCCCTAGAACAAATCAAAGAAGAGATTTAACTCTTCTTAGTTTTAAAAGAAGTATTGAGAGCGTTCAAAAATTTTATATCTTTGATTCTCTTTGATTTCTATATTTATAAAGCAGTCAGTTTTTTTAGAAACATCAAAAAACAAGATATTTAAATGTAGCTCATCTTTGAGTTTTTCTTCCTCATCTTTTTTAAAATACGCATAAGAGTTTTGCAAATCAAAGCCATCATAAGGATAGATCAAATACATATATTTACAATCTTTGTATTTAGTCCCATACGCATATAGCTGATACATATCACTTTGAGAAATACCTTGGTGAGTTTTGTCCTCACTTAGTAGCTTCCATTTTGTGTCGGCTATGATCTCACCTTTGTTTATAACAATATCTGGCTTTAACTGAAACTTTGAAGTCTTTCCATTGAGATACGCTAAATGATGGGTTTTATCTTGTGCGGTTATAGTTTCATATCCACCATTTCGTTTAAGATAGGCATACACATAGCTCTCAAAAAGCAGATTCATATCAAACAAAAGTGCAAAAGCAACATCATCGCCTTTGTAAGGGGAAAATGAGTTTTCAAGCAAAAAAGTTTTGCACCATAAAAGCACTTGTTCATAATCTTTCATTTGGCGATTGGGTTTTACTTTTGCAAAATCTGTTTTGATATTGTGTGAAAATCCTATCTCATCAAACACAAACAAAAACTCTCTTATGCGTTGTTGATTTTTATTTGATTTTGACTTTTTATACAGATACTTGAGTGTGGTTTGAAAATTTTGATTGAAATTTGACCCACTTTTTTGAATAAAAATGACCCACCTGCAGATTAAAATTATAGCGTAAATATTTTTAGTTTTTGTCCTC
>JBNJFB010000077.1:0-6541 GCA_051746405.1 Campylobacterota bacterium
CTCTCCAAATAGTTTGGCAAAATCTTTTTTATCTTTTTCTTTGACGATAGTATCTGGATCAGGGAAACGCTCTTGTAGCTCTTGTGCAACATCCATAAAGCCTCTTCGTGCATCGCCTGTAGTTGTATCAGTAAAGCCTTCCATGTAGTCTTTATAACTTCTTTCAAGAACAACATTTTTTGTACTTGTATCACCAAATAAAGTGATAGCATCAACCGTAGCTTTTTCTAAATCTCTAAAAGTTACAATATTTCCAAAGGTTTTAGAAGCATTGTAAATACGATTGGTCCGTGAGTACGCCTGCATCAACCCGTGGTACCGTAAGTTTTTATCAACAAATAGTGTATTTAAACTAGGTGCATCAAAACCTGTTAAAAACATACCTACAACAATAAGCAAATCTACTTCTTGATTGATGACTTTTTTTGCAAGATCACGATAATAGTTTTGAAACTTTTTACTCTCAACACTAAAAGTGGTCCCAAACATTGTGTTATAGTCTTTAATAGCAGCAGTTAAAAACTCTTTTGCACTACTTTCCATCGCTGAAGGTTCAAAACTCTCATCAACTATATCCCCTACAGCATCCTGCTCTTCATTTGCAGTATAGGAAAATATTGTTGCAACCTTTAAAGGATTGCCACTATCCTTTTGCAGATTTTTAAATGCTTCATAGTAAAGTTTAGCAGCATCTACACTACTTACGGCAAACATCGCATTAAAACCTTTGCCTCCTGCTTGCAACCTATGTGTTTTTTGCTTGAAGTTATTTAAGATATATTGAGTGATTTCATTGATACGATCTGGATGCAACAATTTTTGTTTATTTTCTAAATCTGTTAGCTTCTTTTCATCTTGTTCACTCTCTAGAGCTTTAAACTGTGGACGAACATCATTATAATCAACTTTAAACCTCAATACCTTTTCATCGCGAATAGCATCAGTGATCACATAAGAGTGCAGTTCTCTTCCAAATACACTTGCCGTTGTTTCAGCCCCCAGTGCATTTTCTGGAAAAATCGGAGTTCCCGTAAATCCAAATTGATAAAACTTTTTAAACTTTTTCTTTAGATTTTTTTGAGCTTCCCCAAACTGGCTTCTATGAGCTTCATCAAATATAAATACCACTTGATTACTATAAACTTCTAAATCATTTTCACTTTTCATTAAATTATTAAGTTTTTGTATTGTGGTAACGATAATTTTATTATCATCTTTGTCAATATTTCGCTTTAGTCCTGCCGTACTATCTGAACCGTTTACACTATCAGGGGAAAACCTTTGATACTCTTTCATTGTTTGATAGTCAAGATCTTTTCTATCAACTACAAAAAAGACTTTGTCTATAAACTCTAACTCGGTTGCCAACCTTGCAGCTTTAAAACTTGTGAGAGTTTTACCTGAACCTGTTGTATGCCAGATATACCCTCCACCCTCTAAACTGCTCCAGCTTTTTGTTCCAAAAGAACTTTTTATTTTCCAAAGTATTCTCTCAGTAGCAGCTATTTGATAAGGTCTCATAATAAGCAAAGTATTACTTACATCAAATACACTGTAGTGAAGCAAGACATTAAGCAGTGTATTTTTTTGAAAAAATGTAGCAGTAAAGTCTTTTAAATCTTTAATCAATGTATTATCAGATTTTGTCCAGTTCATCGTAAAATCAAAACTATTTTTATTTCTTTTTGTAGTATTGGCAAAGTAGCGGCTATCTGTACCGTTTGAGATGACAAAAATTTGCAGGTACTTAAAAAGGGAATGCTCAGCGTTGAAACTTTCTTTTGAGTATCTATGTACTTGATTAAAAGCTTCTCTTATAGCTACGCCTCTTTTTTTAAGCTCAATTTGTACAAGTGGAAGTCCATTGACCAAAATAGTAACATCATAACGATTTGCATGAGTACCGCTTTGTTCAAACTGTTTCATTACTTGTACTTTGTTTCGTGAAATAGTCTTTTTATTAAATAAATAGATATTTTCAATACGCCCATCATCGTAAGTAAAATCGTAAATATAGTCATCGTGAACTTTGCAGGTTTTTTCGATTATGTTATCGCTTGGTTTATCTAAGTACTCTTCTACAAACCGCAACCACTCTCCGTCACTAAACTCAGTATTGTTCAAGTTTTGCAATTGTATACGAGTATTTTCAAGAAGTTTTTGAGGGGAGTTTAAATCAGCTCTGTACTCATAACCTTGGTTGCTCAAATCTTTTATAAGCTCATTTTCCAAATCTGCTTCACTTTGATAACCACTTCCCTCTTGATCAATTTTTGTATATTTATCTAATACTATGAAATTATTTGTTTGGGCTATAGTTTTAGTGTGATTGTTCATTGCTTTCTTCCTGCTTCCAAAATTTAGAATTGTCAATTAAGTGATTAAATAGTAATTTAACTGTTTGTTTCTCTGGATCTGTTGGCTCTGCAACCTGTTCATTTGATAAGGTACTATGAGAATAAAAGGTCATAACACGTTTTATGTAGTTTTCCCTACCACTATTAGGTAAAAGATCTGACCAGTTATTGTAACCAAGAAAATTAGCTGTTTTTTCATATAAATTACGAAGCAATATAAAATGATGTTTTGATATGTCATTATCATCAATAGCTTTTTTTATAGTGTCTTTTAAGTACAGATGATATGAGAAACTTTTATTTGAATCTCCATGCTTTTCATTCAATTCAAAAGTTCCATCTGCATTTTTTACAAGCAGATAACTGCCTTTTTTACTTTTTAAGCCTAATTCGTTATATAAAACATTATAAAAAAGAGGATTATGTGTAGACAAAATAAATTTTATATCAGATTTACTAGATTTTATCAGTTTTGATAAATTTACAGCAAGTTCTATCAAATGATTTTCATCCAATGAACTTACAGGATCATCGATAAATATATATTTTAAATTATGAAATGGATTAGTTTCATCATATTCTAGCTCAGGCTTATTTAACTCACTAATAACCTCTTCTATCAATATATAAAAGATACTCCAAATAAAGTTACTCTCTTCACCTTTTGATATCTTAATATTTTCTAAGCTGTCGCTGTCCCCATGTTGAAAAGAAAATTTAACTTCAGAAAATCCTGGATTAAAGTCTATTGTTATTTTATTACCACTAAAGTGTTGAAAGTAAGTTTTTACATTCTGATCGTGTCCTTGGTCTTTTAGTATCCAGTGGGTGAAAGTGTTAGGTTTTATGATTAACCTAGTTTCATCCTCATTGTCCCAAGAAAAAAGATCTTCAGTAAAAGCATTATAGTAAAGTATCTTGTTTCTAGTTTGCTCTGTTTCCTCTTCCTCATCATTAATACTAGGACTAATCAACTCTTTAAATTTTTGTGAGAGTCTTGTCTTTCCTGTACCGTTAAAAGCATAAATCAATTGAACTTTTTTATTAGCATCTTTAAGCTGTTGTGCAATTTGTTCTAATGTACTAGCCATGCTATGCCTCTGTTTCTACTTTCGGGAAACTCAAAAGCATATCACGATAGTACTCATACTGCTTTTGACGAAGCTCTATCTCTTTTGGTAAACCCTCGCTTATTGAGTTTGTTAGAGTGTTGAATTTATCTAGGATAGAGACTATTTTTTCTTGCTCTTTAAGTGACTTTTCTTTGTTTTCAGGATAAGGAATTGGGATTTTAAATTTTGCTAAATCTTTTGCAGAAACATCAATGACTTTAGCACCTTTTGCATATTTTCTTTTCTGAAAGAAAAACATTGATGTTTGAGTATAATAAGCAAAGTACTTGCTTATTATCTTATTACTAGGTTTAAAAATTGTTGCATGCCCACCTGTTACTGCTTCTAATTCACCAAGATAAGCTAATGCTTTTCCGACATCATCTAGGTTTTCACTTGTATTTGTAATAACAACATCACCGCTCTTGACTTTTCTTAATTTGTTCGCTGTTTCAGGAGAAACAAAAGATTTTGTTTCTGTAGTTGAAGTTCCATAATAAGTATAAATTTGTCCATAATGAATTGCAGGCACCCCTGTTTCCGTAAAATCTTTTTTAGGTAGTCCATTTCCTCGAACTAATTCACCTAATTCACCCAATGGTTTAAACTCAACTTCTCCATCTTCAAAAGTCAATAATTTATCTCTATAATAATTATACTGCTTTTTTCGTGTTGTAAGCTCTGCTGTAAGTTTCGCTGTAAGTTTCGCTGTAAGTTTCGTGAAATTGTCCAAAATTCGTACAATTTCACTTTGCACATGTAAAGGTGGTATGGGGATTTCAAATTTTGAAAATTCTTTTTTGGTTATAGTTTTCAATGTACTGCCTCGTGCATACTTTTTTTCTAAATCAAATTTATTTTTCAATTGGTATGCAAAATATTTTTTATTTATATTTTCTTTGTACTTTGTAAAAATTGCCAATGTTCTATCTACATAACAGTCATATTGCGTTATAGCTACACGCCCAATGGTTCCCTGTAAGGATACTATAACTGTCCCAGTCTCAACAAAAACACTTTTTGATTGTGCTAACTTGGAAATTTTATGCTTTGTTTCCTCCTTTAGTACAAAACCATCATCTAAAACATCAGCAACTTGAACAAATGGCATACTATCTTCCCCTCCATACCACTTATTGTTACCGTATGGTTGAGGGAAAGAACCACGTCTAAATTCAACAATATTACCCAAAGGCTTCCAATCTACTTTAACACTCTGAAGTAATTTTTTGATAGAGATTTTTTCACTCACGCTTCAATCTCCACAACGATAGCATCAATCTCACTTCTTAGCTTATCTATATTTCCTACCGTAGTTTTAAGTTCACTATTGAGCTTAGCTATGTCAATTACTTCCCGGGTATCTTTTGCTTCCACATAAGAGCTAACAGATAGATTATAGTCATTTTCGGTAATTTTACTATTGTCTATTGAAATTGCAACATGTGCTATATCTTCTTTTTTATCAAAGATATCCATGATTTTTTCAATGTGTGCATCGGTTAGTATGTTGTTGTTTGTAGCTTTTGTAAAAAACTCTTCACCGCTTACATCGATAAACTGTGTAGTAGTATCATTTTTATGTTTTGAAAGTATTAAAATATTAACAGCGATTGAAGTACCGTAAAAAAGGTTTGGTGCTAAAGAGATAATAGTCTCTACATAGTTGTTATCTACTAGGTATTTTCTTATCTTAGCTTCAGCTCCTCCACGGTAAAAAATACCAGGGAAACACACTATAGCAGCACGCCCTTTGGGTGATAGGTAACTTAGTGCATGCAGTACAAAAGCAAAATCAGCTTTTGATTTTGGTGCTAAAACTCCAGCAGGAGCAAAACGATCATCGTTTATAAGAGTCGGATCATCGCTTCCTATCCATTTTACGGAATACGGTGGATTTGATACAATCGCATCAAAAGGTTTATCATCCCCGTAGTGAGGATTTACCAGGGTATTGCCAAGGGCGATATTGAACTTATCATAGTTGATATTGTGTAAAAACATATTCATACGAGCAAGGTTATAAGTAGTATGATTAACCTCTTGCCCAAAAAATCCCTCTTCAATGATATGAGCATCAAAGTGTTTTTTTGCTTGTAGTAATAGCGAGCCTGAGCCTGCTGCTGGATCGTAGATTTTATTAACACTTGTTTGCTTGTGCATGGCAAGTTGTGCAATCAGTTTAGAAACGTTTTGAGGGGTAAAAAACTCACCTCCTGATTTTCCTGCATTTGCAGCATAGTTAGATATCAAGAACTCATAAGCATCCCCAAATAGATCAATTTGGTTTTCTTGGAAGCTACCAAAGCGAAGTTTCGCTACTCCTTTGAGCACATCTGTTAATTGTTTATTTTTATCTTTAACCGTATTTCCCAGTCTATTGCTCGTAGTATCAAAATCGGCAAACAAACCCTTGATATCATCTTCGGATGGATATCCAGTTGCACTGGCTTCAATGCTAGCAAAAATAGCAGCTAAATCAGTATTTAGATTTTGGTTACTGTTTGCATTTTTTGCAATATTTGAAAACAGTTGACTTGGATAGATGAAATACCCTTTTGTCTTGATAGCATCATCTTTAATTTCATTAGTGATAACACTATCCGGAAGCTCTGCATAATTTACACTTTCATCACCACCTTCGATGTAACTTGCAAAATTTTCACTAATAAAGCGATAAAACAGGGTGCCTAATACATATTGTTTAAAGTCCCAACCATCGACAGAACCCCGAACATCATTTGCAATTTGCCAAATTTGGCGTTGTAATTCAGCACGCTGCATTATGCTTGTCATTATTGAATTCCTTTTGAGTTATTAGCAATTTTTAAAATAAACTAATCTAAGCATCTTTTAAGCGCTATAGTTTTTAGTTTATTATATGTGTTTACAAACAAGATTTTTTACTTTTATATGTAAGGTTCTCTTTGTAAATGCTTTTTATGTGTAAGTTTATCTAAATAATGATTTATAACATTTTAATCTAAGCACTCATGAGTGCTTAGATTCCCCAAGCAGATCCTCCACCCTCGAAAGCAGCTCTTCGACTTCTTGTTGACCACTTTCATCCAG
>JBNJFB010000078.1:0-6395 GCA_051746405.1 Campylobacterota bacterium
TAATAACATCAAGAACAAAAAGAGATGTTAAAAATTTTGTTGATTTAGAAACTGCAATGAATTGTAAATATTTGGTTATAGCAATACCTGTGCAACAAATAAGACAATGGCTTGAAGAGAATTTTCAATACAAAAATCAAAAAGTTTTAGTAGCTTCAAAGGGTATTGAAGCTACTACAGGTGAGTTTTTAAATGATATTTATTCAAAATTTATACCAGATGAAAATATCGGGTTTATTTCAGGACCATCTTTTGCAGCAGAAGTAGTTAAAGGCTTACCTTGTGCTTTGGTTTTAAATAGTAAATCAAAAGATTTCTATAATGAGTATGAAGCCTTATTTCCTAGCTTTATAAAAACCTACTACAACGATGATATAATAGGAGCTGAGATTGCTGGGGCATATAAAAATGTGCTTGCTATAGCAAGTGGTATATGCCAGGGCTTAGAGCTTGGAAATAATGCAAGGGCATCACTTATTTCAAGGGGATTAGTTGAGATGCAAAGGTTTGGGGAACACTTTGGAGCTAAAGTTGATACTTTTATTGGTTTAAGTGGCACAGGTGACCTTTTTTTAACAGCAAGTAGTACATTAAGTAGAAACTATAGAGTTGGACTTGGATTAGCACAAAATAGAAGCTTAGATGATATATTAAAAGAGCTAGGAGAAGTCGCCGAGGGCGTTAAAACATCATATGCAATAAAATCTTTAACAAAAAAACACAATATCTACACACCAATAGCAAATGAAGTATATGAAATATTAGAGGGTAAAACTCCTAAAGATAGTTTAAGAGACTTATTGAGTAATTAATAGTTTCTTAACTATTTTTTTATAAGATACCTCTACTATGAATACTAAAACTATTTTAATATCTTTTTTATTAGTTCTTTTTTTACACTATTTAGCCTTTAGTAGTTTAGTCTTTCAACCACAAATTTTAAATCAAACTAAAGTAGATAGTAAAACTAATGAATTAATAAATATAAAATTAGCTTCAATAAAAAAAGAGGCCAAAAAAATTGAAAAAGAAGAGACTAAAAAGAAATCTCCAGTTAAAAAAACTAAACCTATAACTAAACCAACTAAAGCACCAATTAAGACTCCTGCTAAAAAAATCACAAAAAAACCACAAAAAAAGATTGAAAAAAAACAGCAAACTCAAAAAGAAGTTATAAAAGAAGAAGTTAAAGAAAAAGAGATAAAACAAGTAGTAAAAAAGGCTAGTAAAGAAACCGTAGAAACTAAACCTACTAAATCTACTAAATCAAATAAATCTAAAAATAGATACTTAAATAGTCTAAGAGAAGAGATAAATCAAAATAAATACTACCCTAGAATATCAAAGAGATTAAAAGAACAAGGTATTGTAAACTTATCATTTAGAGTCCTTAGAAATGGAAAAATTAAAAATATAAAATTAGAGCAAAGTAGTCAAAAAAGAAGACTTGATGAAGCAGCAATAAAAGCCATAAAAGATACAAGTAATTATAAACCCTTTCCAAAAGAGATAAAAAATAGTTATATTGATATAAATTTAAAGATAGGTTTTACCTTAAAATAGTATATTATAAGTATGCAAACTGTTCCTATAATAAACTTAACATATCTTTTAATACCACTTGTTATTGTATGGTATTTCTATAAAGCCTGGGTAGGTAATCAACTAGAAATAGTCTATGCAACAGCTAGAATGGTTTTACAACTATTAATAATAGGTTATCTACTTGTTTATATTTTTGAGAATAAAACAGTTTTTCTTGGTTTACCTATTTTGCTTTTTATGATAATTGTATCTGCATGGATATCACTACGTAATGTGCAAAATAAAACAAAACAAGAGTACTTATTAATATTTATTTCACTTTTTATTTCAAGTATATTTCACTTGATTTTAATTCTATATTTTGTATTACAGTTAGATGAATTATACAAACCACAATATGTAATACCACTTGCTGGAATGATCTTTGCAAATATTATGAATGGCTTATCTTTGGCAATTGAAAGATACGAAAAAGAGTTTAAAATGAGTAATGATTTTATAGACTCAAGGAAAAATGCTTTTAAAGCTTCTATGATACCTCAAATCAACTCACTACTTGCAGTGGGATTAGTATCACTACCTGGAATGATGACAGGTCAGATTCTATCTGGAGTTGACCCATTAATAGCAGTTAGATATCAAATAGTAATTATGGCTATGGTTTTATCAGGGACAGGAAGTAGTATAGTTATTTACTTTTTATTAAAACAAAAAGGTTTAAACTAAAAGTCAAACCTCTTTTTATGAATCTCTCCCCATAGATACAACTGTTTTAAAATAGGTTTTAAACTCTTTCCATACTCAGTTAAAGAGTATTCAACCTTTGGAGGCACTACTGGATATACTTCTCTATGTACTATTTTATCATCTTCTAATTCTCTTAATTTTTGTATTAACATTTTTTGCGTTGTTCTTGGAAGAAGTTTTTGTAATTCACTAAATCTTTTTTTCTCATTTCTTAAATACCATAAAATTAATATTTTCCATTTTCCTGCAAGTACATCAAGTGCTGTTTCAACTGGACACTTCTCAATACTTTGTTCCATATTTTTCTCCATTTTTTTAGTCATTTCAATACTCCATAGTATCTTTTTAGTAAGTACCTATCTTTTTAGTCAGTTCTTGCTCTTTAGGTATATTTTAGCTAAACTTTTAAAAATATCAAAACTAAGGATTGTAAATATGAAAGCTTTTGTTGTAGAAAAAATTGCAGATAAAGAGTTTAGTTCTGACATAAGAGAGATGTCACTTCCAACTTGTATAGAAAATGAGGTTGTTATAAAAGTAACTTACTCATCACTTAACTATAAGGATGCTCTAAGCTCAGTTGGAAACCCTGGAGTTACAAGGAACTTTCCACATGTTACAGGAATAGATTTAGCAGGTGAGATTTATGAGTCTAAATCTCCTATTTTTAAAGCAGGAGAGAGAGTACTTGTAACAGGATATGACTTAGGTATGAATACAGATGGAGGTCATGCACAGTATGTAAAAGTACCTGCATCATGGGTAGCTAGAACACCTGATGCAATTACTGATAAAGAGATTATGACCTTTGGAACAGCGGGTTTAACAGCTGCATTATCGATAAATGAACTAATAGAAAATGGAATCAAAGCAGAGGATGGTCCTATTCTTGTTACAGGTGCAACAGGTGGAGTTGGCTCTATTGCTGTATCAATTTTAAGTAAAATTGGATATGAAGTTATTGCTATTTCTGGGAAAAAAGAAAAAATAGATTATCTTAAAGAGCTTGGTGCAAAAGATGTGATTTTAAGAAATGATTTTAATGAAAACTCAAAAAAACCAATGCATAAAGAGACTTATGCAGGAGTGGTTGATACAGTTGGTGGTGAAATTTTAGCAAATGCATTAAAATATATAAAATATGATGGGGTTGCAACTTGTTGTGGGCTTACCTCATCACATGAATTAAACACAAATGTATTTCCATTTATTTTAAGAGGTGTTAGACTAATTGGGATTGATTCAGTTGAATGTAAACTTCAAAAGAAACAAGAAGCTTGGAATAAACTAGCTAGTAAATGGAGAATTGATACACTAAAAAATATTACTACTGAAATAAAATTAGATGATGTAAAAGATGCTTACAAGCAACTACTAGCTGGTAATGCAGTTGGCAGATATGTAGTAAAAATAGGTGATTAAAAGAATTAATAGTAAAATTTGATATAATAATGTTTCTTAATAATACATAATCAAAAGTACAATAGGAAACGATAATGGAACAATTTTTAAAAGAAGCTAAAAAAGTAAGTAGAGTAATATCAAATTTAAGTACTAAAACCAAAAACAAAGTATTAGACCAAATGGCTAATGCTTTGGTAGAAAATAGTGAGTATATTTTAGATTTTAATAGAAAAGATATGTATGAGGGTCAACTAAATGATTTAAGTGAGGCTTTATTAGATAGGTTACTTCTAACAGAAAATAGAATAAAAGTGATGGCAAATGCATTAAAACAGATTGCATCACAAGATGAACCCGTAGGTAGAACTTTGAGTGGTTGGGTTACTGAAGATGGCTTAAATATTCAAAAAGTATCTATTCCAATTGGTGTTATTGGAATAATATATGAAAGCAGACCAAATGTTACTTCAGATACAGCTGGCTTATGCTTCAAAAGTGGTAATGTATGTGTACTAAAAGGTGGAAAAGAGGCTCAATACTCAAACCAAGCAATAGCTTCAATTCTACAAGAGGTTTTAGAGAAAAATTCTCTTCCAAAAGAGTCTATATCTTTACTTCCTGACTCTTCAAGAGAGGGTGTAGCAAACCTTATCAAACAAGATAAATATGTTGATTTAATAATTCCAAGAGGTGGTGAACAGCTTATAAAATATGTAAGTGAAAATGCTAGTGTTCCTGTAATAAAACATGATAAAGGCTTATGCCATATCTATGTTGATAAAGATGCAGCTCATAATAAAGTTATTGGTATTTTATTAAATGCAAAAGTACAAAGACCAGGGGTTTGTAACTCAATGGAAACACTTCTAGTACATAAAGATATTGCTGCTTATATTCTACCTGGAATTTATGATGCCTTTAGTGAATACAATACTAAACTAAAAGGTTGTAAAGAGACACTAAGATATATTGAAGTAGAACTTGCTACAAGTGAAGACTTTGACACAGAATATTTAGCAAATATATTAAATATAAAAGTTGTAAATAATGTAGATGATGCAATAGCTCATATAGAAAAATATGGTTCAGGTCACTCTGAAGCAATACTAAGTGAAAACTATACAGTAGTAAATAAGTTTTTAGAACAAGTTGATGCAGCTTGTGTTTACGCAAATGCAAGTACAAGGTTTACAGATGGCGGAGCATTTGGATTAGGTGCTGAGGTTGGTATATCTACAAATAAACTTCACTCAAGAGGACCTATGGGTATAAATGACCTCACAACCTTTAAATATAAAATATTTGGTAAAGGTCATATAAGAGAGTAACCTACTACTCTTTTTTACTTTTACTTTTTTTTAAACTTTTTAAAACTACTCATAGGTTATAATGTTATTTATTTAATGTCCAGTTTCACCACGTTATGGTTGTCTAGTTTCATAAATACAAGTGATAGACAAACAATATCATAGTAAAATCTTTACACCAAATAAGGATTTAAAATATGTGTCAAGTCTATCACTACCTACATATATAAATGTATCTTATTTGATGCATATTGATGTATTAAAACTTGGATAAGGTTCTGGTAAGGTACACCATTTTCTAAAGCTTTCTTCTTAAGTTCATATATATCATTTTCATTAACTCTTATAGAGATCGCTTTTTTCTTTTGGTGTTTTACATAGGATTGTAGTTCTAATAGTCTTTCATCAATATTTTTTTTACTTTCCCATTCACCATTTTCAACACTTTGTAAGATATCTTGTTCATATTCATCTAAATTAGTCATTTTTAGACTCCTTTATTATATTTCTTGTTCATTTGTCTTGAAGGAATAATTGTTTTTAAAAATATTGAAGTATAATCTTCAACATACGGAACTAAATAAACATAATCTTTTATTTCAATCAAAATAATAAAGATATTTTGATTGGGATATTTTTCTTTATTTGGATGCTCAACATCATCCAACAAATTACCACTTTCCAGTGCCAATATCACATCCTCGAAGCTTACGCCTCGCTGACTCTTTAAGAGTTCGTTTTTTTCAAGACTATATCGTATGCTTTTATTTTTAATCACTATTGATCACCTTTTTCTATATACAATGTATTTTATTATAATCAAAGAGACATGTCAAGTTTATTGAGACTGAAATATTTAAGATTTCACCTGATGAGTTTTATGCTATTGCTTTAAATGGAATGGTACAACGTGGTGAAACTTGACACTTTAAAATTTTATAAAAGTTATATATGAGCTTGTTATCATTTAAAACAGCCCAAGACAAAGAGCAACTTCAAGCATTAGAAGAGAATTATGCAATAATTTCATTTAAACCTAATGGCACAATACTTAATGCAAATAAAAACTTTCTTAAAACACTTGATTATAATCTTAATGAAATCAAAGGAAAACACCATAGTATATTTTGTGAAGAGTCCTATAAAAACTCATATGAATGATGGTGCAAAGATTACTACTGATAGCTAAAATGAAGTATCAGCTTCAACAATTCAAATAAATGAAGCTGTTTTAGAGGTATCCAAAAGAATTGAAGATATGTTAAAAGCACTAAAATAGTTGTGCTTTTAATCTTACCTTTGAGACAAAGCTAGTTTTATTCCTAAACTTACTAAAACAAATGAAGTTAATACATTCATATACTTTACTACCTTAGGATTTTGTGTGAGTTT
>JBNJFB010000079.1:0-5935 GCA_051746405.1 Campylobacterota bacterium
TATATTTTTGGAAGCTGGTGTAGCTCAGTTGGCTAGAGCAGCTGATTTGTAATCAGCAGGTCGGGGGTTCAAGTCCCTTCACCAGCTCCACTAACCCTAAACTACTATTTAAATACAAAAATTATTACTCTGTAGATTCATGAATTGCTTTTTTGCTTTTCTTATATACTTTTTTAGAGGTTTCTTTTGTGGCTTCCCAAGTTCTTGAACTATCTTTTTTTACACCTTTCCAAGTGGCACAACCACTAAGAAAGATTATTGATACTGTTAAAGGTAATAGTAATAGTGCTTTTTTATTAGATAGTTATCTCTTTAATATCTGCTATATCTTTAAATGATTGATAGACTTTACCAATACTATTTTTTCTATTTGTTTTAATTTTACTGTTTTCATGGTTTACAAATACATTATCAAAAAAGTTGTCCAATTGGGGTTTTAGCGTAAAAAGTGCATCAAGCTTCTCTTCATAGTTTTCATACTTTTTATTTATTGTTTCATTGTATTTTGTATACAACTCTTTTTCTTCATCATTTTCAAATAGAGCTTCATCAACTTCTAATGATGAGTTTACATCTATGTCCTTAATTATATTTGCAACTCTTTTAAATGTTTTTGAATACTCTTTAAAGTTATCACTTTGAACAATAGGGTTTAATGCTTCTATCTTTTTTGATATTTCATAAATATTATTATTGTTACTTTTTAATACAGCTTTTATAACTGATGGATTTATATCATTGTATATTTTATAGAATCTCTCATTGAAAAAGTCTAAAAATTGATTTTTATCTAAATTTGTGTAGTTTTTGCCAAGATTTTCTATAATTTCTTCTAAGTCTAATGGTAATTTATGGGAAATAGATATTTTAACAATACCAGCTGCTGCTCTTCTTAATCCAAATGGATCCTTTGAACCACTAGGGATTTTTCCAATGCTAAACAGCCCCATAATACTATCAAGCTTATTAGATAGTGCAACAATTGATGAGAAACTATTTGATGGTAAGTGTGAATTTTCACCCTCTGGTAAGTACTGCTCTTTTATAGCTGTACAAACAAGCTTGCTTTTACCCTCAATTTTTGCATAATAGTGTCCCATAAGACCTTGAAGATCTGAGAACTCATCTACCATTTCAGACATAAGGTCTGCTTTACTTAGCATAACAGCTTCATTTAATAAATCTTTTTGAGTAACATCAAACTTGCTTGCTAAAAAATCAGCTATTTTTGATTCTCTTATTGATTTTTCATACATTGAACCTAGCTCTTTAACAAAAACAAGTTTTTTAAGCCCTTCATTAGATAATCCATTTTTTATATCATTTTTATAAAAGAACATTCCATCTGCTAATCTTGGTCTTAAAACCTTTTCATTTCCAGCAATAATATAGCCAAAGTCATCAGTTTTTGCATTTGATACAACAATAAAGTTGTTAGTTAGTTTACCGTTTTTATAAACTGCGAAATATCTTTGATGCTCTTTCATTGAAGATACTATAACCTCTTCAGGTAGTTCTAAAAACTCCTTATCAAATCTTCCTATTAGTGCAGTTGGATACTCTGTAATAGCAACAACCTCTTCTAAAAGATCTTCATCTATTTCAATTTTAATATTGTCTCTTTCTTCAATCTTTTTCATTTCAGATAAAATTTTATCTCTTCTTTCATCTGGATATAAAATAACACCATTTTTATCTAGCTTACAAAAATAATCTCCAGCAAAATTAAATGTAAATGGCTCATACGAAACCATTCTATGTGGATATGCAAAGTTTGAGGAGTTTACCGCAAATAGATTAGCTTCAATCACTTCATGGTCTAACATAACAACTAAACTTCTAATAGGTCTTATAAAACTATCTTTTCTTGAACCCCATCTCATTGATTTACCAAAGTTAAGTGAACTTATAAATTCATTTATCATTTCATTTAGTAAATCTTTGGCATAAGTACCCTCCACTTCTTTTTTAAAGTAAAGAACTTCACCTTTTCCTTTGTCAATAGTGCTTAAATCTTCAACATTTACACCACACTTTTTAGCAAAACCTAAAGCTGCATTTGTAGGTTCACCATCTTTAAAAGCTATTTTTACAGGGGCACCTACCATCTCTTCTATTGAGTCTTCTTGTTTTACTTGAAATTCCCTATGCCATAAAACCAATCTTCTTGGTGTATAAAAAAAATCAAAATCACATAGTAATCTATTTTTTTCTAAGATATCACTCCATTTCTTTTCTATGTTTGGAAGCTCTTTTAGAAATGGAATAGCAGGTAGTTCTTCAACACCAATTTCTATTAATAGTGGTTTATTCATCTAATGTATCCTTGTTATCACTCTTTTTTTCATTATCTTTAAGTCTGTTTTTATATTTATCTATTTGTTGTTTATTGAAGTTTATAATAAATAAAGCAACCATAATAACAAACATAATAAGAATTATTATATCTAGTATATCTTTCACATTTACACCTAATGTTTATATTAAGGTATATATGTTACCTAATTGTTACTTATTATTTGGTTATGAAGTTTTTAATGAAGTTAATAAGTTACTGTAAATAACCCCATCAATCTCTAATGATGCTATCTCTTCTAGTTCATTATTAGAGTTAATTATTGCTAAAATTTTAGAGTCATACATATAGTTTTCTGCAATTTTTTGTATTTTTTTTGCTAAATCTTTTTTTGCTATAATATATTTAGCATTCAATGCATTTGCATAAATGGCCTCTTTAATACTTGAAACTAAAACCGCACTATTTACACTATTTTTAAAACAGTAGTTTAGTAACTTTTCGTTAAAACGAAATGAGACTGTGCTATTTGAAGAGGTTTCTTCTATATCATTAACACTGTTTATAAAATATATATTTTCATAAGGTATAAGTTTGTCACCAATTAATATCATCTTAAGCTCCTATTTATTATTTAAGCACTCTTTACTGCAGTAAAAATGACCATTACTTAAAATACCTTCATTTTTAGAGACATATACACCACACGATGGGCACTCAACCATTTCATCTCTAATTGATTGGTTTTTTTTCTTTTTATTGCTATTTACTGTACTTTCTCTGCTTTTTTTAAAAAACAGTAAGTAAACAATAAATAAAACAGCTATTATAGCTAAAACTTTAAATACCATTTTTAACTTCCTTTTATATATAGATAGCTTCTATCTTTTCTTTGTACTATTTCATAGTTATTTATATTTGAGTCTTTTAACTCATCTTTTAGAAAAGAGCCTTTGTAAAAAAGATAAGAACTATTTGGCTTTTTTATATCTTTTGTTAAGTTTAAAAGTAGTTTTGTATCTGTAACTGCTCTAGATGTTATTAAATCTACTTTAATATTATCTATTTTTTCTACTCTTTTACATAATACTATCAAATTATCAAGTTTTAAAGTTGCTTTTACAAAATTTAAAAAAGCTACTCTTTTTACTCTTGGTTCTATTAAGTAGCACTTGCAATCTCTTAGGGCAATAGCTAAAATAAGACCTGGATATCCAGCACCTGTTCCAATATCTGCAAAACTATTATACTCATTAATAAATTTCAAAGGATAAATTGAGTCTAAAATATTCTCATTTATACCTGAAGTCTCTAAACTTCCTGTTAAATTATGAACCCTTCCCCACTGTTTTAGTAGCTTTGTAAAAATTTCACAATCTTCATAAAACCTATCATCAAAGTTTAGTTCATTTAACTGTAGTAACTCTTTTAGGGACATTATAACATATGCCCCATATGATCTTTTTTTGTTTTTAAGTATAGTTCATTGTATTCATTAGTTTTTGTTATTGCTGGAATTCTTTCAATAATCTTTACACCTAAGCTTTGAACGTACTCTATTTTTTTAGGATTATTAGTAATAAGTCTAACCTCTTTTACATTTAAATCTTTAAAAATATGTTCAACAACTCTATAGTCCCTATCATCTTCTCCAAAACCTAATTCTATGTTAGCATCAATTGTATTTCTACCTTTATCTTGTAGTGCGTAAGCATTGATTTTATTTAATAATCCAATATTTCTACCCTCTTGTCTATGATAAATAACAAGACCACCATGTTTAGCAATAAAATCTAAAGCAAGATTTAATTGATTTTGACAGTCACATTTTAAACTGCCCATAGTATCACCTGTTAGACATTCACTATGAATTCTAACAAAAGGTGATTTTATCTTTTCAAACCCTTCACTCATTATTGCTAAATGCTCTTGGTTATCATCTTTATAAGCTTTTATTTTAAATTTTCCATGTTTTGTTGGTAGGTTGGCTATATTTGATTGTATAATATTCATATGTATTTAAACCTTTAATTGATAAAATGTGTGATTATAACCAAAAGAGGTAAATAGAATGTTTAAACGATTTAGAAGAGTAAGAATAAATGAGAACTTAAGAAATATGGTACAAGAAAATCATTTAACAAAAGATGATTTTATATATCCACTTTTTGTAAAAGAAGGTGAAGGTATTAAAAATGAGGTAGCTTCACTACCTGGTGTTTTTCAAATGAGTATTGATGAGATTTTAAAAGAGTGTGAATATTTACGTGGTATTGGATTAAAATCAATACTTCTATTTGCTATTCCTGATACTAAAGACTCTGTTGGAAGTGAATGTTTGTGCGATGAGAGTATTATTGCAAGAACAATTAAACAGATAAAACAGAAGTTTCCTGATATGTTTGTAGTTACAGATTTATGTTTTTGTGAATATACAGACCATGGACATTGTGGGATATTAGACCCAAAAACACAAACAGTTGATAATGATAAAACATTAGAGATTTCAGCTCAACAAGCAGTTGTGCATGCAAAAGCAGGTGTAGATATGATAGCACCATCTGGAATGATGGATGGTATTATTGAAACTTTAAGAGAAACTCTTGATAAAAATGGGTATGAAAACTTACCTATTATGGCCTACTCTACAAAGTTTGCAAGTGCTTATTATGGACCATTTAGAGATGTGGCTGAATCAACACCGTCATTTGGTGATAGAAGATCATATCAAATGAATCCAGCAAATAGATTAGAAGCTATTGAAGAGTCACTTGAGGATGAAAAACAAGGTGCTGATATTCTTATGGTAAAACCAGCACTTTCTTATATGGATATTATAAGAGATATTAGAAATAGTACAAATGCACCACTTTGTGCTTATAATGTAAGTGGAGAGTACGCAATGCTTAAAAATGCAGGTGCAGCAGGATTGATTGATTATGAGAAAGTTATGATGGAGACACTACTTTCATTTAAAAGGGCTGGAGCAAACTTGATAATCACATATCATGCAAAAGAGGCTTGTGAAATTTTAAGTAAGTAAAACAGATGGGAAATACTTATCAAGAAGCAATTGAAAACTCTAATATTGTCTCTAAAACAGATATAGATGGAATTATTACTTTTGTAAATGATGAGTTTTGTAATATATCAGGATATTCTAAAAGTGAATTAGTCGGACAAAATCATAATATTGTAAGACATCCTGATGTGCCCTGTTTAAACTTTAAAGAGCTTTGGGAGACTATACTTAATAAAAAACCCTATAAGGCAACTGTAAAAAATCTTACTAAAGATAAAAAAACAGTATATTTAAATACAACTATAACTCCCATACTTGATGATAATAATGAGATAAAAGAGTTTATAGCTATTAGGTACGATGTAACTTCTGAAGTAAAATTAAAAAAGAGTTTGGAAGAGGAGATTAGAAAAAATCAAGAGAAACAAAAAATACTCTTTTGGCAATCTAGAATGGCTAGTTTAGGTCAAATGCTAGGAAATATTGCACATCAATGGAGGCAACCTTTAAGTGAACTTACTTTAGTGATGTTTAATATGAAAGCTGCTTCTTTGAAAAATGATGAAAAAAAGGTAAATGAGCTCTATACTCAAAGTAAAGATATAATTAATAGTATG
>JBNJFB010000080.1:0-5855 GCA_051746405.1 Campylobacterota bacterium
AGGGAAAATGAGTTTGAGTATATTTTTACAAAAGATACAAGCTTAGATGAAAAGAAAAGATGTATAAAAAAAGCACTAGAGTTAAACTTTTCAGAATCATTAAGACAAAGATTATGCGAAGCCTCTTCTTTATATTTTGATATGAAAAAACTAAAAAACCCTTTTATATTAGTTTGTGATTTAAATGATAAAGAGTTTAGTGCCACAATTGAAGCATTAAGTAGTGATAAATACCATGATGATACTAATAAAGATTATAAAATTTTAGCTGATGCATACTACCAGCATAAAAAAAAGATTTATAATCCACACCCCGAACAAAAAACCATTAAAAGACCACCAACTAGTTACTTTGCTGGTAAAGGAAATGTTTTAGATTATATATTTATCTCAAAACATTTTAATAAAAACTTCAAATATAAAGTAGCAAAAGTCTCAAACTATGAGATTTTTGACAAAGAGATAATAAAACATCCAGATGGTTCAATTCTTACAAGTGACCATGCTCAAGTTACTTGTGAGCTGATTTTCTTATAAATTTCTTATAAATTTCTTATAAACTAATCATAAAACTATATAAAAATAGTATTTTTTTTGATACAATTGAGTTATAACTTAAATTGTCAAAGGATTTATTATGGCAAAGTATGATTATTCAATAGAAAAAGAGAAGATAGTAACAGCTTTAAGCACAAGTGATATTAATACTTTAGCAAAGCTAATGAAAGATGTTTCCTCAAATGTTAGACGGGCTGTAGCTAGTAATATAAATACTACAAAAGAGATGCTAGAACTTTTAGCCTTTGACCCTGCAAAAAATGTATCAGTTACTGCCCTTAGAAATAAAAACTGTGACTGCGATAGGGAGGTTTGGGAAGAGTCTCACCCCTGTTTAGAGTGTCAAAAAAAGATATCTAATCTTAAATGTCATAGCTGTAAAGATATCGCAAGTTTTTCCTACTAAAATAAGAAGATAAATCTTCTTATTTTCTTAAATATTTTAATGTAGCATTAATAATATCATCATCATCTTTACTAGAGCTTTTTATTGTCTGCTTTGTATCATCATCTTTTGTAAAGGTGATATTCATATCATATGATGAAACTGTTTTAATACCCTTATGCAATGCAAGTATTTTTATCATAATCAACTCTAAAAACTGTTTTGTAGGAGTATCAGGCTTTCCAAATCTATCTTCCATCTCCTCTTCAATACTATAAACCTCTTGCTTATCATGACACTTTGATAGTCTTCTATATAGTTCAAGTCTTACCCTATCTTCATTTATATACTCATCAGATAAATAAGCTGAAATAGCAAGTTTAATATCCACTGTTTTATTCTCTTCTTTTGTCTCTCCGCTTAGAGTTGATAAGGCATCTTCAAGCATTTTAAGATATAAGCCATAACCTATTTGTTTTATATGACCACTTTGAGCCTCACCTATAATATTTCCTCCACCTCTTATCTCTAAATCTTGGTGGGCAAGAGCTGTACCACTTCCTAAATATGAGTTGGACTCTAAAGCTACAAGTCTTTTAACAGCATCCTCTGTTATGCTTTTTTTATCCTCAACTATATAATAACAAAAACCTTCCTTATTGCTTCTACCTACTCTACCTCTTAGTTGATGTAAATCTGCAATACCAAACCTATCTGCACCATCAATTACAATTGAGTTTGCATTTGGCAAGTGAAGTCCTGACTCTACAATAGAGGTTGCTAAGAGTATATCAAACTTGTTATTTTCAAAGCCATCTAAAATCTCTTCTGCTTCTTTTGGTTTTATTTTTGAATGAATAATCTCAACTCTTATATTAGGTATAATCTCTTCAATATCTCTTTTTTTAGCTTCAATTGAAGCGATATTATTATGAACATAAAAGAGTTGTCCACCTCTTCTTTTTTCCCTTAAAATAATCTCTTTTATAAGCTTATGACTATACTCTTTTACAAAAGTTCTCACCCCTAATCTCTCACTAGGTGGGGTTAGCAAACTACTCATTCCCTTAACTTTTGATAATGCAAGATTAAGAGTTCTTGGAATAGGAGTTGCACTCATTGAGAAAATATGTACATCTTGTCTTAGTGCTTTTAATTTCTCTTTTTGTTTTACACCAAATTTATGCTCTTCATCAATAATAACTAAGGCTAAATCATTCGTTTGAACACTAAGTAAAGAGTGTGTTCCTACAACAAGCTTTATCTCACCTGATTTTAACCCATCTTTTATTCTATTTTTCTCTTTTGTTGAAGTTTTACTATCAAGCTTAGCCATTGCTAAACCATACTGCTCAAACCTTTTTTGCATACTATGAAAATGCTGATTTACCAAAAGTGTAGTAGGACATACAAAAAGTGACTGTTTATTATCTAAAAAAGTTGCAAGAATCGCATTCATCGCAACCTCTGTTTTACCAAACCCAACATCACCTGATAGAAGTCTATCCATAACTTTTCCACTACTTAAATCATCTAAAATCTCATTAACACTTCTTTTTTGGTCATTTGTATATTCAAATCCAGACTCTTTTTGAAACTGTTGGATTTTATTATGATTTATCTCTATTTTTACACCATTAATAAGCTCTCTTTGAGCAGCTAACTGAATAATCTCATTTGCTATTGCAAAAAGTTTATCTTTTACTCTTGCTTTTAACTTAGCAAAACTTCCTTTTCCTAGTTTATCAATAGTGGCATAAGAGTTCCCATCTGCCACATATCTATCTACTAAATCAAGATTTTCAACAGGTATCAACAACTTATCATCACCTGCATAAAGAACCTTTACAAAGTCCCTAGTAGCACCCATAACAGTTACAGGCTCAATACCCCTATATCTTCCAATACCATGTTTTTCATGAACAATATAATCACCATCTTGAAGTTCATCAAGTACTAGTTTTACTTTTTTCTTTCTTCTTTTTTTAATCTCTTTATTTAGTGAGATTATAACCTCATCATCACCAATAAGGTTTATAATATATGGTTCAATAATATAGTTTATACTCTTATTGCTAAGCTCTAAGTCATAAGATTTAATTTTTGCTTCTGAAGAGGAAATAATAGTTATTTTTTTGTCTTTGTGAAAGCCAATAAACTCTTTTACATCTACAGGTGCAATCTCTTTGTAGTTTTTTGCTTTATAAATCATAGGAATTGTAAGAAACTTATCTTTACTTAATCTTTTCTCTTCAAAGACATAAACTTCATCTAACTCATCAAGTGCCTCATTTGTAATAAAACTATTCATATGTGAGGGAAGATACTGACCTAAATCATTTAAATACCAAAATCCAAGGGAATGAATATCTTTTATAAATGCATCTGATTCAACCATTTGAACCTCATCATTTATCTGCTCAAAAGTCTCTTCATCTAGTGCTAAAAAAGCAGGACTAATAGTAAAACTTTCACACTCTTGCTTAAATGATTTTTGATCTTCTATATCAAACTTTCGAATACTTTCAACCTCATTGTCAAAAAGTGACACTCTATATCCAATTTGACTACCCAAAGGACAGATATCTATAATATCACCTCTAATTGAAGCTTCAGCCTCTGAAGTTACAATATCTACAAAGTAATAACCCCAGTTATAAAGCTTCGATTTTAAACTATCCAAATCTATAGTATCAGCAAAATTAATAGTAAAGCTATCAAAGCAATTAGCCTTTGGCATAGGATAAGAGATAGTTCTAATAGGTGAAATCAACACTTTGTTTTGTTTTTTATTACTATAAAAATCATTTAAAGCTTTTGTAATCTCTTGTAATTCTTGAGAAAATGATAGTAAATCATCTCCAAAGTTTGCTCTAAAATCAGCTAAAACATAAGGAGAAAAACCTAAGTATGAAACAATATCAGAAGCTATTTGAGCTTGCTTATCGTCATTTACAACTAAAAGTTCACACTCTTTTAATCTCTTTTTTTCTTTTAAACTCTTTAAAAATTCGTATATATCTTCCACTACTTCTCTTCTTTTATTAGCTCAAATTGATTTGTATCTTTATCATAATAGTAAGCTGGATAAGGAGTCTCATTTAGTAAAAAAATCAAATTAGCCTCAAGAAAACCACTTTTTTGAAGCCCTTTTTTAAACACCTCTAAAATATAAGCTTTAGTAGCAAAAGTAGTTGTTGTAGATTTTGCACTATATGCAAACTGTTCACCCTCAACAACACTAAAACCCTCTTTTTTCACATGCTTTTCAAACTTATGCTTATCTTGCAAACCACCAACATCCAATAATACTAAAACATCAATATTTTCCAAATTCACTCCTTGATTATTTATTTTAGCCAAAAAAGTTTTAACATGGGATTTAAAATAAGCTATAAGTTATCTGTGAGTATTGATACTCTTTTCAATACAAAAATCCAAAAAGCCAAAGAGGAATTTTATTTTTTTCCATAGTATAATCTATATCAATTACCACAAAACTATCTTTAATATCTTTTATTTGTTTAAACTTTTTATTTTTTCCACCCACTTCATAGATGGTACCATCTACATTAAAATCCCCAATATCACTATAATAGATACTCTCAAAACAACTTACAAAAAATGTCTCTCTAACCGTTCCTATATCAACTTCCACACCAAACTCATCAGCAAAAGTATAAAGCAAATTTGTATTTGAGAAGAGGAGTTTTTCTGGTTTTTTCGATATGTTTTTTGAATATTTCTTGATAGGTCTTATAAGTTTAGTACTTTCAAGTATTTCTAAATAAGTTGCAAGTGTAGGATGAGAAACTCCAAACTCCCTACAAAGTTCGGCGATATTGACTTTAAATGGAACTTTTGAGTAAATAAGCTTCGCAATAAACTTTTTAAAGATACTTAAGTGGGTGTAGTCTATTTTATTTAGAGAGGGGATATCTTCATTTATCACCTTTTCACACGCATTGAAAAGTTTATTTTTGTACTCGATTTCATCTTCTATAAAAAATGGATAATATCCTATTTGTAGATATCTTAAAAAGTTTTTATACAGTGTTGGATACTCTAATGCTAAAGTAGAGCTTAGTTCATTGTGATTTGTGTGTATCTCTGCAAGGGTAAGAGATGGCAAGTCTATCTTAGCATCTAACTTTAAAAACTCTCGAAAACTTAAAGGATTCACATAGCTTATAACCGCTCGTCTACTTAAGTCAAACTTCTCATGCAAGATATTAAGCATCGAACTTCCACTAAATCGTATTATAAGTTCTGGAAAACTATCATAGATACTTTTTATCTCATTTGCCCAGTTTTGATACCTATGAATCTCATCTATAACGATAACCTTCCCACCAAGTCTTACGAACTCATCTGCAATATCGTAAATATTGCTATTGATGATATAAATATCATCGGCACTAAAGTAAAGATATTCATAAGGCTTGTAGTTTTGTTTTAGATACTGAAGCATCAAAGTAGTTTTTCCAACTCCCCTTTGTCCTATAAGTCCTACAAGTCTATTTTTTGAAGTTAACTTTTGTAAGTATTGATCTCTTGTAAAATCTAGTGTTGTACTGTTTATGTTTCTAATTTGTTTGTTTTGAATATATTTTATCATAAAATACCTTTTAATTTTTAAACTATTTTATCATAAAAGTTTAAAATACAGTTTAGATATTATAGCATATTTATAAAACTATAGTTTAATATTTCTGGCACTATTTTATTTGCTTAGAGCATTTTGTTTACCATCTACTTTGAACATAATGCCATAAAATCAATGATACGGTCACTTAAAGATTGTTTTACCTCTTTGTTGAATTTTTTGACTGAAAATTGACCCACTATTTTGAAAACTATTATCAGAGAATTCCGTTACACTCCATGACCCACCTCTAAACTAAAAAAACAT
>JBNJFB010000081.1:0-5792 GCA_051746405.1 Campylobacterota bacterium
GTATTAAACATACCACCTGTATTAGCACATGAACCCATGGAAATAACCCACTTTGGTTCAGGCATTTGGTCATATAACCTACGCATAAACTCAGCATGCTTTTTAGTCAATGTTCCAGATATTATAATACAATCAGACTGTCTTGGACTTGCTCTAAAAATAGTACCAAACCTATCAAAATCATATCTAGCAGCACCTGTAGCCATCATTTCAATAGCACAACAAGCTAAACCATAAGTCATAGGCCAAATTGAGTTTGACCTACCAAAGTTCACAAGTTTATCAATAGTAGTTAATTTTATAGGTGTTCCACCATCTTGTAAATAGTTTACCTTATGCTGTGCCATTCTAAGGCTCCTTTCTTCCATTCATATAAAAACCCTATTGCTAAAATTGTTATAAATAGAATCATAGCAACAAAACCAAACCATCCTAAAAGCTTAAAGTTAATAGCCCAAGGAAACATAAAAATGATTTCCACATCAAAAAGAATAAACAGTAATGCAACTAAATAAAACTGTGTTGATATGGTATTTGGTTGCTTAGTAACTTCTGGACCACACTCATATAAAGTGGTTTTTAATTTTTCAGTATCTAGTCTTGCGATTCTTCTACTAACAAATCTCGATAGCCATACCGTAGCACCAAATGCAACAAATGTAACTACGAACATAACAAATGCACCAAAATAAGGATGAGCAAAATCCATATGTGTCATCTCATAAATCCTTTACAAAACTTTTAAAGTCTATTTCAATTTTATTAATATAATACTCAAATAGTACTAAATAGCCTCTTTATTAATCTATGCAATAATATTTTTAAACTTATAAAAGTATGCTTATAGCCTCTTGTTTTTAAAGCGTACATTAAAACTTGGGATAAAATGAAACACTTATTTAAATAAACTTTTAGATTAATAATTTGCTATTTAAATATAACGAAGTGACATAAGAGTCTATTGTAGGGATTCTTAAAAAGTTAATTTTTTTGAAGTTTTTTTAACTGTTTCTTTTTTTCACAGTTTATCAATTTTTCTAATTTTATATTTAAAAATTAATATTTTTTTATAAGTAAGATTTAAAACTTAATAGTTTTTCCTCTTACTTCTATTTTTCTTAAAAAAAGCCTACCTTATTTTCAGAATCAAACTGTCCCTTTTGCTCTTTTTTTATCTGCTCGATAAAATCCTCTTGTTTAAAAACTGGATTGTCATTTGTAGCAATTTTATATGCTGTATTTTTCACAACAAGCTCTATTTGCCCACCTGTTAGTTCAAATGTTGCTAGTTTTTCTACACTAAAATCCTTTTCAAGAGGTAACGCTTGAGGTAGAAGTTTTTTCCATAAAGTCACTCTTTGCTCTTTATTTGGTTTTGCAAACTCTATTTTGTAGTTAAATCTCCTTGAGAAAGCTTTATCAAGATTTTCAAGTAAGTTTGTTGTTGCAACTAATATCCCATCGAATTTTTCAATTTGTTCTAAAAAGATATTTTGCATTTGATTATGCATCTTATCACTTCCACTATTAGCCCCTGAAGTTCTTGAACTTAGAAATTGGTCAGCTTCATTTAAAAGCAAAATTGGTTCACTTTTTGACATCTCCCTTAGCTCATAATATTTATCAAAAATAGCCCTTACATTTTTTTCACTCTCACCCACATACATAGATAATATTTTTGAACAATCAAAACTTAAAACCTGCTTTTTAAGTGATTTTGCCATAGCAAGTGCAGTCAAAGTCTTACCAGTACCTGCTACCCCATAAAATATGATTTTAGCCTCAATTCCTCTTTTTTTATCTTTTATACCCCACTGTTTTAATCTATTTGTAACAGTTTTATCCACTTGAAGTAAAAGTGCATCTAAAGTCTCCCTTGTTTTTTCATTTAAAACAACATCATCTAAGCTTCTGCTTGTATTTACCAGCTCAAACATATCTTGCTCTTTTATTGCTGAGTCTAACTTAATTTTTGTTCTTCTAGTTTTTTTCTTTGTTGGATGGGAAATTTTATAAAGAATCTCATCTGGAATATAAAAGTTTCTATTTATTCCACCAAAAGGTGTCAATACTTCATCATAATCAACAAGTGATTTTGATACTAATGTTGAGCTCTCTTCCAATAGACTTCTAAACTTAATCTTTTCATAATCATCTGATGAAATCAACTCAATTAGTGCATTCATATCTCTAATTGAACCATCACCACCTGAATACTCCTCTTTTAAAAGTGCTAAAAATAGAGTTTGTTCTTGCTCATTTAAACCATTGTCTTTAAAAAAGTCCTCAAGCATAATAGAGCTATTTGTTACTTTTATTCTCTCTTTTATTCTATTTTCTAGCATCACTAATTTTGATTTTAATCTATTTGAACTAGGTGAATTTATATCAAAATTTTTTCTTACTACATTTAACTGTTGTGCTAAGTCTATTTTAAAAAATTGATCTTGTAAATACTCTAAATGGTCACTATAGCTTTTAATCTCAGGAAGAATAAAATCACCTGAAGCATTTTCAAAAAGTTTTAAATATGAACTTGAAAGTGCAACACTAGAGTTTAAAAGTTCTAGCTTTGACACCTCATTTAGTTTAATTTGATCAAATGCAACTTGCACTAGCCAACCACACTCTAAAAGGGATTTTATTAAATCAAGTTTCTCTAAATGCTCATAAGCTTTTAAGTCATAAAACTCAGCTAATATATCTATAACTACAACAGTATCTCTACCTTTTACATACTGTATAGTAAGATATTGAAGAAGCATCCCCTCTTCTTTTTTACATTTTAGTTTTTTATAGAAATTTGTTTGTGTAATATCTTCTGCGTTTATAAAGTTTATTAATTCTTTCATAAATTTTGTTAGCCCTATTTTTTATTTAATCTTGGATAATACATCAAAGTAACTTAACTAATAATGAGTGACCTAAATTAGTTTTAAGAATAGTTTCTATAGGATTTATACTTTTAAAGTAAGGGATTAAAATGAAAAAAAGATATTTAGTACTTTTATTGTTGTTTTGCAATGCACTTGCAAATGATTTAGACTACTCGACAAAAGAGAATTGTCTAGTAAAATCAAAAGAGGAGTACAAACTATTATGTATAAAAAGACATATAGATAAAAACAATGATTTTAGTAATCTCTCTTTTTTAATTGAAGCTAATAAATATAATAAAGAGAAAATTCAAGATTATATAAATAAAGCCTTTGATAAAAAGAAGCTTTTAGCATTGGAAGAGTCTTATGCTAACTTAAGTGATGAAAACAAAGAGAGACTTTTAAATCTACAAGCACAAAACCTAAATATAAAAGCAATTGATAGAATAATAAAAAAGGACTCTTCAAAGTTAACATACTGGTATGAACAAGTAAAAGAGTCTAAGAACTATGACAAATATTATAATTTCTCAAAAATAATAAAGTTCAAAGATCCTAGCAAAGCCTTTGAACTTTTAAAAATTGCAGCTTCAAATGAGCATACTGCTTCTATGTTTGAGCTTACAAAAGATATTTATAGAAATAAAACTAAAAAACAAAATATAGATATACAAGATTATATAAAGCAAGCTGCTAAAAAACAGAATATTGATGCTTTACTTGTGATGTATTTATCTAATACCCAAGAGTATATTGATGATATTTTAAACCTCCAAGAGGATAAATTAATTGAGTTTTTTAATCAAAAAAGAAACTTTTTAATGGAAACACATAAAGATAGACTCTACGATAAGCTCTCACAAAAAGGTGTTGCATTTGTAGTTTTTGAAAAACTAAAAGCTATAAACGATGAAGAGAAGTTAGAAAAAAAGATAGAAGACACTATATCTTTAATAGATTCAAAAGAGTTCATAGACCTAACAACGTTAAGAGATAAAGAGCTTAAAAACAGAATCATAGAACAGTATGCAAAAGCAAAAGATAGTACAGCAATGCTTTACATAATAAAAAACTTCCCAAATGATCCACTAACAAATGATTTAGTAGAAATCATAAAAAACTCTAAAGATAAAAAACTAAAATATAATCTTGCAAAAATATATGAATCAACATATACTTATAAAACAGAGGCCTTAGATATCTATGAAAAACTTGTACAAAAAGATTACTACCCAGCAAAAAGAAGAGTTTTAAGTTTTTATCTATCAAACTATTATGATACAAAAATAAGTTATACTAAAAAAATAGATGCCATAGCTAAAGAGTTAGCACAAGATGGAAACGAAGAAGCTATTGGATATTTAGAAAATAAAATCTAGAAAAGATACTATATCTTTTTTAGTGCTATTTTTTATCTAAAATATCTTTTAAACTCTCATAAAAAGAGTAAATCTCCTCTTCTTTCTTAAAAGTTAATCTTGTCTTATTATTAATCAAAATATCTAAATCTTCAATATAAATATTTTTTATATCTTTATACTTTATCTCTTTAGTATTTTTATCAATATCAACTGTAAAACTATTTGATATATCTAATACTCTTTTTTCACACAAAGCTTTATATGAACCCCTAGAGTAGATAATATTATTGCACTGTTTTGCTTTTAGAAAACTTTCAATATGCTCTAAATTTGAAGAGTTATGAATACTTAAAGAAATAGCAATTACTGCAATAAAAAGAAAAAAAGCTATAAAAACCATAAAAACTCCTAAATAAATATACAAAACAATACAAAAAAACATCTTAACTTCATATAATTATAAAAAATTAGATAGAATAACACAAATAAATTACAATATGAAAACATAAGGGAAAACTCATGCTAAAATCAGCTTTAAAAACTACATTAATAATTGCAATAGCTTTTTTATTTACAGCTTGCAATAACTATAAACAAGCCATGAAAGTAATGCCAAACCAAATCAAACAAGCAAATCAGTGTATAAGTAAAGATGAAGATTATGAATCAAACTGCTATGATTTAATCTCTTATAAAAACTCTGTTGCACTAATTAGATTAGGAATAAAAAGCTACTCTCAAGGTGAATATGAAAAAGCATTTAGACTATATACACAAGCAAAGCAAAATGAAAACTTTTATGCAAATGCTTTATTATCAGAGTTATACTTAAAAGGCAGAGGAGTTAAAAAGAATCAAAAAAAAGCACTTCAACTACTTCAAGAGACAAAAAATGTTGACCCAATAGCATCATATAAATTATCATACTATCACATAAAGAAAAAAAATTATAAAACAGCTATAAAACTACTTGAGTTTGCAGCTAAAAACAGTGTGAAACCAGCACAGTTAAAGCTATCAGAAATTTATGCAAATGGTGTATATGCCCAAGCAAATATGGAAAAAAGCATTTTCTGGATGCAAAAGTACGAATCTGACAATAAAGGCTTTATGTATAAAATCTATGGAATTTAAATACAAAAGCCTTAAATATTATGCACCAAGCACAAGCAACTCATCAATCTCTTCATCCCAAACTTTCTCATCCCAAGACTTGTCACTGCTTCTGTCAAATACTATTAAAACTCCCTCAGTTGAATTAACCTTGTCCATATACTCTTTGGTTTGAGTTATTCCTTGCTTTATTGTCTCATCTAAGTTTGAGTAGAGTATTTTGGTCTCTATTACTATGTGTTGCATAGGTCCAAAGAAACCTTTAGAAGTAGTAGGCCACTCTATAAAAATATCAGTTCTTCCACGACCCAGTGCATACTCTCTATGGATTCTTCCTCCTCCATTTATAATACGCTGTAAAAAAGCTTGAAGTAGTAGCTGTGGTCCTGCTTCTTTGTACTGAAACTTCTCTAGCCATGAGTCTGCATTTTTTCTAAAA
>JBNJFB010000082.1:0-5789 GCA_051746405.1 Campylobacterota bacterium
AAACGAAAAGTAAAAATTCCACAATATATACTAACTCAGTATGAAAAACGCTCAGGAATACCTAAAAAAGATATTTTAAACTATTTAGAAAAGATAGATTATGATATCAAACTAAAAGAGAAGCGTGCATTAAAACTATTTTTTAAATTAACAAATGAAAAAGGCATAAACAAATGACAATATTTGACTCAATTATATTAGGAATTATAGAAGGACTTACTGAGTTTTTACCTATTTCGTCAACAGGGCACTTAATAGTTGCAAGTGAGTTTTTAGGATTAGAGCAAACTAATGTAAATAAAGCATACGAAGTAATTATCCAGTTTGCTGCAATTTTAGCAGTAGTTTTAAACTATCCATCAAAATTTACACTTTCACATATAAGCTTATGGAGTAAAGTATTCATTGCATTTTTACCAATTGCATCTATAGGCTTTTTGTTTTCTGATTATGTAAAAGCTATGTTTTCAATAGAGATTGTAGCATGGATGTTTATAATAGGTGGAATTGTCTTTTTAATTGTTGAGAAGTTCTATGATGAAAATAAGACTCATACAAAAGATATTGAAGAAGTTACATATAAGCAGTCAATATGGATAGGAGTAGCTCAAATATTTGCATTAATACCAGGTACTAGTAGAGCAGGTTCATCTATAATAGGAGCGATGTTAGTTGGATTAAATAGAAAAGCAAGTGCTGAATTCTCTTTTTTACTTGCTTTTCCAGTTATGTGTGCTGTAACAGGTTATGATTTAATAAAGCATTATGAACAATTGGTTCATCCTGAAAATATTACAAATCTAATTGTAGGTTTTATCGTCTCTTTTATTATTGCATTTATTGCTATTAAAGTTTTTATTAAATTTTTAGAAAACTTTACCTTTGTGACCTTTGGTATTTATAGAATAGTATTTGGTATTATTTTACTTAGTATTTTTGTATAGTCTCAACTATTGATTTAGCTCCATTTGGAGCTAAATAGTTAATTAATTTTTTACTTAAAGTCTCCACATCACAATTTAAAACATCTAAAAACTTATCTACGGATAGACTATCTTCATTACATACAAATGCTAAATTTTCATCAACTAATTTCTTTGCATTGTAATATTGATGGTTAGAAGCTGCATACTTATATGGTATATAAAACCCAGGCAATCCATTTGCTGTCATTTCCCATAAAGTAGAAGCCCCCGCCCTACTAACTGCTAAGTCAGCTTGTTTCATTTTTGAAATAAACCCTTTGGTAAAATCAAAAACATCAACTTCAAGTCCTAATTTTTTATACTCTTTTTTTACTCTATTATAGTCATTTTTACCTGCTTGATGAATAATCTTTATTCCCATACTATCTAATTTAGGTGCTAGCTCTATAGCAAAGTCATTTATTCTTTTAGCACCTTGTGAACCTCCAAAAAAAGCTACTGTTTTAATTTCACTTCTTAGTCTTGATTCTTTAAAAAACTCTTCTGATACAGGGTAATCTTTTATAGGTGAAAAGTCATGAAAAGAAGAGAATACCAAAGTAGCAAACTTTGAAGATATTTCATTTAATTTTCCCATTTTTGAGTTTTGCTCATGAATAAAGAGTTTACAACCAGGTTTTATGATTGATGCAAAGGTAGCAGGTGCTGCAGAGAAACCACCAACACTTATTACTTTTTTAATATTATATTTACTAAATAGTTTTAAACAATAAAATAGTTTTTTTAAAATATTTATCAAAGAGAAGATTTTACTTAACCCTTTTTTATTTACAACACCTTTTGTATCTAAAAAAAAAGTTTTGTAAATCCTTTTATCACCTTTAAACCAATTTATATCTTGTCCATTTGTTGAACCTATGAAAATAACATCAATATCTTTTTTTATAAACTCTTCAATTAAACAATCAGCAACTTTCAAATGACCACCTGTTCCGCCACCTGTTATGACAACCTTCTCTTTCATAATTATTTATTCCTTTCTCTTCTCTTTTTTATCTACAACTCTACTTATAGATAATACTAATCCAATAGCCAAACACATAGAAAGCATTGAAGAACCACCATAAGATAAAAAAGGTACTGCAATACCTTTAATTGGAATCATTCCTGAAATTCCATAAGAGTTTATTAAAAAAGCAATTATAATCATCAATGCAACTCCAAGAGTAAATAGATGATAGATAGGATTAACTACTCTTCTGCTAATCTTAAAAATTCTCCATACAATAATAAATATTATAGATATAATAATTACTAAACCTAAAAGTCCTAACTCTTCTGTTATACCTGCTAATACAAAGTCAGTATGAACCTCAGATAAAAAGCCAAGTTTTAAGTTTCCATTTGAAATACCCTGACCTAAAAAACCTCCATTATGCATTGCATTAAGTGAGTGTGATACTTGATAAGGTTCAGGTAACTCATCAATTCTTAAATGCTTTTCAGCCCATGTAGGTAAAATTGACAATATTCCATCTTGAACCATCGCCCACCATGAAAAAATTCTTTCAATTCTATGTGGTGCAGCCATAATTAGCCCAACAACACCCATTAGAGCACTTGCACCTAACACAAGAAAAATTTTAAATGAACGGTTTGCGAAAATAAGTAATACTATTAAAATCACCCCTAAAAGAACTACTTGACCCAAATCTTTTTGTAAAAATGCAATAATAAAAACAACAATAAAAAATGTCAAAAAATATGGAGCTAACAACAATCCCTCATCTTTTAAACTAATTTTCTTAGGCTTATCCATGACTTTTCTATGAAAGGACCAAGAGAGAAAATAGATAAAACCTATCTTAAAAAACTCAACGGGTGATAAAGAAAATCCAGGTAACCTAATCCATCTATTAGCACCCCCTGATTCAGTAACCATTGAAGATGGCAATATTGGCATAACAGCCATTAATAAAAAAAATAGTATAAAAAGACTCATTCCTATTTTTCCTACAACCTTATCAGGGTCTATTAATGAAAAAGTCCACATTAAAAAAATTCCAAATACACCTACTAATGTTTGTCGTAAAAAGAAATGGTATTGTGAGTAACCATAATACTCCACTGTATATATAGTAAGTGAATATGAAAATATAATGCTAATTATAATTAATAGGGATACTAAAGAGAAGAGTAAATAATCAGCTTTAGAATCATCAATAATATTTTTTCTTGGTTTAATATTTTTTTTGGTAAAATGCATGGCTTATTATATAACATCATGGATAAATATGTCTACAAAAAACACGGAAAAAATCAATAAAACTAAAAAAATTGCAATTTTATTTATTTTAATCTTTTTAGCATTATTAATACTTATCATTTCTGTAACAAAAACTATTGCAGATTATAGAAGATTACCAACTCTTAACAGCTCAAAAAATGAGATGTCTGTAAGGGGAGAAATTATAAGTGCTGATAATTTTAAGATAGCTACATCTAAAAAACTCTATAAAGCGTCAATTGACACAAGGCACTTAGCTAAAGATAAGAAAGAACTCTTTTTAAAACTTTTTTCTGTATATAGTAGAATTCCCTATGAGAAATTAGAAAAAAGATTAAACAATAAAAAAACACCAGGGAATCTAGTGCTTTCTTATAGTATAGACTCAAGAACAGCAAAGAATTTAAAAGAACTAGCATTCAAACTTAGAAAATTAGATGTTTTTATTTCAAGAGAAGTGCATGGAGGTAAAATTTTACGGGGTTTAAATATAGTAGAAAGTGGTGAAAAAAGAATATTTTCATATAAAGATACCCTAACTCCAGTTATAGGTTATATTAGAAAATATGAGAGTAAAAAAGGTAAAACAAGAGTAAAAGGTATAAAAGGATTAGAAAAAAGTTATGACACTTTGCTAAATGAATCAAAAGATGGAATACTAAAAGGAAATAGAGATGTATTATCATATATATCTTTTGACAAGAACTCAATAATTAGAAAAAGAGTCGATGGAGCTAAACTTAAACTAAATATACCATTAAAACTTCAAAAAAATATAGAACTTATTCTTGATAAACACAAAAAGAAACTTCAAGCAGCTGAAATAATGGTTTCTATTATTGAAAGTAAAACAGGTAAAGTATTATCACTAGCATCTTCAAATAGATTTGACCCTGAAAATATAAGACAAGAAGATATTCCATCACTTAATGTAAGTCCAATAGAGTATCAATTTGAACCTGGTTCTATTTTAAAGCCAATTTCAATATCTCTTGTTATGGACAAAGGAAGAATTGATGAAGATGAAAAACTATTTGCACACAATGAAGGAAGAAGAAATAAAAAAGGTGAATATCCAAGGGGTAGATATAAATTAGATAGATATACTATTAGTGATGACCATAGATTTAAAAAAAACTACTTAAGTTTAAAAGATATTGTAATATACTCATCTAATATTGGAACATTAAAATATGCACAAAGACTTACAGGACAAGAGTTTTATAATGGCTTAATAAAATTTGGACTAACTAAAGAAACAGGAATAGACCTACCCTATGAAAGAGAAGGAGTTATGCCTAAAGTATGGCAATTTGCAGCAAATGATGAAGAGGGTGAAGATAACGTATTTAAAGCAACAGTTTCATATGGTCAAGGAATGACATCAACTTTTATGCAAATGATTAAAGCATATACAGTTTTTAACAATAACGGTCAGATGGTTACACCTAAAATAGTTTCAGAATTAATACATGATGATAAAGTTTACAGACCTAATAATAAAAAAGATGAATCAGTAATATCAAAGCAAACTGCAAATAAAATTAAAAACCTATTAATAAAAACGGTTAAAAAAGGTACAGGTAAAAGTGCCAATATTGAAGGACTTGAAATAGGAGGTAAGACAGGTACAGCACAAATTGCTGAAAGAGGAGAATATCAAAGAAAATATATATCATCATTTTTTGGTTTTGTAAATGATAAAAACAATAAATCATATACAATAGGCGTTACAGTAAGAGAACCTATTTCAACAGGGAAAAACTGGTACTATTACTACGCATCATCATCTGCTGTGCCTGTTTTTAAAGAAACAGTTGAAACCTTAGTAAAACTAAACTATCTAACAGTAGATAAAAATAAAATTAACTTAAACTAATAAAAGGAAGAAAAAGAATGTTTGGATTTAACAAAAAAGATTTAAAAGAGTATAACTACACAAGTGAAGAGATGAGTAAGTTTAATTATGCAAAAATTTCTACGAGTAAAGGTGATATATGGATAAAACTTTTCAATGAAGATACACCAAATACTGTAGCAAACTTTGCTACATTAGCAAATGATGGTTTTTACAATGGCCTAAATTTTCATAGAGTAATACCTGGATTTATGGCACAAGGTGGATGCCCTCAAAAAACTGGAACAGGTGGTCCAGGATGGAGCATAAAATGTGAAACTTCAGCTAATAAACAAGTTCATAATAAAGGTTCACTTTCAATGGCACATGCAGGCCCAAATACAGGTGGTAGTCAATTTTTTATATGTTTTGATGCTCAGCCACACTTAAATAAGCAACATACAGTTTTTGGGCAGATACAAGAAGAGGACACTAAAAGCTTTGAAGTATTAGATAATATAAAACAAAATGATGACATAACATCAATAGAAATATTTGAAAGTATAGATAATTAGTAAGTATAAAGTCAGATAATATCTGGCTTTTTTTTGATTGTAATAAAAAAAGTATAAAAAAGACTAAAAAAAAGCCAAACCTGAATCAACTGCTTGGTTGACTAAGGTTTGGCTTAATAAAATACTCAGAAGCTGGCAGCGGCCTACGTTTCCACAAGTGAAAC
>JBNJFB010000083.1:0-5681 GCA_051746405.1 Campylobacterota bacterium
GATCAAACGCTATCTCTTTACCACCTGGAAACAACCGACACGCTAGTTCGCCTACACTGTGTCCTGTGTTAAAAAGAGATTCTTGAGCACTATCGGGAAGATCTCTGAGTTCAGGGTTGTTTTTATACAGCCACAAAGATTTGTGGCATTGTAAGCCTCGGATATATTGGGATTTAGAGAGGGTCATTGTTTATTCCTAATTTTAAAATATAATCATTAAAAGAAAATGGCAACTCTTTTGGAAGTTTATTTACTGCATCTCTTACTTGCTTAGTAATATTATTTTCTTCATTGTTTAGCCATACTTCCCAATTATCAACTTCCATATAATACAAAATTCTTTGAATTTCATTATGTGAAAAATGTATTTCAATATTATCACTTCTTGTTGTAGTTTTTAGTTCAACTTTTTTTATACCTATGATTTCATCATTATTACCAAATATTGGTATAACTAAATCATATCCTAACCCATCAAGATTATGACTTGCAATTTGAATAACTTTATTTGCGAAATCTAAATTGTTGGCATCTTTATGTTTTTCCAAATTTTCTAAATATTTTTTTATATTTTGATTATCTTTTAAAGCTCCATCATTTTCAAATATTTTCTCTTTGATGGCTTCTATAAATGCTTTTTTATCTTTAATTTTTTTAGCAAATGTGTATGCAATTTTAAGCTCCTGCCCCAAGCCTATTTTTTCATTTATCTCCTCATCACTGCGACTTTCTTTCTTTCTTTTTGCATTAACTGTTGTTGGAGTTGCATTAGCAGCTATAGTATTTGAGCTAAATGTAACTCTTACAATTTCACTTACTTTATCAGTGAAATTTTCAAAATCCAATAATGCCTCTATGTATTTATCACTATTTTTATCAATTCTTTCAACATCAAAAAGTTGATATATACAATCTTCTATTTTAAAAGCATCAATTTTTCTGTTTTTTATATCAACATATTTTCTGTTAAACTCATCTCTGCTTTTAGTCTTTAAAAAGCATAAAACCTCTAACTCTTTTTTATTGTTTTCAATCTTTTGAAGTATGATAGATTGGCGGTAGTGTTTATATTCATTTATAAGATTGCTAATTATATTTAGATATTTTTCATCAAAGTTTTGAATGAATTCATCGAATGAAATGTCTAATTCTTCATATATTTTAAAGTCTCTTATTTGAGAGTAGTCATCAATTGAAACATTAAGCTCTTTTAACTTCTTTACAACCTCTTCTTTCTGTTTTTTACCTAAAAGATTTTCTGCAATAAAACTTTGCATACTCTCAATATGATTTTCTTCTATCCCCTTATTAATAAGTATCTCTTTTTTTAAGCTGTCATCTTTATTTAAAAATGCAGTGATATAAAGTTCAAAATCGCTTTTTAGTTTTTGGTTTCTAAAAATTCCTTCAGCAAAAACTTGAGCAAATTTTCTAAGATTTGAATTTTCAATAGGATTACTAAGGTCGTGTGCAACTTCTCCAACTTGTGTGGGCTTATTGTATCTATCCTTTAATGGAATATATAAAACATCTACATCGTGATTTTCTGTTGAACTAACTGTAATAGTTTGACTATTGTCTTTTATAGTAAGCAAAACATTATATGCTTTTTTGATAGTTAAATTTTCCCATCTTTTTATTGCATCATCTTTTTCAAAACTACTCCCCAAAACCTCTTCAGCAAGTGCAAAAAATTGTGCTAAAAACTCTTTTTGTAGTTTTTGTTTTAATTCATCGTCTGTTGCTACTTCTGTAGATTTTCCCGTATTGTCTTTCTTATACTCAATTGTATAGTTAGGATTAAAAACAGTAATTCCTAACTTTTGAACAAATTCATGTGAAATGTTAGTATCAAAGTATACGATGTAATTATAACTCTTTTTAAGTTGTTCTTTGTACTGCTTATATTTTGTTTCTAAAAATACAATTTTTTCTTTTATTTGCACATATTTTACTTCATTACTTTTTATATCTGTGGCTAAAATAGGTATATCTATCTCTTTGTCAGTATCAACTTTTGAAAGCTGATAAGTTAGTTTTTTATAGATGTCTTGATGATACAAATCAATAGGTTCATTTTTCATTCGTTGTAATTGTTGTATAAGTTTGTTGCTATTACTAGTATCATCAATCTCTTCAATCTCAAACTTCATATACAACTCTTTTAAATCATTATTCTTTTTTTCTTGTGCTATGCTTTGTATAGTTCGGTTATCATGACTTTTAAAAAGAAACACATCTTTGGGGGCATAAAGTTTGTCTTTTTTTTCATCATAAAACCATTTTAACTCTTTGAGTTTTTTTATTACTTCATCTTCTAAAAATGACACTGATGTTGCAATAAATTCTTTTAACTTATTTGAAAGCAAGTAGTTACAATTTTCTCTGAAAGGAAATTGAACAGATCGATTATCTATAACATATGGGAGTCTATTACAAGCAACTCCTATTTTCCCTAAAAAATAATCGAGAGCATTTATGTCACTTAAGTTATCTTTATCAACCTGAGCAAACTCACTTGAAAAAAGTTTCTGAATCTCATCTTCAATATCTATAAAGCAATATTTAACCTCTTTAATTCCATCTTTTGTTGGCAATTTCATCTCTAATAATTGCTTTTTAACTTCTTGAGACAACTCCTCTTTAGTACTTTGAAGTAGTTGTTCCACAAATTTTAAAATATCTATGCTTGGCGTCACATCTTTTAATGCTCTTAAAATCTCTAAAGTTGAAAAATTTCTAACAATGTTATTTCTTATAAACTCTTCTTTTCTAAGTGGGTCAAATATCGACACCTTTAAGTTTGATATATCTTTTAATAAACTGAAATCTAATTGTGTATCTCCATTCTCTTTGCTTTTATAAAAAAGATGAAAAGTATACTCCTTACTTTCTTTTTTTGGAGGTAAAAAAGTTTTATTTTCTTTATCAATATAGACAATAAAAATTTCTTCATTGCAAAAATATTTAATAGTTTCATTGTAAATTTCATTATAATAACCATCTTTCCAAGCCCCATAGCCTCTTTCTTTCGTAAACATCTCCATTGCACTAAAAATAATTTCGTATGATTTTTCTGAAAAATGTGTTTCTTTTGTGTATACTTTTTTTAAAATCTCAGTTAATTTGTTTTTTAACTTTAATTCGTTCCAAACAAATTTAGCAAATTGATCATCTTTATGATTGGGGATTAAAAATTTAGCAAAATCTTCCCTACAATGAAGTTGCTCTTTATTGATTAAAAGCTCATTTACAAATAGTTTTGCTGCAATCTCTAATATTTTTTTATTGTATTCATTATCCGGTATAGATACTCTTGCATTATCAAGAGCAAAATCTGCATGAACTAGTATATTGAATCCACAATCAGCTTTTGTAGGTAAATATGTATAAAATTTAGAATCTATATTTTCATCATCAATATTTTCTGGTGGAAAAGCAATAGCTATATTTGGCTCATCTGGTATATTTTTGTAGCTTTGTTCTTTTCTTGTCTTTTGAAGTTCATCATGAAGTGTTTCATTTTTATCTTTTAAAGATATTATGTGCCAGTCTTTATTTACTGACTGAAGTGTACTTTCTTCGGCATCTATTTTTATATGAATTTTGAACTTCTTTTCATTTTTGTTTTTCAACTGATTCAAAAAGAAAAAGTGCGCTTTTTTAAACTCACGCAACTCCTTTTTTATCTCCTCATAAGCTTCTTTATCTTTTAGTTTTATAGTTATTTTAGTAACTTCATTTTCTTTGAAATTTTCTTTATTACTTTCATAATATTTTGGAAAATAAAATGAAGGTACAATGCCCCCTGCTTTTTGGATAGCCTCTTTTATTGTTGGCTCACTAAATTTATCTTCACTTACAGGATTAAACAGCTCAAAACCCCAAGGCTCATCATCCTTGATTGACTCGATAATTACATGATTACTCACATTCCAGCAGGATTTAAATCCGACACCTTTGTTACCTATACTTTCACCAGCTGTTTTAGTTCCATTATGAATACTGTTCAACCCATAGAAATCGCTTTTTTTATTTGTGTTGTTTTCACTATTTTTGTAAATACTAAAAGGCACACCATCATTTGATATAACAAATTCATAGTTATTTTTATCTTCAACAAGTTCCATCCAAATATTAGAATCTGCTCTATCAACAGCATTTTGAAAAAACTCAAATGCAACTCTACCTACATAGTCTTTGCTTGATTCTGACTCTGTACCTGATTGTGATTGTGTTATACTTCTACCATTCTTAACATCAAGATTGATTTGCTCAATACTGCTTTCTTGAAAATCTTCTATAATCTTTATTGGGTTACTATCCACAAACTTTTCCTTCTACTGTCAATGTAATATTTTTCAACTCTAATAAAAATTGTACAGTTTTAGACTTAAGGTTTAATTTTTACTTATTGTTCACATTCTTCTTTCTGCCGACATACATTTACTTTATAAATTCATTTCAATAAAATCACAAAAAATCTCTTTGTTATAGCTCCCAGGTTACAAATAATCGTATCCTCAGCCCTGCCTTACGTATTTTTTGTATAGGGCATATACCAACACAGCAGATACTTGGGAGACAAAGCTCTAAACTTTATTTAATAATATTTATCAATATAAATTGATAAACGCTTTATGAAAAGCATAATTGCTATTGAAACCAATAATACAGGAATGTGAATCACAAACCAAGCAGCCACCGCTAAATGGAAAAATGTGTCACTACTAGCACTCAATGTCATACCATGTAAAAACATACCGATAATAATACCGCCAACAATATTTATCAACGTAGCAGCAATATTTGTTAAATAATCACTTATAATCAATAACATACTAACTCCACCAAAAGCTCCATACAATGGTATGTTGCTATGTAGTTGATCAAAATACTCATTAACCTTGGCTTGATCAATCAATTGTGCATCAATTTGTTCTTGTATCTTGTCGGCTTTGAGCGGTATAATTGTAAGAATAAACGATGCATCGGCAAGTTCTGTTACATATCGGGTTTTTTTCATAATAAAAAAATTGATCAGCATAAAAGCAAAAAAAACAGTGCAACTAATAATGAGGTTATTGCTCAAGCTAAACTCTCCAACCTTTGCAATAATACTACTGACTTGTTCCAAACCTTTGGATCCATGCAATAAAATTGCTTTTGTAATGGCAGCGCATAGAAAAAGCTTAAAGGAAATAAACCAAAAAATTTGCTCCGGTAGTACTGCACCTTTTTTAGGTTTCATAAAAATAGCAAATAATAACAGTGCAACTGCCACAGCTACAAATGCTATAATCAATATATCAAGTACCATTTTTGAAAGTGGTATCAAAAGCCCCGCAAATATAGTAACCAACACAAATATAAACGTAACAAGTTTAATATTTTTCATTCTCAACCTCTCCTAAATTTTAAAAAAGTATAACAGCCTAGTAAGACAAGCTTATGTCTGGATTTCAGAAAACTCCTGTTTGATTGTTTATCCAGCTTCGTATCCGGTTGTTTTACTTTGGCAAAAATACAGTTCAAACCATTCCTGAATTTGGCTCATAACGCTATATGGCACCGTCTTATTTGCAAACCCTTTTACCTGTATGATCTTTACTGCGTCTGTATAAAGGATGTAAGAAAGTTTTTCATCTTGATATATCCCATAAACTGCGTTACCGTGTCTG
>JBNJFB010000084.1:0-5583 GCA_051746405.1 Campylobacterota bacterium
TTCCTTAGTCTATTTAAAACCTAAAAGAATCATTCCTACAAACTTATCATTTTTATAAAACTCAATTCTAAAAAGATCACCACTTTTATTTATAGAGAATCTTTTCATTATTTCATTTTGAGATATTTTTACACCAACTTCACTATCTAAGTTTTTATTAACATATCCAATTACATTTACTCTTAAATCATCTATTGGTTCAATTTTAAAACTATCATTAGCATAGATTATATCACCAAATTTTACTTTTTGCTCTTTACCATCCACATTAATATCTATTAACCTATCATCTTTTACAATATTTATATAATCAGGATGTAGTTTTGCTAATCTTCTATTTCCATAATGAATAACATACTCTTTGTCCTTTTTTACTATTGTCATCAAAGGGTTTGAGGCTGTAAACTGCACTGCTCCATCTTTATTAATAGGGAAATATTTTAAAATACTTCTAATTTTACTTAATGGTAATTTTATTTGCTCGTCATAAAATGAGATATAAATATCATGATCTATTACATCTTTTATAACAGCTGGATTAACTTCAAAACCTCTTTTAAACTCAATTCCCATAATATTCATATACTCTTCAATAGCTAATAGATGATAATAGACTCTTTCATGTAAAGGAAGTTGCTTACTAGCTTCATTTGCAAATGCAGCTTTACCATTATTTATAGCAAAATATGTAAGGGTCTTTTCCATTTGTTTATCACCCTGTCTTGTTTTTGTATTTTTAATATGATACTTATCTTCTTGCCTTAAAAGATTTTGATTTACACCTTTTATAACTTTTGATGAAATCTCTTGTAAGTTACCATATTTTTCAACATCAATACTTTTTTGGTCAATAATAGAGCACTGCCCCCACCTATTAGGTGAATACATATAGTTTATATGCTCTTTTCTATAGTAACCACTTCCATCATGTAGGTTTAATATTAGTTTCACATTATCATCACTAATATAATTTTTTATTCTTTTTATTGTGTTATAGTCAGGATCATCTTTAGGTATATCTGCGAACTTTCTATTCATATCACCGTAAGGTCCCCTTGACCTTTTTATAATAGAGTAGAAGTTTAAATTTGGAATAACCCAAACAGAACCTTTTTTTATGTCATAGTGTGTTGCAATTAAAGAAGCAGCCATAAATGAACCAGGTTCATCACCTTGTATCCCACCAATTAAAAGTAGTGTATTATCATCTTGAATACCTTTTTTTATAAAATCAAAATCATAAGTTTGAACCTGTGCATTTATATTTTGTAAGAAAAGAAAAAAGAAAAAGAGCTTAAATAGTCGTAATATGCCAAGGCTCATACCTTACACCATCCTTGTTATTTACAGTATATCTAACATCAACATACGATAATCTTCTTATTTTTCTAAACTCATCAGTAAGTGCAAATCTTGAGGTAAAGTTAGCATACCCAAAACCTCTTTTACCCACATCAAAATCACCAATAAAATGGTATGTATATGCAGGAGGAGCTAAAGATATTGCAGCAACTGTTATATTACCATTTACAGAAGCTACCTTGTCAAAAAATAGTTTCATTTGCTTTACCACACTTCTAATACCTGAAGTTAAAACTAAACTATTACCAACATCTTTAATCATTTCATTATAAGTTTCTAAAGGGTGGCCTTTAAATAAATAGTGACCAGTACCTGGCACCTTATAAACATCTTTTTTCTTTATTGTATCTGTTAAGTTTCTAGCAATTTTTTTACCATAAAAGCCATGAACAGATGGATTATAATAAAAAATATACTCAATAAACTCTAACTCATCTTTTGTAAATGCCCCGATATTTGAAACCCTAGTTGCTATTTTCAATGCATCATCAAAACCTAAAATATTAAAATTACCATACCCAACATATCTTTGTATTTTTGTAAGTTTTTCTCTAATAGAATTAAAAGAAGACTCTTGCTCTTTTAAAATATAGAAATATTTTGATCTGATTTCAGGAGGTTCATTTGCAAATAGCTTAGAGCTTGCAAAAGCAGTACCTAAAAAAATGCTCTTTTTTGATAAGTTTAAAAAATCTCTTCTGTTCATATTTAAATTACCATTTTCACATCATTGTGTTCACCTAGTATTTCATATATACCTTTTCTATCATCATCACTATGAACTAAAAGCTCTAATGTGTAGCTTTTATATTTACCTTTTTTACTTACTTTTGACTCATTTAAACTATGGTCTCTACTATTTATAACATCTTTTACGACTTTTTTTATATCAATTTTTTCTAATACCACAATTTTATATTGCCAGTTACATGGATACTCTAGCTCAAGTTTATGTTTACTTAAATCAATCATTTATCTTCCCTTTTAAAATCACCACTTTTACCACCTGATTTTGTCTCAAGCTTAATATCTGATATTATCATTGATTTATCAATAGCCTTTGCCATATCATAAATAGTCAATAATCCAATTGATGTACCTGTTAAAGCTTCCATCTCTACACCTGTTTGTCCATTTAGTTTTGCAGTTACTATTAGTTTAAATCCAGGTAAATTTGGTAACTCTTCAACATCACAATTTATACCACTTAAAAGCAATGGGTGACACATAGGTATCAAGTCACTTGTTTTTTTAACACCCATAATTGCAGCAATTACAGCCGTTTGTACAACAGGGCCTTTTTTTAGGCTGTTATTTACAATAGCATCATAAGCTTCTTTGCTCATTTTAATAGTGCCTGTTGCTACTGCTACTCTTTTTGTTTCATTTTTACTTGAAACATCAACCATCTTTGGTCTATTATTTTCATCTAAATGTGTTAAATTCACTGCAAAACCTTTTATAAAATTGTTTAGATTATATTAGAAATTTAGTTAAATTGAAATTAAGTATATTTTAAATATAATGCAATTCTAAATTTAAAAAAGAAAGAAGGTGAACTTTACATGCCAGGCATTAAAGTAAAAGAGAACGAATCTTTTGACGAAGCTTACAGAAGGTTTAAGAAACAGTGTGATAGAAATCTAATTGTTACTGAAACTAGAGCTAGAAGATTTTTTGAGCCAATGACTGAAAAAAGAAAAAAGCAAAAAATCAATGCTAGAAAGAAAATGCTTAAAAGATTGTATATGCTTAGAAGATACGAATCAAGATTATAAGAATTCGTTTTCTACCACTAAAAGCCTCGATATATTAATATCGGGGCTTTTTTTATTTCTACACTTAAAAAACCATCCCCTATAAAAACTGTTTTTTCTAAAATAGTAACTTTTCATTTTAAAAATTTTATAAATATATAATTGAAAGAATTAATAGAGTTAAAATAAGCAAGAGAAACTCTCTTGCTTATTTATATTCAAACTAGTCTATAGGAATTACAGGGTCTAAGCTTGAAGTATTATGTAAAAAGTGTCTATGCTTTTCAAACTGATCAATAATATCATTTGCAATAACATCCATCTCATAACCATAAATATCATAAGATTGATTACCATCTTGAAGATGGACTTCAGCTCTTGCATACTTCTTCTGTTCTTTAGTTGGGTTTAAAGCTTCAGGGAATGCATAAGTTGGAGTATCATATCTTCTAAATCTAACTTCATAAATAAAGTCTAAATCTCCACTATGCTCAACTTTTAAAGTTGAAATATGTTTCTGCTTATTAAGTGAAACATCCACATCCCATCCATGTTTCTCAAGCTCTTGCTCAACATTTTCCATAGCTACAATAACATCTTCATCAATAAATCTTCTTGTCTCATCAGGACTTGGAAATTCAATAATACGTGTTAATCTATTTTGCCATGTACCACTTATCTCTCCATGTCTTCCAGCATTCATATGATGTTTTAAAGACTCAAATCTAATTTGCTCTAAATGCAGTGCTTTATAAAGACCCCAACAAGCAATAAGCATAATTATAGCAAATGGCAATGCAATTGCAATGGAGGCAGCTTGAAGTGCTCCTAATCCACCAGCTATAAGTAACGCTGCTGCGACTACACCCTCAAGTACAGCCCAAAAAATTCTTTGCCATACAGGATTATTTTCTCTTCCACCACTAGAGATAGTATCAACTACAAGTGAACCTGAATCTGATGATGTTACAAAAAATGTAATAACTAAAATAATAGCAATAATAGAAATTATACTAGAGAATGGGAAATGCTCTAAAAATTTGAAAAGTGCTGTTGATACATCAGCTGATACAGCTGTACTAAGTGCTGTAAAGCCTTCATTCATAATGGCATCTAATGCACTGTTTCCAAAAACAGTCATCCAAATAAAAGTAAATCCTACAGGAACAAAAAGTACACCTAATACAAACTCTCTTATAGTTCTACCTCTTGAAACTCTAGCAATAAACATACCAACAAATGGAGCCCAAGCAATCCACCATGCCCAATAGAAAAATGTCCACCATCCCATCCATGGGCTATCTTCATAAATATATTGATTAAATGTCATTTGAACTACATTTGTTAAATAGCCACCAATATTCTCAACTAATGCACCAAGTAAAAAGAATGTAGGTCCAGCTAAAAATACAAAAAGTACTAGTGCAATAGCCAAATATAGGTTAAGCTCAGATAGTCTTTTAATACCGCCATCTAAACCTAAAACAACTGAAACAGTAGCCATAGCTGTAATAATTGCAATTAATGTAATTTGTGTTGGTAATCCAACAGGTACATCAAATATATAATTAAGCCCTGCATTTACTTGTAAAACACCTAATCCAAGTGATGTTGCAACACCAAAAATAGTACCAAGAACAGCAACTGTATCAACAGTATGTCCTACTTTTCCATAAATCTTATTTCCAATTAATGGAAAAAGTGCAGATCTAATAGAAAGTGGTAAACCATGTCTAAAAGCAAAATATGCTAATACTAAACCTACAACTGCATAAATAGACCATGCATGCAATCCCCAGTGAAAAAATGTAATTCTCATAGCTTGCTTTGCAGCTTCAATAGTCTCTTTATCACCAGTTGGAGGAGCACCATAGTGCATAACAGGTTCTGCAACTCCCCAGAACATTAATCCAATACCCATACCAGCACTAAATAACATAGCAAACCATGAAGCATAGCCATATGCAGGTTTTGATTGGTCAGGACCTAATTTAAATCTTCCATAGGGTGAAACCGCTAAAAAAATTGCAAAAAATGTAAAGATACCAACACTTAACATGTAAAGCCATCCAAACTTATCTGCAATAAATCCTTTAACACTATTAAAAACTTCCCCTGCCATATCTGGAACCACCATAGCAAATATCACTAATATAGCAATTATCACTACAGATGGATAGAATACAGGTTTTAAAACAGTAGAATTTATTTTCTTATTTTCATTCATTAAAACTCCTTTACGTAATTGTACTAAAATATTAATAAAATATTACACGAAAAGTTATAATTGTGAGTAGAAAATAGCATATTAATTGTAAAAATAATAAGAATGAAAATAAAAACGATAGAAGAAAAAAGCCAGACAAAAAAAAAGCCAAACCTGAATCAACACTTCGTTGACTAAGGTTTGGCTTAATAAAATACTCAGAAGCTGGCAGCGGCCTACGTTTCCACAAGTGAAACC
>JBNJFB010000085.1:0-5323 GCA_051746405.1 Campylobacterota bacterium
GCTGCATTTGTTGGGATTACTTTTTTATCTATATTTACAAATGTTCCCTCTTGCTGATTAAGTGCTGCTATATCAATATCACCATCACCTAAAGCTGATAGTTCAAAGTCTGCTTTTTCGTTATATCCAACTACAAAACCTGACTCTTCTTTAGATAAATCACAAATTTGTGCAACTCCTAATGTGTTTGTTTGTGTAGGAATGATTACAATATCAAATTTTGTATATCTATCAATTATTCCACACAGTTTAGCTAAGTTTTCACTATTTGGATGCGTGATTAAATCTTCCCCAACCATTAATGAGAATTTATCTTTTTTAGCAAGCATTGAATCAATTAAGTCAATAAATGTTTCATCTTTTCCAAACTCTTCTAAAAGCTTGAAATATTCAAACTCCACTTCTTTTTCAACTTTTTTAGGAACCATTTTAGAAACTTCTTTTTCCTCACCTGTCTCTTCGTCTTTTACAACCTCTACAACTTTCTCTTTTATTGTTTCAGTAACCATTTTAGTTCTTTTTTCAATATTAGAGTCTATATACTCTTGAATAGCTACAGGTAAATCTGTTCCAAACTTATATAAAATAAAGTATAAAATAGACTCTTCTACCATTGGATCGTGGTATATAAAGTCTGTAGTTTTTCCTTTTTTACCAATCTTTTCCATAACTGGGTCTGCAACTGGGTGGAAGTATAATGCAGCACCTTTATTCATAATAACCGAGTTATTAAATGCATATCTTGCATTTGGTAAATCTGATTTTAAATAAGACCCAACTGAGATTACAAAGTTTGAGTCATGTACTGTTGGAAGTGTTGCACTATATAGTGATTTTCCTGATGTTGAAGAGTAGTTTTTCATAAACTCTTGATATCTTCTAGCATCTTCATTTACAAGTCTTGCACCTCTATTTTTAGCAAGTTTTTGTAAGATATAAGCCTCTTCATTTGTAATAAATGAGTTAAATTTAATTGTATTTGCTTTACTAAATGCTTCAACAGCTTTATTAAATGCCTCTTTATCTTTTTTCTCAACTCTATTTTCAAAATCATAAGCAAATCTTCCTGCACCATTTACAGTTGAGAAGTGAGGTTCATTTGTAACTCTATAGATTCTTTTTTGTTGATGGTTATCAATTGATTCTTGTTTGATTTCATAATTAATAAATGCACAATCACTTGAGTGAGGATTAGCTGCTGGTATTTTTTTAAGTTCCCAAGCATTTGAAGTATATTGGAAGTCATGTGAAACTAAAGCACCAACTGGACATGCTGAAATACACTCACCACAGTTTGTACATGCATCTGCGTCATATCCAATTAATGATTTGTTCAGTTTATTCCACATTGCATAAGCATCTTTTGGCATTTGTGCTTTAAATGTCTTATCAATTGCATCAGCACCTCTTTTTACAGTTGATAGTGCACTTGAACCAACCATATCTTTACATACAGTCACACATCTTTCACATACAATACAAAGTGCTGGGTCATAATTCATAACTCCCCAATGTTGTGTTGGTCTATGAACATCTCTTATACTATAGCTTTGAGAATCAACATTCATATATAAAGAGTAGTTTTGTAACTCACACTCTCCACTTTGATCACAAACACCACACTGTAATGGATGGTTCACATCATAAACCTCCATAATTGCACGTCTTTCTTTAGAGATATTTTCAGTTACAGTTGTAATATCCATACCCTCTTTTACTTTTGTATTACAACCATAAACCTGCTTTCCATCTGCTTGAACAAGACACAGTCTACATGCTAAAGTTGGAGTACATCTAGTAAGATAACAAACTGCTGGAATAAAAATATTATTTGCTCTTGCAGTGTTTAAGATAGTTTCACCCTCATTAGCTTGGACAGATTTTCCATCTATTGTTAATGTAATCATATCACTCATTGTGCATCAACCTTTTCAATTTTTACTTGCTTATATCTGTAGTTACTAAATAGACTTTTTTGGCTCTTTGATACTTTAGCAATAGATATAGTTCCAGTTAAATCATCATCTACTTTTATAGTTCTTTTGATTTTTTCATCTTCAAAATTTACAAAGATTTCATCTTTATCTTGAACTTTAGCAATAGTTGCAAAACTCTTACTACAGATTAAAATATCATTGTCTTTTTCATCTTCAAGTCTATAAAGAAGCGTCCCATTAAAAGATTTTAGCTCTTGTACTTCTTCTAAAGCAAAATCATTACAAGAATCAATCTTTTTTTGTAATGATTCATTTAAAGCTATCACATTCAAAGTAGAGTACTTTTTAATAGCACTTAGCATTTTTACTATATTTTCTAATCTTTCATGCTCTAATAAATCATCCCCAACTATTAAAGTTTTTACTTTACAGTTTTCACTTTGAAAATAAGCCTCTTCAAACTCTTCTTCACCTGCACTGCTTTCAGCAGATATATAACCTAAGTCTAAATCATCAATAAACTCTTTTAATTTTTCATCATCACAATCTTTTACAAAAGTATCTAGAAGTAAAGCACATACTCCCTCTTCACTTCCCACTTCATATTTTGTAAACTGTGTATAAAACATTTTTAAATCAATATTATCAATTGGATGCATATATACAAACTTGGTATTCTCTTTTGAAATTGACTTTAAAATAGAGTCTTTAATATCCTCTTTATTGTCACTAAGCATAGTTCCAAAAGTAATAATAAAGTTACTACTTGCTATTAGCTCTTCATTGCTCATGACTTAGTTTCCTCTTCTTCTACTTCTTTTGGTTCAGGCTTTACTTTTTTAACTACTAATGTCCAATCTACTTCATTAAACTTAATAGAGTTCATCAAAGTATATCCCGCTTCATAAATCACATCAGCAGATTTTTGAATATTTTCAAAATCACCAATCTCAAACATAATAATAGCTGTTTCACCCTGGGCAATTTGAGTATCCATTAGCTCTAACATTCTGTCATAGAAGTCGTTTTTTAGTGGTCTTAAATCAAATCTTTTCATATTTTTCCTTCATAGCCTCACTTTATTTCTATCTATCAATTTCACCAAATACAATATTCAAATTACCAATAATAGTAACAACATCGGCTAACTGTAATCCAACTAATAACTCTTCTAAAAGTGCAGTATGCTGAAAACTTGGGGCTCTTACTTTTAGTCTATATGCATAAGGTGTTCCATCACTTACTACAAAGTATCCTAACTCACCCTTTGGTGTTTCAGTTGCCACATAAACTTCACCTTTTGGTGGTCTCATACCTTGAGTTACCAATACAAAGTGTTGCATCAAAGAGTAGTTTTGAGTCATAATTTGCTCTTTTGGAGCTGAGATATATTCAGGAGCGTGAGCCATAAGTTGAGAATCACTTTCTTCATGCATAGGAAAAAGCTGCTTTAAAATTTTTGCAGATTCTCTAATCTCTGCAATACAAAGTTTATATCTACCATAGGAGTCACAAGTTTGAGATATTGGAACATCAAAGTCCAACTCATCATAAATACCATAAGGCATCTCTTTTCTTAAATCCCATTTAATACCTGCACCTCTTAAAGCAATTCCAGAACATCCCCACTGCTTTGCCATTTCTGCAGTGATAATACCAACATTTTCAAGTCTCATTTTCCAGATTCTATTTTCGGTTAATAATCCCTCATACTTTTGAACTTCTTGTTCTAAAATCTCTAAAAAGGATGCACAATCATCAATCCAATTATCAGGTAAATCTAAAGGAACACCACCTATTCTAATTGCACTATGTGTAAGTCTTGCTCCACAATAGTCCTCAATTAGATCCATTGCATACTCTCTTTCTCTAAAACAGTATAAAAACATGGACATAGCCCCAACATCAAGTGCGTGAGTTGCTAGCCAGAATAAGTGAGAGGTGATTCTATTAAGCTCTAAAAGCATAGTTCTAATAATTTGAGCTCTTCTTGGTGCTTTTATTCCCAATAACTCTTCAATTGCCAATGCATAGCCATAGTTATTAGAAGTTGCAGCAATATAATCCATTCTATCAGTTGTTGGTAGAAACTCATTATAAATCATATTTTCAGCCATCTTTTCCATACCCCTGTGAAGGTATCCAATTTGTGGCCTTGATTTTACAACTTCTTCTCCTTGAAGTTCTAATACTAATCTTAACTGACCGTGAGCTGATGGGTGCTGAGGACCGAAGTTTACAGTCATAGTATTATCTTCTCTTTCAAAGTTTATATTTTCAAAAAAAGGTTTTAATCTATTTGGTTGTTGTGTTTGCATTTACTACCTTCTTCTTTTTAAAACTACTGAGTTTTCAGGTTTTAGTTTTTTCATAATTGGGGTTGCATCATCCTCTTGATAAGTAATATTAGTTTCAGGTTCAAACTGGGTTACATCAGTATCAAATGGCACTTCATGTCCAAGTCTTGCAAACCTTTTTGTATCATATCTATCAATTGCAGCTGGGTCTCTTTGCTCAGGTCCTATAATATCTCTAGCTTCCTTACCAAAGATTTTATCAACCTCATACCACGAAGCAGCCTCATCACCTTGAAGTGGATAGGTTTTTTTAAGTGGGTGATCATACCAATCATCTGGCATAATAATTCTTTTCATATTTGGATGATTTATTACTTTTACACCAAGTAAATCATACATCTCTCTTTCAGACCAGTTTGCTGATTTAAATACAGATGTTATAGAATCAATTGCATCATCTTTTTGTAAAAAGCACTTAAGTCTTAATCTTTTATGTTTAGACAACGATAACATCTCATAAAAAATCTCATAACCATCCTTTGAAGCAATATACTCAATTGCAGATAACTCCATTAGCATGTCATACTCAAGCTCATCTTTCAAAAAGGTCATAGCTTGTACTATTGCATTTTTATTTATATAAATCACTAAATGTGTATGCTCAATATAAGAGTCTATTACATCGATTTTTTTACTAAACTGCTCAATATCTTTACTAAACTGTTCATCTTCATTTACATCAACTCTAGTAAGACTTGGAGTAACATAAAATCTATCAGAAAAATATGATTTTTTTTGTGCATCATCTTTTGGTTTGTACTGTCTCATTAAACTAACCTTTTTTTCTTCTTAGCTCTAAAAATTGACTCTTTTCTAATTTTTCTTTGAAGTGTCATTAAAGCATATTGTAAAGTCTCAGGTCTTGGAGCACAACCTGGTAAGTAAATATCAACAGGTACAATTCTGTCTGCACCTTGAACAGTTGAATAGGTATTAAACATACCACCTGTATTAGCACATGAACCCATGGAAATAACCCACTTTGGTTCAGGCATTTGGTCATATAACCTACGCATAAACTCAGCATGC
>JBNJFB010000086.1:0-5178 GCA_051746405.1 Campylobacterota bacterium
CTACACTATAAAGCATACCTGGATTTGAAAACTCTGCTACTACTTCTTTCATAATATGCATTGATTCTGCTTCTAATTGTTTTAAATGTGTTAATCTCTCTTTACTTATTTCCATTTTTTTCCTTTTAAATAGTTCCCATTTAAATTTGAGAACAAAGCTTAAATTACTATTTCTTGTGTAAACCACACTCTTTGTGTTCAGGGTTTTCCCACCACCATCTTCCAGCTCTAATATCTTCACCTTCTTTTACAGCTTTTGTACAAGGTGCACATCCAATACTTGGAAAACCATGGTCATGTAACTTATTATATGGAACTTTATTTTCTTTGATATAGTTCCATACATCATCGTATGTCCAGTCTATTAAAGGGTTTACTTTAATAACTTCAAAGTTCTCATCCCACTCAATTATTGGCATATTTGTTCTAGTTACACTTTGAGAGGCTCTAAGTCCTGTAAACCAAATATCAAGGCCTTTTAGTGCTCTTTTTAAAGGTTCTATTTTCCTGATGTTACAGCAGTTTTTTCTTTTGTCAATACTTTCATAGTGACCGTTTATACCTTGTGTTTGGTATAACTCTTCAACTTTTGAAGCATCAGGAAAATATACATTTATTTTAATACCATACTTTAGGTTTGTAGCATCCATCACATCATATGTTTCAGGGTGCAGTCTACCTGTATCTAAAGTGAAGATGTTTGCTTCTTTATTACACTTTAGTATTATATCTGACAAAGCTTGATCTTCAGCAGCTAAGCTTGAGCTTAATGCAACTTTTTGTCTATCAAAGTTATCTAAAAAATATTCAACAAGTTCATTTGTTGTACTTTTTTTTAACTTTTCATTTAATTCTTTTACTAACTCTTTTTTATTCATATATCAACACTTCTTTTAAATTTGATAATCATTCTCTGTTGGTTTAACTCTTCCAAGAGATATTTTATTCCAAGCTCTTTCGTGGAAGTAGTATAAAATCATTTTTGTTACTAACTCAATAGAACCAATTGATGCTGCCATTTTTAAGTTGCCTGTTATGAAATATGAGATTATAATAGTATCTAAAGTACCTAAGGTTCGCCAAGAAATTGTTTTTACTACGGATCTATAAGGTTTTTCATTCATTACTATTTAGCCCCTTAGCTTTATGATAAGGATTACTCCTCATCATAATTATATAGTCCTGCACTTAAGTATCTTTCACCTGTATCACATAAAATTGTAACTATTGTTTTACCTTTATTCTCTTCTCTATTAGCAATTAAATCTGCTGCATAAACATTTGCACCTGCTGAGATACCAACTAATAACCCTTCTGTTTTAGCAAGATTTCTTGAGGTCTCAATAGCAATTTCATTTTCAACTTTTATAATCTCATCATAAACATCAGTATTTAAAATATCAGGTACAAACCCAGCTCCAATACCTTGAATCTTGTGTGGTCCTGGCTTACCACCACTTAAAATTGGACTAGCTTCTGGCTCAACTGCAATAATTTTAATATCAGGATTATGCTCTTTTAATACTTCACCAACACCTGTAATAGTTCCACCTGTTCCAATTCCTGCAACTACAATATCAACTTTCCCATCTGTATCTTTTAAAATCTCTTGAGCAGTTGTTTTTCTATGAATCTCAGGGTTTGCACTATTTGCAAATTGTTGAGGAATAAATGAGTTTTCAGTTTGCTCTTTGATTTCAATAGCTTTTTCAATAGCACCTTTCATACCTTTTTCAGGTGGTGTTAATACTAAATCAGCACCTAAAGCCTTTAAAAGTCTTCTTCTTTCAATACTCATTGATGATGGCATTGTAAGAGTTAGTTTTATTCCTAAAGCTGCACAAACTGAAGCTAATGCAATACCTGTGTTACCACTTGTTGGTTCAATTACAGTTGTATTTTCATTGATTAAGCCTTGTTCTAAAGCTGTATTAATCATATTTGTACCAATTCTATCTTTTACAGAGTGTGATGGGTTCATAAACTCACACTTTCCTAATACTGTCGCACCACTTTTTTGGCTAGAACCTTGTAGTTTTACCAATGGTGTATTTCCAATTAATTGTGTTAAATTTTCTGCATAGTTCATTTTATATTCCTTTATATACTATAATGTAAATATTCATTATATTTGTCTTGATAATCATCTAGTTCATCCAAAGTCACATCAAAAATTTTTTTCATATTTTGTCTTGAATCATCAAAAAAGATATTCAAAATCGGATTTTTTGCTTTGGCATCAACAACTTTTAAATCACCCTCTAAAGCTATTAAAATATCTAAAATCTTAATATCTTTAGGCTCTAAAGCTAAGGAGTAACCACCCTTAGCACCTCTAATACTCTTTACCAAATGAGCTTTTCTCAACTTACTTAGAAGCTGCTCTAAGTAGTTTTGAGGGATACTAGCATTTGATGAAATCTCTTTGATTTGCATGGGAGAATCACCATCATGCTTACTTAATTCATACATGGCAGTTAAGCCATATACACCTTTTGTGGAAATTAATGGCATTATATTTCCTTACTAACTTAAGGCTTGTTGTAAATCTTCAATTAAATCAGCTGAGTTTTCTAACCCAATAGATAATCTAATTGTAGTTGGATTTACACTAGCTTTTTTTAACTCTTCTTCATTTAGTTGAGAATGAGTAGTTGAAGCTGGTTGTATAATTAATGATTTTGAATCACCAATATTTACAACTACACTAAACAGTTTAGCACTATCAATAATCTTTTTTGCATCCTCAAAAGATTGGGCTTCAAAAGATATTAAGCCAGATGCCTTACCATCTTTGAAATACTTTTGAGCTTTATCATAGTATGGACTTGACTCTAATCCTGGATAGTTTACAGATTTTACTTTTGGATGAGACTCTAAAAACTTAGCAACCTCTAAAGAGCTTTTTGAGTGCTTATCCATTCTAATATCTAAAGTCTCTATAGATTGTAAAAGTAACCATGAGTTATGTGGTGACTGTGCTGCACCAATATCTCTTAAAAGATTTAATCTAATTCTTAAACAAAAGTTTGGAAGGGGAACATCAACATATACTAATCCATGATATGATTCATCTGGTTCAACAAAGTGAGAATATCTGTTTGGATTATCTTTAAAAAATTGAGCCAACCCATCTCTTTCTATAACAGCACCCCCAACTGCAGTACCTTGACCATTTATAAACTTTGAAGTTGAGTGAACAACCACATCAACTCCCCATTTGATAGGATTAAACAGTGCTGGACTTGCTACAGTATTATCACAAATAGTTAAAACACCATTGTTTTTACCAACTTCTACTATCTTTTCCACATCTGCAATTGCAATTTGAGGGTTTGACAAAGCCTCAAAGAAGATAGCTTTTGTTTTATCATCAATTTGCTCTTCTAAGTTTGAAGCATCTGCACTTTTAAATACTCTAGCTTCAATACCAAATCTTTTAATAGTATGAGTTAGAAGTGTAACAGCACCGCCATATAACTTATCAGAAATAAGAATATTATCACCAGCTTGTGCCACATTTGCAATGGCATAAAAAATAGCAGATTGACCACTTGCAACACAAATAGCAGCAGCTCCACCTTCTAGTTGAGCAAGTCTTTGCTCTAAAACATCAGTTGTTGGGTTTGTTAATCTTGTATAGATTGAACCTAACTCTTTAAGTGCAAATAGATTAGCAGCATGTTCAGAGTCTCTAAAGGCATAAGCTGTTGTTTGTGCAATTGGAACAGACATTGTACCCCAACCCTCTTTGTTGTTATATCCTCCATGTACTGCAATAGTTTCATTATGCATTTTATATCCTTTTTTTTAATTATGTTGAGATTGTAATATATTTTTAAATTAATGTCAAGTGATTTAATCATAATTAACTTAATATTCTTTATTAAATTAGTAGGGTTTAATTATACTAAAACTACATATCATAAGATATAAAGTATAATGTCAAAAAGAAAAAATAGGACTGATTTTGAAAATAGCAATTATTGGAGCAGGTGCTGCTGGACTTATGGCAGGTATAACTGCAAAAAGATTAGATAAAAATATACAAGTAGATATATTTGATATAAATAAAGGAATAGGTAAAAAGATATTAGCTTCAGGAAATGGAAGATGTAATATCTCTAACTCAAATATAACTTATCAAAACTATATAGGTGAGAACCCTGCTTTTGTAAAAGATGCACTAAAGCAGTTTACTTTTAAGGATTTTGAGAAGTTTTGTAAAAGTATTGGACTTTTGCTTGATATTAAACAGACCTGTAAGGTTTATCCTCTCTCAAATGAAGCAAAATCAGTAATAAAACTATTAGAAACTACTTGTAATTTCCTTGATATAAATCTTATCTTAGAAACCAAAGTAGAAGATATAGAGAAACAAGATAAGAAGTTTGAGTTAAAAACGCAAAACAAAAGCTATAAAGATTATGACAAAGTAGTTATAAGCTGTGGATTAGCAGCAGCCCCTCAACTAAATGCAACTGAAATAGGCATGGAGTTTGCTTCAAAGTTTGGGCACTCTTCAAACTTGACATATCCATCACTTGTTGGACTTCAAACAGATTATGAACAAAAAGCAAGACTTCAAGGGGTAAAAAAAGAATCAGAAGTAACACTATATATAGATGGAAATAAAGAGATTTCAATAGTAGGAGATGTGCTTTTTACAAAATACGGAGTATCAGGATTTGCTATACTTGATATTTCACAATATGCAGTCTATCCTTTATACTTATATCAAAATGTATCAATAGCAATAAATCTCTTTCCAAACTTTAATAGAAACGAGCTATTATCAGCAATTGAAAATCTTTTTAAATCCTTACCAAATGAGTTAGCAAAAAATCTTCTAGTAGGAGTAATCTCAAATAAACTAGCCCCAGTAATTCTAGAAAATGCAAAAATAGACAAAGAAGCAAAAGCAAAAGATGTAAATGCAAAACAGATAAGAACAATAGTAAATAACCTAATAAACTGGCGATTCAAAATCACAGACACCCAAGGGTTCAAACACGCAGAAGCAAGTGGAGGAGGGGTTAGAACCGATGAGATAGACCCAAAAACATATGAAAGTAAAAAATGCAAAGACTTATACTTTGCAGGAGAGGTTTTAGATATAGTAGGAAATAGGGGTGGATTTAACCTGCACTTTGCATGGGCTAGTGGGTATTTAGTAGG
>JBNJFB010000087.1:0-4926 GCA_051746405.1 Campylobacterota bacterium
GTATGTTTATTTACATCAAGTGTAAAGATTAGATAATCAGTATCATCTTCTATTGCATTTAATAACTGTTTAGCTTGCTTATTAACTTGAACTACAGGTTTAGATACATATCTTTTAAGTTCAAAATCTATACCTAACTCTTTTAATCTTTTCTTTAAAGCAACTTCACTTCTATGCCAATACTCAGATAACTGCAAAGTTGGATTTACCATTGCAATCTTGATTTTTTTTGATTTTTTATTTGCAACTTTAACAGCAGGTGCTTTTACTATTTGTGTAAACTCTTTAGATACATTTTCTTGATTATATTTTTTATTAAATTCACTTACATTATAATACAACTCATCACTGTATAAAAATGTAAATAAAAATGATACTAACAGAAAGTTTTTAAACATAACTAACCTTTAATTTTTCAATAGAGTGTAAAATAGAGAAGAACTCTATTTTACTAACTTTGATATCTCTTTAAATGCAGGATTCTTTGCATTTAAAGTTAATTCAAAAAGAATTGATTCATAAGTAGTAGGGATAACTCCTAATTGAATCATTCTTTTAATTGCCATGTCAGTGTCTTTTTGTTTTCTTGAAGTAACACAATCAGTAACTAAAATTGGTTGCAATCCAGCTTCTAATAAATCCATACAAGTTTGCAATACACAAACATGGGTTTCAATTCCAGCAACTATTACATTTTTTTTATTTAACTCTTTAATTGCTGACATTGTAGGCTCATTTTTACAACACGAAAATGTTGTTTTTTCAAAATGTGGATAGTCACAAACTAACTTCTCTATAGAAGGTACTGTCTCACCTAAACCTTTTTTATACTGTTCATTTACAACAAAAGGGACTTCAAGTCTCTTTAAACCTTGTATTAATGTTAAAAGATTAGTCTCAACCTCTTTTGAATTAAGTACATGGGGATATAGTTTTTCTTGAACATCTACCAAACAAAAAATTGTATCATCAATATTTATTCTCATAATCTCTCCTTTTGATAATAAAGTTAGTATATAAGAAAACTATTGAAAAGCTACTTTTTCAGCTTTTGCTAATAACTCTTTAGCTCCTTGTTTTTCAAAATTATTTGCAATTTTTTTACCTATAGTTTTATATTCACTAATATCTACTTCAACTTCCTCTTGAATAACTTCACTTGCATCTGGCATACCAACAATAGCTTTTACTTTTAATTTATCATTATCTAATATTGTAGCTTTTACTCCAATAGGAACTTGACAACCTCCCTCTAAAGCATGTACAAAATCTCTCTCTACAGTTGATTCTATATGTGCATTTTTATCATGTAGTACTGCTACTATATCTATTAGTTCTTGATTTTTTAGTGTTTCAATTCCAAGGGTTGCTTGTCCCATTGATGGAACCATAATATCAGTATCAATTGGAGTAAAATAAGTAACCTCATCTTCTATTTGTAGTTTTTGAACTCCTGTTGCAGCTAAAATAATAGCATCATACTCTCCTGCTTTAAGCTTAGCAATTCTAGTATTGATATTTCCTCTTAAATCTTTTAAATTAATATCAGGTCTTAATATTTTTATTTCCATTCTTCTTCTAAGACTTGTTGTTCCTACAACTGCACCTTGAGGTAGTTTTTCTATACTTTCATACTTTTGGCTCAAAAAAGCATCCCTTGGGTCAAACCTTTTTGTCAAAGCAGCCAACTCAAAGCCTTCTTCAAACTGTGTTGGTACATCTTTTAGACTATGAACAGCAATGTCAGCTTCTTTATTTGCAAGGGCTATTTCTAACTCTTTAGTAAATAGACCTTTCCCACCAATTTTTGCTAAGGGAACATCCAAAATCTTATCTGCTTTTGTTGAAAATGTTTTTAATTCAATTTCCATATTAGGATAGTGTTTTAAAAGTTCACTCTTTACATATTCACTTTGCCATAATGCTAGTTTACTCTTTCTTGTTGCTATTACTATTTTTTCCATTTAACTTCCTTTTTTATTAACTTTTAGATTTTACAGTTATTTTTTTTACATCTAACAACTCTTTTGCTTTATTTAGCATAGGTGAGTTTAATATATCATTTAGCTGTAACTCTTGCTGTGATGGCTTTGGGTTACTAACTTTTTGCATATCTGCAACACAACCTGAACCAACTTCAACATCTTCAAGCATTGAACTTGAACTATTTGAAGTATCATCATTTTGTGATTTTTCTTGTTCTTGGTATTCATTTACATCAAGAGCGGGGTGTCTCCTTTGTAAATTCTAGTTGAATATCATCACCAAATATATCCTGTGCAAAAGTTCTTATAATACCAAAATGCTTATATAAAAACTTCCTATCATCACCTTGGGCAAATGATTTTATATGTAGTTTATTGTTTTCATATCCATTGAATATAAAGTTATGTTCAAAACACTCACCTAAAGTGTAATCTCTTTCATAGACTTTGCTTGTTAACTCTTTATATAAATCATTATTTGGTAAGGTAGTTTGTTCTTCTTGTTGAATTTCTTGGTGTTGTACCTCTTGCTGCACTGGTTCTTGCTGCAGTGGTTCTTGTATTACTTCTTGTGAATTTATATCATCAACTTTTTTGGATTTTGTAGTTGTATTATCTTCTATCTTAGGCTCTTGTTGTTCTTGTTCAACCTCTTCTTGTTTTGTAGAGGTTTCTAACTCTTCTAAGTCATCATCAAAAGGTGTTGGGTACTTTACCTTTGGTATAGACTCTTCAATAACATCTAAAGATACAACATTATCACTACCCAAACTTAAATCACTAGCATCTGGTTCTTGAATTTTTGTTTCCTCTTCTTGCTGTGAGTCTTCTTGTTTTGACTCTTGCTTTGAAACATAAGTTTTTGTATTTTCACTTGGCTTTGCTTCAATCTTTTCAACTTGATTTATAAGCTCATCTATACTTTTTATATCTATTGCTTCAATCATTTTCATAAGTGTCAAAATAAGCACAAAACCACCATCTGAATTCATAGCTAAAAGATGTTTTGCATCACTTAAAATTCTAAAGAACCTATCATATAAAATCAAATCAAACCTTGAGTCTTTTTGTAGCATCTTATCTTTTAGGTAAATAGACATTTCATCACAAACTTGTGATACCTCATAGTTTTCAAGCTCACTTACAATTGTTGAAATATCACCTTTGCTTAGTACAACTTGAAAAATATTATCCATAATTTCAGGGTCAATTAAACCTAACATATCAACAACTGCTGTAGTTGAAACTTGTCCTTTTGAGAATATTATTGCTTGATCTAGCATTGTTAAAGTATCTCTTAAACTACCTTGTCCACTTCTTGATAGTATTTCTAAAGCATCTTTTTCATACTCAATACCCTCTTCATTTAAAATATGTGATAAGTGATGAACAACATCAGAGTTTGAAATCTTATTAAACCTAAAGTGTTGTGTTCTACTTAATATTGTTGCAGGTAGTTTTAAAGGGTCTGTTGTTGCTAAAATAAACTTTACAAACCCAGGAGGCTCTTCAAGGGTTTTTAAAAGTGCATTAAAAGCTTGTGTTGTAAGCATATGAACTTCATCGATTATAAATACTTTAAATCTAGCACTACTTGGTTTATACTTAGTATGCTCAATCAAATCTTTTATATCATCAATTCCTCTATTTGAAGCAGCATCCATCTCTATAATATCTAGGTGCTTATTTGCATTTGCACTAATACAGTTATCACACTGTTCACAAGGTTTTGAACTTGGCCCATTTGAACATAACAGAGCTTTAGCCATAATTCTTGCAGTACTTGTTTTTCCACTTCCTCTAAGACCACTAAATAAATATGCATGGGATAGTCTATTTGAATCAAGTGCTAAAGATAATGTTTGTGAAATAGTACTTTGACCAACTAAATCTTCAAACCTATGTGGTCTATACTTTAAAGCAAGAACTTTTTTTTGTACTGTTTCACTCATATTTTACACTTCCTTATTTCTATTTTTTTATCTTTAAAAATTTCATTTATCATCGTTTTGTTGATTTTTCCAGTATGGCATATAAAAATCTCTATGTCACCTATATTTTTATGACCTTTCTCACAACTAAGATAAAGTAACCTTTTAGCTATTGCACTTCCTGTTTCTATTAAAGTTATTCTATTTTCCATAATAGATTTTATAACTTTTGATACTAAAGGATAATGGGTACAACCTAAAACAATAGTATCCACACCTTTTTTTTTCATTGGGACAAGCCAGTTTTCAAGCATATTTCTTGTCTTATTTTGATTAATCTTACCATTTTCAATCTGTTCAACTAGTCCTGCACATGCTTGCTCATATAGTATAACTTTTTTTGTTTTAGATAACTTATTGACTAAGAATTGATATTTTTCACCTTTTAAAGTAGCATTTGTAGCTAAAACACCTATATTTAAACTTTTTGTATGCTCTAATGCAGGCTTTATTCCAGGTTCTGTTCCTATTACAATCAAAGATTTATACTTTAATCTTAACTCATTTATTGCAGCAGATGTGGCTGTATTACAAGCAACTATTAATACCTCAATTTGATGTTTAGCTATTAAATAATCACTTACTGTAATACATCTTTTCAATATATCTTCATGACTTTTGATTCCATATGGTGCATACTTTGTATCAGCTACATAAAAAAAACTTGCATTTTTATATACTTTACAAATATCTCTTAATACCGTTAATCCGCCAAGTCCTGAATCAAATACACCTACTCTCAACTTTTACCTTTAGTAAATTTAATAAATTATATCTAAAAAGTAATAACTAAAATGTTAAAGTAAAAGAGATGAAGAAATAAAACCCAAACTATACAACATTTGATTTTTGTGTATCACCATATGAAAAATTTCTTAAAATGCTTCTATAATTGCACCTTTGTATTTATCATTTATAAAGTTCTTAATCTCTGTTGAGTTTAGTACTTC
>JBNJFB010000088.1:0-4861 GCA_051746405.1 Campylobacterota bacterium
CTCAAACACCACGGGCTTATACAAGCTTTTTCAAGAACAAACAGGGTGCTAAACGATACAAAGCCCTACGGCAATATACTTGACTTTTACGCACAGCAAGATCAGGTACAAGAGGCTATCACTATGTTTAGCGGTAAAAAGTCTGAAAAGTCCAAAGAGATATGGCTGGTAAAATCCGCACCGGTTGTGATAGAGGAGTTTGAAAAGGCAGTTGATAAATTAAGCACTTTCATGAGCTCACAGGGGTTGGAGCCAAAAGCCAAAGATGTAGCAAACATAAAAGGCGACAGTGACAGGGCGGAGTTTATAAACCATTTTAAAGAGGTACAAAGGCTAAAAACCCAGCTGGATCAGTACACGGACTTAGATCAAAAGCAAAGTCAGACGATAGAATCCATCATGCCCCAAGATGAACTCAGAGCTTTTAAAGGGGTCTATATCGACACGGCTAAAAGGCTTAAAGAGCAGCAAAGCCAAAGTACAGACGATGCAAGCGGGGAGATAGGGCAGCTTGATTTTGAGTTTGTACTCTTTGCCAGCGATGTTATAGACTATGACTACATCATGAACCTTATCGCAAGATACACGCAAGCGAAACCCAAAAAACAGAAGATGACAAAAGAGCAGCTGATGACTGTCATCGAATCTGATGCGAAGTTTGTCGATGAAAAAGATGATATCGGCGCTTATATCGATACGCTGCAAACAGGTTCAGGGCTTGATGCTAATGATATAAAAAAGGGATACGAAACCTTTAAAGCACAAAAATCCTCAAATGATGTGAAAAACATCGCCAAAAAGTATAAGCTAAACCAAAAAGAGGTGGAAGATTTTGTAAACCTGACAGTAGATAGAAAGATATTTGACGCGCAGCTGCTTACGGATGTGCTGGAGCCTCTGGGGCTTGGCTGGAAAGAGCGGGGCAAAGTGGAGATGGAGCTGATGGGGGAACTCATCCCAGTGCTGAAAAAGATGGTAGATTATCAAGAGATATCGGGACTGAGTGCGTATGAAGAGTAAGATAGTGCCAAACTGGCGGTTTCCGGAGTTTAGCAATGATGGGGAGTGGGAAGAGAAGTCACTGGATATGTTGTGTGAAATTTTGAATAGTCGTAGAATGCCAATTTCTAGTAGCTCTAGAGAAAAAGGAAAATATCCATATTATGGAGCAAGTGGAATAATTGATTATGTTAAAGATTATATTTTTGATGAGCAACTTATTTTGATTGGAGAAGATGGAGCCAAATGGAGTGCATTTGAAAAAACTGCTTTTGTTGTAAATGGTAAATATTGGGTAAATAATCATGCTCATGTTATTAAAACAATTAAAGTTAATGATTTTTTTCTACAAAACTATCTTAATTTAATCGACTTATATCCTTATATTACGGGCTTTGCACCCCCTAAATTGACACTTGCTAATTTAAAGCAGCTACCTATTCAAATACCATCCAACCCAAAAGAGCAAGAAAAGATAGCCGACTGTCTTAGCAGCCTTGATAACCTCATAGAGGCACAAGACAAAAAGGTGCAAGCTCTTAAAGAGCATAAAAAAGCGTTGATGCAAAACCTCTTTCCCGCTGAGGGAAAAAGTGAACCAAACTGGCGGTTTCCGGAGTTTAGCAATGATGGGGAGTGGGAAGAGAAGCCTTTAACAAATATATCCGAAATTGTAAGAGGTGGCTCTCCTCGTCCTATTGACAAGTACATAACCTTAGAGGAGACTGGTTTGAATTGGCTGAAAATTGGAGATATAGATCAAAATTCAAAATATGTCATTTCAACAAAAGAAAAAATTAAATCTACTGGTTTAAGCAAAACAAGAGAAGTTAATTACGGAGATTTAATACTTTCAAACTCAATGAGTTTTGGACGCCCATATATATTAAAAATTAGAGCATGTATACATGACGGTTGGATTGCAATAAGAAATATAAAAAAAGATATCGAAACAGATTATCTTTACTACTTTATTTTATCTTACCAGAGTCAAAAATATTTTCTAAATAATGCTGCAGGTGCTGCAGTATTAAATTTAAATGCTGATATTGTAAAATCGTTACCTATTTTATATCCCAACCCAAAAGAGCAACAAAAGATAGCCGACTGTCTCAGCAGCCTTGATAACCTCATAGAGGCACAAGATAAAAAGGTGCAAGCCCTTAAAGAGCACAAAAAAGCGTTGATGCAAAACCTCTTTCCTCAGGCTAAGGAGTAAAAAATGTCACTAAGCAATGAAAAAGCTAAAATACTTTTTGATTTAGAAAAAGAAACAGAAGAAAAAAAATACACTTTACCTAATCCTAATGAGGCTTTAGTTATAGACTTAAATGCAAAAGATGAAAGATTTAAAGATGAACTTTTTTGTCTTGATATGCATCGAAAATATATGTCACTGAAAAAAAGAACTTTTCAAAAGAGGGTGCAAAAAACTATTGTATTAAGACGATTGGATTTTTTTGGAAGTCATCAAAACCCACCTTTGACAGCTATTCCTATTGAGATTGACGAAAACCTTTTAAACCTTATGCAAAAATATGAAAATAAACGATTTAACAAAGAATCACATATCCACTTTTATGTAGAAGGTTATGATGTAAAGTGGGCATTTCCGGTTGAAGAGATGGGTTTAAATACCTCTGATGAACTATACAAGCAAGCTCAAATGTTTTGTCGGTATTGTAATATAGTAAAACTACCAACCTTTGGTATGAAGGATTTATTATGCATGACATAAACCAACTTGTTGATAAATATATAGCTTTTATCAAAGAAGGGATATCAGTAGATAAAATAGAAGATAATATCTTTGAAATTGAAACTCCTTTTTTAGATAGAAAAAATGACTTTATAGCAATTTATGCTGTTTTTGATAAAGATGATAAAAATAATATTTTATTGACTGATAACGGAATTACAATGACAGAACTGGAGCTAAACGGTTTAGAGTTTGCCTCCACTAAAAGAAAGCGTGAATTACACACTATTTTAAATGGCTTTGGAGTTCAGCTTGGTAGGGATAAAAGTCTTTTTATAAATGCAACAGGTGAAAATTTTGCTCATAAAAAGCACAATCTTATTCAAGCACTTTTAAGTGTTAATGATATGTTTGTATTAGCCCAAAGCAAGGTAATGAATCTATTTTTTGAAGATGTCGGACTTTATTTTGACGAACATGATATTAGATATACGTCAAATATCATCCTTGAAGGTAAATCACATTTTAACCATAAGTTTGAGTATCTTATTCCTAAATCTAAAAATGCAAGTGAGCGTACTATTAGGCTGCTTAACCGTCCAAAAACAGAAAACCTAAAAGCAACGCTTTTTGCATTTGAGGATACAAGAGATAGTAGAAATGGAAATGGATATATTATATTAAACGATGAAAACTCTATCAAATCAGAATTAATTGCGGCAATTAATGAATATAATATAAAGCCTATTCTTTGGAGTGAAAAAAATAAATATATAGATGAATTGGCAGCGTAAATGATGAATGCTGGACATAAGACAAACCTACATATTCAGAATATTTTGCAAGAAGAAGGGTTTGATAAAAAACCAGTTGTCAAGGAATACTTGACAACTGCCAAAGATGGAAAAAACTACAAAAAGCAAGCAGATTTGCAGGATTTAGAAGAGTTACAACAGCTTGAAGAGAAAGTGAAAAGACGATGAGCTCTCAAGCGATACTAGAGTCTTTTGATACAATTGACGAACTAGCTCAAAAGTTTCGTACTGATTTACAATTAAAAAAATATATACTACTGTATGCATACAACAAAACAGGAAAAACACGGCTATCGATGGCTTTTAAAGATATAGGAAAAACCCAAGATAGCAGAGATACACTTTATTTTAATGCATTTACAGAAGACCTTTTTTTGTGGGATAATGATTTAAAGTATGATGATGAAAGAGTTTTAAAAATCAATAGAGATTCTAAGTTTTTTGAAGGGCTTAAAGAGCTTGAAATGGAAAATCGTATTAGACCTCTATATCAGAGATATAGCGATATTGATTTTATTATAGATTATGCTGATTGGACTATTTCCTTTAAAAAAGAAAACTTTGAATCTTTTAAGGTCTCTCGTGGAGAAGAAACTATCTTTATATGGTGTTTTTTTCTAGCAATTGTAGAGCTAGCAATTGATAGACAAGAGGCTTATGATTGGGTGAAATATATTTATATTGATGATCCCATTTCTTCACTTGATGACAACAATGCTATCGCTGTAGCCAGCCATTTGGCACAAATACTAAAAAAACAGGATAATATAAAAGTTATTATTTCTTCTCACCATAGCTTGTTTTTTAATGTCATACACAATGAACTCAAAAAAGCACTTTCTTACTTTTTAAGTAAAAATAGTGATGACGGTTATATATTAAGAAATACAGGAGATACACCCTTTTTTCATCATGTTAGCATGCTACAGGTACTTCATAATGCAGCAGAGTCCAATGAACTTTATACATATCATTTTAATATTTTAAGAAGTGTTTTAGAAAAAACAGCATCATTTTTAGGATTAAAAGGATTTGCTGATTGTATAAAAAAAGATACCGATGATGTTGATGGAACTATTCATACTCGTATGGTAAATATACTTAGCCACGGTAATTATTCTTTATATGAACCTATGGAAATGGTAGAAGAAAATAAAATGTACTTTCGTAAAATATTTTATAATTTTATTGAACAATATAACTTTAATGATGAACTTTTTAGTGAATCAACTAATGGAGAAAATTAATTATGAGTGAAAATGAACAAGAACAGTTAGGGAAAATCCTTTGGGATTTGGCAAATGATTTACGAGGAGCGATGAACGCGGATGATTTTAGAGATTATATG
>JBNJFB010000089.1:0-4820 GCA_051746405.1 Campylobacterota bacterium
AGCAAATAAAAAACCCTCATGCTTAGAATGGGAGTGGAGAGTGTTCATTTTTTGCTAGCATTTTATACACTCCCATACAATAATTTTATTAGGAGAATTGTACAAGCTTATAATTTCTTTTTATTGAAGATCAACTCTTTAATTTCTTCAATATTCTGAGTTTTTATAAAGCCATTGCCTTTTTGCTTTTTAATTTTTTTCTGTACTTCATACAATTGGAAGCGAGGAACTCCTAACCTTGAGAGAATAACTGCTTCATCTGTACTTACTCCAAAATATATATAGGATGGTAAATTAATTTTTTTTTCTTTTTCATGGTCAGTAAGCTTCTTATATATTTTTGTACCCCATGACAAAAAGTTTTTCATATTGCTATTAATATACTTTTGACATTCTTGTATTATCTCTTTTTGATTTCTGGGGTCATCTATATTTTCTTTTATCGCTCTTGCTATAGCTGAAACACTATTACCATTTACCCAGCCTATTGTCATTAATGCTATACGTTCTGCTTTAAACTTTCCACGCGAATTGCCAATCTCCAATCGCAATTCGGGAACAGAATTAATGATGCCAATAATCCGTGAAAGTTTCTTGTATTCTCTTTCTTTCAGAATAAGATTATTTATATCCATAAGTGGATAAGTATTCTGATGTCCACCTGATTTTAGTTCTGTTTTATATTCAATGATTTTGGCCTGAATCCTGGTGAGACTTATGTCACTAATTCCACTTATATCAGCAAGTTTGAGATCTTGAGCTCTTTTCCCTGATATATGTTCTAAATATTTTTTGGAAAACTGCTGTATTTTTTGCTGAGACTCAAGAAATCCTTGTTTGAATTCTTGGTTCCTATAAACCAAAGATGCATTTAGTATCTGGCCTATCCCTTGTGCTGCTTTCTTGTAATCAGAATCATAAACTACACGTGAAATATGATTTAAGTATTGCAAAAAATTTGATACTGCCTTATCATTATCTAGCAACTTAAGATTAAATTCTATATCTTTATCTATTGTCTCAAAAAAATCAGTAAGAGATGATATGACTTCTTGTGCGTCATTTTGTATATAGCTTTGAAGGACAGGCTCCAATGTTTCTTCTGTTTCTTTTTTTGAAGGCTGCAATAGTATAATGTGTCCTTCAGTATCGTAATATGCTCTACCTGCCCTACCCGCAATATTCATAAATTCTGATGTCACCAACCTTGCTCCGCCTTGCCTTGTATGAAATTGAAAGAAAACATTAGTTATAGGAAAATTCATTCCTTGTGCAAGAGTTGTAGTAGCACAGATCACTTTAATATGCCCTAGTGCGACTAACTGTTCTATCCGATCTTTTGCACCTTCTGAAAGAGTGGAATTGTGATAAGCAATGCCATGCTGCACACATTTTATTAAATCCTCATTACCAGCATCCTCACGTTCTAGATACTCTACAAACTCTTTTATTTTTTCATTTTCTGCTATAGAAGTAGTTTGTTTATTGGCTAGTAAGTAATCTCTTATGAGAATAGCATTTTTATAAGTAGCTGATATCCCCTCACAAAGCACGAGGGTGGTTCCTAAGTTTAAATACTTTTTCAACAGAACTAAGGTTCTGACTTTTGGACTTGTTCGCGGTATCCCTAATTCATGTTTAACTTGCTTTTCTGTTTCAGAAATTGTTACAGTAGCTTTTTCTTTCAATACAGTATTCCGAGCTGACGGTAAATAGGTAACTTGGGTTGAATCATTTTTAAATAAGGCATAACCAAGAAACTGCTTTGAAGGGCTCCATTCACTTACTACAATATCCGATGAATGCACTCCATCTCCCAGCCATTCTGCAATATTCTTACCACTTTCCTTGTTAATAAAAGGTGTTAACAACATATAACTTAAAGATTCATACCTTTGTTTTAATGTAGCCAGTAGAAGTTCAAACTTAGATCCTCGAGTTTTATCTGCAATATTATGTGCTTCATCTACAATAACTACTTTTAAATCTTGCAATACTGGATGGTTCTCTCGTATTAAAAAATCTATTTTTTCAGGCGTGGATACTAATATATTTATTTTTTGTTGATTAAATATCTCATTTTCTATTTCATCTATATCATAAAAAGGAAGTGCACTTTCAATATTTATATTTAACCCTGAAAGCTCTTTGTCTAGCTTGCTTTTTACTTGATTAACTAAAGCATTCGTTGGAACTATGTAGCATGCAGTTGGATATTCCTTTTCGTTTATTCTATTGATATGAAAGTTGTAAAGCAAATACAATTCAGCTAAAAGCGTCTTCCCTGAACTAGTTGGCATGCTTACAACATGTGCTTTCTTCGCGGATAGTAATTCATGAATAGAAGCACTTTGTGAGGGCATTAGGTTAAGAATGAAATTGTTGTCTTTTATTGCTTTTTCAAAAAAACTTTTGATCAACGGAGATGTTGATGCGATATTCCAAACAGATTTTTCATGCAAAACTTTGAGTGTATATCTCATTAAGATAATTTTACTTTGTAAATCAGAGTAATTTTTTATATTCTGGCTAGCCTGAAAGAGAACAGTATCAAGTTTAATTTGAAACTTATCACCGTCACTGCATTTTCCATGGAAAAGAAAGAAAAAATACTCTTTCAAAATATATAGTATGTTCGTAAATGCCGATAGATGTACTCCTACTTTTATCAACTCTTCATTTGTATACTCTTTCTGTGTCAAATTTTCAATTTGTTTTTCAATAGTTTGTATTAGTTCTTTTATTTTTTGTTTATCTTCATTATTCCTAGGATTTCCTATAAGATATAAAAACAAAATAATTATATTATTCTCAAACGCAACTAAGGGTTCTCTCTCCTTATTTGCATTTACAAGATTATGGTTCTCTCTTTTAATTAAGGTACTAACTTCTACATCTTTTTCTACAATTATCCCATAAGAACATGTATAGAATAAATTTGTAATAGGATCAGTTATATTTTGGCAATTTTCGGAACAATTTCTGTTCATTTCATAGATGATTACTAATAATTCATTCAATGAACCTTCATTACTCAAATATTTTCTCTTAAGCTTTTCTCCTTCTAAAAAGTAAGCTCCTATTTGGTTGAGAATTATTAGTTTAAGATAAACATCTCCAACATCATCTGTTTCATTTGAACCATCAAGAAGCTTCAACAGGTTTAATTCTTGATGGTTCAATAATTTTTTTAGATACTCATTTTCGAAATTGTTTAATATTTCTCTTAAAATAGAATCATTCTTATCAATAAGGCTATTAAAAAGTTGCTCTATCTTGTTAGGCATCATCTACCTTATTTAGATTATATGCTTCTTTGACAAAATCTGTTATATCACTATTAAATGACCACAAGAATCCCTCTATCTTACTGGGCCCTTGAATATCACTATGCAATTCCATGTCATCTGTATTTTCATCATCTTTTATTGTTGTATTATTTTTAATTAAAAATGGCATAAATACTATTTTGTCAAAAAACTGTTCCTTTGAATCTTTTGAGTCTACTAATCCCAACAACAAGGTCAAAATATCATTGACCTTTTTATCCATCATGTCGCTATTCCCCTGTTTTTGAATGCAGCCCACTAATGTTAAAATTTCTTTTATTACTCGGTCTTGATCTGTAGTCGCTTTAACTATATCTTCTTTTAGCTTCTTAGCAGTATCACAGGGCACCTTGTTACTACTTGAAGTTTTAACTTCACATACAACAAACTTAAAATTACCATCCTCCTCTTTAAAGCCAACAACATCTATCCCCGGGGCATGTTTGTCTGACTCGAAATGGTTTAAATTCATTCTTTTATCACATTCGTCCAAAAAAACACAACCCATTTCTTTTTCTAAATAGACTTGGGACATAAACTCTGAAACCCTTGATCTTCTTACATCAAAAGCAGGAATTTGATGGTTGTGTGGGTTGCAAACTTGCTGTGCAGCTTTTTCAAAGCGAGTAATAAAGTCAGATGGTATATTATGATATTTAGGGAGAGTTTCTTCATTTAATACTGGTTGATGAATATTCATTGATTTTATCTTTTTTGTCAATAAGCTTTTTAAATCTTCCAAAGCACCAGGTGAGTTTTCATCTAACTCAAATATTTTTACTGATAAATTATTTATTGTTTCATTATGCAAGGATTTGAATGTAAGCAATCTGATCACCTCAATGAGTTCATTTTTTTCCACAATTTTAACCTTTCTTGATTATATATTAGATTAAATAAACCAATAAAATGCTCTATGCCTGAGTTGTTTTACACTTTAAATAGTTTTTCATATTAAAATTGATTAAACTATGTTCAATGTCTGGTCTTTTTCTTGCTTCCAAGTGGATATTAAAGACTTTAGACAGTTGACTCATACTTACAGGAATACCGTTTCGGTACATCCATGTTATAGCTTGTTCTATTTCTTTTGTTGTAGGAGAGTAAATGCTAAATTTATATTTTTCAATCAGCCTAAAATAAAAAAATGGCTCTATATCTGAATAACACGTTTTCATCCTCAAAGATCCATAGGCAATACTATTAGATTTTACAAACATATCCATAGACTTTGTACTTTGCAAAAGACACATGGCCAAAGTTGTCAATATGTACTTTTGCTTCAGTGGAATGTGTTCTACATAAGTACCTTTTTGCGCTGACAACAGCTTTATATTATTAATTTTTGCTTCTTTCTGGAGGACCTCATTCTCATACATCTGGTCCCGGTGAATTATTTTTATCAGATGTCGCAATACTTTAAAAAATGCAAACGAGTAGATAGGCTTGCCATCAATATCCACCCATCCTTTATCCAATATACTCACTGCT
>JBNJFB010000090.1:0-4793 GCA_051746405.1 Campylobacterota bacterium
TGTAGTGAAAAATTATAACTTATTTGAAATTTGATTCAACTTTCTAAAATTTAAATCAGCTTAAATTACGGGTTGTTTTTTATAATCTGCAAGTGGCTCTTTTAAGTAAATAATAATTGAATTTTAAAGTTTTTTGTGTATAATAATAGATTAGCAACATACGGGGATGACTTGGTATCGATTAGAGCATTGAGTAATAGTTGCATGCCGGCCTGAACATGCCGATATACGGTTCATTTTTTTTTAGACGCAAATAATACAAATTACGCTCCAGCTTACGCAAAAGCTGCGTAAGTTTAATAACTTATACTAGCTCCCTTCGGGTTGAGCTTTTGGAGGCTCGCACTACTGATTCTATCTAAGTAGATATTGCGGGTTCACCCTAGATAGATTACCTTTGAAGGGTTGATTTGACTTCAAAGGGAAATTCTCAAATCTTAGCTTTTTGATTGCCTTGGAGGTTGAGTGTTCAAAAAGTGAAACCATTCAACCTTACTAAGCATGTAGACGCTATTATGATATGTTTTAAGACTCCGGTTCGACTCCGGACATCTCCACCAATTACTACTTTTCTAAACTCCCATATACTATTTAGAACCTCCTAAAAAACAGACTTTTAAAAGCTTTTTATTCCTATACACTTTTATGCTTTTTAATATAATCTAAGATTTAAAACGGTAATATTGACGGTAATTAAAATAGATGAAAGTGAGTTACCGTAAAAAATGCCAAAAGTAGTTAAACCTCTTACAGATACGCAAATAAGAAAATCTAAACCAAAAGACAAACAGTATAAAATAAGTGATGGCCAAGGACTATATTTAATAGTAACACCAAAGGGTAGTAAATAATTTAGATTTGATTATAAGTTTGACAACAAAAGAAAATCAACAAGCTTTGGAATTTATCCAAGCACAAGTTTAAAAGCTGCAAGAGATTTAAAAGAAGAGTATAGAAAACAAATAACACAAGGTATTGATCCATTAGCTTTAAAATACAAAGATACAAATAAAAAACTATTTTTAGAAGTTATTGAGGAATGGCTAGAAGTGATGAAAACAGAATGGAAAGAAGTTACTTATAAAAAAGCAAAAGGAACACTTTTAAATAATACAAAAAAACTACATAACAAAGACATAAAAAAAATTGAAAGAATTGATATATTGAACATAATAAAAGATATGGATAAAAAAGGAATAAATGAAACAGCAGATAGAGTATTAACAAATTTAAATAGAATATATAAGTATGCAGTAGTTTATGATCATGTTAAACATAATATAATCTCTGATATTGACAAAAAAGTATTAAAAAAAACAAAAAGAGTTAATTTACCTGCTATTACCACAAAAGAAGATGTAAAACAGCTGATAGCTGATATATATAGCTATAAAGATAATTTTAGATGTGATATATCAACAGTCTATGCACTGCAATTAGCACCATATGTTTTTTTAAGACCTTACAATCTAAGAGCTTTAGAATGGAGTGAAGTTAATTTAAAAGAGAAATACTTATTTATTCCTGCTTCAAAAATGAAAACTAATACTGATTTTGTATTACCTTTATCAAGTACAGCTGTTAAAATAATAAATGAAATAAAACTTTACTCATATGAAAAAAGTATTTATGTATTTCCATCACCAACATCAAATTTAAAACCTATAAGTGACGCTACTTTAAATCACGCACTAGCAAGACTTGGATATAAACAAACTCATACAACACATGGTTTTAGAAGTACATTCTCAACAATTGCACATGAGAACACTAAAGAACATGAACAATCATCAGATATTATTGAAGCTTGCTTGGCTCATGCTGAAAGAAACAAAATCAAAGCAGCTTATAATAGAGAATCAAAATTTAAATATTTTGATGAAAAAAAAGAGTTAATGCAATGGTGGGCTAATTGGTTAGATAATTTATAAGTGGTGACAGGGGAAATGATGAGTTTCCCCTTTTTGTTAATAAGCTTTTATTGCAAAAATAAAAACAATTAACAGTATCACCACAAATTTAGGCATTTTCGTTTCCCTTTTCTTTAACGCTCCCGCCCTTGAATTGCTACACTGCCCGCAAAAAAAAAGGGTAAGGAAATTAATCCCTACCCTTTCTACGTTAATGCAAGTCATCACTCTTGCTAAGAAACGAATGTCTAAATTGTAAATATATTATATTACACTAAATATTAATGATTGCTTAACTTACTTGCGTAGTGTCCATCTCCACCAATTACTACTTTTCTAAACTCCCATATACTATTTAAAACCCATAAGTGACGCTAATTTAAAAATTTTGATGAAAAAAAAGAGTTAATGCAATGGTGGCCCGATTGGTTAGATAGTTTATAAGTAGTACCAGGAGAGTTGATTAGCTCCCCCTCTTATTAATAGGCTCTTATCGCAAAAATAAGAACTATTAAAAATAGTACTACGATTCGATATAACAAAGTTATTCCTTTATGTTTACACTCCCGCCCTTAAATTGCTACACTGCCCGCAAAAAAAAAGGGTAAGGAAATTAATCCCTACCCTTTCTATGTAAACACCTGGGTAATCACTCCCTGGTAATAACTTTGCTTAATCGTAAATATATTATATTACACTAAATATTAATGATTGCTTAACTTACTTGCGTAGTGTCCATCTCCACCAATTACTACTTTTCTAAACTCCCTTATACTATTTAAAACCCATAAGTGACGCTAATTTAAAAATTTTGATGAAAAAAAAGAATTAATGCAATAATGAAACACTACCCGCAAAAAAAAAGGGCAAGGAATTTAATCCTTACCCTCTATGCTAAACTAGTGGGTAATCACTCCCACAAGCTAAACAAATGATTTTCATACTCGAATTATATTACACTAAACATTAATGATTGATTAAATATCCTTACAATAAAGATTTGAACTACTTTACTATAAACCAAGGGTTTAATAAATCTTGTTTATTATAAACAACTTCTTTGTCTGTTTTGTACTGTAGTGTTTGTTTACCACTTTGTCTAACTACTGCATCAGCTGCTGCTGTATCCCACTCCATAGTTGGTGCTAGCCGTGGATATACATCTGCTTCACCTGCTGCTACCATACAGAGTTTCAAAGAGGAACCTTTTGAAACTAGTGTTAAGTGTTCAGTGTTCAGTGCTAAGTTATCTATAAATTCTTGTGTTTCATTTGAAAGGTGCGATTTACTTGCTACTACAGTTGTTTTTTCTTTCAAGTTCTTTTGAGTAGTTATAGGTAATTTATTTTTACTTAACACTTCAGACCTAGTACCTAACACTTCCAAATATGCCCCCTCATTTTCTTTAGCATAGTACAAATCACCTAATGCAGGAGCATAAACTACACCTAGTACTGGTCTATTTTCATAAATAATTGCTATATTTACAGTAAACTCATCATTTTTTTTAATAAACTCTTTTGTACCATCTATTGGGTCTATACAAAAATATTCAGTCCACTCTTTTCTTTGCTCATAATCTGTTTGCTTATTCTCTTCACTCATAATAGGTATATTTGGATATAACTCTTTTAATCTATCACAAATGATTTGATTAGAAACCTTATCTGCTTTTGTAAGAGGTGAGTTATCATCTTTATACTCCACATCAAAATCTTGTGAATATATCTCCATGATAGCTTCACCTGCTTTTATTGCTATTTTATTTATATATTCTATATTTATATCTCTATATTGCATAATCATTACTTCCTTTTATATATCCAAACTGTTTTATAAAAATCTTTACCCATTCTTGGATTATTTCACTTGGATTTACAGGAGAGATTACAACTTTATTTCTTAATATCTCACTTAAAAATTTGTATATGATTTTGAAAAAACCTTATTAGAAATAGTTGATATAAATGAAGTCTTTTCAAAAACTATAGAGATAGTAAGCAACAACATCAAAGTAATAAGTGAAAATGCAGAATCAAATCTCTTTACACTCCCACTTTGGATAGTATCTTCTAATATAAGCATACTTTTATCTCCATCTAATTTGAATTATTATATCAAACTTGTACTAAAATCCTAAATATAGTAATCTAGCAATCAACTCCAAGTTCTGCAAATTCCAAATCTTGATGTTGCTTTAGTTTATGAAGTTTTGCTAGTCTTTCTTGTTTATCTATTTCTTCAATAAATGGTTTAATAAGATCATCATACTTTGAAGATATAAAGTATCCAAGAGTAGTATGTTTTCTTTTATCTATTATTTGTGCTATATCTATCGCTTTTATTAATGAAGGTTTATTTTGTATATCTGTAACTCCATAAGTTAACATATCTTTTCCTTTTATTTATTTTAATCTGTATTTATTATACCTTATATAATAAAATATATCAAATAAAACATATTGAATATAAGACAAGAGATAATTTTAGCATCTTTTTTGCTAAATCAACTTTTTAGGTCAAAATATAAACAAACTAACTAATTAACCCAATTTTCCAAACTCAAGTTTTCAACTCTTTGGAACTCTTTTGCATTATTTGTAACTAATACTGCATCTAATGATTTAGTATGAGCTGCGATTAATAAGTCATGTGGTCCAATGAGTACTGTTTCTCTTTTGTCTAATATCCTTAATTAACCTTATGATCAAACTCAGGTACTATTTTTTTCAGCTGTGCTAACTTATCTTCACTATTTATAAGCTCTTGTATATCTTGATTTAGTTTTTCTATATCATATTCACTTTTTCCTGCTACGGTGATTGATTCATAATCTGTTTTAGCATCACTGTCACTTATAAGTAGCTCTTCATATAGTTTCTC
>JBNJFB010000091.1:0-4716 GCA_051746405.1 Campylobacterota bacterium
AAAATCCTTTTAGTTACAGTTTGATTTATAGAATAGTTTATAGTATTTATTAAAAAACTAATCATACTAAAAAGTATGTAAGTAATAGTTTAATCATACAAATAAGATCCTATAAATTTATGGAAAAATTTTATCATTTAATAATTAATATATCCTTAATCTCTACTAATTATTAGTTTATTATTTTTATACTAACTTTACTTTTTTATTCAACATATACCCAAGACCTTTTACAATACTAATAGAATCCTTTGGAAGCTTTTTTCTTAATCTTTTTATCATAGCTCTTACATTAGTAAGATTTGTCTCCTCACCTTCCCATACATACTCATAAATCTCATCATAATTTGCAACATGATGTAAGTTTTGACAAAAAAGCTCTAAAAAAAGAATCTCTTTTTTTGTTAACTCCACTTCTTGATTATTTTTGTATAAAATGTGATTTATAAAATCATATTTACACTCTTGTTCAAACTGTAAAAATGACTTTTGAACCTTACATAATTTTTTAACCTTTTGAAGTAACTCTAAAATATAAAAGGGCTTTTTCAAGTAATCATCACACCCTAAGTCGTAAGACTTTTGTATTTTTTCAAACTCATGGTTTGAACTTATTATTATCACAGGTGTATCTTTGTGATAATATCTCAATGATTCTAATAGGGTTATTCCATCTATATTTGGCACATTTATATCAAGAATAAAACAGTTATATCCATTATTTAATACCTCAAAAACATCTTGCCCATCAGTAAAGGTATCAACCTCATAACTCTCTTTTAATAAAGAGTTTTTAATAAGTCTTAATAATCTCTCATTATCATCTAATACTAAAACTTTCATCTACATACTTTTTAAATAAATTTTGAATTTTGCGCCAATTTTACTATTTTCAACTTTTATTTTACCATTCATTTTATTTTCAATTATTGTTTTTACCATATAAAGCCCTATTCCATGACCATTAGATTTTGTTGTATAGTAAGGTTTAAATATTTTTTTAATATTTTTTATCTTTATTCCTTTTGCATTATCTAATATCTCTATTACTAAAAAGTTCTCTTTACTGTAAAACTCTATGTTAATTCTCTTATTTTCTATTTTCTCTTTTATTAACTCATCTTTTGCATTATTAATAATATTTAAAACTGCTTGCATAAACTCATTTCTATATCCATAAATACTTAGGTTTGTACCCTCTTTTACTTTTAAATCTATACTTATATAGTTGTATTTTATATTATGTTCAACTATTTCAAGCATATCTTCAAACGCAGTTTTTGCATTAAATATACTTTTAGTTTGGGATGGTTTTATAAAGTTTTGAAAATCATTTATTGTTCTATTCATATAATCAACTTGAACCATAATATCTTTCACATAGGACTCATTTTCACTCTCATTACTATTTGAATTATAAAAACTCTCTTGGGCTATTGTAGTTATTTCAACAAGTGGAGCCTTCCACTGATGTGCAATTGAAGAAAAAATCTCCCCTATTTCTGCAAGCTTTGATTGCTGAATTATAAACTGCCTACTTTTTTCTTTCTCTTTTGTCTCTTTTTTTTCTTTTGTTATATCTGTTAAGATAGTTACTGTTCCACTTTTTTTAGTTTTTGTATCACAATAACTTGCTTGCTTTATAAAAAATACTTTTATCTCTTTTGAGTTAACTCTTAATTTAAAAGTAGTATTTTTATCAGGATTTTTATGAAATTTTTCTAATGCTTTTAATAAAGTATTTGTTTTATAATCCTTTTTTAGCTCTTCTAATTTTTTTCCATGTATCTTTTCACAACTATAGCCTAGTAAATTACAAAATCTAATATTTGAATCTATTATAGTTGATGTTTCATCAACCCAAAAGATAGGACTTTCTATAGCATTTAAAAGTAAAGAGTCAAGTTCAATTCTCTGCTTTAACTTATACTGAATTTTTCTTCTTAAAGATATGTTTCTAAGAAGTAAAATAATAAATATAACCAAAAGTGGTGAGAATAAAAATACAGAATCAATAAAAGCTCTATTTCTATCAAAAAAAGTCATCTCTTTATTTATAAGCTTATACCTCTGTTTTAAATTTCTTATATCTAAATAGAATTGATTTATCTTTTTTTCATCTAATACAATCTGCAAATCTTTATATATATTTACTTTTTTCACCTCTTTATTATTTAGTAAATCAACAGCTAAAAACCCTGCTTTTTCACCAAAATCATTAAGGTCTACTATCTTTCCTCCAACTGCTTTATCAGCCAAAAAAATAGAGTCTGTTACAAATATTGGAAGTTTAGACTCTTTTATAACCTCAGCAATTTGATTGTTTTTATAAAGATTTCCTAAGCTATCTTTATAAAATCTAATAAATAATGCAACACTATTTAAAGCCTTATTTTCTAGCTTACTTTTCAACTCTTTTAGACTATCTTCCTTTAAATATATTAGTTCGTAAGATTTATCAAAAGTTCTAAAAAGTTCATCAATAAGTGGTTGCGTGTGTTGTGCATTTAAACTATTATCATTTATTACATATACTTTTTTTACTAAAGGATTTAGTTTTTCTATCAATCTAAGATTTCCTTTTAAATCTCTTTTTTCAAGTAAAGCCCAAACCTTATTTTCTAAATCATACTTTACTAATCTTTTTTTGTTAAAGTTTTCAATCCCTACAGTTAATATTTTTTCATCTGTAAAAAACTGTTCATACTCTTCAACTATAAAATCATAAGCAAATCTATCAAGGGTTATAACTAAATCATATTTTCTATTTTGAAGTTGTACTTTATAAAGCTTTTTCAAGCTTTCATAATACTCTTTTGAAGTGATACGTTTAGAGTCCATATACAAAATATTTAATTCAATATCTTTTTTTGTATAAAAGACTTTTTCTAATCCATTTACTATATCATCACTCCACTCATATCCTTTATGATATGAGTTGATGATTAGTATTGAACTATTAGCAAATAAGTAAATAGGAAAAAAGATAAATAATATAAATATGTTTTTCATAAATATATTATAATATCTTTTTTCAAATAGCATCATAAATGACACTATTTAATTTTTATAAAATAAAGAATCCTAAAAGAACTAAGGCTGCTAAATAAATAGCCCCAAATACTAAACCTAATCTCCACCAAGTGGCTTGTGAGATATATCCTGCACCATACCATATTGGTGATGGCCCTGTTGCATAAGGAGTTAAAATACCCATTAAACCTAATGAACCTACAAGTAATAGTGCTAATGAGTGCACCATATCAGCAGGAATAAGATTTACTCCAATTCCAATAAATAAAGGCAGTAATGCAACAACATGAGCTGTAACACTAGCAAATAGATAGTGAAATAAGAAGAATAGTACAACCAATGTTATTACAACAACTGATGGTGTTAATCCCTCTAACCAAACTGAGATTAATCCTGCTGCCCAATCTAAGTATCCTACTTGTTTTAGTCCACCTGCCATTGCAACTAAAGTTGAGAACCAAATAAATACATTTATTGCACCTTTATTTGTAATTACATCTTCCCAACTAATTACTTTTGTTAATACTAATAGTGAAAAAACTGCAATTGCAGCTGTTGTGCTACTAACACCTATTGTTTTTCCAAAAATCCACATTAATAAAGCTAACATACCTAAACTTAACATTAATAGTTCATTTTTACTAATTGGTCCCATTTTTTCAAGTTCTGCTGCAGCCCATTTTGGAGCTTCAGGAGATTTTTTTTGTTCAGGTGGATATACTATATAGGCTAAATATGGTACAAGTAAGAAAAGTGGTATCATAATTATTGCTAATGTTGAGAACCACTCACCCCATGAAATAAGAATCCCTGCATTCTCTTCCACTAATGATACAGCTAAAAGGTTTGGTGCTAATGCTGTTAAAAACATAGAACTAGTCACACAAGTAGCTGCAATAGCAACCCATGAGATATATGCACCTAATTTTCTTGGCTCATTATCAGGTGTTGAGTTAAACATCTGAGGTATATTAATAGCAATTGGGAAAATTGTCCCTGCACTTCTTGCTGTATTTGATGGCATAAAAGGTGCTAATATTCCATCTGCAAATGCTACAGCATAACCAAGCCCTAAAGAGGTTTTACCTAAAGCTTTTACTAAAAGTAAAGCAATTCTTTTTCCAAGTCCACTTTTTTTGTAACCCAATGCAAACATAAATGCTGCAAAAATTAACCAAATAACACCATTTGAAAAACCACTTAAAGCCCAATCTCTACTAGCTTTTGCTGTTTCTCCAACCAGACCAAAAGTAGCACTAAAAGCAACTCCTGTTAGTCCAATTAATGCAGCTGGGATTGGTTCTAAAATCAATCCAACTATCACTCCTATAAATACTGCAAAAAAGTAGTGAGCATTTACACTTAATCCCTCTGGTGTTGGAAATAGCGCAATAACCACAGCGACAATAACTGGCAATGCCATTTTCCATATATTTGTACTTGACATAACGTCTCCTTGACTTATTAATTGTTATATCTTAAATTTTCAAAGTGACTTTAATATGACATTGTAAGAGTAAGGGAGATATTTTGAATAAAAAAAGGGGAAAAGAGAGCTTACTCTTTTCCCCTTTAAGGTTTATGTATAATTGTTAGTATCTATTTAAATATTATAAGTATGAGTTAATCTTATCTGCTAAAGCTTGTTTTGACGAAGCACCAACCATTTGATCAACAACTTCA
>JBNJFB010000092.1:0-4546 GCA_051746405.1 Campylobacterota bacterium
CACATGACTGTAAAGCTTCACATCACTTAAATCTTCACCATCGTCTTCATAATCATATTCTATTTTATGGAGATGCTTCATAGGATCTTTTTTAGTGTATATTAACTCATCATCTTGTTTTTTCATATCTAAAAACATTTTCAAAGCATCACTTGCTAGTTCTTCCACAGCCTTTTTATTTTGTTCAGCATATTCTTTAAATCTATTTTCTATTTCCGGATTGTCTATTTTGATTGCTAACATTTTCCACTCCTTCTTATTTATTTTACCATATCTTTTGTAAGTTCCATATAGATTACTTTTTTGGTCATTATTTACTTCTCAAACCTATCTCCAAACTCATAATCTCTCTGGGCTTTCTTGCCCAAAACATCTTTTAAATACTTTGGATGCATCCCATATCCGGGTCGTACGCTGCGAATATTTTGCTCTGTAAACATTTCGCCTTTTTTATATTTTGGCTCACATATAAGCTTCTTGCAAATTGTCTTGATTTTTTCTTCTTTTCACTCATACTATAATCAACCCTGCCTATGAGTTTTTCTGCGTCTCTAACGGCTTTTATCATCTGGGCAAACTCTTGTTTGTCTAGTGAAAAATCTGCATCTGGTCCACCGATACTTTTATCTAGTATAAAATGTTTTTCTATCACCTTTGCACCAAGAGTAGTGGCTACTATTGGTGCTGTTGTACCTAATGTATGATCTGAAAATCCACTTATTACACCAAATGTTTGTGCAAGATTTGGTGTAGTTGCTAGATTGGCGTCCTCTAAAGGTGCTGGATAAGAAGACGTACATTTTAGCAGTACTATGTCTTGATTGCCTACACTTTTGCATATATCTACTGCATCTTGTATCTCATCTATAGTAGCTATTCCTGTGCTTATGATGATAGGCTTACCTTTTGAAGCGGTATAGCGTATAAGTTCATAGTCAGTGATCTCAAATGAAGCTATCTTGTAAGCAGATGGATTGAATTCTTCTAAAAAATCAACGGCTGTTTTATCAAAAGGAGATGAAAATATATCCATATCGATACTTCTTGCATACTTAAATAACTCTTCATGCCATTCCCAAGGGGTGTATGCTTCTTTATACAAGTCGTAAAAACTCTTGCCATCCCAAAGAGTGCCACCCTTTATCAAAAAATCTTCTTTTCTACAATCAAGCGTAAGTGTATCTGCTGTATACGTTTGAAGCTTTATAGCATTTGCTCCTATCTCTTTTGCTGCTTTTATCGTGTCAAGTGCGTTTTTTATATCGCCATTGCGCATAGTCGTGAAAAAGTTTGTTACTATGCAAATACTCTGAACTCTTTTCAAGTTTTGTAAGATACTGGTCATGTACAAAGTCATAGAGTTCATGGGGTTTATTTATTGTTGGTTTTTTATAGAAAGAGGTTGGTGATTTTACAAAGGTATCAACTTGATTTTTAATAGCTTCATAAGAGTTGTCAGGATAAAGATTATGTCCCTTGTAGTTTATATTTAATTTATTTGGATTATCATTTAAAATAAGCTGTACATCGCTACCAAAGTCGACATTTTCAAGTTCTTTATAAACATTTGGGAAATGTTTTTGCATAAATTCAATATTTTGTTTAAAGGTTTTTTCAAAGTTCATCATTTTTCCTTACTAGTAGTTTGTTGGTGTAAAAAAGTTCTGCTACATCATACAGCTCCCAAGCAGGGATAGATAAAATTTCTGCAATATCAAGCAAAGTATTTGTCCCGTCACAGTAGGTCCAAAAGTTCATCATAAGTTCAACTTGAGCACGGGAGTCTTTAGAGCTTATGGTAGGATACATTTTTCTTTTTCCAAGTTGCGGCTCACAAAGTGTAGAGGTTTGGTAGATATGATTTTTTTCTAAAAGTTCGATGATGGCAGCATAGATGTTATATGCACCTTCTAGTCCCTCTTTGGAGATAAAATCTAGATCATCTAGAGAAGTATGATATTGGGGATAGTGGAGATATTTTGTTCTCATCACAGAACAAAGGGGTAGATCGATCCCTGGCGCACAATACTGTCTTTCATCACTACCACGATCTAAGAAACTATATTTTTTAAAAGAAGTAGCTTTGTGGGACAAGATATGTTTTGCTACTTTATCACTTAAGGTAGCACCGTATCTTGATGGAAGATATGAGTAGTCGTGGTGATCCCCTACACAGGTGATATTAAATCCTGCAATTATATTTTTCTTCATCTGCTTATGGTGTTGACTTAGGTATGTGATAGAGCCTATAGTTTCAGGGATAAATACTATCCGATAGGTATATTCACGATTTGACAGAGCTTTAAGATATTTTATAAGATAAGTGGTAACGGTAGGACCAGAGAGTTCATTATTTGCCATAGAGGGGTGGCAGATATAGGTTGATAAAAATATCTCTTTTTTACTTTTTCCTTCTAAGATAACCTCCCCATAAGTGAGACTTCCCTCTTTTAGCTCACTATCTATAAAGACTTTATATGTACCATGTTGTAACTTTTGCCTATCATTTTCTGTGAGACAAAAGCCCCAGCGTCTTGTATAATATGAAGTTATATAAGGAATTGCATCAGGTTGTTCGGGGAGTGAGTAGAGGTGTTTTTGCAACTCTTCTAGTGACACCTCTTTATTGACAGGTTCACTGTACCCTAAAAGATGAAGATTGTGCTTTTTAAATTCACAGATTTTTTCTCCTTTTGGTGCAATGATATATGCATCTTTCACATTCCATTCAAGAGGTATCTCCCAATCAAAACATTTAGTACCACTAGGAACTTCAAAAACCTTTAGCTCTGGTACTTCTCGTTGAAGGATTTTGAGGGTTTTTCTAACTCCTTCCCCCGTAATACTTCGATTTATAGGATAGAGTTCAGTAGCAAGGGTATATATTTGTTTACCGATATCCATTATATATCATCAATATTATGAAAATTGTACCATTTATAATGGTTGGTTGCCGCAGAAACTCTTTGTTCCACAGAAAATTCTAATTTATAACCAAAATGATGCATAACATCTTCAAAGTAAAATTCCATCAGTGCTGCATCTTCGTTGGAAATTCTCTCTTTCCATCGGTTAACATTTATACTAGATGGTTTAGTATTTTTAATACCATCAAAATTATTCCCCTCCCATGTTTGACCAAAAGTTGTAGGCTGTAAAAGTTTTTCAGAGTATTCTATCCCCATAAAGTCTGCCATCTCTTTCATATACTTCTCACTATTTTGGGTAAAATCTTCATATTTAATGAGATAGTATCGATCTTTTCCTAAAACTTTTTCATTTTCAATAGCAAGTTTTAGTCCTAGATGACCTCTTTCTATCATAGAATGTTTTAGAGTATTGATTGAGTCATTAAAGTTTTTATATCTTTTTTCCCAGCCAGATTGTAAAGAAGACCAGTTGTCTCTAGGATCTCTTACCATGTGGATAAATTTTGCATTGGGAAACCATTGTGCGATCTCTTGAGCATAGATCTCGGTACTGGTAGTTTTCTCTATCCAAACTTTTGGGTTTTGAATTTTCGGTAAAAAAGAGCTTTGAAAAGAGGAGATGAAATGTTTTAAGATAGCATATTCCGAATAATCATCACCTTGAAACTCCATCATGTTTTTATAATAGAGTTGATTATTTTTGGTTAATTTTTCTTTTATCTCAGACGAACATTTTGTTCGATCGATCACCTCTTGCAAATTAGTTGCAATAATTCTATTTGCAACTCTTTGTACTTTTGCATTCCCATCTAATTCACCGCTAAACTTTGGATAGTACATATAAAAAAACCCACTATCATCAGGGTATGTAACAGCATCATTCAAGCCATCAAGTAGATTTATAAGCATAGTAGTTCCACTTTTTCTATGGCCACAAATAAATACAGGGTTTTCTAAGTATGATGACATAATACAGAACCTTTTGGAATAATATAATTTTATTGTAGCATAAGAATTATAATATTAGGTTTTAGTTAGTTGGCTTTTTAATGATTCCATAGTAATTAAATTATTTTCAGCGTGCATTTTGCCATTTACTAATTTATCTTGAGTGCAAAAAACATGTTTATGAATATTTTTTTTCTCTTTTATTAAAGGAATTCTAGGATTGTTTTGGACAAATTCATAAAGGATAGAGTCCTCTGTATTGATTTTAAGAATATTCTCTTTATATTTTTCATAATAGGTGTCTTTCTGTACACTTTTAGTTGTATTGAGTCTTTCGCTTAAAAAACTTGGTATTTTATATAAAGAGATATAATACTCTATTAATTGATCCATATTGTTAAGAGAAGCGTATGAATGGAAGTGTTTTTCAAGATTTTGTACGGCTAGTTGTGCAATTCCTTCTTTTAAAGGATCACCATTACTCAAAGTAGAGGAAGCTATACTGATATTTTCTTTTAATTTATAAAACTTTTTAAATCCACCTTCTGTTGGGTTAGTTTGAGTAGTTCGATAGTGTCAACCCATGTTCGCAATTTTTCTTCCCGGCAGTGTGACTTTGTAACATCTCAGGCTGCTTTGTCCATTTGCTGGTTGTAGATTTCTATCAC
>JBNJFB010000093.1:0-4215 GCA_051746405.1 Campylobacterota bacterium
GTAAACCAAAGTGTTTTAGCTTCAAAACAACTATCAATAATACTAGGAGAGTGAGAACTACATAATAGCTGTGCATTTTGAGATAGATTAAATTTAGATACTAAATACTCTACTATCTTAAAATGTAGATGCGAATCTACTTCATCAATGATATAAATACCTCCATTTTCTAAAATAGATAAAATATCCTTAGCTTTTGTAAAAAGTTTCTTAGTTCCTTGACTTTCTTGCAAAAAAGGTAATTCAAAAGCAGCTTCTTGAAGCTTGTGTTTAAATGATAGTTTTTTAAAAAGTCTTTCATCTGATGAGATTAAACTAAGTAACTTCTCTTTCTCATCTTTTGGTATATTTTCATCTCTTGATAGTGTTTTAAGTATTTGATCTTTTTCTTTATTATCTATTTGATTTACTACAAAATCAACTATCTCAGTATCTGCTACTTGAAGTAGTTTTAAAGCTTTCTCTTTTAGATTCTTTTCTGCTAATTCTAGTGCAAGCTCACTAGGCTCAGACTCTTTATCTCTAAAACCACTATAAGTTACATTAGAGATTACTTTATATTGCTGTATCTCCCGTGCAAATGCTTGACTATCAAACCGTGAAAGAAACGAAATAATAGAAACATTCTTTGGCAAGTCTTTTTGTACTTTTTCCTTTGAAATATCTCTAGAGATAATCACCTCTTGCTCATTTCTTTCATATATTGGTTTTCTTAGTATATTTTTTTCTAGTTTTTCGTATAGTACTTTTTCTTTTGTGAGTTCTAAAGTGTATTTGTAAAGATTTTCACCAATTACAAACTCTATATAAAATTTGCTAGGTGTTTTGGTTTCACTTATAAATGCATCGAAAGGAATAACTTGATTTGGTTTCATCTCAAAAAATGACTTTTGAATAAACCAAAATACAAAAGTTATTGCTTTTAGTATATTTGTTTTTCCAGATGCATTCGCACCAAAAAATACTAAAGCTTTATTAGTTTGTGTTTGAGTTTTTGAGCCAATGTCTGCTTCAAAAATAACTTCATTTTTAATAGATGAAAAATTTTCAACACTAAAATATTTTATCATTCGAACATACTCCATTTTAGTACATCATCATCTTTTATATCTACAAGTGCAGTTTTACCCACAACTTCATCTATAAACTTTGGACTTACACCATGAGCCGGTCTTTTAAAGGTTAAGTCACCTTTTTCTATCACTTTGCCTTTTGGTATGTCTTTGAATGCTACGAGACTTCTTCTTGCATTATTTCTTGCAGGTGCTTCATCTTCTAATGCTTCGATTTTAAAGCCACCTAGTATTTCAAATGTTCTTTTTTGGTTTTCTCTAAATAGTTTTAAATCTTCTTTATCCATAGCATGATAGTGATCATTTCCAGGTAATGTTTTATCGTGTGTGAAGTGTTTTTCTATGATTACACTTCCTAGCATCGTAGCCATCTCACATACTTTCATATCTTTTGGTAGAGTATGGTCGCTATATCCTATAATCTTATCTGGGAATCTTGTTTTAAGATCCATAATCATCCCAAGATTTGCATTTTCATCTGGTGTAGGGTAGTTTAGCACACAATGAAGAAGTGCTAGAGGATTACCTTTTGATTCTATCCAACTTACAGCTTCTGCGATTTCTGATAAACTACTAGCTCCTGTTGAGAGGATGATGGGCTTTTTAAAATCACATAAAAACTCTATAAAAGGTTTGTTTGTAAGGTCACTTGAAGAAATTTTAAATACATCCATCATCTCATTTAAAAATGTAGCTGATTCAACATCAAATGGTGTAGACATAAACTCTAAATCTATACTATCGCAATAGTTTTTAAGCTCTTGCATTTCACTTTGCCAAAACTTATCATGCTTTGTGAAAAGCTCATGCTGAGATTTTGTAGGCTCTTTCGTAGTATCCCAGTAGGCTGGAGAGTCTTTTGAGGCTATAGTATCTGCTTTATATGTCTGAAACTTGATAGCATCTGCACCACCTTCTTTTGCTTCATCACACAGTCTTTTTGCTGTCACCATACTTCCCTCATGGTTTACACCAGCTTCGGCTATAATATATGGTTTGTATAATTTTTTTTCATATGGATTTATTGTATTAAATAGCTCTTTTAGTTTCATTTGTGTTATTCCTCTATTATGCTTTGTATTAGCTTTATTACTGTTTTTCTACCATTTTTCAAATCAATTTTTTTCATAAGTTCACTCATATAATTTCTATTTTCAAATGACTGTACTAATTCTACAAAGTTTTTATTTATTTCTTCATTATTTATATTATAACCAAGACCTAAATTTAAAAAACCAAATTCACTATTTGCAAAAAAGTGTGTGAGCTCTCTTTCATTTTGAGCTAGTACTATTGCTGGTGTTGATATACTTGCTATCTCATAGGTTGTACGACCAGCCGAAGTAAATATAAGATCAGCTTCAAGCATATATTTTGATATATTAGTTACATTTTTTTGAATACTTATATTATCAAACTCTTTTAGAGATTCATATTTGTCATACCCAAATCCTGCTACTACAGTTATTTTGATACCATTTGATTGACAATAGTCATAGATACATTCTATTGCTTTTCTAGTATAGTTATTTGGGTCAACTCCACCAAATGTTATAAGTATATTTTTTACCTCTTGATTAATCTCTTTTTGAGGAGAGTATATAAACTCATCTCGAAGCACAAAATAATCATGTCCAAAGAAGTGATTTTTTAGAACTTGTTTTTCTGGGTAAATAGCATTAATAACCAAATCAGCTTTTTTAGCCCCATCTCCTAAATCTTCAAAGTTAATGACTTTAAATTTATTTTCTTTTAGTTTTACTATATATTCTCTATCAGTATCTAGTATGTCATTGATAACCACATCTGGATTTATTTTGAAAATATCTTGAATGATATCTTCACTTTCTTGCATGTATATAGGATAGTTTTTAGAAGCTATTTTATCATATGCCATTTTACTTTTATTGTCTACTAAAAAAGTGATTTGATGATTTAAAATATCATTTGCTAAAAGAAGCGTATTATAAACATGACCTAAGCCTACAGTATCATTTCCAGTTACTACAAATAGGATATGTTTTCGTCTTAAATGATATTCACAAATATTCCAGTCTTCATAGGTATCAATATCTATCTCCTCACCATTTTCTAAGACATATAGTTCTACATTTTTACCTATTCTATTTGTAACTGTAATAATATCTTTACGAGTAATAAAAAATCCACCTGTTTCAGTAAAAGTAGGTGTAAGGTATTGTCTATTTACTCTTTTTTCATAGTTTGGTAAGAACTTATCATTTTCTTTTCTCCATGAAAGATGGGTATCATCCTTAGCTGCGATTACTGTTTCAATACTTTTATCTTCTATAGCTTTGGTGATAGCATTATCTAAAGAGTTTGTTTTTAGAAGTGGTGAAGTTGGCTGCATAGTTATGATATAGTCATAATCTTTCTTCTCTCTTTGTTTAGCATATTCATAAGCTACATATATTACAGGATCAAGAGTGCTTTTATCATCTGCGATAGTCGAATCTCTTTTATGAGTTTTAGCACCAAATTGAGAAGCACTATTGAGTATCTCATCATCTTCACTTGAAACATATACATCAATATAGTATGTAGAATTTAATGCCGTATTTATAGCATAGTAAATCAATGGCTTATCATTTAAAAGTCTAAGGTTTTTTCGTGGTATTCCTTTTGAACCACCTCTTGCTGGTATTACTACTAATATACTCATAATGTAGCTAATCCTTCCTCAAATTTGACAAACTCTTTTATATCAAGTATCTTTTTAACTTTACTATTATCACAAACAGATTCTTTGATATCACCATCTCTTGAAGGTAAATGTGTTGGTGATAGTGTTCTATTATACTTTTTATTTAAAAACTCAACAAGATCATTGATAGAAGTTTTTTGAGCTGTTCCTATACAAATAACTTCTCCTGAGATATTTGGTGTATTCATCGCTTTTATATTTGCTTTGGCTACATCTTTTACATATATAAAATCTCTATACTGCTTTCCATCGCCATAGATATTTGGTATTTCATCATTTTGAAACTTTTTTTCAAAGATAGAGATAACACCACTATAATCACTTGTGGCACTTTGTCTTGGTCCATATACATTGAAGTATCGTAAAACAACTGTCTCTAAATCATAAAGTTCACTATAGAGTTTCATATACTGCTCA
>JBNJFB010000094.1:0-3959 GCA_051746405.1 Campylobacterota bacterium
GCAAATTCAGAGTATTGAAGGTGAACCAATATTCTTTGATAATGGAGAAATTGCATATTCTTCAATGGATCAACTTGATGTGGGATATGGATATTGGGTTAAAGGGAGTAAAGGCTCTACATTTACATCATATTCTGGGTTAAACATTCCATCAACACATCAATATGAAACAAAAACAGTGCTTAATGAGGATAACACAGTTACAGTTGGTAATTACAAAGTGAAAGCATTTGCTCAAAATGAGGTTACTATTGATACCGATTCAACTTCTACAACAGCGAAAAATATTATTTTTAATATTGATGGAAGTGATAATAAAAATATAGCGATGCATCCAGATTATACAAATAATAGTATTATACTAGCAGTGTATGACACAGATGAAAAACTGGTATATGTAAGTAGTGAAATTACGAATTTTGATAATAGCTCAAACTCTTTGGAAATTAATCTTAATAGTCAAGATAGTACAACAAACACACCTCCAATACTATCATCAATTGAAGATTGGGATTTAGACTTAGGTTCACATATGGATATCACACTACCTACAAGTGATACAGATGGAGACAGTGTAACCCTATCAGCAGTATCAAGTGATACAAGTGTAGTCTCAACTTCAATTTCAGGTGATATACTTACAATCACAGGAAATGCTACAGGTACAGCAACTATAACTGTTACACCAAATGACGGAACAGTAGATGGAACATCACAAACATTTACAGTAACAGTAAATGATAATAATGGTTCAGGAACAGACACATCTGCATTACAATCAGCATTATCAGGAAATGAAATCTATGTATCTGATAGCTATGGAACTTACTTAGGTAAATTCAACTCAGATGGTACATACGAAGAGTACTCAAAAGATGATGGTCAAGCATCAGAGACTATGAAAGGTACATGGGAAGTTATAGACACTTATGCTGTTGAGTTAAATATAAATGGTACAAGCGATGTTGAAAAGCTAGTATTCTCATCGACAAATATTACAGATACTACAACAGTAGATATCTATATAAATGGTTCACATGATGGTACGACTACAATCACAGAGTTTGGAACTATAGGTACTACTACAGGAAGTACAGATGACACAGGTGGAGATACAGCTACTTCAGCTATAACACCACCATATCCAAATGACGATGGAAGTTTAGATAACTCATCTATACCACTCCCTCCTCAAGTACCTGGGATACAATAACACCTAGATTTAACTATCTAGCTTTCAAAAAGCCTGGAAACCCCAGGCTTTTTTATACATACCAAACCTTCAAAATACATCATTAACCTTTTTATGATATAATGAACCTATGGCAAAAATAGATGAGATAAAAGAGATATTAAATTCTTTAAGAGTAGAACATTGTATTTATAAAAATAATATTTTCAATTAAGAAATATACAAGAGAAATAAAGGATTTATGATGAGTACTATAGCTTTAGTAATATTAGTAATAGCAATTGGCGTTGTTTTTTATTATGGGTTTAGTCAACTAACGACAATAGAAGAGTAAACTTTTTATTTTGATACAATATATTAATAATTTTTAATGAAGCATATACACGAAAAGGATAAGAGTTTTTTAATCATGAATAAAACTGAAGAAGAAGCTTTAATTTATCTAAAAGAAAATAAAAAAGATTTCTTAAATAAATATTTAAGCGGTTTTCAACTCCAGTATATCAAAACTGCAATTTTTACAGCAGGTGCAAGTGGAGCAGGAAAAACTGAATATGCAATAAGTAGAAGAAAAAAAGAACCTTTTTTATTACATATTGATATTGATGAGATTAGAAAATTTTTTTCACCAATTGGTTATAATGGAACAAATTCAAGTAACTATCAAAGGCCAGCTTCAAAAGGTGTGAACTGGCTATTTGATAGAGCAACTAAAAAAGGTTTTTCTTTTATATTAGATTCAAATTTTGCTGAAGCTTCAATTGCTCAAAGTAATATTCAAAGACTTCTAAACAAAGGTTATGTTATTGAGATAAATTATATATTTAGAGATATTCAAAAAAGTTTTGAATTTGCTAAAAAAAGAGAATCTATCACAAAAAGAAAAGTTCCTTTAGAAGTTGTAAAAAGTAGTTTTAAAAATTCATTTGATACTACATTGTTTATCAAATCTATTTTTCAAGATGCTATTATTTTAAATGTTTTTGATAGAGAAAATGATACAATTTATAAAGACTTAGATGAAAAACAATTTTATACTTTATTAGCAGGAGAAATTTTATGAGTTTAGAAGATTATCTAAAACAAAATATCAAACCAGATGTATTACAAAAAGCAAAAAAATTTAAAAATACTTCAAATTATCAAACTATAAAAACTTATGTTTCATCTGATGAATATCAAGCTGCAAAGATATCTTTGAAAGAAAGAGATAAAAACATTCATGAAACTATACTGGTAGATATTGAAAAACTTCAAAATAAGATTTTAGATATAAAATCATTGGAGGATTTATAATAGAAACATTAGCAGTAATTACAATGTCAATAATTGTTATTGGAACATTAGTTTATTCAGCTTATCAGTTTACTCACATGGAAAATTAAAACCTCCTGACTTTATAATATCAAGATTTGATAATTTTAGTATATTTAATACTTTTCAAAGTCATCGCATACTTTGTTTATAATCTCTCTTATTAGTTATACCCGGTGAGTTCACTCATATCAAATTAATTATATTTATAGTATAATTATGTATGAGTAAAAATGAAAAAATAAAAGAACAAATAGGTTGGTTAAAAGTTGTATTTGGGATATTATCAGCTGTATTAGTTTCAATGGCAGGCTGGTTGGCAACTAACTATAATCAATCAGATGAAATTTTAGTTATTATTACATTAAGTTTGATAGTATTTAATGCGTTATTAATCATAATTGTTAATAAAAAAGCTTATTCTAAGATGGATCAATTGGAGGAATTATAATGGAATGGACACTAATAGTAGCAGCAATAGCAATAGCAATAGCATTTGGATATACGGTATATGAGATAAATAATCATCCTACTTTATAAATTAATGGGTAGGATAATAAAAGGAGTCACAGTATCTATACAAAAGGTTAAACAATGACAACAATAGATGAAAAAGAGATATTAGAAATAGAAAAAATAAAATTAGAGATAAAAGATTTTGAAAAAAGATACCAAAAAGAGCAAGAAAGACTAAATCTTGAAATGAAAAAAACTGTATATGAAGGATGCAAATTAGCATTTTATGGAGTAGCAGTAGGAGCAGGAGCTACCTTTGCTATAGCAAAAACACTTCAACTTATGGGTGCAGGATAACTCAAAATAACCCTCCCTCTCATCTTCCAAAACGCAACTTCAGCCCAGTAATAATATCTACAGCAATTTTAACTCTAAAATTAATAGAAGATAATCTATACTCCAGTATCCAAACATAAAACACAAATTTAAAAAACCACTGGAAGTACGACTTCACTCACATATCACAAAAATAAAGACATATTCTTAAGTTATATTTTGTTATTATTTTACTTCAGTAGTTGGCGATTATGATTTGTTGATTCTATTTGTGAAGGAGAAGGTGGGACAGGGTCAGCCTTTTTAGAAAGGATATAACAAATGGATTTGACGATCAGAATTGTTATAATTATTCTGCTCTTAGCAGAAAAGTTATTCTAAAAACAACTAGGGGAAGTTGGTAGCTTCCCTTACTTGTCCCAACTATTGCGAGTATTATACTATTTTTTACTTTTAATTTCAAGTGTTGTATCAGTCAACAGCAAATTTTTCTTTCTTTAGAAAAGCGAATCAAAACCCAGACATCCAAAAACACACTATTAACCTTTTTGTGATATAATGACCATATAAAAACCCCATAAACCAAGGTAAAAGATGAGCTTAAAAAAACTACCAATAGGAATACAGACATTTAGTGAAATAAGAAGTGATGATTATGTAT
>JBNJFB010000095.1:0-3903 GCA_051746405.1 Campylobacterota bacterium
AACTATTTGGTTTCTTTGTGGGGCAAGTTATGAAAGCTTCAAAAGGTAGTGCAAACCCACAAAAAGTAAATGAATTATTAAAAGAGAAACTAGGATAATATTTATGACAACTCCGCTTAATTATAAAGGAATAAACCCTGTTAGTTCACCTTTTGTAAAATGGGTAGGTGGTAAAAGAAGATTACTTTCTCAAATCATTCCATTATTACCAAAGGAGTTTAACAATTACTTTGAACCATTTGTTGGTGGCGGAGCTTTGTTTTTTGAACTTTTTAATCAAGGTAAATTAAGAGATAAAAATATTTATCTTTTTGATATAAATAGTGAGCTTATAAATGCCTACAATATGGTAAAGTTATACCCTGAACAACTTATAAAAGAGTTGGAAAAGTTTCAAAAACAGCACTCAAAAGAGTTTTATTATGAGATAAGAGCTTGGGATAGAACGGAAAAATTTTTAAAATCGAATGAACTTTTAAGAGCTACGAGATTTATATATCTTAATAAAACTTGTTTTAATGGTCTTTACAGAGTCAATAAAAAAAATCAAAACAATGTACCAATGGGAAGTTATAAAAATCCAAATATCTGCGATAGTGATGTCATATTTAATGCAAGTTTTGCACTGCAAAATGCTGTAATCAGAAATTGCAGTTATAAAGAAGTTCTAAACCATGCTTTAAGTAATGATTTAGTTTATTTTGATCCCCCATACTATCCACTGACTCAAACGGCTAGTTTTACGTCCTATAGTGAATTTGAATTTTTAGAAAAAGAGCAAACTGAACTTTATGAAGTTTTTAAAGCATTAAGCCAAAAGAAGTGCAATGTAATTCACAGCAATTCAGATACACAGTTTATAAAAGATTTGTATAAAGATTACGAGGTAGAAGAGATTTTTGCGAATCGATTTATTAACAGCAAAAGCAGTGAACGTGGTAAGATTAGTGAAGTTTTAGTGAGGAACTTTAATGGGATGTGATTCAATTAGAGATGGTTTTATACATATTAATAAAATAAATTGCTTAAAACATAGATATACAAAAGATTTTAATAAAGATAGAAAAGAATTGAGAGATAATTTAATAGATTTATTTAAATCAGAAAACCCTGGCAAAGGTAAAGGAAGTTTAGCAACAAAAGTTGTTTATTGTGTAGAAGATATTAATGGAGAAATTATTTATTTAAAAAGACCTGCTCCATTGAATAAAGGTTTTGATTTTGAAGTACATACAAAAAATAAATTATTTTTTGGAAGAATCAAAACAAGACCAAGTCATGAATGTATTAAAAAAATTTTAAAAGATTTAAAATCTCAAGACATTAAAATATATGATTCTGTTCAGAGTATTATAGATGAACTATATAATTGTAATGAATCAAATTTATCTTCTATAACTTATTCAATAAATGGTATTAGTGTAGAAATATTATTAAAATGCATAAAGTGGCTATTTATAGAGCAAGATATTACTTATTGGAGTTATTCTGGAAGAGAGATGTTGTATAAAGGATTAAAAAGTGTTTAATTTTAAAACTTTAAAAACTAAACTGCAAGACTCAATTTTTACATGGGATTACTTTACAGACTTTGAAAAAGTAAAAAAGAATGTAAAAAAAATAGAAAAAGAGTTAAACCTATTAAACTATTTAATAGGAAAAGAAAATATTGAAGAAGAGTTTTTATCTTTGATTGAAGAGTATCCAAAGGTTAGAAAAATATTGCCTATTTTAATCGCTATTCGGGATGATAAACTCTCTTGTACTCCAATTATTACAGATATTGATACGTTAATACCTGAAAATAAAAAGTATATTTTTAACGATGAAATGAATGAAACGATAAAAAATGAGTTGCTTATATTTTTTAAAGAAACAGGATTAAAAGAGTTTTTTGAAGATAAAGCAGTTAAAAATTTAGTGGATTATTGTATTGGTGTTGAAGTGGGGTTTGATACAAATGCTCGAAAAAACCGAACAGGTACTTTAATGGAAAATCTAGTATTAAATTTTTTAGAAGATTTTTGTACTGAAAATAAAAATTTTCACTATATTGTACAAGCAACACAAAAGCGAATTAAGGAATGTTTTGATTATGATATTGCTATTGATAAAAATAGTCGAAGATTTGACTTTGCTCTTTATGATAATTTCAATAAAAAACTATACTTATTTGAAGTGAATTATTACAGTGGTGGTGGTTCAAAACTCAAAGCAACAGCAGGAGAGTATAAGTACTTAAACGATTTTTTAAAAGCTCAAAATCTAACTTTTATTTGGGTAACAGATGGAACTGGTTGGTTTACAGCACTAAATCCGTTAGAAGAAACTTTTAATCATAATGATTATGTTATAAATCTTGAAATGTTAAAAAATGGTATCTTAAATGAAATATGTATATAAAATTATTTATTTTGTATACTATTTTATATACAAATAAGAAAAATTGAGTTATAATTATGTTAGAAAAAGATATTAAAATTGAATTGATAAAAAGAGATTTAAAACCAAGTGATGTATATAAAGCATTGGGAATTGAAAGAGCACATTTTTATCAAGCGATTAGAAGTACCAATTTAACCAATAAAACTCTATTAAAAATATTGAATTATTTGGAACTTGAAATATCTGTTTCATTACAACATAAAGGTAACTAGATGAAAACTGAATATGAAAAAGTGTATGAGTACTTGTATGACTTACCTGTTGAGGATTTTTTTAAATCATCTGCTAAAGTACAAGAATCTTTTGTATTTCAAGGCAGTGGAAATTGGGATATGTATTGCACAAAGAAAAATAAGAAGTTTGAAAGTTATCCATATCAAAATGTAGAGCTTATCGGATTTTCTACCCTTGAAGAAGTTAATAGTTATGACATACCAAAAAATCAAATAATAGATTTTTCAAGAGAACATTTTAGTGAAGCTGGTGTTGAAAAATATTTTTTATTGGTGCAAAGATGAAAAAGATAAAAAAACTTCACCCAGAAAACTTTGAGCAAGAGTGTACCACAGTTTGGAGTTTTGCACGCCGTGGAAATTGGGCAACGCACAATTCAAAGTACAGAGGAAATTGGGCTCCTGAGGTTGTGAGAAATTTGATTATTCGCTATTCAAAAGAGGGTGATTATTTGCTTGACCCCATGATTGGTGGCGGTACTACTGCTATTGAGTGTAAACTTTTAAATCGTAATTTATTGGCATTAGATATTAATCCCAATGCCATAGAACTTACACAAACAGCTTTAAACTTTGAGTGTGAATTTAATCCTAAAATCAAAGTTGAGTTAAATGATGCTAGAAATTTATCGATACTTAAAGATGAAAGCATTGATTTTATTTTAAACCATCCACCGTATGCGGATATTATTAAATACAGCGAAAAACAAATTGAAGAAGACTTATCCAATATTAATGATTTGGAAAAGTTTTGTGATGAGTATGAAAAAGTGATTAAAGAGTTGTATAGAGTTTTAAAACCTAATCAATATTGTGCTATTTTAATGGGTGATACAAGAAGAAATAAAATGTATCAACCGTTAGCTTATATGGTTATGAGTAGATTTTTACAAAATGGATTTGCACTAAAAGAAGATATTATAAAACATCAACACAATTGTAAAGCTACTGGCTTTTGGGTAAATAAATCTAAAGAGCATAATTTTTTACTTATTATGCATGAACATTTGTTTATATTTAAAAAAATAGTTTAAAGGTAAAGTAATGGAAAATAAAATTGCAGTAATTGGAGCAGGGAAATGGGGAAGTGCGCTTCACTATGCTTTAAGTGAAAAACAAGAGTGTCTAATAACATCAAGAACAAAAAGAGATGTTAAAAATTTTGTTGATTTAGAAACTGCAATGAATTGTAAATATTTGGTTATAGCAATACCTGTGCAACAAA
>JBNJFB010000096.1:0-3615 GCA_051746405.1 Campylobacterota bacterium
GTTTGAAATAATCTCTTGACCAAAACTCAAAGCCACTTTTATCTTTGATAAATGGACTTACCTCGTTTATGGCTGCATCTATATCCAGTTTATCAATTCTTTTATACATAAGCTCTTTAAATAGATTTTTATCTAGTATTGTATTATTATCCAAATCCCCACTTTCATACATTCTTTCCTGTAGATGCTCAAGGTTTAAAGGAGTATTTCTTTTTACATACCATTCGTAATCATAGCAGTCACGACCCTTTACCCTTGAAGCCCATTTTCTACATAAAACTGCATGCATTTTACCTGCGTATAAATTTGGAAGAGTCATTGTTATTACATTAAAAGTCTTTGGTAGCAAGAGTGTTTTAGCTTCTGTCTGAAATTTTAATGGTGGATTTGTATCAACTTCAAATTTAATCTTTAACTTTTTCCCACTGTGAGCACCATCTAAAATATCACCTAAATCATTTACTTGGATATTGAGTGTATGAATTGATGTATCATCTTTTAAAAATGCAGAAGCTATATCACTTTTAAAATCTTTTTTAACTTTTTGTGAAATATCGATAGTAATTCCTAAAGCTTCAAACTCATCAACTATAGAGCTGAAATATTGTTCTAAATTAAAATTGCTGTTTTTTTCTAGTAGTGTAAAGTCTAAATCCTCTGAAAATCTTGGTAATCCATGAAGTATTCTTAAAGCTGTACCTCCATAAAAGGCAGCCTTTTCAAAAAAGCCACCTTGATAAAGTCCTAAAAGTGCTATCTCTTGAAATACCTCTTTTAGTGCGTTTATTAAATCTGCTTGGGATGTTATCTCATAATTTGATAACATCTGTTCTATTATATTCATATCATATCCTCAATCACTTGGAGCAAAAATTTTATTTTTTTAGATTTGCTTATTTCGTAGTATTTTTGAACAATCTTTATATCACAATCTTCTAATTCTTCCATATCAATTCTTAGATCATCTTCTAAAAACTCCAATATCGTTTTTTTAGATGTTATTTGTACGTCTTTTGTATAGTAGATTTTATCACACAAAGCTTTCTCTTTTGATGCAATTATAAAGTTTCCATTTTTTATAGATTCTATTTTTAGACCAATAGGATATAGCTCTTTTTTTACTTGCTTAAAACTATATATACCTGTAGTAGTTTTAAAATTTTTTGACCTTTTTGTAGTTGCACTAGTAACATCGTACACACTTTCTGGAATAAGTCCATAAAAATAAAGGGCATAATCAAATGATATATACGACGGACTAAGAAGTGTATTTGCAATAATCTCTTTTGATATTATAGTGTTAGTAAATGGTGACTTATGTAAATATAGTCCTCTTTTTAAAGTTTCAAGTAGACCATCTTTTTTTAATTTACATATTTTATCATTGATTCCATTGTAACCACTATTTATGAGTATAGTAGTTAATGAGGCATGATCTATTATATGTGTATTGTATTGTTGTAGAGTTTTTTCTATTGCAATATTCATATTTCACCTTTTGTATAAAAAATTGTTTATTCAGCAATTATCTATGCAAATATAGTAATTATATTTACAGTCCATAATCTATTTATTTTACCTCCTGAGATATTATGAATTGAGGTTAAATCAAGTTGATATTATGATTTTATATAGTATAATGGTGAAAAATATACTACTAAAGAGATAAAATGAAAAAAAGAACCTTAGAATCAATACTTAAAATTGCCCTTGATACTTTTCCTGTGGTACTTTTAAATGGTGCTAGACAGGTTGGTAAATCAACTATTGCACTTGAAAACTTTGAAAACTATCTTACATTTGATGATGGAGAACTTCGGCTTTATGCAAAAGAGAATCCAAAAGGTTTTTTAAGAAATCTTGAACTACCCATCTGCCTTGATGAGATACAAAAAATACCAACACTTTTGGAATATATAAAAATACACATCGACTCAAATAGAAAAAATGGAGACTTTTTACTCACAGGAAGTTCAAATGTACTAGACTATAAAGAGAGTAAAGATACACTTGTAGGAAGGCTTTGTGAGCTTAGGCTTCATCCTTTAAGCTCAAAGGAAAAAAATAATAAGCCAGATGAAAATATCATAGAAAAATTACTATCAAGAGATTTTAAACTAGCCAAAAAAGATTATACCGATGAAGTATATGAGCATATTTTAGATGGTGGATATCCTGAGATTTTAGAGCTTGAAGGATTATCAAAAGATTTGTGGTTTACATCTTATATAGCAACTTATATAGAAAGAGATGCAAGAGATTTAGCTAATATACGAGATATAGATAGTTTTATCAAGTTTGTAAATATACTTGCAACACGAAGTGGGACTATACTAAATAAATCAAGCCTAAGCAACGATATAGGAATAAAAGATATCACTACAGACAACTACATCTCCATAATAAGCAGAATCTACCAAGCAACACTTTTAAAACCATATTTTATAAATATTGGTAAGCAGTTTGTAAAATCACCAAAACTATTTTTTAATGACACAGGAGTGCTTTGTAGTTTACTGAAAATAAATTCAAAAGAGAAACTACTAAGCTCAAACTATAGTGGACAAATATTTGAAACATATATATTCTGTGAACTTCAAAAACATCTTTCATATTTACAAAAATCAGCTTCTATGTTTCACTACAGAACCAATGACAAAAAAGAGATAGACTTCATCATAGAAGTAGACAATGAAATACTAGCTATTGAAGTCAAACAAAGTAGTAGCGTAAAAAAAGAAGACTTTAAGCATATCGTAGATTTACAAAATAGATATGATAAAAAATGTTTAGGTGTAGTGTTTTATAATGGTGATATGGTAATAGAGTTTAGTGATGATTTAGTTGCTATTCCATTTGGGATATTTTTGTGATGGATAAAGATTTAGTTAGTACCAATAGTAAAATAATATAACAAATCTAGTAGTAACTCTAGTGCTAAGTTCAAGTTTATATGCACAAACTCTACAAATTAAGAAAGGGATATAGTGCAACTAAAGAAGCTGCCTATTGGTATTCAAACATTTGAAAAAATTAGAAAAGATGATTATGTCTATGTTGATAAAACAGATATCGCTTATGACTTAATAGATAGTTATAATTATGTATTTTTAAGTCGTCCTAGAAGATTTGGTAAGAGTTTATTCCTAGATACCTTAAAGAATATTTTTGAAGCTAAAAAAGATCTATTTAAAGGCTTAGCTATTGAGCATAAGTGGGATTGGAATATTAGCTATCCTGTTATTCATATTATAACTTTGCTAATGGGAAAGTAGAAAATAGAGAAGACCTTGATAATGCTATTTTACGTACACTTGAAGAGAATCAGAAACAATTAGAAATTAACTGTAAGCACAAAGATAGTGTGGCAGGTTGTTTTAGAGAGTTAATAATCAAAGCATATGAAAAATACAACCAATTTGAAGTTGTTCTTTATCAAACTGGGTATTTAACTATCGATAAAGTTACAAACCAAGCACGAGGTGGATTGCTTTATCATCTTAAAGTACCAAACAAATGAAAATTTTGATTGAAATTTGACCCACTTTTTTGAATAAAAATGACCCACCTGCAGATTAAAATTATAGCGTAAATATTTTTAGTTTTTGTCCTCCT
>JBNJFB010000097.1:0-3540 GCA_051746405.1 Campylobacterota bacterium
CTCGTCTTCTATTATAAGAACTCTCATATATTGCCTCAAAAGTGAATTTGGGTACGTCTGCCCGTAAACGCGAGATTTACGCTAAGCTGAGATACCGCTGAAAAATTTTATTACTATTATAGCATATTGAAAGACTAGCTAATTAAGGTGAGAGCGGCGTCTATGTGAAATTCAAAAAATGAGAAGAGCAGCTTGGCTTGTTCGATTAATTAGCGTCGCTGAGAGTTGAAACACACACTGTTGATAATTGAAAGTTTGAGAAATCCCTGTATAATGGGCTTTGTAAGCAATAAATTTGTGATTTTGAGGGTATCAACCTGCTGGCATGCTTGTCATATTGAAGCAGCCGACTTGTCATATTGAGGGTACATGCTTAGAACCGATAGATTTGCTGACTACGGATTGCAAAAGTTGCAACCATTTATCATATCCACAGAGGCTGTAACTAACTAAGCACTACAAATTGCTTAAAAATATCATTAACATATTTTTTATTCACATCAACTTTTTTAGTATAGTCTTTTAAATTTTGTACAACACTATAAATAGTTTCAATAATCTCATTTGGTTTTTTGATAGAGTGCTTTTTGGCTAACTCTAAGAGCTCTTTTTTATTTGGAGTTCTGCCAACTCCAAGATAGGTTGTACTATGCTCACCTCCTGGTCCATTTGAAAATGTAAGATCGTATGCCGGTGAAAATTTCCAGTTATTATCACTATCTAAAATATATGAAAAATTCTTAGCATGATCATCACGGTTATGCGTCAAAAGATTAAAAACTGCTAATTTAAATACTTTGTGTACCTCTTCAATATCTTTCGTAAGATGAAGTGTTAAAGCTAAGATATCATCATAGTCTACAGTTGGAACTCTAAAATCACTATGAACTAATGCTGCTAATGAATGCATATGTATTCTTGTATCATTAATTCTGTCAAATCTCTTTATGGCAAAGTAACTATTATCACGACCCTTTATAAGTTTTGTATCACTGATGTCTATACCTGCATCTTTTGCCATTAAAGAGTAAACATACTCCAATTTGCCAATATCTGGATGATCTGTGCTGCTTGCAAACTTCACCATATAATGTTCAAACCCATTTTTTAATGGTTGATTGCCACTTAAAATATTATTATCACTATCAATTTGTACCATAATCTTAGGACGGGCTCCTGCACTTGAACCATTGTTGGCTATTAGTGTCTCAATATTAGAAGCACTTACACCTTTTAAAATTTCCATTGCAGAATGAGCTAATGTGTCTAAATCTATAGAACCATGAGTTTTATAAGTATCGATAATTGGCTCATAGCTTAATGCACCAGTTCCGAACTCTCCAATCATCATAAGCCTGTCAAGTGGTGTTATAGTATTAAAGTCTATCCCTTGACTCATGAGGTGTCTATCAATTAGTAATCTTCCCCAACCATCAGGTAGGGAATCTGCAAACAGACCAAACAGTCCATCAAAGAGTCTGTCATTACATGTATGAACACCTGATTTTAATGGAAGTTGATAAGGTGAGAGTTCAATACCTGTATTTAAAAACTGTTCATCGTATTCAAAATATATTGTTCTGTTTTCATAGGCGAGCCTTCCAACCTTGAGTTTTTCATGTTCTCTATGATAAAAAACGTTCAGTAGTTTTGTACTCATTTTATCTTACCTCGTTGTTTTTTGACACTCTCTTTTTTTTCTAACAGTTCATCAATAGAGCTTATGGTCTGTTTTTTTTCTTTTGCAATATGTAAAAAATCTTCCAGACACTCTAGGATAACAGCTAATTTTAAAAGTGATTCTAGTGATATCTGTCCAGTCGTCTCAAACCGTTTTAAGCTTCCTAAACTGACACCACTTTTATTTGCTAATCCTTCTTGTGTAAGATCAAATGACAACCGTCTATTTTTAAAATTTTCTTTTAGAGTTTTCATTACAGAGTCTGGTGTATTTATATCTATAGATAACATTTTATTCCTTATATGCTCTAAAAGCATATTATAGCGAATATTTAATATATTGTTGCTTTTTTAGTTAAGCAAACAACAAAAAGAGAAGTAATCGCCATTTATGGCGGTGTGAATCTCTTTTTAATCAGGTGAATTCTGATTGTGGATATATTCATTCAATATCGGGTCAGTTATCAAAAGATGAATATGGCCACTTTTCTCCTGAAGTTTTCATTATACTATAGAGGCATGCTTTTTTTCAGGTATGGTTTAAGCAGGGAAAAAATAGACTCAATGCAGGACAAAAACGGTGCATTTAAGAAGTTTAAAATCAAAAATCGACAAGGGCGACTATTTGAATAATTGAAGGGAAATTAAATCCCTATATGAAGGGCTTTATTAGAATTTTCTTCACAAAAAAAGGGTGTTCTTTTTTACCTTGAGGGTTTGCGAGCGTTTTTTGCGAAAATCTGGGCGCTATCTGCTTACAAGAAAAGTGTTCGCAACCAGTTGCTAAGAAACGAATTTGACGGTGCGGAGGAATACTATCGTGGAATGTTAAGTATACGCTATAAATTTTCCAGAGAGAGCATAGACACAATGAAAGATGAGAACGGCGTCTATGCCAAATTTAAAAAACGAGAAGGGCAGCTTGGTCTGTTTGATTAGTTCGCGTCGTTGAGAGTTGAAATACACACTATTGATAGTTGAGAGTTTGAAAAATCCCTATATAATGGGCTTTGTAGGCATTAAATTTCTCATTTTGAGGGTGTTTCTTGTCATTTTGAGGGTATACTTGTCATTTTGAGGGTTTGTTCTCGTCAGTCTTGACAATTTAACGAAAAAAACGCAATAATACACCCAAGCGAAATGATGGGTTTGCAAAACGTTGAGGATTATATCCCACGTATAAAAGAAGCAATGCAGGAACTAAGACGACCCATAGAATTGAATAACTTCTATCACCCACTCCAAAAACGTGATTATGATTGGTATTCTTTGAGTTTTATCGATGAAGTAGGTTTTCCAAAAAACGGACATGAGAGAGCGGCACAAATAAAAGTTAATTCCACGATCAAGCAGGTAATGCAGATAGAACAAAAACAAGGGGGTTTTACAAAACTGGATATATTAAAAACGGCTAATAAATTTCGTACAAAATACGCAATGAAACTCTATGAGTATCTGAAAAGTTTTGAAAGCTATTATTACTTGCAGATTTCAGATGATCATCTACGAAAACTATTGAGCATCGAAGACGTAAAAACGTACAAGTATTTCAGCGATCTCGTACGACTTATCGAACGACAGATGAAAGACATAAGAAAGAAAAGCGAGTTGGGGGAAGTGGCAATGAAAGCTAATAAAGAGTTCAAATTTCTCATCAACAAGAAGTCAAAAAAGAACGCTGACAAAGCAGAAGCGAAAACGACACTCGATAGTTTAGTTCAGAAATTTTGAAAGGATAAATAATGACTAAAAAACAATTTCAAAAATATCAAGAGTTAATCTTTGCACTTGATCGGGAATTTTGGAAGGCGATGTACGCAAACGATGAAGATAGATCTGATCGTCTTTTGCGTATTAGAA
>JBNJFB010000098.1:0-3307 GCA_051746405.1 Campylobacterota bacterium
CAAGACTGCGAGCTTCGGTGCGGAAGCCGGTATACGCTTTTAAGAGATGAGTTTTTAAAAGAGAAGAAGAAACTAAAACACAAAAAATTCAAAATTCAACATTCAAAATTCAACATTTTCATAGCTATGGGCGGGGCAGATCATAGTAACATAAATATAGATATACTAAAAACTATAAAAAAAGTTAATAGAATTAGCAAAAACATAATAAAAGTAAATTTAGTAACAACAACAGCAAATAAAAACTTAAAAAAATTAGAAAAATATTGTCAAAATAAATCATGGATAAATCTACATATAAACTCAAACAAAATAGCAAAACTGATGAGTAAAAGTGACCTAGCAATAGTAACTCCTAGTGTAACAGTCAATGAAGTATATTTTTTAGATTTACCTATGATTGCTATAAAAACAGCAGATAATCAAATAGATATGTATAAATATCTTAAAAAGAAAAGACTTATGGTTTTAAAAGAGTTTAGCCAATACAAGCTCGAAAAGAGACTACAAAAAATGATTAAAGGTATCTAGTAATGAAAATAGCCATTTTAACAACACCCGATCAATGGTTTGTATCGTATGCAAAAGAGTTACAAAGCAAAATAGAGGGTTCTAAACTGTTTTTTGAACACAGTGAAATTAATGAGTCATTTGATATAGTTTTTATACTAAGTTATCACAAAATCATAGAAAAAGAGTATTTAGATAAAATTAAGCATAATGTAGTTATTCACGCCAGTGCTTTGCCTCAGGGTAAAGGATGGGCTCCTATGTTTTGGCAGATATTAGAAGGTAAAAATGCTATCCCTTTTACTATGTTTGAAGTTGATGAGGGTGTAGATAGTGGTAATATTTATATGCAAAAAGATTTATACCTAACTGGATATGAGCTTAATGATGAACTAAGAGAAAAACAAGCATCTCATACTATAGATATGTGTTTAGAATTTTTAAAAAACTATGAAAAATATAAAATCCCTCAAAAACAACAAGGAAATGAAACTTTTTATAAAAAAAGAACAGCCAAAGATAGTAAATTAGATATAGATAAAACTATAAAAGAACAGTTTAATCTACTTAGAATAGTTGATAATGAAAACTACCCAGCTTTTTTTGAGCTTGATGGCAATAGATATGTTCTAAAAATTGCAAAAGATGATAAATGGTAAAAAGTGATCTGCATGGAACTTATGAAGGATATGGTAAAATAGAGAAAAATGAAAGGCTCAAGATGACAGCTATAAGAGAATTTGTAAAAATCAACAATCATGAGATACATATGAAACTTCCAGAAGATTTTAATTATGATGAAGTAGAAGTGATAATCATGCCAAAACCAAATAATAATTATGAGCTTTGGAGTGAGCAAGAGATACAAAATATTGGAAAAATAGGCTTTGAAAGCACTATATTTGAAGATGATGATGAGGATTATAGCAAGTGGTAGGGGAGATATATTTAGCAAAGATATATTTTACAGATTTGTCATCCTATAAAATAAGACCTGTATTGATCATCAAAGATTTAGGAGACGATTGTATTTGTTTGCAGTTGTCATCAAAAATTAAACAAAACAGAATAGCTATAAGAAACAATAATTTGTCAGATGGTAGCTTTAAAAAAGATACGGTTGTTGTTGTACCAAAAAACTTTACTCTACACAAGAAAATATTTGTGAAGTATATAGGCAAGATTGAAAAGTCACTTCAAGACAAAATTTTTTCTGAATTTTGTAAAAAAATAGGATGTGATAGATAATGAGTAGGAGTCAAAATGAAAATAGGAAAATTTGATTTAGAAAAAGATGGCGTATATATCATAGCAGAACTTAGTGCCAACCACAATGGCGATATAAAAAACGCACTAGATACTATAAAAGCAGCCAAAGAGATAGGAGCCAATGCCATAAAGCTTCAAACCTATACCGCTGATACTATGACACTGAACTGTGATAAAGAGGATTTTATCATCAAAGGGGGGACCCTTTGGGATGGGAAAACTCTGCATGACTTATACCAAGAGGCATACACTCCTTGGGAGTGGCATGAAGAGCTTTTTTCGTATGCTCGAAGTATCGATATAGATATCTTTTCATCCCCTTTTGATAAAACAGCTGTTGATTTTCTAGAGCAATTCAATCCTAGTGCCTATAAAATAGCTTCCTTTGAGATAACCGATCATGAACTTATAAGATACACAGCAAGTAAGCAAAAACCTATCATCATAAGTACAGGAATAGCTACTATAGACGAGATACAAGATGCTGTAGATATATGTAAAAGTGTAGGAAATGAAGATATAGTATTGCTTAAATGTACAAGTGCATACCCTGCAGCACTAGAAGATGCAAATTTAGCTACTATACCAAATCTTGCACAAACTTTTGGAGTAATGAGTGGATTTTCAGATCATACATTAGGCACAACAGCTCCAATTGTAGCTACAACGCTCGGTGCAAAAGTGATAGAAAAACACTTTATACTAGATAAAAGCATCGGAGGACCTGACGCAGCTTTTTCATTGGATAAAAAGGAATTTACCCAAATGATACAAGCAGTAAGAGATACTGAAAAACTTATGGGAAAAGTTGACTATACCATGACTGAAAAGAAAGAGAAATCAAGACAATTTGCAAGAAGTCTATATGTGAGTCAAGATATAAAAAAAGGTGAAGTTTTTACAAAAGAAAACATACGAAGCGTAAGACCTGGATATGGAATGCATCCAAAGTATCTTAAAACAATTTTAGGGGAAACTGCTCAAAGAGATTATGAATTCGGAGAGCGTCTTAATCTTTTAAAAGTTTAATCATTACAAACTAAAAGGAATAATTATGCAAAATTTTATTAATGCTTTAAAAAAAGTAATTTAGACTATTATCAAAGTTACTTACTTAATGAAGAACCATCCAAGTCTCTTTTCTTTTATCATATAAAAAAATCAGGAGGGATGAGCTTTTATAATGCTCTACTTAACGGTAAGTATTTTTACAATAGTACAAAACAAGACTTTGCATATATCCATAGTTTTCGCATTGATAAAACTCTTAATAAAGAAACTTTAAATAATTGGAATAAAGATTTTTTAAATATATCCCATTTGCTTATAACAAGTCATTTGCCTTTTGGGGCTCACCATAAATTTAATAAGAAGTTTTTACTTACTACTTGTATAAGAGAACCATTTTCTAGAATAGTTTCTGCCTATAAATATCATTGTAGAACTACTCAAACTAACCCAACAGAAGGTGGATTTAAAAAGTTTTATAAATTAAAAGAAAATATCAGTATAGCTTCCTCTACTTTGA
>JBNJFB010000099.1:0-3305 GCA_051746405.1 Campylobacterota bacterium
TTTTTTAGAATCAGTAAAGATTATAAAAATATTGCAAGATGCTTTAAAATATAATAATGATATAAAACAAGCATATGAAACTATCAATAGAACTACAGATTATGGAGAACTTTTCTATCATAATTTAAGTCTGGATTTACAAAAAGAGGTAAGTGAACCAAAGTCAGGTCAAAGAAGGAACTAATAATGAGTGCATCTAAAAACAAACTTCTAAAAGTTGCATTTGAAGAGATTTATCAAAATGGTTATCATGCGACTTCAGTGGATAAAATACTTAAAAAAGCATCAATGAATAAAGGAAGTATGTACTACTTCTTTAAATCAAAAAAGGAGTTGATTTTAGCAATTATTGATATTCATGTGGATGAGTATATTGCTAAAAAATATGGTGTAATTTTAGAAAGTAAAGAGAACATGATAGAAGCTATAATGAAAGTTTTAACAGATAAACCATCATATAACTTCTATTTTGGATGTAGGCTAAATAATTTAGTACATGAACTCTCAAATCAAGATGAGGATTTTAAAAAAGCATTAGAGCAATCATACTTTAAATTTGAATCAATTTTTCAAGAAGCACTCAATAGGGCTGTGAAAAATGGTGAGATAAAAAAAGATACTGATACAAAAGCTGTAGGGATGTTTATATTAGCAACAATACAAGGAGGACTTACAACTGCAAAAAAATCATCTAACTCTAAATATTATGATATTTGTATTAAGCAGTTGTATAATTATTTAAATTTCTTAAAAAACTAATTCACAAGCACCTTATTTAAACTATGTTAATATCATTTTATGAATACAAAATATAAAATACTAAAAGATATATTTGGACACGATAACTTTAGAAGTTTCCAAGAAGATGTTGTTGATACTATTATAGGTGGGCAAGATGTTTTAACTATCTTGCCAACTGGTGGTGGAAAATCACTTTGTTATCAACTTCCAACTTTACTTATGCAAGGGGTTACAGTAGTAATATCTCCTTTAATTGCTCTTATGCAAGACCAAGTAAAGGCTTTAAATGATTTAAATATTAGTGCTGAGATGATTAGTTCTCTTCAAAGTAGTGATGAAAACAGTTTTACTTTACAAAAGCTTTTGCAAGGGGAACTAAAGTTTTTATATGTGGCTCCTGAGAGGTTTACTTCAAATGAGTTTGTGGGTGTTCTTCAAAGAGTAAATATAAACTACTTTGTAATAGATGAAGCTCACTGTGTATCTGCTTGGGGACATGAGTTTAGAGCAGAGTATAGAAATCTTGATAGGTTAAAACAGTTTTTTCCAAACACTGCTATTTGTGCATTTACAGCAACTGCTACAAAAAAAGTAGAAGCTGATATAGCAAATAGCTTAAGACTAAATAATCCTAAACATTTTAGAGCAAAAACAAAAAGAGATAATCTTGATATAAAAGTAGAACCAAGAGTATCAAATGGTAAAAGACAAATACTAAATTTCTTAAAATCTCACAAAGGAATGTGTGGAATAATTTATACATTTACAAGAAAAGAGACCCAAAGTATTGCTAAGTTTTTATGCGATGAAAATTATAATGCAAAAGCTTATCATGCAGGGCTTAGTTCTGAAGTAAAAAATGAAGTGTTTGAAGATTTTGTATATGAAAGAGTTGATATAGTTGTTGCTACTATTGCTTTTGGTATGGGAATAGATAAATCAAATATTAGGTTTGTAGTTCATACAAGTTTGCCTAAGACTTTAGAGAACTACTATCAAGAAATAGGGCGAGCAGGACGTGATGGGGAGTTTTCTTATGTTTATTTGCTTTATTCAAAAGCTGATGAGGTAAAAAGAAAAATACAAATACAGCAAGGAATAGATACCACATATATGCAAACGGGTCTTGATAAGCTAGAGGCCATGTATCGATTTTGTGTTTCAAATAATTGCCGTCATAAGATTATTGCAAACTATTTTGAAGATGAGATATCTAATTGTGAAACAATGTGTGATAACTGTACAAAAGGTGAGGTTGAGCAAGTAGATGTAAGTGTAGATGCACAAAAACTTCTTTCAGCTATTTTAAGGTGTGAACAAAGATTTGGAATAAATCATATAGTTGATGTTTTAAGAGGTTCAAAAAATCAAAAGCTTTTAGAGTTTGGGCATGATAAGTTAAGTGTTTATAATATTGGGTCTCAAAAAAGTAAAAATGAATGGATAGCTATTTGTGATAAGCTAATAGATATAAAAGCTTTAAGTTTGGGTGAATTTAGAGCTTTAAAAATCACTGATTTGGGAATGAAAATATTAAAAGGAAAAGAGAAACTTTTCATAGATAGTGATAAACTTGGACTTTTAGTAAAACAAGAAGAGCAAGAGTTAGAACTAAGCTTTGATGATAAGATTTTTGAGGAGTTTAAGACTCTACGAAGAGAAATAGCAAATGAAAATGAAGTTCCTGCTTATGTAATCTTTGGAGATAAAACCCTAAAAGAGCTAAGTAAAAAACTTCCTATTACAAAAGAAGAGTTTCTTGAAATAAATGGAGTTGGAAAAGTAAAGTTTGAAAAATATGGACAGCAGTTTTTAAATCTTTGTGAAAAAATAAAAGAGCAGAACAAAGAAGAGCTTGAAAAAAGAGTATCTTTAAAAAAACTAACTAAGACTTATTTAGAGACTTTAGAGTTAATTGAAAATGAAAAAACATTGGAAGAAATATCTCAAATTAGAGATTTAAATACAACTTCTATACTAAACCATATTTCAGTTTTATCTCAACATGGTAAAATATCAAAAATAAAAAAACAAGAATTATTAGAGCCTATTAAAATTCCAAGTGAAATAACACAATGGATAGAGCAAGGCTTGCAGTATGAAAGTATAAAAGAACTAAGACAATACTTATATCTATATGAGTATTTAAAGAAGGAAAGTAATTGAAACAGTATTTAGATTTATTACAACATATATTAGATAATGGAGTTAAAAAAGAGGATAGAACAGGTACAGGTACCACATCTGTATTTGGTTATCAAATGAGATTTGATTTAAGTGAAGGTTTTCCTTTAGTAACTACTAAAAAAACTCATTTAAAAGCTATTATAAGTGAACTTTTATGGTTTATTGAGGGTAGTACTGATGAAAGAAGACTTGCAGAGATTCATTTTGGAGAAAAAAGAGAAAATCTTATAGGTAAAAAAACTGTATGGACAGCAAATGCAGATGCCCAAGGAAAAGAGTTAGGTTATGAAAACTCTGATACAGTAAAAGAGTTAGGACCTGTTTATGGTTCGCAGTGGAGATCTTGGATGGGTGCAAATGGAAAAGCCCATGACCAA
>JBNJFB010000100.1:0-3195 GCA_051746405.1 Campylobacterota bacterium
TAGCTTAAAAGAAGAGATAGAAAAACTAAAACATAAACTTGAAACTATGGATTTAAATAAGACACAAAAAGAGCAGACAAAAATTTCAAAACAAGAGCTGCAAAGCTTGCTTGATAAAATAAAAGAGCAATTAGAAAATAGCACAATAGTAGATGAAAAAGAGCTTGAGATACTCACTTATAATCTAAATAAAAAAGTATCAAAAAAACAGTTAGAAGAGTTTGAGAGATTGGTTCTTGAGTATGAGTTTGATGAGGCTTTAGAGGTGATGAATGGATGGAAGGTATGAAAATCAGCTATGAATATTAAACAACAAACAGTTTTGATAGTTGAAGATGAGATTGAGGCGCTAAACACTATGATAGAGATATTTGAGTTGAAATTCTCAAAGGTTTTATTTGCTAGAAATGGTGTTGAGGCAATTGAAGTTTATGAATCCAATTTTATTAATGTGATTTTATGTGATATAAATTTGCCAAAGTTAGATGGATTGGAGGTAGTAAAAAGAATTAGAAGAGATGATTTTAAAACGCCTATTATACTTATTTCAGCTTACACTGATGCTAATACACTTTTTAAAGCAGCAAATAGTTATGTTCAAGGGTATATAAAAAAACCAATAGTATTAGATGATATTCAAGAGGTTTTAGAAAAAATCTCCAACTATGAAAAAAAAGAGTTAAACTATAAAGAGCATGTAAAACTAACAAATAAACTCTTTTTTGATAGTTTAAATTTTCAAATAGTTGTAAATAATAAAAGAGTTGATTTAACTACAAAAGAGCATGAGTTTTTGAAGCTACTTATAAAGTATAATTTAAAAGTTGTACCTTATAATATAATTGAACAAGTAGTTTGGTATGAACATGGAACTATTATGACAAGTACAAGTTTAAGGACTCTTGTTAAAAATCTAAGAAAAAAACTTCAGTATGATGTTTTAGAAAATGTTTCAAAAATAGGTTATAGATTAAAGCTACGGGATTAGATAGTTGGAAGAAGGGAACTACTTAAAAAAAGAACTTTATGAGTTAATGCAAAATAATAACTCTATATTTGAGTTTATTCAAGATGGCTCTTTGGATGGACTTTGGTATTGGGACTTACAAAGACCTGAAAATGAATGGATGAATAAAAAGTTTTGGGATGTACTTGGCTATGACTATAAAGAAAAAAAACATCTATCATCGCAGTGGCAGGATATTATAAATCAAGATGATTTAAAAACATCAATTGAAAATCTCAATAAACATATTGAAGACTCATCATACCCTTATGACCAAGTTGTTAGATATAGACATAAAAAGGGTCATACTGTTTGGATTAGATGTAGGGGACTTGCTATAAAAGATAAAAATGGCAAAGCTATTAGAATGCTAGGTTCGCATAGTGATATCACTAAAGAGAAAACTGCACAAAAAGAGTTAGAAGATAAATCAGAAGCATTAAAAGCAATACTTGACAGCTCTTTAGATGGTATTATGGCACTTGAGAACATTACAGATAAAAGTGGTGAAATAGTGGATTTTAGATTTATTATGGTAAATAAAGAGGCATGCAAAATTGTTAAATTTAAAGAGAAAGAAATTTTAGGTAGATCATTGTATGAGTTAATGCCAGGAAATTTTGAGAGATTAGAGTGTTTAGATGGTAACTCTTTATTTGATAAGTATAAAGAGGTTGTTTTAACAAAAAAAGCAAATGCTTTGGAGTTTTACTTTGATTTTGATGGTATTAAAGAGTGGTTTTCAAACAAGGTTGTAAAGTATAAAAATGGCTTTGTATGTACCTTTGCTATAATAACTGAGCAAAAAAGATTTCAAAATGAATTAGAACAAATTGTTGAGCAAAAAATGCAAGAGCAACGAAAACAAGAGCAGCTTTTAATACAACAATCAAAAATGGCTTCAATGGGTGAGATGTTGGGAGCTATTGCACATAACTGGAGACAGCCTTTAAACTCCCTTTCTTTATTGGTAGCTTCATTAAATCTAAGAGTACAAAGTGATATTGCTAGTAAAGAGTATATAAACAGTTGGCAATATAGGGTAAATAAGCAAATAAAGTTTATGTCACAGACTATAGAGAGTTTTAAAAACTTTTATAAGTCAAGTGAGAAGATTAAAACTTTTTCTTTAAATGATAGTATTAATACTCTTGTATCACTTTTTAAACCTCAGTTTAAAACACTTGATATTGAAGTAGTTATTGATATAGATAGTGATATCTTTATTGAAAGTTTGGAAAATCAACTACAACAAGCATTGGTAAATATAGTAACTAATTCAAAAGATATAATAGAGCAAAAAGGTATTAAAAAAGGAGTTATTACTATTTGTGCAATAAGTAATAAAAACCATATTATGCTTACTATATATGATAATGCAGGTGGCATAAATAATAAAGATGTATTAAGTAGAGTTTTTGAACCATATTTCACAACAAAACAGACAGGTACAGGTATAGGTTTGTATATGACAAAAACTTTGATTGAGCGTAATCTAAAAGGGGAAATTAACGTAAAAAACCAAAAAAATGGCTTAGCTTTCTTTATTAAACTTCCTAAAAATATTGATACTTTTTAATTATTTTATATAATACTCACTAAAAAACCACAAAACTTTGATAACATTTATAATAACGGATAAAATCATAAGAGATGATTAAATAAAGGATTATAAATGTTTGGATCAATTTCTAATGCACAACTTGAGATAATAGATAACTATTTTAAGCAGTTTGTACAACTAGTGCAGTATAAAAAAAATAAATTTGATTACATAGAATCAACAGGAAATAAAAGAGTTGATAAAATGTTTGAAGAGTGGAATAATCTGATTTTTGATACTGAAGAGAATATAAAAAATGATATGAAAGTTTTAGGTGAAACAGTACTAACCTTAGACAAAGTAGAAAAAGGTACCTTTGCTTGTAGGGTAAATAGTGCTACTAAAAATCCTATGATTCACACTTTAAGTAGTGGTATTAATGGTATGCTTGATACCTTAGAAAAAGATATGAAAAGATTAGGTAGTGCTATGGAAGCCTTTTCAAATGATGACTACTCTAAAAGTGTACATATAAGCCCAAGAGTTCAAGATAGAATGTTAGAGCTTATGAATAGTGCAAATAAATTAGGACAAAGCCTAGCAACAAATGCAAAAACAAACTTAAAAAATGGACAAACATTAGAAC
>JBNJFB010000101.1:0-3073 GCA_051746405.1 Campylobacterota bacterium
ATATAAGTAGGCACTACAATTTTAGTGAAATACTATTTTACTTTATTTTAGGGATTTGTAAAATGTCAGTGTAGTGCTAATGTCCTAAGTCGGGAAAAAGCTAGTATGAGTAGAAGTGCTAGAGTTATTATGGATGGATTTGTTCACGTTCCAGCTGGTACAATGGATTAATTCAATTTCTATTTAGGAAGAGTTAGAGTAAACTCTTCCCCTCTCATATTTTCATTTTCATACATATAATCTACTGTTTTATTAATTAATTGACCTTTGAAATGATTTTGAATAATCTCATTTGACATATAAAGCCCTAATCCTGTACCTTGGGATTTATGCTTTGTTGTAAAATATGGTTCAAATATCTTCTCTTTGATTTTCTTAGGAATTCCACCTGCATTATCATATATTTTTATTTGTATATACTCTTCAAAATTTAAAGCTTTTATAAATATTACTCTTCTTTTTTTTGAATCAATATTTTGTACTAATGCATCCTTTGCATTATTTATTATATTAAGTACTACTTGCATAAGCTCAAATTTAAAGCCATTTAGTTTAATATCATCGCTCACATCAATATTTAATTCTATATTATATGGTTTATAAGTGGACTCAAATATCTCAATATTTTTTGTAAATACTTCCATTAAATAAAACTCTTCTTTTTTATTATTAGGATTAAAAAAGTTTCTAAATTTGTCAATAATTGAAGATAGATAGTTTACCGTATCTTGAATCTTATCTAAATCTTTTTTTGTCTCTTCATCTTTTAGCATACCTAATTGAAGTTGCATATTCATTGTTGAAGACAATACGCTTATAACTGTTAAAGGCTGTCTCCACTGATGGGCAATATTACCTATCATTTCACCCATTGAAGCTAGTTTAGATTGTTGATAAAGCATCTGCTCTTTTTTACTATTTTCATCTCGTAACTCAACTAAATCATTTATATTTGTATGGAATCCTGTGATTCTACTTGGTTCATTATTTGAATCAAAAAAAACTTTCCCTCTTATTTTTATCCACTTATACTCACCATTTTTACACTTAAATCTATACTCATTTTCAAAAATAGTTGTTTTTCTATCTAAATGTTTCCTTAACTTCTCTACTGTAGTTTTATAATCCTCTTTATGTATATTTCTTTGCCAAAAAGTTTTAAAACTAAGATTTTCATTTGATTTATATCCAAGCATTGTTTTAAATCTTTTTGAATAATAGATTTTTTTTCTTTTAATATCTATATCCCAAAGTCCATCTTGAACTCCATTAATTGCCCTTGAATACTTCTCTTTTAACTCTTTTAATTCACTTATTATATCTTTTAATTTATATGCAAACTCATCAAACTCTTTTACATTTGAGTTTTGATAATAAATATCATCATATTTTTTTATATCATCTGCATAATTCACAACTCTTTTAAATGGTTTAATAATATACTTATTAGATAAAAAATATAGTAAAATAAAAATCAGTATAATTATAATTATCAAATATAACAGTTGATTTAAAAAAGAACTCTTTAAAATCTCAAAAGAACTATTTTTTGATACTAATATAAAATCCAACCTCTTATTTTTAGCAATCTTTAAAGTTTTTTTTACAAATATTTTATCTGCTTTAATAGTCTTATTCTTTGATATATCAATATCTAATTTTCCATTTAAATCACTACTTGCAATTTTTTCATTATCAAAGTAGATATATAAAACATTTAATTTAGCTTCATTTTTTATAGCATTCACAAAACTAAAATTATTATTTAAAATTTTTCCTGTATAGAGTGTACCTTTTACTCTACCTATATTCTCATCAATAATCTTTTTTGAGTCAAGCATTATTACATATTGTTTATTTTTATAGTTTACACTTAAAATAGTAGATTTTATGATATTACTATTTTGTAGTGCTTTTTGCATAATATCTTTTGTTTGAAAGAGTGAATTACTAAAATCAAAAACTTCATCTTTTGTTTTATAGTAAATAATATCTAAATTATTAATATTCTCTATTTTCCTAAATGAATTCTCAATTTTATTAGGTTGAATCTCATCATAATTATTAATCAAATTTGCAATATCATAATTTATATATCTTAACTCTTCATGTTGATTTTTAACTACATACTTTACAAAACTAAAACTTTGTGAAAAATAGTCATCAATATTTTTATTTATAACTTTTTGAGTATTTAAATAACTAACAAGAAAAACTGCACCCATTATAATAATAAGAAATGCAAAAAGAAGCAGACTGTTTAAAACAGATAGATTAATCTTTGAGGTTTTCTTCATCTGAGTACCTAAAAGCTCTTTTTTTAAACTCTTCTATTCTCTTTTCATCACTTTTGTTTGTAATAAGTTCAAAACTACCTGAGTAGATTGTTGGTACTTTATCAGTTTTATTTTCTAAATCTAGCTTTATAGCTTCTGCCATAGCAATTGCATTTTCATCATTCATTCTCATAACAGTTAAGTCAATTTTATTATCTCTCATTAACTCAATTTCATTGGCTCCCCCTCCCCAGCCATTTACTTTTATTTTTCCCAAATACCCTTCTTGTTCTAGTGCTTCTACAACACCAAAGGCAACATTTGTTCTACATGCATAAATAAACTCTATATCATCATCAATTTTTAATAAATCAACTGTAGCTTTTTTTGCATTTTCTTTAATAACTTTAGTAAAGTATTCATGGGCTAACTGCAAGTTTGAGTTTTTTGATATATAATCTATAAACTTAGTTCCCCTCATATAGCTAACATAGCCAGGGGCACCATGAATTACAGCATATTTACCACTACCATTTGTTTGTGCAATAAGCTCATTAGCAATCAATTTTGAACCTATGAAGTGATCAAAACCAACATATAAAAAAGGTTGATTATTTTTCCATCTTCTAAGTGGTGTAGTAATATTTTGTAAAATAAGTTTAGGCTTGCCTTGACTAATTATTCTATCAATAAAACTAGTATGTTTATTTACATCAAGTGTAAAGATTAGATAATCAGTATCATCTTCTATTGCATTTAATAACTGTTTAGCTTGCTTATTAACTTGAACTACAGGT
>JBNJFB010000102.1:0-2873 GCA_051746405.1 Campylobacterota bacterium
TTTGGCAAAAACGATACAAACGAATCCCTTGTCAAAAGAGCCGATGACGCGCTGTACGCCTCAAAGATAGGTGGACGAAACAGGGTGACACTGTATTGATACGAGCAGGAACTTGTTATAATAACAGCAGTTATCACAACAGAGGTTATTATAAGGAAATTTTATGATCGCAAAAAAGAGTAATTATTTTGTTTTTTAATTATTTAGATGATAAAATAAATATTAAAAATATTAATTGAAGTTATAGATTAACTTTTATCATGTTGTTAGATGGGAATAGTTTACTGCAAATACAGAAGTATCAAAGTGTAAGTGATCCAGTAGAATTAAAGCCCAGCTATAGCAAAAGCTGTGAAAGTGCACAAAGAAAAGTTTATAGACCGTGTAACTAGGTTGAAGATAGTGGGAAGGGGATAATGATAATGACAGAACAGGCAGATGGTATAAATTTTCAAGAAAAACTTTTTAGTTTGCGAAATGATGTAACTGAATTAAAAACTATTCAAAAGAAGGATATGGAAAAAATTGATCATATTGTCAGTAGTATTGAACAAAAAATCGACTCAATTAATGATGATCTCAACGAACTCAAGCAAAATCATAAGTTAACAATCCAGAATGATAGAAATTTAACTGAATTAAAAGAAAGAACCAATGGATTAGATCGAGAGTTATCAGCAAAAATGGTTACTAAAGATGAATTACAAGAAATGAAATATAAAGACTGGAGAGTGTGGTTAGCAATTGGTTCTTTAGTTTTAGTGGCCATAGCAACAGTCGCAAGCTCCATACTTACTTATTTATCGAAAGGAAATTAATTATGTATACTCCAATCATAAAGAATAAACTTAATGAATTAAAAGCAATAGAAACTTTAGACGAAAAAGTCGAAATTGATCCAATATTTGAACTATTTGAGACTAAAAAAGAATCCACGCTTGAGGATTTCAAATGGCTCAATAAAAAAACTAATACTTTTTTCAAAAAACGACATGCATATATAGATTTACCAACCTATACTTTCAACGATTTTATAGACAGTCACAAATTGACTGATCCAAAAAGTAAAGTCAATTTTTTCAAAGAACTAAAACAATATTTTGATGATGAAAAATTTACTCTTTTTACACCTGTCATATCATTCGATTATTCATATTCAACTGAACAAGAAACAGATAAGAATAATTTAAAATATGTGAATTTATTGCTAAAAGCTTTTAACAAAATAGCAATAAGGGTTTTTGCATACCCTCTAAACAGAAAAGATGATTTTCGGCTCCTGAACACTATTTTTGCACTTCTTGATGAAGATGAATTGGAAAATATCACTTTAATTATTGATACTGATCAAATACCTGAATCTGAAATTTTAGATGCAGCAGAAATTGCAATCAATGAAAATGCTAATAAAATTATTTTGGCAGGTGAAGCTTTTAACTACTCTAATAAATTCCGTACAAGTTACCAATGTGGTAGAATCAAAAACAAACACTTGTCATACTATAAAGATCTTGTAGAAAAGATTGATTATCAAAAAGTTGCTTATGCGGATTTTACATTGCTTGAAAAAGTTCAACCTACTCTTGATATTGATCCTGACAAAGGGTTTGCTTATTATCCTTTTATTAAATATACTACCGAAGATGGTAACTTGTGTATGTTCACAGCCGATGAACGAGGTAAGTATTATCAGTATAAAGACTTATGTGATAGGGTGATTTATAATATTGACAACTACAATAAAAGTCACTGTGATGCTTGTACTTTTATTTATGAAGTTACGATAGGAGAAAAGTCAAGGTATAAAGCCGGCGCAACTTGGAAGCACAGGATGATAGCTCACCATATTACTGTTATGTCAACTTTAGTTTAGAAATATAGTTACTATCAACTTTTTTTAATTTATAGGCTTTGAGCTGTTTTGTTTTTTTAAATAGCTTAAAGCCTTTTTCAAACCTTCTCTTCATCACAAATCTAAAAATTTTAATAGCCTCTGTTTTGTTATAATTATCCATAAATGTTTTAACCAGTAGATATTTGTCATAAGAGTTTTTATATTTAACTTCTTTTTGATCTAAAAAATATTTTAATTCAGATACCCATAAAAAATGACCAATAAGCTCGGGAGTTATATTTCGATTGATTTTTGCTTTTTTGACAACTTTAAAGTAGAAGGTATTACCATTTGTCTTTAAAACTTCAATAATTCCAGTTTTGGCGGGCAGATCAATACTGTCAATATCATGCTTTCCTTGCCACAGAACAATATATACATAGTCAAAATACTCACTATACCCTTTTACTTGCGATTCAAGGCGAGCTGTATTATCAGCTTCACTCTTAATCTCAAAAGCAATACTATGCCCATTTGAAACTGCAACATCAACAACTTTAACTCCATAACTTGTATTTAAAGACACTTCTGTTGTAATGGTTTTGTTAGTATATTTTTTATCAAGCCAATTTATAAGGTGATATGTTATGGGTTTAGCTCCTACTTTCACAATCGTTAACTCTCCTTTTGTTATAAAAATTATTATACCTAAGTAAACTTTTTTGTACATAAATATGAGATTATATTGTTTCAAACAATCTCTACTCTATTAAATTTATTTGTTTAAGTAACACTGTTCTTATCATAAAAGATATACTTTTATAAGGAACAAAGATATCTCCCCAAAAGGGGAGTGATATCTTACTGCTTGTCTTTTGAGAGTTTTGAAATCAGGATATAAAACAGCGGTACAAATACAATAGCGATAAAGGTCGCAGAGAGCATCCCCCCGATAACACCCGTACCGATGGAGTGGCGGCTTGCCGCGCCCGCGCCGCTGCTGATGGCAAGGGGGATAACGCCCAGCGTAAAGGCCAGT
>JBNJFB010000103.1:0-2776 GCA_051746405.1 Campylobacterota bacterium
CAATATTTATGAACCTATTGAGTTTGTACTAGATTTCTTAGCAAATGATTTAGAGTTTACAGCAATCAATGAGCCAATTACTATTCATACAACTTGTAGTTCAAGAAAAATGGGGCTTGAAGATAAGTTTAAAAAGTTAGCTTATATGTGTTCTACAAATGTAATTGTTCCATCTGATGTACAGTGTTGTGGTTTTGCTGGAGATAGAGGGTTTAACTTCCCTGAACTAAACAAATCTGCACTTAGAAACCTAAAAGAACAAACACAAGGTGCCAAAATGGCTTTTTCCACATCAAAAACTTGTGAAATAGGGCTTAGTAATGAGTCAGGACTTGATTATAACTCTATTTTCTATTTAGTTAATAAGGTTACAACTTCTAAAAAATCATAAACTTTTTTTATCAAAACAGATATTTACCATTTTTTTGGTAAAATGTTTGTTTTATGAAAAAGGATTATTAATGTATAAATTTTTAATATCACTACTTTTAGGTTCTACACTTAGTTTTGCAAGTGTAGTAAACGGTATTGCACTAACTGTAAATGAAGAGCCAATAACACTTTATGATATAAAAAAGAGTATGTCTAAGCATGGAATATCAAAGGGTGAAGCTGTAAATAAGCTAGTTGATGAGATTTTATATGAACAGCTAGTAAAACAGAATAATATCACAGCTGATGTATTAGAAGTAAATAGTCATATAGAAAAACTAGCTGCTTCAAAAGGAATGGATGTTTACTCTTTTAAATCTATAGTTAGACAACAGTTTGCAAGCTACGAAGATTTTGAGAAGCAAGCTAAAGATGCTGTTATAAGAGAGAAGCTCATCTCTAAAGTAGTGCAAGGTAATATAAAAGTTGCAACAACTGAAGATATGAAACTCTATTATGAAAATAATATAGATGAGTTTAAAGCACCAAAAACAGTTGAGGTTACACAATACTCTTCTAAAAATAGACAAGAGTTACAAAAAACTCAAAAAAATCCTATGTTTGTTTCAAATAGAGTAACTAAAAATGAGATTAGCTTGGATACAAAAAGATTAAATCCAAAAATGCTATATATTTTAAACCAAACTAAAAAAGGTCAATTTACACCAATTTTTACTGCTAATAGTGCTTATAATACTCTATACATAAAAGATAAAATAGGTGTAACAAACTTAGAGTTTGAAACAGTTAAAGAGCAGATATTTAGAGAAATTATGACTGCAAGAGAGAAAAACTTTCTAAAAGATTTATTTGAGAAAGAAAGATTAACAGCAGATATAAAAATTAAAAGATAAATAAATTTAAAAGGAAGAGAATTATATGTTTGAAGTTGTTATAGGATTAGAAGTTCACGCTCAGTTAAATACAAATAGTAAGCTATTTTGTTCTTGTCCAACAAGCTTTGGAGAAGAACCAAACACAAATGTTTGCCCAACTTGTTTAGGTCTTCCAGGAGCACTTCCTGTTTTAAATAAACAAGCCGTTCATAAATCTATAATGTTAGGAACTGCACTTAAATCACAAATTAATAGAAAATCAATTTTTAATAGAAAAAACTACTTTTATCCTGACTTACCAAATGGATATCAAATCTCACAGTTTGAAGTTCCTGTTGTAGGTCTTGGTGAATTAGTAATAGACTTCGAAGATGGAACAAGTAAAAAAATTGGTGTTACTAGAGCCCACTTAGAGAATGATGCAGGTAAAAACATACATGCAGGTCCTGTTTCTCATGTGGATTTAAATAGAGCAGGAACACCTCTTCTTGAAATCGTTTCAGAACCTGACATGAGAAGTGCACAAGAAGCTATTTTATACCTTAAAAAACTTCACTCAATAGTTAGATATTTAGGTATTAGTGATGCAAATATGCAAGAGGGTTCTTTTAGAGCTGATGTGAATGTATCTATAAGACCAAAAGGTGATGACAAGCTATATACAAGATGTGAAATCAAAAATATGAACTCATTTAAGTTTATTGAAAAAGCTATTAAGTATGAAGTGAACAGACAGATTGAAGCATGGGAAGATGATGTTTATGAACAAGAAGTAGTTCAAGAAACAAGACTATTTGACCCCCAAAAAGGTGAAACTAGATCAATGAGAGGTAAAGAAGATGCAGCTGATTATAGATACTTTCCAGACCCTGATCTTTTACCTTTAATTATTACTGATGAAATGATAGAGAAGTACTCCAAAATTCCAGAGCTTCCTGATGAGAAAAAAGAGAGATTAATTAATGACTTTGGACTTAAAGAATACGATGCATCTGTAATTACAGCATCACTAGAGATGGTTAGATATTTTGAAGATATGTTATTCTTTAATAGAAGTATCTCTGGTAAAAATGCTGCAAAATGGTTGACTGTAGAGTTACAAGGGAGACTAAGAGATGGATATACAGTTAGTAAATCGCCTATTAGAGCAAGAACATTAGGAAAACTAGTTGAAAGAATTGAAGATGGAACAATCTCAGGAAAAGCAGCAAAAGATGTTTTAGATTGCTATTTTATTAAACCTACACCTGAAAAACCTTTCTCTTATATTGCAGGTCAAGAAATAGATGACGTTATTAAGGAACTTGGATTAAAGCAAGTATCTGATGATGGTGCTATTTTAGAAATCATTGAAGGAATTTTAGAAGCTAATCAAGATAAAGTAGAGCAGTATAAAGCAGGTAAAGAGAAACTATTTGGTTTCTTTGTGGGGCAAGTTATGAAAGCTTCAAAAGGTAGTGCAAACCCACAAAAAGTAAATGAATTATTAAAAGAGAAACTAGGATAAT